>JAFQPM010000016.1 GCA_017411745.1 Clostridia bacterium | reverse complement strand
ATACGGAGGCATAGCTCAGTTGGTTAGAGTACTTGCTTGACATGCAAGGGGTCGCAGATTCGAGTTCTGCTGTCTCCACCATAACAAAACAAGAGGGGAGTTTATCTCCCCTCTTGTTTTGTTATCTTGGATATTGAAAACGAAGAATCTCTCAAATGCTTGCATTTGATCGTTTTGCGCTCAATGTGCGTTGTTATTGAATAAATAAACGGCGCAAAACTGGATTCAGAGTTCTGCTATCTCCCCTCTTGTTTTGTTATCTTGGATATTGAAAACGAAGAATCCTCAAATGCTTGCATTTGATCGTTTTGCGCTCAATGTGCGTTGTTATTGAATAAATAAACGGCGCAAAACTGGATTCAGAGTTCTGCTGTCAATTTCCAAAATAGTAATCTTCATAAAATCAAACAAAACACAGCAAATTTTCCCGCTTTTAACATACAGTTAACAAAACAGTGATAAAATAAACAATAGAAACGCATATTTAAGTCAAAAATGCGAATAAAATCGAAGAAGGGTAAAATTATGTCAGAGAAAGTTCTTATTATAAGCGACAGCACAGCGGATCTCAGCAACGAGCTTATAGAGAAATATGGAATTAAGATCATTCCCTTGAACGTTACCGTAGGCGGAAATGAATACACCGACGGTGTAGATATCAACCCCGATATGATATACGAAAATTACGAAAAGACGGGTCAGCTCCCCAAGACCGCGGCAATAAATATCGCAACGTTTACGGATATTTTTGAAAAGTATACGGGTGAGGGCTATTCGATCGTCGTATTCACGATAAGCGGAGAAATGTCCGCAACGCAGAGCAACGCGCGCATCGCCGCAAGCGATTTTGAGAACGTGCACGTGGTCGATACGAGAAATCTTTCAACGGGCGGCGGACTTTTGGTTCTTACCGCGGCAGAGCTTGCCGAGCAGGGAAAGAGCGCAAAGGAGATAGCCGACGAGTGTGCTCGTCTTGCAAGCTACGTTGACGCATCGTTCGTTATCGACAGTCTTGAATTTTTGCACAAGGGCGGCAGATGCTCGGCTCTTGCGGCTCTAGGTGCAAATCTGCTTCAGCTTAAGCCTTGTATTACCGTTAAGGACGGCAAAATGGGCGTGAATAAAAAGTACCGCGGCAAGTTTGCCGCCGTTCTCCCCACGTATATTTCTGACCGTATGGGCGACGCGAGCGACATCAATATCGACAAGGTGTTCGTCACTCACGCGGGCTGTGATCCCCAGATCATCGAGCTCTGTGTAAATAAGGTCAAGGAGATCGCGCCCGAAGCCAACGTTATGATCACCCGCGCGGGCTGTACCGTTTCCTCCCATTGCGGAAGAAACACCCTTGGAGTGCTCTTTATAAAGAAAACCCCCGTTTCTGCTGAATAAATCCAAATCACAAGCCTCTTCTTGCGTTCCCCAATAAATTATTATGGAGAATTATATGAAAAAGACTGCGTATTCTGTCGAACAGCTAAAGCTTCTCAATGTATTGTCTCGTGAATATCCCTCGATACGATCTGTGAGTTCGTCCATCATAAATCTCAATGCCACGGCAAATCTGCCCAAAGGCACGGAGCATTTTATGAGTGACCTTCACGGAGAGGCAGAGGCGTTTAATCATATAATGAATAATTGCTCGGGAGTCATCAGAGAAAAGGTGGACGGCTTGTTCTATCGCTCGATGTCCGAGAATGAAAGACGAGAGCTTTGTACACTCATATATTATCCGACCGAAAAGATAAGCGAGCTTCACGAAGCGGGAAAGGATACTGACGATTGGTACAGTCTGACGTTATATCGCTTAGTTGACCTTGCTCGCTCGGTGGCGTCGAAATATACTCGCGCGAAGGTGCGTGATGCACTGCCCGAGGAGTTTCAGTACGTAATAGATGAGCTCTTGCATACCAGCGGCGAGGAGCATAATAAGCAGGAATATTATAGGCATATTATGTCGACGATTATCGATATCGGACAAGGCGAGGCGTTCGTTGAGGCGCTTTGCGGACTCATCAAGCGAATGGCTGTGGACTGTCTTCACGTTGTCGGAGATATATACGACAGAGGTCCTCGCGCCGATGAGATACTCGATATGCTGATGGAACACCATAATGTCGATATCCAATGGGGAAACCACGACATCGTATGGATGGGAGCTGCGGCGGGAAGCCCCGCTTGTATCGCTACGGTGCTCAACTCCGCGATACAGTATAATACTTTGTCCTTGATAGAAAATACGTACGGTATCAGTCTGCGTGATCTTATAGGATACGCGCAGGAGACTTATAAGAACTGTACGTGGTTTATGCCGAGGAATCCCGACGACAAGTACTATATTAAGAGTAGTATGGATAATCTGTCGAAGGCACACAAGGCTATCGCTATAATTCTCTTCAAGCTTGAAGGACAGTTGATAATGAGACATCCCGAATACGAGATGAACGACAGACTTCTGCTTGATAAGATCGACTACGAAAAGCATACGGTAAATATAGACGGGGTAGATTACCCCCTGAACGATTACCATTTCCCGACGATAGACCCTTGTGACCCGTATGCGCTCTCCCCCGAAGAAGAGAGTTTGATGGCGTCACTCGTAAATTCATTCAAGCATAGCAAAGCGCTCAATAAGCATATAGAATTTATGTATCGCGTGGGCGGAATCTACAAAATACATAACAATAATCTTCTTTATCACGGCTGTATTCCTATGACCGAGGACGGTCAGCTTGAGAAGATCTCGATCTTTGGAAAAGAAGATATGTCGGGCAAGACGTATATGGATGCTTGCGACCGTATGGCGCGCAAGGCATATTATAACGGCGACGAGAGATCTCTTGATTTTATGTACTATTTGTGGTGCGGAAGAAAGAGTCCCTTGTTTGGCAAAGAGAAGATAACTACATTCGAGCGCTATTTTGTGTCCGACGAGCATGTGTGGAAAGAAAAGCGCAATCCCTATTATAGTTACATCGATAATTTTGACGCGGTATGCAGGATACTCGACGAATTCGGACTCGACAGAAACGAGTCGCATTTGATAAACGGTCACATTCCCGTTAGAAGTGGTGAAAATCCCATAAAGGCAAACGGAAGGTATATCCTTATAGACGGTGGCTTCTGCAAAGCGTACCATAAGACCACGGGAATTGCGGGCTATACGCTCATATATTCGTCCAGAGGGCTCAGACTCGTGTCTCACGGTCAGTTTGACGGCAAGACGAAGGCTCTTAAGGAAAATAAGGATATAATTGCCGCGCAGGACGTAGTTTTCGAGATGATGAAGGTGAGAAAGCTCGTAAGAGATACCGACGAGGGCAAAAAGATACTTAGTCGAATGGACGATATGAAAATGCTCCTGAATGCATATCTTGAGGGCGCGGTTCAACAACGCGGAAGAAACTGAAAACGATAAAAAGCACTTGCGAGCAAGTGCTTTTTTGTTGCTCCGAAAAGTATTTTTAATGCCGATTTTCCAAATCTTATTGATTTTGATCGAATAGTATGGTATCATATTATCAGAATCAAGACCGCAAAAGGAGTCAAGCGTGAAAGTTACTTCTGTTTTACATTGAAGTATGCTTTTTCACGCGCGAATTTTGCCATTGCGGCAAAATTCATCGATTACTATTTGTGCCGCCGTTGGCGGCGGAATGGAGATTAAAATGAAAAATCCAACCTGGCAAAGACCGAAAACCACAAAAGCATACCTTCATAGACCGCTATCCGAGAGAATAGCTCTGCTTTGTCCCGATTTTAAGATACTCGATCTTCCGCTTCGGGACAACGGTATTCACGTCGGCCAGCTTGGAGTTGGATTGCTCGTGCTGCACGGCGACGATATGGTCGGATTTGACCTCGACAAAACCAAGTATCGCCCCATTGAGTGCGGTCTGCCGATATACGAGGTCATAAATCGCGGCGAGTGCTTGACCAAGGTCGAGGCGTTTGCAGGTGACGAGCGAAATCCTACGATATATTTCAAGGTCACGCTTGTTAATGACTCGGATGAGGTGGTGCAGAGCAGTATAGGACTTATGGCGCGCTCGGGTCAGGAAAAATATATGGTCAATCAGCATCAGGAGGGATATTGCCCCTACCGACCCAATGAAAAGAATTGGTATATGCTCAAGCGCACGTGGGAAAAGATCTCCGAGGGCGTTGCGGCGAGCGATATGGGATATATTTGCGTCAAGTGTGATGCCGAGTGGGTGGATCACTCGAAAAACGGCCATAGCTTTGCCGCCGCAGACTATTTCCGAGTTGATTATAGCCTTGAGGCAGGCGAGAGTATGTCGTTCACGGGCGCTCTGCGCGCAAAAGAGGAGATAGTAGACTTCGATTACGATATAAAACGTGCCGAGGCGGTCGAATTTTGGCGTCAGACGGCCGAAAAGATAACCAATCTCCCGAATACCGACGACGAAAGATATCTCGGCGTATACAAGCATTGTGCCGTTCAGTGTATGCAGATGATCTCGCGCTACGAGGGTCAGGAAACTATCACGGTACGTCAAGGAGACATCGCGCGCTTCGTCTGGCCCTACGAGGGCGCGCAGGTGCTCGTCAATCTCGAGCGCGCGGGCATAACCGAATATAGCGCTGACGCTTACCGTGGATATTTTGACCGTTGGCTCGTCACGGAAGGCGAGGACAAGGGCAAGATCGGAAGTACTGCGGGCTGGGATAACTTTACGGGCTCGGTCATCTGGGGACTTTCGGAGCACCTCAAAAACGTAAACAGCAGAGAAGAATTTGAAGAATTCTTGCCATATCTTGTCGATATGCGCGATTGGATAGAAAGAAAGAGAATGTCGCCAAGAGAGAACGGCTACGAGCGTTTGTTCCCTGCGGGGGTAGGTAGCGACTGGGCGGAAAGAGGACAGTTCTGGACGTTTACGGATAGCCATAACTGTATGGCTCTGCGCTCGATGTGCGAGGCACTTGAGCAGTACGGCTCGGACGAATATGAGCGCACCAAGGCAATATACGACGATTATAGCGAGGTCATCTGCGATATCCGAGACCTGCTTTTCCGCGGCCACGAGAATGACGAAATATATATCCTGCCTCACATGCTCGGGATTTCGTTCGAGGACAGCGAAAACTACAGCTATTATACCGACGGCGCACCGTATCTGCTCTATACGGGCTTTATCGAGCCGGGAAGCGATATCCACGAAAAGATGGAGGCGTTCTTCCGCAAGCGCGGTCAGTTTGAAAAGGGACTCACAGGCAGAATGACGAGCTGCGCGAGTATGTGGGATGAAGCCTACTTCGGTGGCTACGGCGACGTGTGGTACACAATGCAGAGCGAGACCTATTGGATAAAGGCGTGGGTAGCGTGCGGCGAATATGAAAAAGCCAAGGAGTCGCTTGATGCTATGCTTTACTACGGAATGACCGAGGAGAATATCGTCGCAGAGCGTTATTGCTCGATAAATCCTTGGTATAACCCTTGGCAACCCAACGGAAGCGGCTCGTCACGAGTGCTCGAGATGATGATGACTTATTTTGGCAAAAAGAACTGAAGCTCACAGGATAAGATTATGAAACGCATTGAAAAGATAAAGCAAGAATTTATTTCGCCATCGGCAGAATACCGTGGCAAGCCGTTCTGGTCGTGGAACGGGGAATTGCGTGGCGAGGAGCTTGTCCGTCAGGCACATATTATGAAAGAGATGGGACTTGGCGGATACTTTATGCACTCACGCGCAGGACTTATAACCGAGTATCTCGGTGACGAATGGTTTGAGCTGATAAATCAGGTCGCTGACGCCGCCGAGGCAGACGGAATGGAGGCTTGGCTCTACGACGAGGACAGGTGGCCCTCGGGGTCTGCTGGTGGAAAGGTGACCGTCGATCCGCAGTACCGTATGAAGTCGCTTTACGTCTACGAATCGGATATCGATAAAGTAGAATGGAACGATGAGTCTATAGCCTTGTTTATTGCAAAAATAGACGGAATCGATCTTTGGACTTACAAAAGGCTTGACAATATATCCTCGACGGAGAAAGCTATAAAGGCACTTGCCGAAGCTGTTGAAAGGATGTCGGACTCTTGCGCCGATCTGTCTGGAAAATGGCGCGCGCTCCGCTTTGCCATCGTGCCCGATCCCTGCAACTCGAACTACAACGGAACGACCTACATAGATACGATGAGCCGCAAGGCGACCGACAAATTTATCGAAATGACTCACGAGGAGTACAAAAAGCGTTGCGGAGACCGTCTTGGCAGAAGCATCAAGGGCATTTTTACCGACGAGCCGCACCGCGGCCACTGCCTTGACAACCGCAGAGAAGCTGATGGAGTCATCTCTTGCGCGATGTGTTGGACCGACGATATTTTCGAGGAGTTTCGCCGTCGCTACGGATACGATCCCGAGCCGATCATTCCCGAGCTTTTTTATCGCCCGATGGCAGAGAAGGTCGCGCCGATAAAGCTACATTATATTGACCTTGCCGACGCTCTCTTTCTTGAACGCTTTGCCAAGCCGATCAACGATTGGTGTGAGAAGAACGGAATTATATTCACGGGTCACGTGCTCCACGAGGACAGCCTTATGAATCAGACCGTTCCCGAGGGCTCGCTCATGCGCTTTTATGAGTATATGGGATACCCTGGAATAGACTGTCTTTCCGAGCATAACCGTTGCTATTGGATAGTCAAGCAGCTTTCGTCGGCGGCATGTCAGCTCGGCAAAAAATGGCTGCTTTCCGAGCTTTACGGATGCACGGGCTGGCAGTTTAATTTCAAATCACACAAGGCAGTCGGAGATTGGCAGGCGCTCTTTGGAATAAATCTACGATGTCAGCATCTGTCGTGGTACACTATGGAGGGCGAATCCAAAAGAGATTACCCCGCATCGATACTGCATCAGTCGCCGTGGTATAAGGATTATTCCAAGGTCGAGGACTATTTCGCGCGCTTTGGCCTCGTTATGTCAGAGGGAGAAGCAGACTGCGACGTTTTGCTTCTCAATCCGATCGAGTCGGTCTGGTGTCAGGCATATATGGGATGGTCGAATTGGATATACAACGTCTCAGAGGACGTCGCACCGTATGAGCAGAGATATGCAGAGATATTCCACGTTCTCACCGATAATCAGATAGATTTTGACTACGGAGAGGAAGAAATGATGTCGCGTATGGCATCGGTAGAGATTGATAACGATGGCAAGCCGATCTTAAGGGTCGGAAAAGCTCAATATCGCGTAGTGATAGTTACAAATATGTTGACTATAAGACCGACAACTCTGGCGTTGCTCAAGAGCTTTATCGAGCAGGGAGGAAAGGTCATATTTGCAGGCGATGTTCCTACATACGTCGATGCCGTAGCATCTGATGATCCCGACAAGCTCTCGGAATTGTGCGGAGCAATAAAGGTAGGCTTTGATGAGCAAGAAATAGTCACGGCAGTGCACGCAAACAGCCGTGCTTGCGTCAAGGTCACAAAAGAAGATGGGAATACCGAAAAATCGGTCTTTGCCCAAGTGAGAAAAGGCTTTGGCGAGGACGGATATGCCGTTGTTGTTCTGAATACCGATAGAGAATCTCCAAAAGAAAAGCTGATGCTCACGCTCTCAGTGCCGAAGAACTATTACGTTGAAGAATGGGATCTTGAAACGGGCGAGAGATTCGACGCATCGTTTATCTCAAAGTACAACGGCAGAGAGATCCGCGTATACTTTGATCTCGAGGCGGCAGGCACAAGGTGCTATGTTTTCACTCCCGAAAAGGAGGATCTCGAGGCGCTCAATGCTTGGGATACCGTGGCAGAGGCTACGATAACGGGAGATTTCGAATATACCGCCGACGAGCCCGGCGTCTGCGTGCTGGACTGGGTAAAATGGCGTTGGAAGGACGGAGAGTGGCATAGCGAGACCGAGGTCTTGCGCGCAGACCGCGAGATACGCTCGGATATCGGCATAGAGTGGCGCGGAGGAGAGATGCTCCAGCCTTGGTATGCCAAGCTAAACGACACGAAAAAATACGGCGAGCTTCAGCTTGAATACGAATTTTACGTTGGCACCGTGCCCGACGGAGAGATTTTTCTCGCAGGCGAGCGCCCAGAACTCAATTCCTACAAGATCAACGGAGTCAGCCTCAAAAACGAGGATATAAACGACTTTTGGATAGACGATTGCTTCAAGCGTATGGTGATCCCCGAGGGTGCGTTGAAGATTGGTAAAAATACAGTGACGGTCGACGTGACCTTTATGCGTACTACTAACGTCGAGGCTTTGTATCTCGTCGGAGATTTCGGCGTGAAGATCGAGGGAAGAAAGAGAAGTCTTACCGCGTCTCCCAAGCTTATCGGATGCGAAAACTACGCAAGCTACGATATGCCGTTCTACACGGGAAGCATCACCTATCATCTTACCGCAGAGCACTATGCGGGCGTTCTTGGCTCGGACGGCAACGAAGCTGACCGAATAGTTATTTCCCCCGAGCATTTTACGGGTGCCTGCGTCAAGGTGACGGCACTCGGCAAGACTACGGTTCTCGGTTGGGATCCGTACGAAGCGGACGTGACCAAAGCATACCGTAGCGGCGCGCCTATCGACGTTACGGTGGTCGGCACGAGGCGAAACTTGTTCGGACCGTTGCATCAGTATCCGTCTATTGTGGGTGCATACGGTCCCGGCAACTTTGTGACCGACGGCGATGCTTGGACGGATGATTACAGTCTTATCGACAGCGGACTTACAGGCATTGTTTTTAAAGTACAGAGCAAAAAATAAAATATTTTTAAAGTCAGGAGCAAGGACGTGTGTCCTTGCTCCATTTTGCTTTTTTTGGAATAAAAATGTTCAATTTGTATAAAAATCTTATAATTTGTTTGTATTTTTCTATTGAAATTTTCGCTATTTAATGATATAATCATTAATGGACGTATAAAGTAAGTCTTTTCGGCTATATGATACGACTAAAAAATAATGCAAAATTCAAACGACATTTTAGGAGGATCGTTTTTATGAATGATACTAAAAATTTCGGATTTAAACATAAGGCGGGAGTGATCATGCCCGTCAGCAGTCTGCCCTCAAAGTACGGCATCGGCAGCTTTGGTAAGGCGGCGCATGATTTTATTGATTTTCTTGACGCTACGGGACAAAAATGCTGGCAGGTACTGCCTCTTAATCCCACGTCTTACGGAGACAGCCCGTATCAGTCGCCCTCGTCCGTTGCGGGAAACCCCTATTTCGTAGACCTTGATATTCTCGCGAAAAAAGGACTTTTGTTCAAGGAAGAGCTTGAAGCGCAGAAAAACGATTCCGAAAAAATAGATTACGGAAGACTCTTTAACGTAAGATATCTTGCTCTCCGAATGGCGCACTTCCGCTTCAAGCCCGACGCGGAATATAAGAAATTCGTAAAGAATAACGCCTCGTGGCTCGAGAACTACGCGCTCTTTATGGCGCTCAAGACGCGCTATAACTATTGCCAGTGGACCTATTGGGACGAGGAGCACAGAAACTACAAAAAGGCGATCACCCACAAAGCTGAGTTTGAGGAGGAAATGTCCTTCTGGCGTTGGGTGCAGTACGAGTTTGCGGCTCAATGGAAGGAGATCGTTCGCCACGCTCACGAAAAGGGAATAATGATCATCGGAGATATGCCGATATACGTGGCTCACGACAGTATGGACGTCTGGGCGGCTCCCGAGCAGTTCTTGCTTGACGAAAATTATAATCCTACTGTAGTGGCAGGCTGCCCCCCCGACGGATTTTCTCCCGACGGACAGCTTTGGGGCAACCCGATATATAACTGGGAGCTTATGGAGAAGGACGGTTTTTCGTGGTGGATAGACAGAGTCGGCTCAGCGTTCAAGCTCTACGATATTCTCAGAATAGACCACTTCCGCGGATTTGCAGGATACTATAACGTGCCTTACGGTGAGACGACCGCGAGAAACGGAAAATGGGATTCCGCGCCCGGAATCGCGCTCTTCCGCGCGATTGCCGACAAATATCCGAGAGCAAAGATCATCGCGGAGGATCTTGGATTTATTACCGAGGACGTACGCGAGCTTCTTACCGATACAGGCTTCCCGGGAATGAAGATGCTCCACTTTGCATTCTACGATGAGGATAGCGAGTATCTGCCGAGAATGTTTGAGACCAAGAATTGCGTAGTATATGCCTCCTCCCACGATTCCGACTGTACTTATACGTGGGTGAGGAACCTTTCGGGCGACGCGAAAACGAGGTTTAATAAGGAGTGTCCTCACACCAAAGGACAGAGCCGCACGTACGATCTTATCGAATTTGCATTCAACAGCATCGCAAATCTTGCGATAGTTCCCATGCAGGATTATCTTGAGCTTTCCAACGAGGAGGGAAGAATGAACACTCCCTCTACCGCAACGGGCAACTGGGCGTGGAGAATAAGTTCGCGATACAATACGGCAAAGCTCAGAGAAAGGATGCTCGATCTTGCCACCAAGACGAAGCGCAACAAATAAAATCAAGTCAGCAAGATCCAACGATTATTTTGTAGCAAAATGGAGACCAGCGTGAAAGTTGCTTCCAATCTGATAGTGAAGTATGCTTTTTCACGCAAGGATTTTGCCTTTGCAGCAAAATCCAACGATAACAATTGTGGTAGAATGGAGACCTATATGAAAAAGACATTTCGTTACGTATCCCTGATCCTCGCGTTGTTAATGATAATATCGGTCGGCTTGACCGCATGCAATACGTTGGGTGACGGTGCAGGTGAAACGACCACGTCGGAGCCTGAGGACAACGTGCCCAAGGATGAATATAAGCTTCCTTTGGAGGACGGATACAATCAACTTACTTTTTATTGGACCTATAATGGAACTTACGAAAACTGCGATATGTGGATCTGGTGGGGCGACAAGGCGGGTCAAGGCTACGTTTTTCACGAATGTGAGTACGGCGCCAAGGTCGTCATCAACGTTCCCGAGGACGTAGAGCAGGTTGGATTTATAGTGCGTAGAGATTGCTCCGACCCGGGCGGAAGCTCGTGGGGAAGCGCTACTAAGGATTTCGAGGAGGACAGATTTGCCACTATAGAGGGCAAGGAGACCGTCATCTATTTGAAATCGGGCGTTCAGGATCAGTTCAAAAGCTATGATGGAGGAAAAACTCTCGTAATGATAAGAGGATTTAAATTAGCAGGAATGGCAGACGAGCGAAAGATCAGCTACAGCATAACGCCCGCCGCTACTATTTCGAGCTGCGATCAGGTAAAGGTGTATCAGGGAGATCGCGAGATCAAGGTAACTAGCATCTCTACCATGGGAAGGCAGTCAAAGACGGGATACATCGAGGTCGAAGAAAGCCTTGATCTCTCAAAAACGTATACCGTTAATATCGAAGGATACGGTGAGACAACGGTCATACCCATGGGCATCTTCGATAGCCAATACTTTGCCGACAATTATCACTATGACGGAACGGACCTTGGTGCTATCATAGATGGTGATACGACGACCTTCAAGGTCTGGGCGCCCACAGCTTCCAAGGTAGTTCTTAATCTGTTTGAAGCGGGCGACGGAGTTGATGCCTATAAGACCGTTGATATGGTCAAGGGCGATAAGGGCGTCTGGTCGCATACCGAGGAGTGCGGTCACGGTACGTATTATACCTATACGGTAACTACTGCCGTGGGAACTCAAGAGGCGGTTGACCCGTACGCAAAGGCGGCAGGAGTCAACGGCAATCGCGGAATGGTGGTCGATCTTTCTCTTACCGATCCTGAGGGATGGGAAGACTCAAAAGCGCTTGCAGATCCTATCACCAGCTATTCCAAGGCAATAATCTGGGAGGTTCACGTAAGAGATTTCTCAAACAAGATAGAGTCCTCGCAGTATAGGGGAAAATATCTCGCATTTACCGAAACGGGGCTTGTCAACGAACACGGCATGCCCGTAGGCGTTGACTACCTCAAGGAGCTTGGAATCACTCACGTTCATCTCCTTCCCGTATACGACTACGCGACCGTCGATGAGAGCGATCCCAACGCGCCGTTCAACTGGGGATACGATCCCAAGAACTATAACGTTCCCGAGGGAAGCTATTCCACGGATGCGTACAACGGAGAGGTCAGAATAAAGGAATTCAAGGAAATGGTGATGGCGCTCCATAAAGCAGGGATCGGCGTTGTTATGGACGTAGTATATAACCACACCTACGACGCCAACAGCTCGTTCAACAGAATAGTTCCGTACTATTACTACAGATACACCGAAACGGGTGCAAACTCCTCCGCAAGCGGCTGCGGTAACGATACCGCTTCGGAAAGATATATGTACGGTAAGTTCATGGTAGAATCCACTTCCTATTGGGTAGAGGAATACGGACTTGACGGACTCAGATTTGACCTTATGGGTCTGCACGACCTTGAGACTATGCAAGGAGTCGAGAGCGCGGTGCACGCTATCAATCCGAACGCGATCATCTACGGAGAAGGCTGGAAGATGGGCTCGACGATCGATTCAAGCCCTCAGGCAAATCAGTCCAATATAAGCCAGATAACTCCCACGGGCGATGCTATCGGCTCGGTAGCGGTCTTTAACGACGTTATGCGCGACGGATTGAAGGGAAGCGTGTTTGATAAAGCGGCGCAGGGATATATCAACGGAGATGCAAACAGCTACAATCTCAAAAAGATCATCTTCAGCATGGGCGGTGCGGCTACGGGCGGCTTCGGATGGCAGGTTAAGAATTCTATGGTCATAAACTATATGAGCGCGCACGACAACAATACGCTTTGGGATAAGCTTCTGCTGTCCAATCCCAATGCAACCGACGATGCAAGAAATAAGATGAATAATCTCGGCGCGGCAATAATCCTTATGTCAAAGGGAACTCCGTTCTGGCAGGCGGGTGAGGAAATGCTTCGAACCAAGGACGGAGACGAGAACAGCTATCAATCGAGTGATGAGATAAACAATATTGATTGGTCGGTCCTTCGTGAAGGCACTCGTGAGTACGAGACTATGCTCTACTACAAGGGCTTGATCGAGCTCCGCAAGACCTACGGTATCTTTATAAATAATGATACGGCAATAAGCTACGAGGAGCTTGGCAGCGGTGTTGCAGTAGTCACCTTTGACGACGGAAACGGCGGCAAGGCGCTCGCACTCATCAATCCTCATTCGCAGAATCTTCCTTGCACCCTTGAGGGTGAGTGGAATCTTGTTGCCGACGGAGAGAATGCGGGAGCAGCAGTGCTTTCTCGCGAGAGTGGCTCGGTAACCGTTGACGGAATAAGCGTAAGAATTTACGTCAACGATACCCTCATTAAGTAATTTTTATAGTCCCCACCTTATATCCAAAAAAGGTGGGGACTGTTCGGAACGGAGAATATATGAAAAACTTTATCTTAAAGATCATATTTTGCACGATTTTTATAGGTGTAACGGTTAGCTTTGCCGCTTGTAACGACCAGAGCAGCGATTGGAGACCGAATAAAATAAAAACGAACGTAAGCTCCGACACGCTCTACGTGGAGAAGGTAGAAAATCTTACCGATGAGTTCATTATGGGTATGGACGCGTCGTGCGTGCCGTCTCTTGAGGATAGCGGTGTTAAGTATTACGATTACGACGGCACCGAAAAGGACGTGTACGAGATACTTAGCCAAAACGGTATTAATTATATCCGCGTTCGTATCTGGAACGATCCGTTTGATAAAAACGGAAACGGATACGGCGGAGGAAACTGTGACATAGAGAATGCCATAGAAGTCGGCAAGCGTGCGACCAAATACGGTATGAAGCTGCTCGTCAACTTCCATTACAGCGATTTCTGGGCAGATCCCGCGAAACAGATGGTGCCTAAAGCATGGAAGGGAATGAATATTGACCAAAAATCCGAGGCTCTTTACGAATATACCAAGGAATGTCTCGAAATGCTCGTTGAAGCCGGCGTTGACGTTGGAATGGTGCAGATAGGTAACGAAACAAACGGATATATGTGTGGTGAATCGAGTAGCGCGCTTGGTGGTTGGAAAAAGATCACCCAGCTTATGTCGGCGGGATCAAAGGCGGTCCGTGAGGTCTGCCCCGATGCGCTTGTCGTAATACATTTCGCAAATCCTGAAAAGGTGACTAATTACGTAAGCTACAGCAAGAACCTCGATTATTACGGGGTGGATTACGACGTCTTCGCATCCTCATACTATCCTTTCTGGCACGGCACGCTCGATAATCTTTCAGAGGTGCTCTCAAACGTTGCCGAGACCTATGACAAAAAGGTTATGATCGCCGAGACCTCCTACGCATTTACTTCGGAGAATACGGACCTTTACGGAAACACTATAGGTGACGGCGGCGGAATAGTAAAGGAATATCCCTTCACGGTTCAAGGACAGGCAAATCTCGTCCGAGACGTGATAGATACCGCGGTCAATAAGACGACCAACTGTATCGGCGTGTTCTATTGGGAGGGCACGTGGATCTCGGTCGGCAACGAAAGCTACGAAGCAAATCTTGCTTTGTGGGAGAAATACGGCTCGGGGTGGGCGACCTCTTATGCGGCTGACTACGACCCCGACGATGCGGGCAAGTGGTACGGCGGATGCGCGGTCGACAATCAGGCGTTCTTTGACCAAAACGGCAAGGTGCTTGAGTCGCTGAAGGTATTTGATCTCGTCAAAAACGGCAATAAAGTCGACGTGAAGGCAGACGCTATAGAGGACGTAGAGCTTATTATCGACCTCAACGGTGATATTCTTCTTCCCGATACCGTAAATGCGATAATGCTTGATAACTCAAAGCAAGCGATCTCGGTCGAATGGAAGAACGTCGATATTGACGCTATGAAAAACGGCGGAGTTGCCAAATATACTATATACGGCACCGCGGACGGAATGACCGCCACCTGCTACGTTTCTATGGTTGAATACAACTTCCTCAAGAATTGGAGCTTTGAGGACGGCGAGGCGGAGTGGATAGCAACTACGATAGGCAGCTTCGACGAGCTGTACGTTGAGGATAAGGTCTCCGACTCTATGACGGGCACGAAGCACTATCACTTCTGGGGCGCGGCGGCAAATGCGGTCGAATTTACCCTCGAGCAAGAGATCGATGGGCTTAAAGCAGGAAAATATAACTATTCGATATCTATTATGGGCGGTGACGGCGGCGAGACCGACATTTACGCTTACGTCAAGATAAACGGTGAGATCGTTTATACAGCCGAGACCGAGATCACGGTGTATAACGAGTGGCACACCGCTGCGATAGGGAACATCGAGTATAATGAAGGCGACAGTATCGTCGTCGGCATCTACGTAAAATGTGCAGGACCGAATGCTTGGGGCAAGATAGACGATGCGCTTTTCAATTCGGTAACTGAATGATAAGGTGACTAAAATGACGAAAACTAAAATTATTACTTTATTTTTGGCGGTTGTTATGGTATTTTCAAGCTTGGCGATGTCGGGTTGCAACAAAACGCCCGAGCCAAAGGTCGACCCCGTGGACGATAACTACAGAACCTTTTATCAGATATTCGTAGGCTCTTTTTCGGACTCTAACGACGACGGCTTTGGAGATCTTCGAGGCATAATCAACCGCATAGATTATCTCAATGACGGAAATATTAATTCAGGAAAAAGCCTTGGTGTGCAGGGAATATGGCTCTCGCCTATCTTTTCCTCGCCGTCGTATCACAAATACGATGCCAAGGATTATTACAAGATAGACTGGCGCTTCGGCGAGGAATCCGATCTCGTCGAGCTTGTCGAGCTCTGTCACGAGCGCAACGTCAAGGTAATTCTTGATCTTGCAATCAATCACACCTCAAGTCAGCATCCTTGGTTTGTCGCTTTTAAAGAGGCGCGAATGAACGGTGACGTAGAAAATGAATATTACGATTATTATTCTTGCGTCACCGCAGCAGAAAAGGAGGGCGGCAAGTCCTATCAGAAGATCGCGGGTGTCGATTACTATTACGAGTGTAATTTTTCAGGCGATATGCCCGAGCTCAACTTTGATAATCCCAAGGTAAGAGAAGCAACGCTTGATATCGCAAAATATTACCTTGAGCTTGGCGTGGACGGCTTCAGATTTGACGCGGTCAAATATATATACTACGGAGATACTGCAAGATCGGTAGAATTCTGGGAATGGTATATGGAGCAGCTTAAGGCGATAAAGCCCGACGTCTATTGCGTGGGTGAATGTTGGTCGGGCGAGACCGAGATCCTTTCCTATTACAGCGCGATGAATTGCTTTAATTTTGCCGTAGCTCAGGCGGAGGGAGTCGTTGCAAAAGCTGCGAAGGGAAATAGCAACATTTCAAACTATACAAACTATATTGAGTCTTTTCAGAATAAGGTTCAGACGGCGAATAAAGACGGAATGGCAATGCCGTTCCTCTCGAATCACGATATGGACAGAATATCGGGCACGTTCGTTACCGAAAGCGGTATGAGAATGGCGGCAAATCTCTATCTTCTCTCGCCGGGATCGCCGGTTATCTATTACGGCGAGGAGATCGGAATGCGAGGCTCAAGAGGTAGCGAAAACACCGATGCAAATCGCCGACTCGCGATGCTTTGGGGAGACGGAGACCCAATCAAAAATCCCGTAGGCTCGACCTATCCCGCCGATAAGCAGATAAGTGTCACGGTCGCCGATCAGATTGAGGACGAGGAAAGCCTTTATAACTATTACTGCAAGCTGATCGCCGTGCGTCACAAATACGAGGCGATAGCTCGCGGAGATTACAACGCGGTCACGAGCAGCTCAAAGAATTTCGGCGGTTTTTATATCGAATACGAGGGCGAGGTGCTCGGACTCTTCCACAACACCTCTGACGAAGAGATCTCGATAGACCTTGCGACCTGCTCGGGACTTGATAACCATACGTTTAGCACTCTGTGTGAATACATCGGTATGGGTAAAGCTAAGCTTAACGGTACGGTTCTCACCATTGGCGCTAAAACAAGCGTTATAATCAAATAAAATTTCATAGATACGGAAAGAGAAGATATGGAAAATAAATTTATCGTCAATATCATTCACCGTCCTGAGCTTTCTCCCGAGTATGCCGAAAGGGCACTTGGAAAAAAGGACGGAGTTCGCGACGAATCACTTGATATATTCAGGTTTCAGCAGGACTGCGCGCACAAATACGGACTTAAGACCACTATACAGATAACCTACGCTTCGTTGTTTTCTGACGTGATAATAGAGCTTGCAAAGGAAGACCACGAAAAATACGGAGACGAGATCGGACTTTCCTTGCTCGGTCTGCCGTGCCCCGAATTCAGAGAAAAATATCACACCGAGGATTTTTGCATCTGGATGTTCGACGAAAAGAGAAAAGAGGAGATCGTAGACGACGTTTTCGGAAAGTTCTACGAAAGATTTGGCTTTTACCCCGAGTCCACGAGCAGTTATTTTCTTGATGCGTACACCATAAATTATATAAAGAAGAATTATCCGAGCGTCAAGTGTGCGGTAGCGACCTGCTGGGAAGAGGGTCCGAAGGCGTACCATACTTGTAATAATTCGTGGTATACCTTTATGGACGGAGGCCCTTGGAATCCTTGGATACCCTCGAAGGTAAATTCTCACTGTCCCGCCGCCGATGCCGCCGATGACTCGGGCATCGTAGCTATTCCTCACCTTTCCCGCGACCTTATGGCTTGCTTTGACGGAAACGGCTCGAATTTCGGAACCCACCCCCAAAATGTGTTGCGCGGAATGATATATTACGGCGACAGCGGCGAGTGGGAATATCCCTATCTTTACAACCTTATCGACCAATACCGTCACCTTGCGAAATATAACGACGGATATAGCTATAATATGATGTTCGTAGGTCCGGGCTGGCTCAACCGCCGCGGACGCTGGGAGGCTCCGTACGAGCTTTTGGCAAAGTCCTACGACGACGGAATGAAGTACTACGGAAAGCTCAAAAAAGAGGGTAAGCTCTCCGATATGACTATGAGCGAGTTCGCAGACTATTATCGCGAATCGCACAAGGATTATAAGCGCGGAGAGTGCGCCTTGTGGAAGGATATCCTTTACGGAAGCAACAAAGAATATTTCTGGTATGCAGACCCCGCAATGAGAACCTGCTTTGATTTCAATCAGGGCGGTGCGCTGATCGATCTTCGTCCCTACGTCGCAAGGATCCCTCAGAAGACCGGTATAGGAACAGAAAACGTCTACGACGCCTCCTATCCTTATCTGATACAGATAAACTACCGTGCAGGCTATTTTACTCACTACGCGGGCGCAGGCACGGTAAGATCGTGTAAGATAAGCTGTCGCGGCGAGAGTGCCGATCTCTGTCTGTGCAGAACTATGGCGGTCTACGAAAAGATCGACGGAGGAGTTCGCCTCACTGCCGATCCCGTTACAGTAACGCTCGGAGGTCTTGATATAGTGATCCAATCTGTCTACACTATCGTCGAGGGCGAGGGAGATATCATCACCGAGCGCAGAATATTGAACGATATCGGCGATGAAAAGGTCACGTTCTACGAATATTTCACGGGAGCGTTCGGAACGACCGAATATCAGGCAGATATGACCGGTGTCACCCTCGGTGTCGACGATGAAGATATGAAATTTGCATATCTTGGCAGAAAAATAGTCAAAAACGACGCAAAGCGCGCCTACGTTACTATCCCCGACGTTCTGACCGAGGTGGAAATGGGCGGCGACTGCGATGAAGCGGTGGCTGAGGAGGGAATAGCCTTCTCGCCCGTCTATCACATCGGTGTACGCAAGACTATAAGTAAAGGAGAGGTAAAAACATGGCTCAAGCTACGAAAGGCAAATTGAATTTCAGATGTCCCTCATGTTTTATGAGAGATATCGATATAGATATGTTTTTTGATGAAGAAAAAAAGGAATACTACTGTCTGCGTTGCAGCTTTTCGGGCAAGGAGGAGGACGTTCTCCGTCTTAACGATATGGCGAGATTCAGATATCGCGCAATGACGAAGCGAGTCGTTGATTTCGGTGCAGATAATGAGCCCGTGAGGTTTGAAGAGCATATCGGAGGGGAACAATGATACTGGGCGTTGACGTGTCAACTTATCTTGAGGAGCTTGAAAACGGAGCAAAATACTTTGACGGCGACGTGCAGATAGACCCCCTCGATGCTTTTATAAAAAACGGAGTCAACTATATGCGCATAAGGGTCTGGAACGATCCTTACAGCCCCGATGGAGAGCCCTATCTTGCGGGCGGATGCGATATTGACCGATATATCGAGCTTGGAAAGCTGGCAAAAAGCAAGGGATATAAGCTTTTGCTCGACTTCCATTACAGCGATTTTTGGGCAGACCCGGGCAAGCAGATGATCCCGAAGGCTTGGATATATCACAATGTCGACGAAATGGTAAGCGCGGTCTATAAGTTCACAAAGGACTGTCTTATAAAGGCGCGCGAGGCAGGCGTTGCTCCCGAGCTCATTCAGGTCGGAAACGAGATCACGAACGGCATGCTGTGGCCGCTTGGAAAGCTTGAGACCGACGGAAAAAGAGGAAACTACGAAAATTTCTGCCGATTTGTCAAGGCTGGTTGCAGCGCTTGCCGCGAGATAACTCCCGAAGCAAAAATTATTCTTCACCTCGAGCGAAGTAACGATAAAGCGGTCTACGGCGAGTTCTTCACCGAAATGAAAAATGCGTCGGTTGACTACGATATCATCGGAGCTTCATATTATCCCTATTGGCACGGCACTCCCGACGAGCTTTTTGAAAATCTCGATGCTTGCCGCCGTTTTGGAAAGGGAATTATGGTAATGGAGCTTGGCTACGGCTTCACCTCCGACTCCTATTTGCTTGACGGAGAGGCGCGAAGACTTGTTATCGATTCGGAGAGAGCGTACGTTGCGGGAGTTGCCGAAAAATATCCGATGACACCCAAGGGACAAGCGGATTTCGTAAGAGATTTTTTGCAAAAGGCGCGAGAGCACGAAGTAGACGGCGTCTTTTATTGGGAGCCATTGTGGCTGCCGGGCAAAAATATATGCTGGGCATCGGCGGCGGGTCAGCAATATATTCATGAGGAAGGGAAATCAACCTCGAACGAATGGGCAAATCAATGTCTTTTCGATTATAATGGCAAAAAACTGCCTGCATTCGACGAATATTCAAATTAATTAGTTAAAGTTTGTTTGTCATTGTGTAATAAATATTTCAATCAATTTTGTTCAAAACGCCGAAAATCAACCTTTGGTTTATTATTATCTTGACAAATATGCTCAAAAATATTATAATAATAAAGGTGCCGAGAGGCGCATAATAAAAAAACATTTTTAGGAGGATTACTTATGAAAATGAGTAAAATCTTAGCCGTTATTTTGGCTGCTATTATGCTCGTTGCATGCTTCGCTGCATGTGATCAGGGCGGTAAGGGCGACAACGACGGCAATACGGATCTCGCAGGTACGTACGATATCGTTATGTGGGTTTCCGAAAAAGACGGTGTTGCTGATCAGTTCAAGCAGCAGATCGCGGCTTTTGAAAAAGCTAACCCTGGTATCAAGATCAACGCTTCTATCGAAGGCGTTACCGAGGCTGATGCAGGCTCGAAGGTAGTTGCAGACGTTGCAACCGCCCCCGACATTTACTGCTTCGCACAGGACCAGCTCGCTCGTCTCGTTCAGGCAGGCGCACTCGCTAAGCCCGGCGTAAAGGCAGCAGAGACCATTAAGGCAAACAACGATGCAGGCTCCGTAGCAGCAGCAACCGTTGCAGGCTCTATCTACGCTTATCCTATGACCAGCGATAACGGTTACTTCCTGTACTACGATAAGAGCATCATCTCTGAAGAAGATGCTGATAGCCTCGAGGCTATTATCGCAGCTTGTGAGAAGAACGGTAAGAAGTTCCGTTACGCTCTTGAGAACGCTTGGTACACCGCATCCTTCTTCTTCGCAACCGGTTGTCACTCCACCTGGACGATGAACGAGAGTGGTGAGTTCATAGGCATTGACGACGATTTCAACTCTGCAGCAGGCCTTATCGCAATGAAGGGTATGCAGAAGCTCGCTAAGTCTCCTTGCTACGACTCTAACGCAGATGAATTCACCGATGCTGGCGCTATCGTTACGGGTATCTGGAACGCGGGTGCAGCAGAAGCGCACTTTGGCGCAAATCTCGGTGCAACCGATCTTCCTTCCTTCGAAGTTGACGGCAAGTCCTACCACCTCGGTGGATTCACCGGCTACAAGCTGATGGGTGTTAAGCCTCAGACCGATACTAAGAGAGCAGCAGTTCTTTCTCTCCTCGCTCAGTACCTCACAGGTGAAGAGTGCCAGCTCCAGAGAGCAACAGAGTTCCAGTGGGGACCCTCTAACATTGAGGCTGCAAAGTCCGAGGTAGTTCAGTCCAACCTTTCTCTTGCAGCATTTGCTAAGCAGGCAGCATCTGAAAACTGCGTACCTCAGGGTCAGATTGGCGGCGCTTGGTGGGATATAGCAAAGGTTCTTGGTGCAGACGCTAAGAACGCTACCTCCGATGCAGATCTTCAGGCTGCTCTTGATAACTATGATGCAGCTATCGGTTCTTGGTTGGAAATTCCTCCTGAAAAGAGATATGCATGGACGGTTATCGGTACTGTTGGTAATACCAATTGGGACACCGACTATACCATGACAGAGGATCCCGCAGGCACTTGGATCTCCGTTCCGATCGAAATGACACAGGGCGAAGAGTTCAAGGTTCGTCAGGGTCTCTCCTGGGATAACAACTACGGTGCAGACGGTGTAAACAATGGTGCTAATATCGTTGTTGAAGCTAGTGGTAAGTATCAAGTTAAGCTGGTGATCAGCGATACTGCTGTAACCATCGAGCTTGTTCCCGCTGAATAATAAATAATCTTTTGAAGGCTATGGGGGCGCAAGCCCCCGCCTTCTCACAAAAAGGCATTGTTAGCCGATGCATAGGACGGACACTTGTCTTGTGTGTCGGCTAACAATGTCTTCTTGTTATAAGCACTCTGATCAGAAAGGGGTTATATAAACTCGGTTTATATTGGTATTATGAAAAGACTAAGCGATCTGGATTATTTAAAACTGAATAAATGGCAGGCTTTCTGGTATAAGTTTGCGTTATTTATTTGCGCTATTCCGTCGGCTATATGGAAGGGAATTAAGAAGTTAGGCGGATTCTTCAAAAACTGCGGTGTCGCGGTCAAGGACGAATTCGTTGATATCGGCTCGACCTTCAAGAGAGGAAACTGGGCGGTAAGGCTCTCCTTCTTTATTTTTGGATTTGGAAATTTATTCTATGGACAGATAATGAGAGGAATATTATTCCTGTTATTTGAGATCGTGTTTATAGTATATATGGTCCTGCCTAGCGGAGGAATCTATTGGCTGGCAAAGGGTAACTGGTTTAAGATAGGCAGCACTATCGGTACGGTACAGCCCCAAAAGAACGTATACGACCCCATTACAGACCAGTATATAACTATATGGGGCGATGATTCCGTCAAGGTAATGCTTTACGGACTTCTGACCTTCATATTTATCTTCGCGTTCATCTACACTTGGAGACTTCAGGTCAAGCAGTGCCGTATCTGTATGGATATCACTGCAAAGGGCAAAAAGATAAGAAGCGGTAAGGAAGATATGAAGTCGCTTCTCGATGATCAGTTCCACAAAACACTTCTTGCTCTTCCTTTAGCGGGAATTTTGGCATTTACCGTGCTTCCCATTATCTATATGGTGCTTATTGCGTTCACAAGCTACGACGCGGCACACGACGGATACTCCAATCTTTTCAGCTGGGTAGGATTTGAGCATTTTAACGAGCTCTTTAACTTCGGTCAGGGAGGACTTGGACTTACCTTCGGAGAGATCCTTTCCTGGACTCTAATGTGGGCGTTCTTCGCAACCTTTACTAACTATTTCCTTGGTATGTTCGTCGCGATCATGATAAACAAGAAGGGAATAAAGATCAAGAAGTTCTGGAGAACGGTGCTCGTTATGACCATCGCGATCCCGCAGTTCGTATCTCTACTTTACGTTTCAAAGCTCTTTACGACCTCTGGTCTTATTGGTAGAGCTCTTGAGCAGATACCCTTCATTCACGACTGGCGACTTGCAAATAATTTTGTGTCCCTCTGGGATTCGCCAACAGTTGCGAAGATATTGCTCATCGTTATCAATATCTGGATAGGTATTCCTTATATCATGCTTATGGCAACAGGAATTTTGATGAATATTCCTCAGGACCTTTACGAGTCTGCCAAGATAGACGGCGCGAGCTCGGTCCAGCAGTTTACAAAGATCACGCTTCCTTATATGCTTTTTGTAACGGGTCCCTATCTGCTTACGAGTTTTGTAGGAAACCTCAATAACTTTAACGTTATCTATCTCCTCTCGGGCGGTAACCCGATCAAGGGAACGGCGGGAGGCGCGTCGGTCGGTCACACAGACCTTCTGATCACATGGCTCTTTAAGATGACGCTCGGAAGCACCGAGAGTAAATACTACATGGCGTCGATCATAGGTATTCTCGTCTTCCTTGTCGTAGCGATACTCTCGCTTATCGTCTACAACGTAATTCCGTCAACCAGAAATGAGGAGGATTACAAGTGATGAAAAAACAGAACGATAACAAAATCAAAAAAACAGGTCTTGGCGCTAAAGCAAGCCGTAGGATAAGCAACGCGATAATTTATTTCATACTCATTGTTATCACGATCGTCTGGCTTTTCCCCTTCGCTGGTATTCTTCTTGAATCCTTCAAGACCGAAACCAATATGCAGACACCCTATCTTTTCCCAAAGGAATTCGGATTTGACCATTACGTCAAGCTCTTTACAAAGACCGACTTCCTTAAGTGGTTCGGTAACACCGCAATTATGGGCGTTGCTACCGCAGTGCTTCAAACTGTGTTTATCCTTTCTATGAGTTACGTTCTTTCCAGACTTCGTTTCAAGGGAAGAAAGGGACTTATGAATATGATGCTCATTCTCGGAATGTTCCCTGGATTCCTTACGATGATCCTTATATATAAGGTGTTTGCAGACGCAGGTCTTACAGAAAAAATGGCACCTCTTGGACTTATCATAGTCTACTGCGCGAGCAGTGCGATGGGATATTACGTATCGAAAGGATTTTTCGATACGATCCCGAAGAGTCTTGACGAGGCGGCAAGAGTTGACGGCGCAACGCGCTTCCAGGTCTTCTACAAGGTAATAATGCCGCTGTCCAAGCCTATCGTCATTTATACTATCCTTATGGGCTTTATGGCTCCTTGGGGCGACTTTATACTTGCAAGCTATCTCATTCACGAGAACAGCCAAGGTATGAACGTTGCGGTCGGTATGTATGAATGGCTCTCGAGAACCAATATGAACACCCATTACACGATGTTCTGTGCCGCAGGCGTTATCGTAGCAATTCCCGTAGTTGCAGTCTTCCTCGCATTACAGAAGTATTACGTTGAAGGCGTTACTGGCGGAGCAGTAAAAGGATAATTGGAGGAAAATATGGCAAGCATTAAATTAACTAACGTAAAGAAGATATACGGCAAGGATACGGTTGCAGTACAGGACTTCAATCTTGATATTGCCGACAAAGAATTTATAGTATTCGTAGGACCTTCGGGATGCGGAAAATCGACCACACTTCGAATGATAGCGGGTCTTGAGGACATTTCCGACGGAACTATCGAGATCGACGGTGTCGTAGTAAACGACCTTCAGCCCCGCGACAGAAATATCGCGATGGTATTCCAGAACTACGCGCTCTATCCTCACCTTACCGTGTTTGAGAATATGGCGTTCAGCCTTCGTCTTAAGAACGTTCCCAACGAAATAGTTTACGAGAAGGTGACTCAAGCGGCAGAGATACTCGGCATCACCGAATATCTCACGAGAAAGCCCCGTGCTCTTTCGGGCGGACAAAGACAGAGAGTTGCTATCGGTCGCGCAATGGTAAGAGACAGTAAGGTATTCCTTATGGATGAGCCTCTTTCCAACCTCGACGCGAAGCTACGTAATCAGATGAGAGCAGAGATAATTCTTCTCCGTCAGAAGATCGATACCACGTTCGTATACGTAACCCACGATCAGACCGAGGCCATGACTCTCGGCGACCGTATCGTTATTATGAAGGACGGCTTCATTCAGCAGGTCGGAACGCCTACCGAAGTGTTTGATATGCCTCTCAACCTTTTCGTTGCTGAATTTATCGGCGCACCCAAGATGAACACCTTCAAGACCGATCTTGTTTATGAGAACGGAAAATATTACGTTACTCCTTACGGTGCGAAGATCGAAGTGACCGGTGCTAAGGCAGATATGCTCCGAGAAAAGGGAATACGCTCAAGAGAGATCATTCTCGGCGTTCGTCCCGAGCACATCACGCGCTCCGACGTAAGCGACCCTGCGGCTATTCCTTGCAAGATCAGAGTAAACGAAATGATGGGAAGCGAGCTTCACCTCCACGTTGAGGAGGATAACGGCGATAAGCTGATCGTTCGTATCCCCACCGTTTCTCTTGATGATCATGAGCGCAGAGCTATGGTTTACGGAAGCACGATCTACGTAACGTTTGAGGGCAAGGTAATGCATTTCTTTGATCCCGAAACCGAAATGAATCTTCTTGTTTAATAATTAATATAGGGTCGAGGATCAATTCCTCGACCCTATCGTTTTATCATAGCAACAAAAAGGGCTGACCGAACGGTGTGCAAAATTAGCGGTAAACTATATCAGTTGGTTAATAATTGCCACGCTGTAAACAAATAATTGACCCCAACAGATTTTTTAAGGTCTGTTGGGGGTTGCTATTACATAAACAATTTAGTTTATATTATTGTTTTTCCATTTTCTGATTTTATTGATGTTCGAGGAACTTAAACACCAAATTATGTATTTCTTATTGTCTACTGTTTTTATGGTCACTTTATTTGAAGAGCCACTTCTACCGTGTACTAATTTAGAATGTATGGATTTAATGTGATTTTTGTATATTGAACTAATACCAGCCCATATAAGCCAGTTTTCCGAAAGATACAATGTCGTTTCTAAATGAATAACATTATAGTCATCAAATTGAACTCCATATTGCTGTTCTTGCATTTTTATCATTTTCTTGAAACGTATAGTGGATAAAGATGCTATTGCAACACATATAGCTGCAAATACAAAAGGGGCAAATGCAATTAAGGTATCTTCGGGAATGACATCATATATCAGTGATACGATAAACAAAGGTATGAATGCAATACTTGCACAGAATAAGGCTAACAAACAGTTACGTTTGGTATAGATATGTATGTATTTGTCTATCATGAATATTCCTTTCTTTTTATCGCCAGTTTCGCCATTGTATTACAAATGCTTCGGGCAAAGCCCATACCCCTAAAGCTGTACGAACGCTTCAATAGGCTCCCTTTGCACAAGGGAGGCTTTTACGGTGGCATCGATATACTCGCAGACACCATGAAAGTTTGTGTTAATCTGTCGGTTTGTAAACCGTATGAGCTTCAGATCATACCCTTCAAGTATTTCTGTGCGGAATTCATCCTTTTGCCTGCCTTCTTCGGTATAATGCTGCGCCCCATCAATTTCTATTATCAGTTTTGCTTTGTGGCAGTAAAAATCTGCAATAAAATTGTCTATGGCTTTTTGCCTTTGAAATCTGATTTCATATTTTGATAGGAAATCGTACCACAAATGATTTTCCTGCGGTGTTGCATTTTTACGAAGATTTTTTGCAAGAGTAATATTCTTTTCGTTGTAATCAAGCGACATACTTACTCCTCCAAAGTTTTATCGTTTTCATTATAACACAATTCGGCAGAGAAAACAAGTTCTCTGCCGAAATTTTGTGCCTGCTAATTCTCCGCTAAGAATGCAGAGAGAAGTCAGCCCTTTAATTTTAATTATTTTTTGATCGGCTTTTTGATTCTGTTGAGCTTTTTGTTCATCTTGAGAAGCTCTTCCTTGGTAAAGGAAATATTCATCATACCCATCATGCTTGTGAGTCTGAGAACGGTGAAGCCACCCATCATCTGCATAAGTCCGCCGTCGGCAGAGCTGAGATCAACGTCAAATCCTCCGGATTTCTTCTCGCCGCCCTTCTTGTTTGCGTTCATCTTCTTTTTTAGCTTAAGACCAACTCCGATGAACCACATCTTACCGCGCTTGGACTCCATAATGTCGGAGATCTTATCGTTGAGAGAGAAGCGTCCCTCGGGAGCGCTGATGTCAAACCAGTTGAGAACCGCGCCCTTTTCAACGAGAACGTAGTCCATGTTCATCGTGTCTACCTTGCGGATCGTACCCTCGTCGGTAAGCTCGCCTGCCTTGGCAACGATCTTGCTCTCACCAACGTTCTTAACGTCGAAGTAGAAGAAATGATCCTCGGCGGTCTTCTTGCCGATGCTCTCGCCGTTAACGAAGAGCTCAACCTCGGGAAGATTGGAGTAAACGGTCACCTTGGTCACGTCCTCAACTCTGTCAACGTATCTCTTGCCGCAAAGGTGAACGAAGGGGTCGACCTCGGGGGAAACGAGCCAAGCCTTGTAAGCGTAGAAGGAATCCTTCTTGTACTTGCGGTCCATAGTGACCAGACCCTTGTGGTTCTGTCCGTTTTCACCGCCCTCTGCTCTCGCGTCAGCGCCGAAGTCAAACATATTCCATACGTGAGTTGCCCAGATATACTTGCGGGTAAAGAGCTGCTTTATAAGCTCCTCGTGATAGAACGCCTGATATTCCTCGGTGTAGTCGCCCTGCTTGGGGTCGCTTGTGTGCCAGTTGAGAGCCTCACAGCCGTACTCGGAGCAACCGATCGGAATAGTGGGATGAGTTTCGTGGAATTTATCGAACCAGGGGCCGTTCATTGAGGTGTCGCCGCCGTACCAACCGAAATAGTGGTTGTAGGAAACGACGTCGGGGATGAGCAGGTAAGGATCGTCCATCTTGCACATGGAAACTGCCGCAATGGTGGTCAGACGGGTCTTGTCCATCTCGTGAACGAGATCGTTGAGGATGCGGTGATTTTCAAGCAGATCCTCATCAGAGCCGCCGATCGAGATCTCGTTGGAAAGACCCCAAACAACGATCGAGGGATGGTTGTAATTCTGAGCAACAAGCTCCTTCATCTGCGAAATGGTATTCTCGCGTCCGCCGGGCATGTGCTTGGAAATATAGGGGATCTCCGCCCAGATAACGAGACCGCGCTCGTCGCAGAGGTCGTAGAAGTACTGATCGTGCTGATAGTGAGCAAGACGAATGGTTGTAGCACCGACCTCGCAGATGAGATCTATATCCTCAACGTGATGCTCGGGAAGCAGAGCGTTACCAACGCCCCATCTGTCCTGATGGCGTGATACACCGCGAAGGGGATATTCCTCACCGTTAAGAATAAATCCGTCGTTGGGATCGATCTTGAAGGTACGGCAGCCGAAGCGATTGCATACGTTATCAACGATCTCCTCGCCTTCAACTATCTCGACCTCACAGCAGTAAAGGTAAGGATCCTTTCTACCGTGCCAGAGATGTACGTCCTTTATCTCAAAGACGACCTTCTTCTCAGTGGATTCGATCTTCTGAAGCTCGTTTTCATCCTTATCGTAAATGGTGTAAACGAGCTTTTGTCCGTCTGTAAGACCCTTGACGTATACCTCAACATCAACCTTCGCGTCCTTGCCTTCAACCGTTGGGATAATAGCAAGTCCGGGAGCGCCGTAATAATCGAGATCGAAGTGAGTCTTGTTTACGCAGATAAGGTTGACGTCACGGTAAATTCCGCCGTAGAATGTGAAATCTGCCATCTGAGGATATACTGTCTCGTTTGCGGAGTTGTCGACTACGATAGCAATATCGGTAGTGTCCGCAAGCTTGCCTGTGAGATCAACTCTCCAGGTCGAGTAACCGCCGTCGTGATGCGCCAGCCTCTCACCGCCAACGTATACGTCTGCGGAGGAATTTGCGCCTCTGATTTCAAGATAGTAGCAGTCTGCCTCGGGCAGATCTGCCTTGTTAAGTGTTTTTACGTAAAGACACGAGCCGCGGAAGTAATCGTTTCCGCCGTCCTGACCGTCGATCGCGTTCCAGGAGTGGGGAAGGTTGATCTTCTCGCCATCGCGAAGCGAGACGTCGGTAGTGTCCTTGACAAAAAGCCAATTTTCGTTAAGATTTAAAATGTTTCTCACTTGGGTTCTCCTTGTTTTGTGTGATAACTTGATTGTACTACAAAAGTATTAATCTAATATAAACTTGAAAATGCGTCCGACCGCAAAAAACACGGTCGGACACTTATAAAGTCAGGAATTATTCCTCAACGGAAGCTTCAACGGAAGCTTCAACAGCTCTTCTTGCAGCAAGCTCTTCGTTCATCTTGTTAAGAGTCTTCTTGTCGATGTTATAAATAACTGCAACGCCTACGAACTGGCATATTGCACTCAACATATAAAGCGCCGCAACGAGCCAGCAAAGGTTAGCCGCCGTCTCGGCAGACTGACCGATAGTGCCGAGGGAGGAAACGTAGCCGATAATGGGAGTACCCATAAGAGCGATAACTGCTGCGGGACCAACACCCTGAGCGAGCTTTCTGAAGAAGGAGTGAAGCGCGTAAACAACGCTTTCCTCTCTCTTACCGGTCTTCCACTCCTGGTAGTCGATAGCATCACCCATCATAGCCCAGGATACGCAGTTGTAGAATCCCATACCGAGACCGAAGAATACAAGTCCGAGCATATAAACGATGAGTTGTGCGCTCTTGGGGCAAAGCGGGAAGATGCAAAGGATCGCACCGCCGACAAGACCTGCGATAGAGCCTACGGAAGCGACCTCCTTCTTACCGTGCTTCTTAACGAGCTTGGTAGCGAAGGGCATAAAGATGAACATGGGGAGGAATCCGACCATCTGAACGATTCCAGAGAGGGATGCCTGACCGAAGTGAGTTGCGAACATAATGGTGGTAGCGGTGGTAGCGGACTGCATACCGAGGAACATACCCATAGCCGCGATGGTACATCCGACTGCGGGGCGGTTCTTCATGAACTTGCCGAAGGACTTTACAAGGTTGACCTTTTCGCCACCCTCGGAGTTGAGCTGTGCATACTCGTTGCCGCGAATGGTGATGTGCTTTATCATAAGCATAAAGAATACGAATGCGAGCACACCCATAATAAGTGCTGCCCAGAATACCTTTTCACCGTGAAGAATCTCAAACTGAGCACCGGTAAGAGGGCTGAATACCTTATCGCCGGTCTCATAGATCTTTCCTGCTATATCATTCTTGCTTTCATCAAAGAAGATATTGGGGATGTTGGGAACGTGAGTGAGATCCTCCATCTTAATGGAAGTACCCTTTAATGTGTCTGCAAGTCTCTCCCAAAGCGCACCTGCACCCTCTGCGGGGTAAGTAACCTTTTCCCAAATAAGCATGGGAAGGATAATACCGGGGATCATGCCACCAACAGCGCCGCCTATGGATCTGAATACGGAAAGCTGAGTTCTTTCTCCAGCATCCTCGGTAACGATGTTAAGCATGGTTCCGTAGGGAACGTTAGCCATAGTATAAGCGGCATCCCAAATAATGTAGCCGAGAACGAAGAGTATGGACTTAACTACCGTGTCAGCATTCGGGAAAGGAAGGAATACTGCTGCGCCACCTACAAGAAGACCAAGTGCACCGATAAGAATGTAGGTCTTATACTTACCGATTTTGTACTTTCTCTTGTCGTTATCAATGAGAGAGCCGATAAGCGGGTCATTGATTGCGTCCCACGCCTGAACGAGAAGGAGAAGGATGGAGAAGAGTCCTGTTTCCATCATCATGAAAACAAGCCAGAAGGTCTGTACCGTGCCCTTAAGACCAAAGCTCAGATTACAGCCAAGGTCGCCGGCAGCATAAGCAAGCTTGTCGCGTATGCCAAACTTACGTTTGCCGTTTGCGTCGAGTTGTTTTTCTTTTTTCATTTTGTCTTCCTCATTTCTGATTTTTTGGGGGAGTGCGAATGAATGTTCCCGTCCTACAAGGGAACAGTAATAGTATTACTATTTAAGTATAAAGTATTTTGCAAAACATCGTGAGTAATTTTTTTGACTTCTTTTGTATTTTTTTAATATTAACCCGAAAAACACTGTTGCATTTACACAAAATGTGTGTTACAATATAGTGGGCGCTTGGGAAATATTGTGCAAAATGTGCCAATTTTATAGGAAAGGGGAATAGTAGTGATATACGAAAGAGAACTTGATTTTTTATGTGATACTCTTCGCAAATGTCATATCTGTGCCTCCGTTGTAACTTCGCGCGATCCTATAAGCTCGGTGATCGATCTTGAGCTATACAGAATGCTCAACGCGCATATCGAATCCGATTGCTCGGTGCAAAAATATTTCGGTGATCTTGAGCCCAATACGATGTATAAGGTCACGAACGAATTCAAGCTCTGCTATCTGTATTTTTTGATCCCTTCGTCGCCTGAACAAAGCAGAATACTTTTTATAGGTCCGTATCTTTCTCTCCCGCTTTCCTCACGAGACCTTTTGGAGCTTGGCGAGAAAATAGGTGCGTCACCAAAATCTCAACGGTATCTCGAGGAATATTATATGAGTATTCCCGTAATATCGGAGGGAGATCGTATAATGGTGATGATAGCTACGATCTGTGAGCGAATTTGGGGAAGCGCAGCCTTTGCGATAGTCGATGTAAACAGATCCTATATTCACCCCGAATCTCCGATAAACGAGCCCGCCCATAGTGAAAACTTCGACGATATCCTTATCAATATGAAGGCGATGGAGAAGCGCTACGAGTTTGAAAACGAGCTGATACAAGCCGTTACGCTCGGGCAGATCCACAAGGAAACGCTGTTCAGCTCGGGATTTTCCGAAAACGCGTTTGAAAAAAGAGTTGCAGATCCCGTTCGTAATGCGAAGAATTACGGAATAATAATGAACACTCTGTTGCGCAAGGCGGCAGAGCAGGGTGGAGTGCATCCTATTTATCTTGATAAAATTTCCTCCGATTTCGCCTTGAAGATAGAGCGACTGTCGTCTGTTGCCGAAAGTAACGCTTTGATGAAGGATATGTTCCGTTCATATTGCAGACTTGTCCGCAAGCACTCTCTGCAAAAGTATTCACCCGTCGTTCAAAAAACGATACTTATGATAGATACCGATCTTTCGGCCGATCTCTCGCTTAGCTCGCTTGCAAGCCATCAGGGAATAAGCCTTGGATATCTTTCAACGGTATTCAAAAGAGAAACGGGGAAAACGGTGTCCGAATATATCAGGGACAAGCGTATAAGACACGCGATACACCTTTTGAGCACGACGCACCTGCAGGTGCAAACCGTAGCGCTTCATTGCGGAATAATGGACGTGCAGTATTTCTCAAAGATATTCAAGAAACAAACGGGGAAGACCCCGAAGGAATTCCGCGAATCAATACGTGATTAAAAAATGAAATAAATCAAGTTTTAAGGAGGCGATTTGTGTCTATGAAAATGACTTTCAGGTGGTACGGAGAAGGAAACGACCGCATAAAATTGTCCGATATAAAGCAGATACCGGGCGTAGAGGGCATCGTTTGGGCTCTTCACCACAAAATGCCGGGAGAGGTGTGGGAGATCGACGAGATAGCCGAGGTCAAAAGACAGCTTGACGAATACGGCTTCAATATGGACGTCGTAGAGTCGGTCAACGTCCACGACGATATTAAGATCGGTCTGCCCACGAGAGATAAGTATATCGAGAATTACAAAACGACTATCAAAAATCTCTCGCAGTTCGGTGTAAAGGTCATCTGCTATAACTTTATGCCGATATTCGACTGGACGAGAAGCAACCTTTTCCATCCCGTCGGAGACGGTTCGACCGCGCTCTTCTACGAGAAAAATATGATCCAGGACGACTACAACGCTATGGCGAAGTACATCCTTGATTTTACCGAGAAATACAATATGTCCTTTCCCGGCTGGGAGCCAGAGAGAATGGCAAAGCTCGACGAGCTTTTCAAGGCATACGAGGGTGTAGACCACGAAAAGCTTTGGGCAAACCTCAAGTATTTCCTTGAGGAAATAATGTCCACCTGCCGCGAGTGCGATATCAAGATGGCGATACATATGGACGATCCGCCTTGGGACATCTTCGGCCTGCCCAGACTTTTGGTGGACGAGCCCAGCATCGACAGATTTTTGAAGATGGTCGACGACGAGTATAACTGCCTTACGCTCTGCTCGGGAAGTCTGAATGCAAACCCCGAGACCAACGTGTCCGATATCATCAGAAAGCACTGTGACAGAATTGCTTTCGCCCACATCAGAAACGTAAAGCACTTTGAAAACGGAGATTTTTCGGAGGCAAGTCACAGAGACTGCGATGGCGATACGGGAATTCTTGATATTATGAAGGCATATCACGATTGCGGATTTAAGGGATATATCCGCCCCGACCACGGCAGACATCTTTGGAGCGAGGGCCCGGGTAACGTCCGTCCCGGCTACGGTCTGTACGACCGCGCGCTCGGCATTATGTATATGCTTGGCGTATGGGATTACCTCGAAAAGTTTGATAAAAAATAATTAGTCAATAAGGAGAAACGGTTATGATAAAACTTCCACTTAATATAGACTTTAGCGGCAAGGTCGTCGTTGTTACGGGTGCAGGCGGACTTATCTGCGGCGCTATGGCAAGAGCGTTTGCGCAGTCGGGGGCAAAGGTGGCTGCACTCGATCTCAACGAGGACGCGGTAAAGAAGCTTGCCGACGAGCTTAAGGCAGAGGGCTTTATTTGCGAGGGCTACAAGGCAAACGTGCTTGATTCCGAGGCACTTGAGGAGGTGCATAAGGCAGTAATTGCCGATCTCGGCGAGTGTGACATCCTTGTCAACGGCGCAGGCGGAAATAACCCCCGAGCAACTACCGATAACGAATATCAGCACGAGGCAAGGGAGGGCGGCAAATCCTTCTTCGATCTCGAGGCGTCGGGCGTTGACTTCGTGTTCAAGCTTAATTTCCAAGGAACATTGCTTCCTACTCAGGCTTTTGCAAAGGATATGGTAGCCAAAAAGGGAGGCTGCATACTCAACATCTCCTCTATGAACGCGTATACTCCTCTTACTAAGATCCCCGCGTACTCCGCGGCAAAGGCAGGCATCTCGAACTTCACGCAGTGGCTCGCAACTCACTTTGCGGGTACGGGCATCCGTTGTAACGCGATAGCGCCCGGATTCCTCGTTTCCGCGCAGAATAAAGCGCTGCTCTTTAACGAGGACGGAACACCTACTGCAAGAAGCGCAAAGATACTTAAGGGAACACCTATGGACAGATTCGTTGACGCAGACGAGCTTCTCGGAGCAACGCTCTTCCTTTGCGACGATCGCTCGGCTTCCGCTATTACAGGCGTAGTTCTTCCCATAGACTGCGGCTTCGCGGCTTATTCGGGAGTATAAATTTACAGTGAAAAAATAGTGAACCCCGACAGATTTTCAAGGATCTGTCGGGGTTAGTTTTATTCTGTTAGACAAATTGGAATTTACCGAATTATTAGTTTTTCAAAAAGCTCATCTATCTCACGATGCGCTCCATCGAACTTTGGCCAAGCATCAATATTGTCGTCATGTTTTCGCGGGATGATATGGATATGAAAATGTGGAACAGACTGACCCGCACTCTCGTCACTTGCATTCAAGAGGTTCACTCCGTCATATCCACAATGCTCAACACAGTGATTGGCAACCTTTTTAACCGATGCCATCAAGTGATTTAAAGTTTCTGTATCGCAATCAAGAATGCATTTCACATGCTTCTTGGGTATTGCAACCATGTGACCATCCACATCCTTGGCAATATCCATGAAAACCAATGAATACTCATCCTCATAAACCTTATAGCTGGGGATATCTCCGTTTACTATTTTGCAGAATACACAATCCATTGTAACTTACCTCTACACATCATCGTTCAACAAATTCTTATTCATGAATTCTGCTTTTTGATCGTTTCGATCCAGCAAGAATGACACATTGCAACGTAAGAGTCGTTTCCGCCGAGAAGTATCTGACCGCCTTCGGTCACCACGCGGCCGTCGCAGTCTATGCGGGCGTTAACTATCGCTTTTCTTCCACAAGCGCAAATGGTCTTTATCTCGGTCACGGAGTCAGCGACCTCAAAAAGTCTGCGGCTACCCTCAAAGAGATGGGTAAGGAAGTCTGTTCGCAACCCGAAGCAGAGAACGGGTATATCAAGCTCGTTGACGATGCGTCTGAGCTGATCGATCTGCGCCGCGGTAAAGAACTGGCACTCGTCCGCGATGATTACGTGGCAGTCGCCGTGAGCTTTGAATTCTTCAAAGAGATCAATCTCGGGAGTAACAGCGTATGCCTGCTGCTCAAGACCTATTCGGGAACGGATAACGTCAGCACCGTCGCGAACGTCTATTGAGGGCTTGATCAGCCACACCTTCATTCCGCGCTCCTCGTAATTAAATCGGGTTATCAGCGCGTTAGCGGTCTTGGAGGATCCCATCGCGCCGTATTTAAAATATAATTTTGCCATTTTCTTAAAACCTCTGCATATACTCTGATGATCCAATTATAACATATTTCGTGATTTTCGGCAAGTGTAAAAGTGAAAATATCTTATTTTTTATAAAAAAACGACCTTTCTGTTGAAAAGCAGAAAAAAATATGCTAAAATAAGACGTGGGGTCGTTTTATGCCCAATAAGACAGAACGTAAGGAGAATAAAAATGTCTGATTTTTTAGCTGCCGTAAAGGAAATAAGCCCAATACTCGTCTGCCTGCTCGTATGCGCGGCAAAGATAGTTGAAATAACCATCCAATCCCTCAAGACCTGTATGATGGTCAAGGGACAGCGACTCAAGGCGGCAGGTCTTGGCTTTATTGAGTGCACTATATGGGGACTCGTGATCTCCACGATCATCGGAACGCTCGGCGATAATCTTCTTCTGCTTTTGTTCTATTGCGTCGGTTATGCTACGGGACTTTTCCTCGGCTCGACCATTGAGAGTAAGATCGCCCTTGGTACGTCAAACCTCGAGCTTATCGCGAGCGACGACAGTACCAATAAAATAACAGAATACCTCAGAGAGCGCAATATGGGATACACCGTTTTCGACGGTCACGGCTCGAAGGACAAAATGAATATGATCTTCATCGTTCTTCCCAGACGCGAAACACCCAGAACGCTTAAGGAGATACGTGCAGTGTGCGACAATAAGGTCTTCGTCGTTGCAAGTGAGGTCAGCAAATACGCAGGCGGATATGGGATGGTGAAATAATATGAAGAAATACGTTTTGGCGCTCGACGAGGGCACGACAAGCGCGCGAGCAATACTATTTGATAAAGAAGCAAACGTGGTATCCATGGCTCAGCACGAGTTTCCGCAGTATTATACCCACGCGGGCTGGGTAGAGCAGGAGCCGATGGAGATATACGCAAATCAGTACGCATCGCTTACCGAGTGTATAGCCAAAAGCGGAGTAGATCCCGAAGAGATAGCCGCGGTCGGCATAACCAACCAAAGAGAGACCGTTGTGGCGTGGAATAAGACCACGGGAAAGCCTATCTGCCGCGCGATAGTATGGCAGTGCAGAAGAACGGCGGATATCTGCCGAGAGCTCGAGAAAAAGGGATATGGAGAATACGTAAAGCAGACCACGGGTCTGCGAATTGACCCATATTTTAGCGGAACAAAGATCAAATGGATACTCGATAATGTTGACGGCGCAAGAGAAAGTGCAGAGAAGGGTGAGCTGCTCGTCGGCACGGTCGATACGTGGCTTACGTGGAAGCTAACCGAGGGTAAGGTTTTCGTCACCGACCGCACGAACGCGTCAAGAACGATGCTTTGTAACATACACACGGGTGAGTGGGACGAAAAAATGCTTGAAATTCTCGGTATTCCGAGAAGCATTCTCCCCGAGATCAGAAGCAGTAGTGAAATATATGGCTACTTTGAGTGTATGGGAACTAATTTGTGCATCTCGGGTATTGCAGGAGATCAGCAGGCGGCACTTTTCGGACAGTGCTGTCATAGTACGGGCGAGGCAAAAAACACTTACGGTACGGGATGCTTTCTGCTCACACATACGGGAGAAAAAGCGGTCGAGAGTAGTCAGGGACTTCTCACCACCATCGCCGCGGGAGAGAAGGGCAGACCGATAGAATATGCCCTTGAAGGAAGCGTTTTCGTGGGCGGAGCAGTCGTTCGTTGGTTGCGAGATGAAATGAAGCTGATAAGCGATTCTGCCGAAAGCGAATTTTTTGCGCGTAGCGTTGAAAATAGCGGCGGTGTTTACGTAGTGCCCGCGTTTGCAGGACTCGGTGCGCCCCATTGGGATATGCACGCGAGAGGAACGGTGGTCGGTCTGACGTCCGGAACTGGAAAAAATCATCTTATTCGTGCCGCACTCGATTCGATAGCATATCAGACCGAGGACGTGATCTCGGCAATGAATGCCGATATGACTGCAATCGGCGGCGAGGGTGTCAGAAGCCTTAAGGTCGACGGAGGTGCATCGGCAAACGACCTGCTCATGCAGATACAGAGCGACATTTCGGGCATAGAGGTCATCAGAGCGTCAAACGCTGAGGCAACTGCGGCAGGCGCGGCGTATCTTGCGGGTCTCGCAGTCGGATTTTTCGAGAGCCGCGACGAGCTCAAGCGTCTTGTGGGAGAAAGCAAGCGCTTCAATCCCGAAATGAGTGCAGAGGACAGAAGCAAAGCTCTCGGAGGATGGAAGAGAGCCGTAAAAGCTTGCCGGATCTTCACCGAGAACGAATAATTATAAAGTGAGGACAGAATTATGTCTTATATAAAAAGGGAATTTACAGTTCCGTCGTGCGACGGCATACATAATCTTTCGGGAGTGGTCTATTTGCCCGATGGCGAAAAGCGCGGATTTTTCCATATAGTCCACGGAATGACCGAGCATATAGGCAGATACGACCGCATAATGACCGCACTCGCCGATGCAGGCTATATTTGCTTTGGCTACGATAACCTCGGACACGGAAAGACCGTAAACGATAAGAGCGAGCTTGGCTTTATCGCATCTAAAAAGGGCTGGGATAAGCTCTGCCGTGACGTAAAGGTGTTTTCAGACGCTGTAAGAGCTGAATTCGACAGCGAAAAAGATCTGCCGTATTACCTTATGGGTCACAGCATGGGTTCGTTTATAGTGCGCCTTGCAACCGAAAAATATGCACGCCCCGATAAGCTTATAGTTATGGGTACGGGCGGTGCAAATCACGCCGCGGGCGCAGGACTTGCGGTCATTGCTCTGATCAAGCTTTTCAAAGGAGAGAGGCATATATCCAAATTCGTCGACGACCTCGCATTTGGTAGCTATAATTCAAAATTCAGGAGTGAAGAGAATTCAAAATCTTGGCTTTCCACCGACCTCGAAACGCGTAACAAATACGTTGGCGACGAGTACTGCACCTTCAAATTCACCGTCAGCGCGATGGGTGACCTTATGCGACTGTTGAAGTATTCAAACCGCGCAGCTTGGTTCAAAAAGCTGCCGCATATTCCCGTGCTTCTGGTCGCGGGAGAGGACGACCCCGTAGGAAATTACGGCAAGGGTGTGCTTCAGGTCGAAGCAAGATTAAAAAAGCAGGGTCATAACGTCAAGTGTATCCTTTACAAAGGCGGCAGACACGAAATCCTTAATGATTTTACTTACGACACCGTTAAAAACGATATAATTGAATTTATCGGTTGATCTTTTGCTAATTTTAATTTACAGAGAAGCGGTGGGTATGTGCCTGCCGCTTTTTGAAAAAATGCACAATTTAATTTTTCAAAACGCTTGACAAAATCCTTGCTTTATGGTATACTAACATTTGTTTGAAACACAAGGAAACTGTGTTTTGCAAATCAAATGATCGAGGTGTGGCTCAGTTTGGTAGAGCGCTACGTTCGGGACGTAGAAGTCGCAAGTTCGAATCTTGTCACCTCGACCAAAAAATCAAGCCGAACCTTGTGTTCGGCTTGATTTTTTGCCCGAGGTGACGTGTACCAAGAGAACTTCCCAACTAAATCCGAGCTTGCGAGGATTTAGTTAAGTGTTCTGAATCTTGTCACCTCGACCGAAAGATTCTTTAACCTTGTGTTCGGCTTGATTTTTTGCCCGAGGTGACGTGTACCAAGAGAACTTCCCAACTAAATCCGAGCTTGCGAGGATTTAGTTAAGTGTTCTGAATCTTGTCACCTCGACTGAAAGATTCTTTAACCTTGCGTTCGGCTTGATTTTTTGCCCGAGGTGACGTGTACCAATTATCTTTTGTTTATTCGAGGTAGTTATGAATATAAAAAGAAATTTACTTTGCTTACTGTTAGCACTTGTCGTTATGCTTACAAGCTGCAATTCACCCAATATTAATATTGAAAGCGGTAGTACGGACGAAATCGAAACAACTGTTGGAACTGAAGCCGACAACGAAATCACCGCCGAAACGGAAAGCAACTGCGACGATCATTCCGAAACGAGTAGCTCTACGGAAGACACGACTGGCGGAAAGACCGAGTGCGACAACCACATCGACGGTGACGATAACGGAGAATGCGACGTCTGCACTATATCGGTGATAGTTTGCGTTGACCTCTACGCTATCAACGATCTACACGGCAAATTCTGCACGACAGAAGAAAACGTTGGTGTCGAAGGTCTTTCAACTTATCTGAAAAACGCAACCGAGAGCGACGATCACACGATTTTTCTGTCAAGCGGAGATATGTGGCAGGGCGGTCCCGAATCCAACCTTACAAGCGGCTTTATCGTGACAGATTGGATGAACGAGCTTGATTTTGCGGCGATGACCCTCGGCAATCACGAGTTCGACTGGGGAGAAGAGAAGATCGAGGAAAATGCTGCGCTTGCCGAATTTCCGCTGCTTGCTATCAACGTATACGACCGCGCAACAAACGAACGTGTAGAGTGCTGCTCACCGTCGGTCGTAGTGGATCTCGGAGATATTCAAATCGGCATCATCGGCGCAATCGGAGATTGCTATTCGTCAATCTCATCGGACAAAACGGAGGACGTTTATTTTAAGGTCGGCTCGGAGTTGACAGCGCTTGTAAAAAGTGAGTCCGAAAGACTGCGTAGTATTGGCGCGGATTATATAGTCTACTCAGTGCACGACGGATACGGTCGAAGCTCGGGAAGCACGATTCAGATAGGTTCGGGTTCTATATCCTCGTACTATGACGTGGCGCTCTCGGAGGGCTACGTTGATCTTGTTTTCGAATCGCATACTCATCAGAATTACGTCATGGTGGATAGTTGCGGAGTATATCATCTTCAGGGCGGAGGAGATAATCGCGGCCTTTCGCACGTCGAGGTAAAGATCAACTCGGCTAATGGAAATTCAGGTGTTAACGTAGCAGAGTACGTGTCGTCAAATAAGTACTCATCTCTTGAAGAAGATGAAGTTGTAGATAAATTGCTTGAAAAATATTCTGACGAGATCTCTAAATCAAATCTGATCGTCGGCATGAATGACAGAACCCGAAGCAGTAGTGAGATAAAGCAGCTTGTTGCAAAGCTTTATTACGAAACGGGTGCTGCAGAGTGGGGAGATGATTATGACATCGTACTTGGCGGAGGCTTTATGTCGGTCAGAAGCCCGTATTCGCTTCCAATGGGGGAAGTTACGTACGGGATACTCAATACGCTTTTGCCGTTCGATAACCGAATCGTCCTGTGCTCAATCAAGGGCGGAGATCTCAAAAAGAAATTCTTGGAGACCAACAACGATAACTATTACATACACCTCGGAGAATACGGCGAGCAGATCAAAGATCAGATAAAAGATAACGATACGTATTACGTCATTGTCGATACGTACAGTGCGTTCTATGCGCCTAACAATCTCACGGTTGTTGCCGAATACGATCCGAGTATATTTGCCCGCGACCTTGTTGCAGAATTCATAACTAAAGGCGGATGGACGGCAAGTGTAGAAGCGGGAACAAAAATGAACTATTGAGCTTGCATCACAAAATATTTTAACCTGAACCGAGAACGACGTTGCGCGCGTTCTCGGTTTTTTAATTGAATTATAAGTATGTGACCTGCTCGTGTATTAATGTGAAAAATTATTAAAAATCCTTTCAGCTGCTTGACATTGCGCAATAAGTGTGATAAAATAAACCTCGGAAATTTGAGAATTATAAACTTGTTTGAAAAGAAGTGAGGAATAATGAATAAATCAGTCAATTCGTCTGCCGAGAAGGGATCCAGCGGCGCAATTAGAACGCGTTTGAAGGCGCTTGGTCGCACGCTCATAGACTTTGATCGCGTACCCGCGCATCTTTTCTTGGCTTTTATAATAACTTTGGTCGTTGAGTGCCTTTCAAGACGCTCATTTGTCGGAGGATTCGTATTTTTGATAGAAAATCCGATCGCTTTCATAGCTAATTACTGCATCGCGCTCGTCCTTCTTCTGCCGACCCTCCTGATACCCAAGCGTGTAGCAAGCGTAGCGCTCGTGTCTACACTTTTGTTCGCGCTTGGTGTCATTCAGTTTTTCGTGCTGATCAATAGAGTAACACCTCTTTCAGCGGTGGACTTTTCGATCTTTTTGAGTATTATAACGATCATTGACGTATATTTCAAGCCCTATGAGCTTGCATTGATGATCGGGGCGATACTGGGTGCGATCGCGGGAATAGTTGTTTTGTTTATCAAAACTAAATCCCACGGCATCAAGCTCAAAAGCTTCATTATAAGCTTTGTAACCACTGCAGTCGTACTTGTAGCATCCATAGTAATAGGATTTCAGACAAACAATCTTACCACACGCTTTCCGAACCTCGCGGATGCCTATAACGATTATGGATTTGCTTATTGCTTTTCGTTGAGTGTATTTGACCGAGGAGTAAACCGTCCAAGCGACTACGGCTCGGATGAAATGGATAAGATACTCAACCAGATATACGGCGAGAGTGGGGATGAGGGTAGCAATGAAGAGCAAGAAAAGCCGAACGTCGTTTTCGTTCAGCTCGAGTCATTCTTTGATGTAAAATATATAAATGAATTGACCTACTCAGAGGATCCCGTTCCAAATTTCACGGCTCTCAAGGAGCAGTATCCGAGTGGATTCCTCACCGTGCCGGTTATCGGCGCGGCTACGATCAACGTGGAATTTGAGGTGCTTACGGGTATGAGAATAAGGGACTTTGGTGCAGGCGAATACCCCTACCGAACCATTCTTTCCGAAACCACCTGCGAGACCATCGCCTACGACCTTTTAGCATCGGGCTATCGCACTCACGCGATACATAACAACGAGGGAACCTTCTATCAGCGAAACGAGGTCTACAAGAACCTCGGATTTGAGAGCTTTACCTCGATCGAGTATTTCCCGAATCCCACCTACAACCCGTACGGTTGGGCAGAGGACGCAATGCTCACCGATGAAATATTGCACCTCCTTTCCTCAACCGAGGAGTCCGATTTTGTTTTCACAGTAGCGGTGCAGTCTCACGGCGATTATCCCGATGACTACGTTGCCGTCGAGGGTGACGTTACCGTAACGGGAGGCGCAAGTAACGCCGCAACGCTGAGCAGATATAATTATTACGTCAGCCAGCTCCACGCCGTTGACGAATTTGTAAAGGCTATATACGACGAGGTAATGGCTCTTGAGGAGGATACGATCCTGGTCTTATACGGAGATCATCTGCCCACCTTGGTCAAGGACAGTGGCATCACACTCTCCGAAATGAACGATTTCCAGACCGAATACATCATCATCCCCAATTTTGAGGTCGAGTCCGAAGCCTTTACGGACAAAGATATTTACGCATATCAGCTTTTTCCGACGGTCATGGATATAATCGGCAACGATGAGGGCGTTATCAATATGTTCCACCGTGTTTGCAGCGAGGATGAAGACTACGCGGATAAGCTCACGAAGATCGAATACGACGTGCTCTACGGCGATAAATACGCATACGGTGACGTCAAATACGATCCTATCGACTATATGATGATGGGTAGCCGTGATATCAGCATCGCCGACGTCTACGTCGAGGGCGATTACGTCTACGTCAAGGGTGAGAATTTCACGCCGTACAGCGTCATCTTCTGCGACGAGGACGAACGAGATACCGAGTATCTCGACTCAAATACCCTCAGAATACCCAAGAAGACCACCTTCTTCGATTTTGCAAAAACCGAGAAGGTCGAGGTCTATCAGGTTACCGTCAAGGGTGAGCCAATGTCGAAAACGGAAGCATACGTTGTTTCTACAGAAAACGCAAAATAAAACCAAAGAGCTACCGTGTGTCAAATGGCACTTGGTAGCTCTTTTTTGTATATAAATACCAACTAAACCATTGGTTTAATTTGCCCGAAAAATAAGTTATTGACTTTATTTTGCGCGTGTGCTACAATGAAATCGTAAGCGAGACGAAAGAGAGGGAGACCGAATGAATCTTGGTGAAAAAATATACGAGCTGAGAAAAAAGAACAATCTAACACAGGAAATGCTTGCCGACAGTCTTTACGTGTCTGCGCAAGCGGTATCCAAATGGGAAAGAGGGGTTGCAAATCCCGATTTGGAGCTTATTCCCGCAATGGCAGCGTTGTTCGGCGTATCAGCGGATGAGCTGCTTGGAATGTCGGTAAAAAATGATAATCGCGTGGCAACTGAAATGCTGGAGCAACGTATTATTTATCTTGAACGGCTCGTTGATATGCTGATGTCGGGTGATAGCGAGGATGCACTTGAAACCTCGCTTAGTGAATGTAATGCTCTTGAAAGCTTTGATTTTACATCAATGACCGAGAGTGAGCTGAGTAAATGGCGCTTGGAAAATGCCAAGATAATCGAATCTGAGAATAAGATCGTATTTGAGACGACCCCGAAATGGAAAACCGTAGGCCGAGTTATTGACCCCCAGATAGTTAACAAAAAAATGGATCTTGATATTCGAGCAGTTAATCGAATTATCATTAAGTTCAGATCTTTCAGCACGAGTCATAAGGACACCTTGGAAATATTCTACACCACAAAAAATCATCCGAATTGGGATAGGCAAAAAATGATATCCTACCCATACTTTACCGGGCAGACGTGTAGCGCCGATATAATTTTTACAAGTCCGTCCTGGGATGATACTCTCACACAGCTACGCATAGACACCACTCTCGGTTATTCCGAAAGAAGCGAGATAGAATACATCGCACTTGTTGATGAAAACGGGGAAGTAAGATATAGCTGTAGCTTTTCAGATCCCTCCGACCCCGAAATAAAAAATTGGGAGGTTGTAAACGCTACAGCCATACCCTGTCAAACAGCGCTTGCATACAGGACGGAGTGGATAGAAAATAAGCAAGCGGTTTACGACCCTATGATATATAACAATAATTTGTTTTTTGAAATAGGAAAGACCAAGCACATCCATATCCGCATGAGAGTAGATCTTGACGATCCTAACTCGCGGGGCTGGACGATAAACAATAAGTTTTACAATTCCTACCTGAAGCTGTATTTCAAGACCGAAGCGAGCAATGAATACAGTGAGCAAAAGCACGTAAGAGTTGATTACGTTGCAGGCTGCGGAATGATCGATCTGTACGCGGATATGTCTTCAAACGCTTTTTGGCGAGGTATACTTACGGGACTCCGGCTTGACCCCGTTGAGCTCGTGGGGGCTAAGATTGAGCTTGCGCTCATAGAGATACTTGAGCCGACTGCTGTTGTGCGTTCTGCAAGCATGCTTAAGAGCCTACAGGATCGAATGCAAAGCATAGAGCTTGTAGTTGATAGCATACAGGACAGAGTTGACGATCTCGAGTGCAGAATCGAGGATATTGAATAAAAAATCACGGTTGCCAAAGGCAACCGTGATTTTTTATGCGTATTAGATTATTTCAACCCCGCCTCAACACTCTCGGCGTATCTTACCGCCTCCATAGCATCCGCGGCATACTTGTCCGCGCCGATCATATTGGCGTATTCTTCGGTCAAGACCGCGCCGCCCACTATGACCTTGCAGAAGGGAACATTCTCGTGAAGCATAGCCACAGTTTTCTCCATTGAGGGAACAGTAGTTGTCATAAGCGCGCTGAGTCCAACGATCTCTGCCTTGTAGCGTAAAGCCGCTTCAACGATAGCCTCGGGAGCGACGTCGCGACCGAGATCAATGACCCTGAATCCGTAATTTTCAAGCAACAAACAAACGATATTCTTTCCAATATCGTGAATATCACCCTTAACCGTAGCCATAACGATAGTCAATCTCTCCGCACCCTCTGCCTTGCTTGCCGCAAGTGCCTCGCTGATCGGCTCGAAAGCCGCCTTTGCCGCCTCAGCGCTCATAAGAAGACCGGGCAGATAAACCGTGTGCTCCTCAAATCCCTTGCCAACCACGTCAAGCGCAGGAATTATATGCTCCTTGACGATATCGAGAGCAGGAGTATCCCCCAGCATCGCGACCGTAAGCTCACGCGCCTTGTCGCAACGCCCCTTTATTATGGTCTCCTTTAAGGATTCCGTGCCGTTGTCGGCAGAAGAAGTGCCCGCTGCCGAAATCGTTTCACTACCCGTCAAACGCGCCGCGAGAGCCACGTAATCCGAGCAATTCTCGTCAAGACCGTGAAGCGCGCGGAAGGAATAATAAGCCTTCATCATCTCGGCGGAATATGGGTTCATTATTGCCGCGGAAAGCCCGTTTTCAAGCGCGCTGACAAAGAAAGCAGAGTTGAGTACGTCGCGTGCGGGAAGACCGAACGAAACGTTTGAAACACCAAGAACCGTGTTAGCACCAAGCTCCTCGCGAATTCTTCGCAGAGCACCGAGAGTAACGAGAGCCGCCGTCGGCTCGGCGCTGACCGTCATAGTCAGAGTGTCAAAAATTATGTCCTTTTTGTCTATTCCGTATTCCTTTGCAACGGAGAGGATTCTTTTTGCGATCTCAAGCCTGCCGTCGACCGAGTCGGGTATGCCGTTTTCATCAAGCGTAAGCGCCACGACCACGCCTCCGTATTTTTTAACGAGAGGGAAGACCGCGCGCATAGATTCCGCTTTGCCGTTGACCGAGTTGATCATTGCCTTGCCGTTGTATCGGCGCAAAGCCGCCTCCATCGCGACGGGATTGGCAGTGTCTATCTGTAACGGCAGGTTGCAGACCGCCTGAAGCGCACAAACGACTTCTTTTATAGTCTCGGGCTCGTCTTTTTCGGGCAGACCGACGTTAACGTCAAGAATATGAGCGCCTGCCGCCTCCTGATCAAGTCCTTCCTTGAGAATAAAGTCGATATCACGGTCACGAAGCGCTTGTTTGAAGCGCTTTTTGCCGGTAGGGTTGATACGCTCGCCAATAAGTATCGGGGCATTCGCAAAATTAACCGCGTGAGTATAAGACGACACAAGGGTGTCGTTTTTCTTCTCACTCATGGCAGGGATAGTAGGATTCGAACCCGCGAGAGCGCGGATATAATCAGGAGTTGTACCGCAGCATCCGCCACAGATTCGAACACCCTTGCCGACGAGCATAGCGACCTCTTTCGCAAACTCCTCAGGCGTAATATCATATACCGTTTTGCCGTCCTTGATCTCGGGAAGCCCCGCGTTGGGTTTGAGCAGAACGGGAACAGAAGCGTATTTCAAAAGCTCCTCGACCACGGGAGCAAGCTGACTCGGACCAAGTGAGCAGTTGGCACCGATAGCGTCCGCCCCCATGCCTTCAAGCATAGCTACCATTGCCGCAGACGATGCGCCCGTCATAAGTCTGCCGTCAGATCCGTAAGCGTTGGAAACGAAAACGGGCAGATCGCAATTTTCCTTCGCCGCGAGTAGCGCCGCCTTTGTCTCGTAGCTGTCATTCATCGTCTCGATGAAAATAAAGTCAACACCGTATTTGACTCCAAGCTTTACCGTTTCGGCAAAAAGGGAAACGGCATCCTCAAAATCAAAATCTCCGTAAGGCTTTAAAAGCTTGCCCGAAGGACCGATATCGAGAGCGATAAACCTTTCCTTGCCGCTATTGGACGTTTCCCTCGCAATTTTCGCGTTTTCAACAGCCGCGCGAATAATGTCCTCAAGCTCCTCGCGAGAAAATTTCAGCAGATTTGCCCCAAACGTGTTGGTAGAAACCACGTTTGAACCCGCATTGTAATAATCACGGTGAATTTTCTGTATCACCTTGGGGTGAGTCAGATTCCAACGTTCGGGAAGCTCGCCAGCCGCAAGTCCGTGAGACTGTAAAAGCGTGCCCATGCCCCCGTCAAGTATAAGCAGATTGTTCTTAATAAAATCAAGTATTTTCATTTCAGTTTAATAAATTCCTATTATAGCGGTTACCGATTTCGTCGGCGACATAATCAGACTGTCGTTGAGAGTAAGACCGATCCGTCTGTCACAACCAAGTATAGCGAATATCTCCTTCTGTGCATCAAGCGGGAAATCGCCGTATCCGGGGCTGAACCTCGGACGAAGCCGTTTGCCCTGAAATCCTTGCTTTCGCGCCATATCGGCGCAAAAAATATCACACAGAGCCTCTATTCTCTCGGCGCCGAGAGCCTGTAAGCAGACCGCCAACGAGGGCGAGATCTTGCCGTAGCGCATTATCAGGCGGTCTATCTCGATCCCAACAGTCGCGCCAAAGAGAATTACTGACTCACAACCGTCAAGATTTTTTAAAAGATTCTTGCTTTTCGTTCGTATAGCTCCAAATTGTATCTGACTGTCGAAAACCGACAGGGGCAGCTCACAAAAGCAGACCTTGCCGCAAAAAGCGCCCCTTGCAATCTCAATAGCGCGATCGATAAGCGCCTCGGTTTCAGCGGTGGATTCCTTGCAACCCATATAGCGAAGCACCTCGTGGCGATCAACCTCGGGCAGAGTAAATTCCTTAAATAAAACAGTACTCATTTTCCGATTATTGCAGAGACGTTGGTCTGTATCCTCTCGGCGACCTCGGGCTTGTTCATCGAGTAAACGTGCACGTTGGTGATGCCGTTAGCGTAAAGATCGATTATCTGATCGGTGGCGTAAGCAATGCCTGCCTGCTTCATCGCCTCGGGATCAGATCCGAATTTGTCAACGAGTGCCTTGAAGCGCTGAGGCATAAACGAGCCCGACATCTTTATAGAGCGCTCGACCATATTGGCATTGGTTATCGGCATAATACCGGGGATGATCGGTACGGTGATGCCAGCCTCGCGTACCTTGTACATAAAATTATAGAAAAGATTGTTGTCAAAAAACATTTGAGTTGTTAGGAAATCGCAACCCGCGTCAACCTTTTCCTTGAGATACTTGATATCTTCCTTCTGGTTTGCGCTTTCGGGATGTATCTCGGGGTAGCAAGCTCCGCCGATGCAAAGTTCCGCACCGCTTTCCTTAAGCTCACGAACAAGCTCGACCGCGTGAGAGTACGCCCATCCGCTTCGATCGGCATCAAGCATATTCGCGGGAATATCGCCGCGAAGCGCCATAATATTTTCGATCCCCGCCGCCTTTATGCGTTCGATCATATCACGAACCGTATCCTTGGTAGACGAAACACAGGTCAGATGCGCGAGAGTTGGCACACCGTATTGCGCCTTTATGTTTTTCGCAATGTCAAGCGTGTATTGACTCGTTCCGCCGCCCGCGCCGTAGGTCACACTCATAAACGAGGGCTTGAGCGCAGCGATCTGCTCTGTAGCAGACTTCACACTTTCAAAAGCAGTCGTCGTTTTGGGAGGAAAGACCTCAAACGAGAGGTGGGGCGTGTTTTTTTCAAAAATCTTGGTCAATTTCATTATTTTTCACCTTCTTTATCGCCAGACCGATCATTTTTCAGTCAAAACAATACTTCATCTTACATTGTAGCATATTTTGTCAGATTTTTCAACGCTTTTGCGAAAAAAATAACCTCAAGCAGTTTATTGAAGCAATCCAAAACGTTTGATGCATAAAAAGATGCACCGCCAAAAGTTTTTGCCTTTGACGGTGCATATTAGTTTAGTTGTTTTTTCGATTTATCAACCGTGACGCTTGTCGATTGCTCTGTGGATAACCTTTGCAATTTCAACTATCGGGATAATAAGAATTGCAAGTCCGAATGCAATACCGTATTCGGCAAGGTCAAGCTGAGCAAGCTCAAATGCATTTGCCAGGAACGGAACCTCAATTACTACTGTTGTAAGAATGAAGGAGAGGATCGCTGCGCCCCAAAGCCAAAGATTTTGCTTCTTCATTTTGAAGATTGAGCCGTGGAGGCTTCTCATATTGAACGCGTGGCAGATCTCGCAGAGCGAGAGGGTAAGGAACGCCATACTGGTTCCTACCTTGGCGCCGTATAGGTCAAGCGCTTCACCGACAAGTCCTGCGGCGTGAGGGTCTGTTGCTACCAAAACGTATCTACCAATATAATAGGATGCAAGTGTGATAAGTGTTACTACTACACCCTGATAGAAGACCGCAACACCAAGACCGCCTGCAAATATGCCTTCCTTGGAGTCACGAGGCTTGCGCTTCATAACGTCAGCCTCGGGCTTTTCCATACCGAGAGCAAGGGCGGGGAAGCAGTCTGTAATAAGATTTATCCAAAGCAGGTGTACGGGCTGGAATATCGTAAATCCAAGAAGAGTAGCGGCGAATATCGACAGCACCTCGGAGAGATTGGATGCAAGAAGGAACTGAATCGCCTTACGGATGTTATCGTAGATTCTTCTTCCTTCGCCAACCGCGGAAACGATAGTTGCAAAGTTGTCGTCTGCAAGTATCATATCTGCAACGTTCTTTGTAACGTCTGTACCCGTGATACCCATTCCGACACCAATATCAGCATTCTTTATAGAAGGAGCATCGTTTACACCGTCACCGGTCATAGCGGTAACCATGCCTTTTTTGCGCCAAGCATTGACAATTCTTGTCTTATGCTCGGGCTGAACGCGTGCGTATACGCTGTATTTTTCAACTGCGGTCTCGAACTCTTCGTCGGATATATCGTCAAGCTCAGCGCCCGTGATTGCTTGCGAAGGATCGGTAATGATACCAAGCTGCATTGCGATCGCGATCGCGGTATCCTTGTGGTCACCCGTGATCATTATAGGACGAATACCTGCGCTTCGGCACTCGTCGATAGCGGGCTTAACCTCGGGACGAACGGGGTCGATCATACCTACAAGACCTACGAAGCAGAGGTCGTTCTCAACCGCCTCGCTTGTGTACTCGTCAGGCTCTTTGTCAAGATCCTTCTTTGCGGCCGCAAGAACGCGGAGCGCCTTGTCTGCCATAGCCTTGTTTGCACCGAGAATGTCTGCACGGATCGCATCGGTAAGTTCGGCGATCTCGCCGTTTATAAGCACCTTTGTACAACGCTTAAGGAGCTCGTCGGGAGCACCCTTTGTGAACTGAACGATCGCGCCATCGGCGGTCTTGTGTACCGTTGACATCATCTTTCTTCCCGAGTCGAAGGGAACTTCGCCTACACGGACGAAGATGTTTTTCTGAACGTTCTTTGAAAGCTCAAGCTTTTCTGCGTAGTTAACGAGAGCAGCCTCGGTAGGTTCACCGACTGCAGTTTTTGCTTCCTCGTCAAATTCTGCATCAGAGCAGAGAGACATAGCGTTTGCAAGGAGCTTTTCGTTATCTCCGTAGTGGTCAACAACGGTCATCTTGTTCTGTGTAAGAGTACCCGTCTTGTCAGAGCAGATTATCTGAGTGCAGCCGAGAGTTTCAACTGCGGTAAGCTTACGAATGATCGCGTTTCTCTTGGACATATTCGTTACACCGATAGAGAGAACGATGGTAACGACGGTAGCAAGTCCCTCGGGAATAGCCGCAACCGCAAGAGAAATAGCTATCATAAAGGAGTTGAGTATGGGTTCAAAGCCTACTCCGTCACGAATGAGCTGAACGCCAAATATAACTACGCAGATGCCTATAACGAGCCACGTAAGGATCTTGGAAAGACCTGCAAGCTTGATCTGAAGGGGAGTCTTACCCTCTTCAGCTTGAGCAAGCGCGTCTGCGATCTTACCCATCTCGGTTTCCATACCGGTTGCAACAACGACCGCCTTTCCGCGTCCGTAAACGACGGTAGAGCCCATAAATACCATATTCTTACGGTCACCGAGTGCAACGTCACCGTTCTGACCGGGGACAAGTGTTTCGACCTTCTTGTCAACGGGAACCGATTCACCCGTGAGGGCGGCTTCCTCTACCTTCATAGAAGCGCACTCAATAATACGAGCATCAGCGGGAACTGCATCGCCCGCCTCGAGAACTATAATGTCACCGATGACGAGGTCTTCACTGGGTATGCTTATCTGCTTACCGTCACGAATCACCTTGCTCTGTGCCTTCGACATTTCCTGAAGGGCTTCGATCGCCTTTTCAGCTTTGCTTTCCTGAAGAACACCGAGGATCGCGTTTATGAGCACGACCGCGAGAATGATCACAACGTCAGCGGGGAACTCAAAGCCGTGCTGTAAGCCGTTGTAGATCTCAACACCGGCGGAAATAGCCGCTGCAACGAGAAGTATGATGGTCATAGGCTCTGCAAGCTGCTTTAAGAATCTGACGATTACAGATTCCTTCTTTGCTTCTACGAGCTTGTTCTTACCGTTTTCGGCAAGTCGCTTTTTAGCCTCTGCCGAGGTCAGACCTTCGGATGAGGCATCAAGCTCACGTAAGACATTTTCTTTGTCTTCGCAATAAAATTTCATTGATTTTCCTCCAAATATTTCATTTTTAGCTAAATGAAAGCATGAATCAAGCCTTTTTTAACAAAAAAACGGCTTCTTGGATAATTATACCATAAAATATCTGCAAAAGCAACAATGCTTTGCGATTTAATGTGAAAATAGTTTGTTATATAAATGTGAAAAATATTTGTCTAAGTGAAATAATTATATTCTGTATTTCTCTAATAGTATTCCCAAAATAAAAACAGAGCCCTCCGAAAAGGGCTCCGTAATTATAAAAATTATTGCTTGTCGTATTCCTTTTGACTGTTGCAAAGTCCGCAAGCACCGCAGTTCCCACCGCAGGAGCAGGAGGATCTGCCTTTTTTCTTATTTATCACGCCAACGACAATTATCGATATAAATGCGGCGGCAATAACACCGATCAAAAGATATGATAACCAGGGCATCATAATTTTATCCTCCTTCAAAAGAAAAATTTATTTGTTCAATGCCTTTTTAGCAGGACGAACCAGCATATAGACCATAAATGCGAGCACGAGAACGGCTGCGATCGTGCCTATGATACTGCCCGTGCCGATAAACCAAGCGCCGAGCTGATATACAATGAGTGAGCACGCGTAAGCGAATACGCACATATAACCGATAGCAAATGCCGTCCATTTGCCGTTGTTCATCTCTCTCTTGATAGCACCCATAGCCGCGAAGCAGGGAGCACAGAGAAGGTTAAATATCATAAACGAGAATCCAGCGAGAGCGTTGCCGTCAAAGAAGATGATTCCTGCCGCCTGCTGGGCCGAAAGAAGCTCGCCTACAAGCGTTTCTTCCATTCCTGCAAGTGCACCGAATACGCCGACTACCTCTTCCTTAGCAACAAGACCGAGAATAGTTGCAACAGCAGCCTGCCAGGTTCCGAATCCGAGAGGAGCAAAGATCCAAGCTATAGCGCTACCTATTACTTCAAGAATAGACGCACCACCGAGCTCCTCGGTGATATAGTGGAATCCGCCCTCAAACGAAAGACTGTTGAGAGTCCAAATAATGATGCTTGCCGCAAGAATAACTGTTCCTGCACGCTTGATGAAGGACCAACCACGTTCCCACATAGAGCGCAGCACGTTTCCTGCAACGGGTGCGTGATAAGCGGGAAGCTCCATAACGAAGGGAGCAGGATCACCCGCAAAGGGCTTTGTCTTCTTGAGAATAATACCCGAGATTATTACTGCCGCAATGCCGATGAAATATGCAGAGGTAGCAACCCAAGCGCCGCCGAGCCAGCTGTCGCTGAAGAGAGCGCCCGCGATAAACGCTACTATGGGCATTTTAGCTCCGCAGGGCATAAAGCCCGCGGTCATAATAGTCATTTTTCTGTCACGGTCCTGCTCGATGGTTCTCGAAGCCATAATACCGGGAACGCCGCATCCCGTGCTCACGAGCATAGGAATGAAGGACTTTCCGGAAAGACCGAACTTGCGGAATACGCGGTCCATAATGAAGGCAACGCGTGCCATGTATCCGCAATCCTCAAGCAGAGAAAGAAGAATAAAGAGAACGAGAAGCTGGGGAACGAAGCCGAGAACGGCACCAACGCCACCTACTATGCCGTCCATAATAAGCGAGTAGAGCCAGGGGAAGATAATAGGCTCTCCCGCTTGATTCAGAAGCGCCATATCTAATAGCTCGGGAATGCTGACCCATGAGCCCATCCAAGAGGGAAGATCTCCAGCAGCTGCGGCTTCAGCAAACGAACCGAACAAACCGTCGTTCATAAATACAACTGTAAAATCACCGACCGAACCGATCGAAATGAAATAAACCAAGAACATAGCGACAGCGAATATCGGCAGAGCCAAAATTCTGTTGGTAACGATCTTGTCTATCTTGTCGGAGAGGGTCAGCTTGTCGTGACTCTTCTTTTTGTAGCAGTTCTTCATCAGCTGCGCTATGTAAACGTAACGCTCGTTGGTAATGATAGACTCCGAGTCATCGTCAAGCTCGCGCTCTGCAGCCGCAATGTCCTTTTCGATGTGAGCAAGCATCTCCTCGGAGAGTCCAAGAGCCTCGATAGCCTTTTCATCTCTCTCAAAGATCTTGATCGCGTACCATCTCTGCTGCTCCTCGGGAAGAGAGTGCACTGCCGCCTCCTCAATATGAGCGATAGCGTGCTCGACTGCACCCGAGAAGGTGTGCATGGGAACGCACTTGCCTGCCTCTGCGGCTTTGATAGCCTCCTCTGCCGCCACGAGAGTTCCGTCGCCCTTGAGCGCGGATATCTCAACGATCTTGCATCCAAGCTCGCGGCTGAGCTCCTCAATATTGATCTTATCTCCGTTCTTGCGGACGATATCCATCATATTAATAGCAACTACAACGGGAATGCCGAGCTCTGTGAGCTGAGTCGTGAGATAAAGGTTTCTTTCAAGATTAGTTCCGTCAACGATGTTAAGGATGACGTCGGGGCGCTCTCCGATGAGGTAATTTCTTGCAACGACCTCCTCGAGAGTGTAAGGGGAAAGGGAATAAATGCCGGGGAGGTCGGTAACGGTAACACCGTCGTGCTTTTTGAGCTTACCTTCCTTTTTTTCCACGGTAACACCGGGCCAGTTTCCGACGTACTGGTTAGCGCCCGTAAGCGCGTTGAACAATGTCGTCTTACCGCAGTTAGGGTTGCCGGCAAGAGCAATTCTGATACTCATAACAGTAACAATGCCTTTCTATAAATTAATTTTTTAATTTCATTTCGTGGTTAGCAGCCGCTAACTCCTCGCCAAAAATATCAGGGGATGAATCCCCGAATATTTTATTCTACCTCAACCATTTCGGCATCGGCACGGCGCAATGAAAGCTCGTAACCGCGAACGTTGATCTCAACGGGGTCACCTAAGGGAGCGACCTTTCGGACAAAAATTTCAACGCCCTTGGTAATACCCATGTCCATGATCCTGCGCTTGACCGCGCCCTCACCGTGAAGCTTAACTACCTTGACCGTTTCGCCGACCTTGACTTCCTTCAGAGTTTTCATTTCTGCATCCTCCTTAACGTATTATATTATAAAACAGCGGGGAAGATCACACCATGATCTTCATAGCCATTTCCTTGCTTATGGCAACGCGGGACTCCTTGACCTTGACGATAATGTTTCCACCGATAGAATTAATGATCGAAACGTCACCGCCAACGACGAAGCCGAGATTCTCAAGATGCTTTTTCACCTCGGGAGAGCCGCCGATCCTTCTGATCAAATATTCTTCGCCAATATTGGCAAGAGCTAAAGGCATCATAGATAAGTCCTCTTTAGTGGTAATTTGCTATGCTTTCGTTTTCGTAAAAAGCAAAAAACTGTCAGTTAGCGCCCGCTAACTGAAATCATTATACCATAATATAGGAAAAAGTCAATAAGTTTTACAAAAAAATCAAAAAAACAGCAAAAAGCACAAAAAGAGCAAAGCTTCTTTTTGTGCTTTTTGTGTATTTATCTTAATGCATTAATCTATTGCTTGTGAAAGTGTTTGGCCAAACAACTGACCGAGCAGGAGCATAGACGTGGAATCGTAATGTGCATAGTCGTTGTTTTCCTCAAGAGTAGTCATCCCGTGAGCGTTGGTGTCTATATAATAGTTGAGGTGTGAATCTCTCGAGATCAGTATCTTAGAGTAATTCAGCGCCAGGTAGTTGCTCCACATACCGCTATTAGAGATAGCGGCGTCGATGAAAGCGATACCGCGTACGGACGCGTGATCCGCGTACTTTTCACGAATGTGAGCTATCAGAGCAGTTTCAAGCTCGTAGTAATTGTATGCCTGAGAAGCAAGATTGGAGTCGGACTCACCTTGCATCCAAAGCATACCGACGATTTTTGGAGTAAGACCCTCTTTCTCAAGGAGATCAAGACCATTTTCGATGGTCTGATCGAGCTTGGTCAGACATTCGTTGGATTTGTTTCCTTCGGTCGTAGGATTGTAATGATCGTAAAGTGTAGCGCCGCCTGCGGCATACTTGATTATGTAGAAGGTCTCGTCGGGGTAGGTCTCGGAAAGGTAGGCCGCAAGACCGAGCTCAGGACCGAACATCGTGGGATTAACGCCCTGACCTGCCTTTACGTTAACGAACGAGGTGGACTGCTGAGCGAAGACCATCTGATAGTTCTCATTGAGACATTCGTTGTAAAAAAGTATCTTTACGTTGGGAAATCCCGCCGAATACTTGGAATATTCATCCTTACCGAGCTTCTGCTGGAGGGAATAGTTTACGGACGTTCCCACTGCATTCGACTGACCCGAAAGAATGATCACCTTTGCAACGTTCTCGGGGTCTTTTTCTGTTACGATATCCTCAGGAGTATCGTCACTTTCCTTGCGAACCTCATGAACGATATTGAATCCACCGTACAAAGCTCTTGACTTGGTCGGTTTTCCGTTGTCATAGAATATAAAATTATAATCGGCGTACTCTTCGGGCATAGCCTTTTTGCTCCAGCTGCTTCCGAGGATCAAGGATTCGGATTCATCCTCTGTTTCACTGGTAACGACTACGAGATAATCACCCTTTCCGATCTCACCCTCTTCAAACGTAAGGGTGTAGGTCTGGAAGATAGTTCCGACCTTCTCGGAACGGATAGGCTCGGTTGCAACAGTTTCCTTGAAATCGCCTGTAAAATTATAAATACTGATCACAAAGTCAGTCTCTACATATTTGTCGCCTGTGACAAAGCGCAACGCAAGCTCGGTCACATAACCGTTGGGAACGGTAAACGACATAGCGCAAGATGAGGATGCTGATATGGGTTTAAAGCTGGGAACGTCAGCTTTATAGCTACAGAAGCTGGCGTAATCTTCACGCAGCTCGGTCTCAAATGTTTCCTCCTCAATAGGCTCGGTAGTTTCTTCGGCGGTCGTTTCGGTCGTAGCTCCTGTCGTTTCCACGGTGGTCTCATTGGAAGAACCAACAGTTGTCTCATCGTTCTTGTTGCTCGAGCCGTCGCAGGAAACGAAGGTGAACAACGTAGCCAAGGCTAATATCAATGCAATGATCTTAAAAAATTTCATAGTCAAAATTCCTTTCAGAAAGTATCAACTTTACAATTATATCACATAACCTCAATAAAATCAAGAAGTTTACAGAAAATATCCACCCGAAAAACAAAAATGCCGACTATTTTAATACCGCGATTGACAAAATTAGGCTTATGTGATATAATTTATAGGATAGTATGAAAGAGGGTGTTATTTTGAATATATGCAGCTCCGTCTTTGAACTCGTCGGCAAAACTCCGTTGCTTGAGCTGACAAATTTTGAGCAAAAAATCGCATCGACCGCGAATTTGTACGCTAAGGTCGAGTTTTTCAATCCCGCAGGCTCGGTCAAGGACCGTGTCGCAAGGGAAATGATAGAAAAGTACGAAAAAGAGGGCAAATTGACCAAAAACAGCACGCTTATCGAGGCGACCTCGGGAAACACTGGTATCGGACTTGCCGCCCTTTGCGCCGCGAGGGGATATAAGCTCATCATCGTTATGCCCGATACAATGTCGGCAGAGCGCAGGGCGCTTATGAGCGCGTACGGTGCAAAGCTCGTGCTCACGGACGGCGCACTCGGTATGCAGGGCGCTATACAAAAAGCCGAGGAGCTTGAAAAAAGCATCTACGATTCAATGATCGTTGGTCAGTTCACAAATCTCTCAAATCCCGAAGCTCATTATAAGACCACGGGACCTGAAATATGGCAGGATACCGATGGTAAGATAGATATTTTGGTTGCTTGTATCGGCACGGGTGGTACGATCAGCGGAACGGGAAGATTTTTAAAGGAGCAAAACCCCGATATTAAAGTTATCGGAGTTGAGCCGTCTGCCTCACCGTATCTTACCGAAGGAAGATCAGGCGCCCACAAAATACAGGGAATAGGAGCAGGTTTCCTGCCCGATACACTTGATCGATCGGTCATCGATGAGATAGTGACCGTCACCGACGACGAAGCCTACGAGGGCGCAAGAGAAATTGCAAAATGCGAGGGGCTGCTCGTTGGTATATCCTCGGGAGCAGCACTCACGGCAGCGCGAAAAATAGCAGAAAAGCCTGAAAATAAGGATAAAAATATAGTAGTGATCCTTCCCGACACGGGCGAAAGATATCTCTCGGCGGGAGTATTTGAATAAAAAAGGAAAAAATGAAATGAGAAACGCACAGCTTGCGGATATTCTTCGTCCGCAAACAATAGACGACATAGCAGGTCAGAAGCACCTATTCGGTGAGCGCGGAGTCATCCGCAGAATGATGAATGGCGGCAGGATCACGAATATGATCTTTTTCGGTCCCCCCGGTACTGGAAAGACAACCGCCGCATCGATAATTGCAAAGCAGTCGGGAATGGACTTTCACCGCCTTAACGCCACAAGCGCATCGCTTTCCGACGTAAAGGAGGTCCTCGCAGGCTCAGCAAGTCTTTTCGGCTCAAACGGAACGCTTCTGTATATCGACGAGATCCAGTATTTCAACAGAAAGCAGCAGCAGTCTCTGCTCGAATATATCGAGGACGGCAGAGTAACACTTATCGCGTCAACGACCGAAAATCCGCATTTTTACATATACAACGCGATAATCTCTCGTTCGTCGCTCTTTGAGTTCAAGCCTGTCGAGGCAAGCGAGTGTGCAAAAATGCTTTATCGCGCGCTTGACTATCTCAATAACGAAAACCAGGCGCAAAAGACCGTGTCTGAAAAGACAGCGGAATATATCGCCAAGGCGGCAGGCGGAGATGTGCGCCGCGCCATCGGACTCTTTGAAAATGCGTATTTTTCAGCAGAGAATGAGATAACCCCCGCCGATGCAGATCAGTTCAACTACGGAGTCGGGAACTATAACGACGACGTGCACTACGATATGCTTGGATGCCTGCAAAAATCTATTCGCGGCTCCGATCCCGACGCGGCGGCATTTTACGTCGCGAAAATGGTCGAGCAGGGAGATATCATCTCGCTCTGCCGCAGATTGCAGGTTATCGCAAGTGAGGATATCGGGCTCGCGTATCCAATCGCGCCGGTCATAGTCAAGGCGTGTTGCGACTCGGCGCGTGAGCTCGGACTGCCCGAAGCAAGAATACCGCTTGGACACGCGGCAATAATGCTTGCGACCGCCCCGAAATCCAACACTCAGCATCTCGCGGTCGATGCCTCGCTTGAGGATGTCAGAGCAGGCAAGGGATTGACCCCTCCCATCCACCTCCAAAGCCCGCTTTTCAAGGGCTATAAATACCCCCACGACTACCCGAACCGCTACGTCGAGCAGCAATACCTGCCCGATGACCTCAAAAACAAAAAATATTATTTCTACGGAGATAATAAGACCGAAAAAGCGGCGGAGGAATATTGGAAAAAGATAAAGGGAAAATAACAAAAAAACAAGCCGTATGCAAAAGCACACGGCTTGTTTTATATCAATCGGAAATAATTATCTCAATCTGCTCCCATATTTCGGGATGTTTCTCCTTGTAAACGCTCTCGGCGTTTTTAATACTTGCCTCACTGACGCTTTTCTCAATGATAAATCCGCTGTTGTCGAATTGCTCCGAGAGATGCGCCGCGTAAGCAAGCAAATTGACCTTGTCGGTGCTGAATTTCTCCTTGAACGAGTCCGAAAGAGAGGTCACAGATCCGAGAAGCTCAATTACCTCTCCGTCCTTCATCGTTATCTTAAAGGTAAGTCCGCCTTCCTCGTCGCATGCGAATGAGTAGCGCATGACGTCGTTTTTCTCGTTCCACTTGTACTCCTTGGTCGTTACAAAGCAGACTTTGGAGATCGAATCCTCGCGAAGCTCCGTGTATGTGTTTGCCGCGAAAATGGAAAAAAGCAGAGAAGCGGATATACAACCGACCGTTACAAACTTAAATATCTTATCGATCTTTGAGCTGTCGCCGTTTTTCGAGGCTATCTGCGAGAGCTTGACCTGCCATACGATAAATATTACCTCATACAGCACGAATGCAACCGTTAACCCCGTCAATGTCATAGGCAGCAACGCACACGCCACACCGTCTCCGAATCTTATGCCGACAAAAAGCCGATTCAGCAGAGAAGATATTATCGCGTAAACCGCAACTCCCAGAACGACGCCGAGCGTTCCAAGAATTCCCGAAGCACAGCCCTTGTTATTTTTTTTGTTCAAAAATATTTACCAAGCCTTTCAAAAATTACAGTAGGCGGTATGCCTTACAGCCGTTAAGCTTCGCGCAAAGCTCAGACGCATCCTTTTCACTCATTTCCCCGGTGATAAGCGCGACCTTGTCGCCGTAGATCGCGAAATTGGAAATAGGACCGAAGCACTTTTCCGCGACTTTTGAATCAAGCGCGCATTCGGGGCACTTGTCAAACACGAAAAATCTCTTGCAATAGTAGGATTCAACGTCGGCAATATCCGAAGCAGCTGCAATCTTGAATTTGGGAAGCTTGATCGAACCGTCAGCGTGTGCGATAGCGTCAACTATGTCCGCGCAGACCGCACTTGCCGTGGGGAGCTTGCCCGCACCGGGACCGTAGAACATGACCTCTCCAACCATATCCGCGCCAAGCAGGATTCCGTTGAATACTCCGTTAATTCCGGAAAGAGGATTGGAGTGGGGCACAAGTCTGGGAGAGACCATAGCAAGAATCTTGCCGTCTACCTTCTTTGCGTGACCGATAAGCTTTATAGCGTAACCGAAGGTGTTAGCCATCTCGACGTCGGAGGTTGCAATATTAGTAATACCCTCAACGTAAATGTCATTCGGAGAGATTGCTTTTCCAAAAGCCAGCGCAGCGAGGATAACGATCTTTCTCGACGCGTCAAGACCCTCAACGTCTGCCGCTGGATTTCTTTCGGCATAGCCTTTGTCCTGCGCGTCCTTGAGTACGTCAGCGAAGGCAGCGCCCTCGGTGGTCATTTTTGTGAGAATATAGTTGGTCGTGCCGTTAAGAATACCGCTGATCTCGGTAATATTGTTGGATGCAAGATCGTTGCACATGGGGCGAATGATCGGAATACCGCCGCCCACGCTCGCTTCGAAAAGATAAGCAACGCCGTGTGCCCTTGCGATCTCAAGCAGCTCCGCGCCAAAGTTAGCAACGACCTCCTTGTTGGAGGTGATAACACTCTTTCCTGACTCAAGACAAGCCTTGGAGAAATCGTAAGCAGGGTGTGAGCCGCCCATCATCTCGGCAACGACCGAGACCTCGGGATCGTTCAGAATTATATTGAAGTCGTGAATGACAAGGCTCTCAAAGGGATTTCCGGGGAATTCTCTCAGATCGAGAATATATTTGATATTGATCTCCTTGTCAAGCTTTTTTTCGATTATGCTTTTGTTTTGTGTCAGGACCTCGGCGACGCCTGAGCCGACGACACCAAAGCCGAGAATTGCTACGTTAACCATGATTTTACCATTCCTTGATCTGTTTGCGAACAAACAAAATAATATACAAAAGACAGTATACCATATTTTTTGAAAAAATGCAACAGTTACTCTTGAAAAAAATACAAAAGTGTGGTAGAATATATGAGTCACATCATTTTTGGAGGAAAAAGGACCAAATGGGCGCGCGCATCAGAGATAAAAGAAACGTAAAGATATTTGTGCTTTACCTTATGCAAAATATAAATTACCCGCTTGACTACGTTACACTCAACGATATCGTTATGCAAAACGACTACGTTATGTACCTTGATTTTGCCGAGTCGTTCCACGAGATGCTCGATGCAGAGCTCGTCAATGAGGCATGTAAGAACGAGGCAGGAGACCCGATGTACACGGTCACGGATAAGGGAAGAATAGTGGCAACCGAGCTACACAGTGAGATACTCTCGTCTCTCCTCGATAAAAGCCTTGAGTGCGCTTTGCGCTATCTTGACTTCAAAAAGAGAAATATCAAGGTCTCAAGCAGAGTGGAGAAGCGAGATGACGGCAGATATAACGTCGTTTGCACGATCAAGGAGAACGGAGTTACGATAATGCAGAACAGCACCGTCGTCGACACCGCGAACCGAGCTCAGCGAATGGAAGATAATTTCAGAGATCATCCCGAGGTCGTCTATAAGGGAGTTATGGCTCTTTTGTCGGGCAATATTAACTTTATATTTAATTGACATTGTGCACAAAAAGCGCCTCGAACAGAGGTGCTTTTTTGTTAATCGGTGATAATCTTACAAGGTTTTCAAAGTAATATTTAACAAACTTTTTTAAAAAAATTGTGCAAAAGATACATTTATTTTTTTGTATGTGCTTTTTCTGCACAAAAGAGCGAAGATCTTTTTGTGCAAAATTGACCATAGGTAAACGAATTGTGTCAAATTGTACAAAGTCTTGACGAAAAAAAACTGTTGACCAAAATTGCCATTAATGTTATAATTACTATGATGTATAGGCTTTTTTATTGATTTGAAGAGGGAAAATGAACAAAAACCGTCAGGACAGCCTTTTTGAGAACGCAGATACGCTTATCGAACTGATAACACATGCAAGAGAGGGAAGTCAGGATGCCTTCGTTGAATTGAAACGAAGATACACCCCCCTTATCGAGAGCCAGATTGCAAAGCATACTCTTGCAGATATGTCAGCGCAGGACGTAGAGGATCTGCGCGGGGAAGCGACATCTATTTTTGGAAACGCAGTCTGCAATTACGATTGCACAGCTGAGGGCGTGGAATTCGGTCTTTACGCGAAGATCTGTATAGGCAACGGCCTTGTCTCCTTCGTTCGATCCTATTTGAGAAGAAAAAAGAAGACCGTAATTCCCTTGGAGCTTGCCGAGAGCTCGGCAGCAGAGGGTAGTGATCCGTTGCAATCGCTTGTAGATAAGGAAAATGCCCAAGAGCTTATGCGAACTATAAAAAAGAGCCTTTCGGATTACGAAAACCGCGTGTGGTGGCTCTACGTTTCGGGAATGTCGGCATCAGAGATCGCCGCAACCATTGGAGAGGCAGATCCGAGATCGGTATCAAACGCTATATACCGCATCAGAAGAAAGCTGCGCTCAAAGCTTTCCGATCAGAATAATTTTGAATAAATTCTCAAAGAGAGTTTATTATATATTTTCCCCTCACTGTAAAAGCGGAGTGACGGGAAACTTACAAATCAAAGTGAGGTAAAATAACAATGTGCGAAAATGAAGTAAAAGTTGAAGGTATGGAAGAGGTTGCCGAGGTAGTATACGAGGACATCACCCTTACCTGCAGAGATTGCGGTCAGGAGTTCGTATTCACCGCTGGTGAACAGGCTTTCTACGCTGAAAAGGGCTTTAAGAACCAGCCCAAGTGCTGCAAGGCTTGCCGCGACAAGAAAAAGAATGCTGAAAGAGGCGAGCGTCAGTACTTCATCGCTACTTGTAGCGAGTGCGGCGGCGAGGCTAAGCTTACCTTCCAGCCTTCCAGCGACAGACCCGTTTACTGCAGCAAGTGCTTCGAAGCAAGACGCTCTGCTCAGTAAAACTGTAATAAAGACACGGTAAACAAGTTGCGCTTTTAACTTCAGTTTATACTCGTCAATTTAATTATAGTTACAAAATCCTCGTAAGTGTAAGGCTTACGGGGATTTTGTTATTGAACGGTCCTAAATTTTCTGTCGTAGCTCTTTTCAGTTAGTAAAGAGGCATATAAAAACTCGCCTTCGTCCGTTCCAATAGTCCGCGTTAGAATCAGAAGACCAACGTATGTCGCAAGAGTAAGCATAATTCCGAAAACAAGCTCAAATACGCCACTAAAATTCCAAGGCAGAGCAATAAGTATAAGCTTTGCGGCGTTAGTCGCCCCAACGATGCAGATTATCGGTATGGCAACCTGATGGATCACTCTCGGCTTTATTTTGCTGACCGATATCATCTTGCCAAGACTTAGTGACGTATTGAGTATCTCTGTCGCGTATATCGAGATCACGTAGCCCCATATACCGATCATTGGAATCAAAGTCAGCGCGAAAATGCAGGCGGTCAGCGTGTCGGCAATGTTGACGTTCATCGAATAGACCTGATGTCCCGTGCCCTTGAGGATAGCGTCTACTGCGCTGTCAATATACATAACGGGAACGAGAGGCGCAAGCACGCGGATATATAACGCGGTCTCCTCGTTATTGTATATCAGCATACCGAGCTCGTTGGAGAAAAACAGCATAATTCCCGCCACACCAACCGAAAAGATCAACGATAGCGTCAAAGCGCGATAGGAAACACGTTTCAATCTTTCATTGTTATTCTGCACACAACATTCACTGATCTCGGGAATAAGAAGACCTGCAAATGCAGAAACGAAAGCAGAGGGAAAGAGAACAACAGGCAGAGCCATTCCGTGAAGTGCGCCGTATGATGAGAGCGCCGCCGCCCAGCTTTGTCCGCTTGCCTTAAGACCTTTTGGTATGAGCGCGTGCTGAAACATACTGAGAGCCGACCGAATACAAGCGCTGAAGGTCACGGGCAGAGTTATTCCCAAAAGCTTTTTGGTCAATCCGCCGCCCTCAATACTCGCGCTCGGTGAAGCCTTGCCGAGCTTTTTGAGATCAATTCGGTAAAGCACGTAGGTTATTGCCAACGAGATAAATTCCGCAAGCGTACCGCCGAGCACGAGAGCTATACATGCCTCTTCCGTGCCCTTGTCTACAAGTAAAGTTAGCAGAACGACCGTTATCGCGATCTTACAAAGCTGAACCACTATCTGAAAAGCGGCATTGACCTTAACCCTGCGCACCGCAGTAAAATAGCCCGAAAGGCAGGAGCATATAGCAACGGGTATGAGTGAGATCGACAGTATCCTCAGCGGAGTCACAGCTCGAGCATCACCAAGCAGTAAATCGGCTATCAAAGGAGCCCCGAAAAAGAGCAAAAGCGTCGCGATAGCTCCCGTGACGATGCAGCAGATAAGTGCGCGCCGAGCCGACCGCCTCGCAAGCATAGAATCGCCAAGACCGAGAGCGTCGGAAACCAACCTCGTCGTTCCGAGATTTATCCCCGCCGCCGCAAGAGTTATTGAAAAGCCGTAAACGCTTCCAAGTAGGGAATAAAGCCCCATTGCCTCGCTTCCCGCGCGATTTGAAACGTAAACGTTGAATATTACCGCGACTCCGCGCATAATAAGCGCTGTCAGAGTCAAAGAAATAGCGTTAAGAAAAAATTTTCGTGTTTTTGAAGCCATCAGGCAAGCGCCTCCCGGGATTAGCTTGTACTGTTCTATAAGTATGAATAACACAAAGCATTTATGCCGCACCAAAAACAAAAAAGGCTTTTGCTCTAGAGCAAAAGCCTTTTTTGTATAATAATTATTCACTTCTGAGCGCCACAACGGGATCCTTCTTTGCCGCCGAGCGAGAGGGAATTATACCCGCGATAAGCGTCAGCACCATGCTGATCACCACGAGTATCAAAGCGCCCTGCCAAGGCAAAATAGCGCGGATGTTGTCAAGTCCCGTGAAGTACTGAACGATAGCCGATATCGGAATACAAAGCAGAACTGTTGACAATATTCCGATAGCACCCGCCGCGAGACCGATAATAAGCGTCTCCGCGTTGAATACTCTCGAAACGTCTTTCTTGGAAGCACCGATAGCACGAAGAATACCGATCTCCTTGGTACGCTCAAGCACCGAGATATTGGTAATGATACCTATCATTATCGAAGATACCACAAGCGAGATCGAAACGAATGCAATAAGCACGTAGGAAATAGCGTTGATGATGATGGTGACAGAGGACATAAGATTTCCAACTATGTCGGTGTACTGAAGCTCGTCGGGAGCCTTTCCTTCGGGCTTTACTCCGTGCTCCTTCTCGTATTCTTCAACGTATTTCTCATTTACCTCTGCGTTATAATCGCTGATAAACTTCTCGATAGCCTCTTTAGACTCAAAATCCTTTGCATAGAAGTTGATAGAAGCGGGAGAAGCCTTCTTAGCTTCATCAAGCGTATCAAGCACGCTATCGTATGTCGCGTCAATTTGAGGCGCCATACTGTAAAGCGTCTCTTCAAGCTGAATAAACGCGGGATCGTCTGCAGTCAGAGTAGAGAGGAGCGTTACAAATATCTCCTCGTTGACCGTCATAGTTTTTATGTCTTCGGTCATTTTTGTATACACGCTCTGCATAGGCTCGTCGCCCGCAAGCTCCACAAGTCCGGAAATTCCGTTCAAGGTCATATAAAGCGTGTTGACCTCCTCCTGCGTAGCTTGAGTAAGCATAACCTTCAGTCCGTTTGCGTCAATGGGTGCTTCGAGATTTGCTGAGAGCATCTGGCACAGGGTGTTTACCGATGTTTCATTTGCCGCTACTGCCTTGTCAACAAGTTTCGAGTAAACGTCAGATTTAGACTCTTCATTCAGCATCATCATAGCCATGAGGAAGTTGTCTTCGTTGACCTCTGTGATCTGCATATAAGCAAGTTGGGGATTAGCGGGAACGATCTCTTTGTTTATATATTCATAAATCTCCGCCATACCATCCGCGCCTACGATGTCTGTAAGGCCCGAAAGACCGTTGATAGCAAAATAAACCGTGGGAGTATCGAGAATGGGGAGCAAGCGGATAAAGTTATCCTCTGTAACCCAAATGCCGTCCGTAATTCCGGAAAGCAGTGTAAAGAGCGCGTCTAGCTGGTCTTTGTTCGCTTCGTTTGATTGAGCGAGAGTAAGGATCGAGGACAGAGTCTCTGCTTGCTTATCCTCGGGAAGAAGCATATATATGCCAATGAAGGATTCAAGATCCTTGACCTCTATTCTTCCTGAAAAATCAGGATTGTTGAGTATCTGCTGGGTCATATAAGCGTAGAACATATCCATAGTCGCATCGTCGATTTTATTGACAAGCTCGTGGATCGTCTCGGGAGTGTATTTGGTTCGCTCAAAGGGAAGACCCGTCAAAACGTTGATATTGGGCGTTTCCTTCTGCTGATTTATGACCTTGCTCGTCTCATTTTTCTTGAGAATATAGTCGGTAAGATCCTTGGTGTAGCCCACCGCACCGGAGATAGAGGTAGCCGCAGCACTGTCTTTAGGACGGATGATACCCGATATCTTTATCTCAATACCGTTTTTGGTAACGAATTTTTCCTGATCGAACGAAAATCCTTCTCTGAGGTCGTTCCAAACGGGATATTCCACACCGTCAACAGTGTAGAACTTGCCACTCGTATCGAAGAATTCCGAAGTTGTGAGCAGCTTAAAGCTCATGTTGAGAATATCCTCATACGTGTAAGGCGGAAGCTCCTCGGGCTTGTACTGACCGTTCATCAGATCTTCCATTTCCTTGTCGATCTCGTTGGGATCGAGAATTCCAAGCATATAAAGCGTCATCTTGCTTATCTGGTTATTGGAATTGACCACGAGCACTACCTCGTTGTATTCCTTGGGCCAGTTGCCTGCGATAACGTCGTATTGCTGATCGAGAAGGGTCTGATTGTCTATCATTTCGGAGAAGACGTTCATTCCCATACCGCCGCCCATTTCCATAAGCTCGCTCATACCCGAGAAAGCCTCGCCCATGTGCTCGAATACGGTCTCCATACCGACCTTGTGCTTTCCGTCGCTGCTAAAGACCTGAAGCTGATAGTCGTACGTGTACTGAATATCGCTGACAAAGTCCTTGATATCATCGTAATTTTCATCGATATGAGCCTTGAACGCTTCAAGATTGTTCTCGACCGTGCTCGTCATGGCCGACATCATCGTGCCAAGAGAGTCATCGATGTAGATCTTGCCCGAATCTCTGTAATCCTCCGTATTGGAAACGCTGGTCATAGCCGAGAGCATCGCGGACATATCCTGCGTTTGCTTCTGAATTGTAAGAGGGTAGGTCGAGAGAGTGTCTTCCTGGACCTGAGCAATAAACGCGTTGATGCCCGTCGAGAGAGCAAGGATCAGCGCAATACCTATGATACCGATACTGCCCGCAAAGCTCGTCATAATAGTACGACCCTTTTTGGTTGCGAGATTGTTCAGGGAAAGCGAAAGAGCAGTGAAGAAGGACATCGAGGTCTGCTTTTTCTTGCCCTTGCTGTTTTTCTTTATCTCTCTTGCCTTTTTGGTAAGACCCGCGTCCTCGGCAGCCGTATCGGAAGCGACCGAAACGTAAGGATCGGAGTCGTCTGTAACAAGACCGTCAAGCACCTTTATTATTCTCGAAGAATAGGTCTCTGCAAGCTCGGGATTGTGCGTGACCATAACTATTAGCTTATCCTTGGAGATGTCCTTGAGTATCTCCATGATCTGAACACTGGTAGTAGTATCAAGCGCGCCCGTGGGCTCGTCTGCGAGCAGGATATCGGGATCGTTAACGAGAGCACGCGCGATAGCAACTCTCTGCATCTGACCGCCGGACATCTGCGAGGGACGCTTCTTGAGCTGATCTCCAAGACCAACCTTTTCAAGCGCTTCAACGGCTCTGCGGCGGCGTTCCGCCTTGGAAACACCGGAAAGCGTGAGCGCGAGCTCAACGTTTGCAAGAACGGACTGATGGGGAATAAGATTATAGCTCTGGAAAACAAAGCCTACAGAGTGATTTCTGTAAGTATCCCAATCTCTGTCCTTAAAATCCTTGGTCGATCTTCCGTTTATGATAAGATCGCCGTCAGTATATCTGTCAAGACCGCCTATGATATTAAGCAGCGTAGTTTTTCCGCAGCCCGAGGGACCGAGAATAGAAACGAACTCATTCTCACGAAATTCAATATTGATACCCTTGAGCGCCCTTACCGTTGAATCACCCGAAACGTAGTCCTTTGTGACTCCTTTTAATTTCAGCATTGGCAAACCTCCCATGTTAAGTTCACATAAAAATACATCCTGTATTCTAACACAATAATGTTAAGTAATTGTTAATGTTATGCTTTCCTGTCGCCTATTTATATGATTTTTTAAAGATTTTTTCGTGAATATTCCGTGTAAATCCAAATAAAGTGCAATTTTTGCTTTGCCTCTTGCAATTACAGACAAAAGATGATATAATTATAAGGATAAACAAGATATGGGAGCAATCAATGAAACTCGTTTTAAAATATCTGAAAAAATATAAGCTCGAGTGCGTCATGGCACCGCTTTTCAAGTTGCTTGAGGCGTGCTTTGACCTTTTCGTGCCTATCGTTGTAAAGATGATAATGGACGTGGGCATTAAAAATAACGATACGAGCTACATAGTGTCGGGGTGCCTTGTACTCGTTGCGCTTGGAGTTATAGGACTGACCTGTACGATAATCGCGCAATACTTTGCAGCAAAGGCGGCGGTCGGCACGTCTACGGGGCTTCGCCACGATCTTTTTGCACATATACAAGGACTTTCCTACTCAAATTCTGACAAGATCGGACGCTCCTCTCTGATAACAAGAATGACGAGCGACGTAAATCAGGTCCAATCGGGAGTAAATATGGCTTTGCGTCTGTTTTTGCGTTCTCCCATAATCGTTTTCGGCGCAATGATAATGGCGTTTATCATCGATAAGAACAATAGGGTCGCGCCGATATTTGCAATAGTTATTCCTGCTTTGGCTGTCGTAGTATTCAGTATAATCCTTGCAGGCATACCGCTTTATAAGAAGGTTCAGAGCAGACTCGACAAGGTCACATCTCTTACACGCGAAAATCTCGGCGGTGTTCGCGTTATCCGAGCGTTCAACAAAGAGGAGAGTGAGAAAAAGGCATTCAGCGAAGCAAATCACGAGCACACCGACGTTCAGAATTTCGTCGGTAAGATCACCGCGCTGATGAACCCGATGACCTACGTTATCATAAACCTCGGAGTCGTTGCCGTTGTGTATCTTTCGTCTGCAGAGATAAATTCGGGCAATATGAGTCAGGGCGACCTCTTTGCAATGTATAACTATATGTCGCAAATACTCGTCGAGCTCGTAAAGCTTGCGAATACTATAGTTCTGATGACCAAGGCGACCGCCTGTGCACACAGAATAGAATCGGTGCTCGAAACTCCCGTCGGTATGACCGTAGAGCAAAGCAACTCTAAAGAGAATTCCGATGCCTCCGTTGCGGTCGAATTCAGAAACGTCGCCCTCAATTACAGCGGAGAGGGTGAAAACACGCTTGAAAATATCAGCTTTACCGTAAAGTGCGGCGAGACCGTCGGAATCATCGGCGGCACGGGCTCGGGAAAGACCTCTCTTGTAAATATGATTCCGCGTTTCTACGATGCAAGCAAGGGAGAAGTCCTCGTATTTGGCAAAAACGTCAAGGAATACGAGCTTGAAGCTCTGCGAGAAAGCGTTTCTGTAGTTCCGCAGAAGGCGGTTCTGTTCAAGGGCACTATCCGTTCAAATCTCTTGTGGGGAAATGAAAATGCAGATGACGATGAGCTCAACTACGCTCTCAAAGTAGCCCAGGCGGCAGACTTCGTTGCCGAAAAGGACGGAGGGCTTGACGCAGAGGTCACGCAGTTTGGTAGAAACTTCTCGGGCGGTCAGCGCCAAAGACTCACGATAGCTCGTGCGATAGTCAAAAATGCGCCCATTCTCATATTTGACGATAGCGCATCCGCGCTTGATTTCGCGACTGAGGCAAGACTTCGCCACTCGATAAAAGAACTCAAGAACACCCCCACGGTATTCATTATCTCCCAAAGAACCTCGTCTATAAGCCATGCCGATAAGATAATAGTGCTCGACGACGGCGCAGTGGTCGGTATCGGAAAGCACGAGGAGCTCCTCGACACTTGCTCGGTGTATAAAGAGATCTACGATTCGCAGTTCAAGGGAGGTGAAAAATAATGGCTATCATTAAAAAGAAGAAAACCTCCGCAAACAACAAAAAAGCAACTATGCCGGGCGGCGCGACTTATCTCCAAACGGGCAAAAAGGTGCTTAAATATCTGAAAAAGTACAGAGTGCTGTTTTCCATATCTCTGATACTGGCAATAGCAATAGTTGCGCTCACGCTTTACGTTCCCGTACTTGTTGGAGATGCGATAGACCTCGCGATCGGCAAAAACAACGTGGATTTCAAAGGAATATATAATATTCTTCTGAAAATTGGCATCGTAGCGGCGATCACCGCACTCCTTCAATGGCTCATGAACGTCTGCAATAACCGAATCACCTTTGGTATCGTCCGCAGACTTCGCAGAGATGCCTTCAACAAGATACAAGAGCTGCCGTTGTCCTATATCGACAGTCACCCCGTAGGAGATACGGTCAGCCGAGTCATATCCGACGCAGACCAGTTTTCTGACGGCTTGCTTATGGGCTTTTCACAGCTGTTCACGGGTGTTTTGACGATCATCGGCACGATAGCCTTTATGGTGTCGATAAATCTCAGCATAACGCTCGTCGTTATCCTTGTAACTCCATTGTCGCTTTTCGTTGCGGCATTTATCGCTAAAAGCACTCATTCCTTGTTTGCACAGCAATCAAAGACGAGGGCAGAGCAGACCGCCCTTATCGACGAAATGATAGGCGAGCAAAAGGTAGTCGCGGCGTTTTCACACGAGGACGAGGCGATCGAGCAGTTTGACGAGATAAACGGCAGACTTGCAAAATGCTCGCTTAAGGCAGTCTTTTATTCATCATTGACCAACCCCAGCACAAGATTTGTCAATAACCTTGTCTACGCGGGCGTTGCGCTCGTCGGCGCGCTTATCTGCGTTTCGGGCAGAGGGGACTTTATAACTGGACTTCCGCTTACCGTGGGAGCGCTTACAAGTTTGCTCAGCTACGCAAATCAGTATACCAAGCCCTTTAACGAGATCTCGGGAGTAGTGACCGAGCTTCAGAACGCGATCGTTTGCGCCGCAAGAGTTTTCGAGCTTATAGATGCAGAGCCGCAGATGCCCGATGCAGAAAATGCCTATGATCTTAAAGCAAACGAGGTCGACGGACGCGTACGTATCGAAAACGTCGAGTTCTCATATACCCCCGAGCGTCAACTTATAAAAGACTTTAACCTTTCGATAGAAAACGGTCAACGCGTTGCGATAGTTGGACCTACGGGTTGCGGAAAGACGACCGTGATCAATCTGCTGATGCGCTTTTATGACGTCGACAGCGGCAAAATTGAGGTCAGCGGACACGATATCCGCGATCTTACGCGCTCGTCCTTGCGCCGATCCTATGGAATGGTGCTTCAGGACACATGGCTGAAAACAGGAACGATACGCGAAAATATCGCTATGGGAAAGCCCGACGCTACCGACGAGGAGATAAAAGCCGCCGCCAAGGAAGCACATGCGCATAGCTTTATCCGTCAGTTGCCCAAGGGATACGACACCATTATCGGAGAGGATGGCGGATCTCTTTCGCAGGGACAAAAGCAGCTGCTTTGCATTGCGCGAGTTTTGCTTTGCCTGCCGCCTATGCTTATTCTCGATGAAGCGACCTCCTCCATCGACACCCGAACCGAAATGAAGATCCAGGATGCCTTTGCTAAAATGATGAAGGGAAGAACCTCGTTCGTTGTTGCTCATCGCCTTTCCACCATCAAGGAAGCGGACGTCATTCTCGTTATGAATAACGGAAAGATAGTAGAGAAGGGCAACCATGCAGAGCTTCTTAAAAACGAAGGGTTTTACGCAGATCTTTGGAACAGTCAGTTTGAACATTAAATACAAAAATGGCATAACGCCTTGTGCGTTATGCCATTTTTATTTTATTGACCGTCTTGTGAAAAAATATCCAACTGCTGTGAATCCTTGTTAGGAGCGACCTTCGGTCTTATTCCAAGATGCTCGTAAGCAAGTCTTGTAACACAGCGTCCGCGAGGCGTGCGGCTGAGGTAACCGATCTGCATAAGATAAGGCTCGTAAACGTCCTCAAGAGTGACTGCCTCCTCGCCGATAGTTGCGGCGAGAGTGTCAAGTCCAACGGGACCACCATCGTAGAATTTTATGATCGCCTCAAGCATTCTCTTGTCGGTGCTGTCAAGACCGAGCTCGTCGATCTCAAGCTTGTCGAGAGCAAATTGCGCGATCTCATTGTCGATCTCGCTCTTGCCCTTTACCTGTGCAAAATCGCGTACTCTTTTAAGTAATCTATTAGCAATACGGGGAGTGCCGCGCGATCGCGATGCGATCTCGTAAGCACCTTGCTCGGTAATGTCTATTCCCAGAATACCTGCGCTTCGGGTAACGATAGTTGCGAGCTGCTCGGGAGTATAAAGCTCAAGCTTGAGCACTACTCCAAAGCGATCGCGAAGGGGAGTGGTAAGCTGACCCGCACGGGTAGTCGCGCCGATAAGCGTGAACTTGGGCAGATCTATGCGGATACTTCTTGCCGAAGGGCCCTTACCGATAATAATATCAAGCGCAAAGTCCTCCATAGCAGGATAAAGTATCTCCTCAACCTGACGCGAAAGACGATGTATCTCGTCTATAAATAGAACGTCACCTTCGTTAAGATTAGTAAGGAGTGCCGCAAGATCCCCCTGCTTTTCGATAGCAGGACCCGAGGTGACTCGGATATTAACACCCATTTCCGCCGCGATAATGTTGGAAAGCGTAGTCTTACCAAGTCCGGGAGGGCCGTATAATAACACGTGATCAAGAGATTCTCCGCGCAGCTTTGCCGCGTCAATATATACCTTAAGATTCTCCTTGACCTTGTCCTGACCGATATAATCGTCAAGCGTTTTAGGACGCAGGGAAACGTCAACGTCAGCGTCCTCGGCGGAAAAGGAGGTAGAAACTATTCGGTTTTCAAAATCAAATTCTTCTTCGTGCATCAGAAAGCTCCTTTCGTGGAGAATTATTTCATAAGCAGCTTAAGAGCCTTTTTGATGATCTCCTCAAGCTCGAGAGTCTGCGTGTCAATACTTTTGAGAACGTTGAGTGCCTCGCTTCTCGAGTAACCAAGAACGAGCAGAGCGTCCTGCGCCTCTGCAAGCTTGCCCGAATTGGTCTTAATAGGAGATACGCTTTCTATACTCGAGTTCGCAACTTCGTTAAGATCGGTCTCCTTAAGGAGTTTGTCCTTGAGCTCGAGAATAATTCTCGCCGCCGTTTTAGGACCGATGCCGTTTGCCTTAGAGATGGTTTTTCTGTCCTCAGTGCATACCGCAAGAGCAAACTTTTCGGGGGTAAGCAGAGAAAGAATAGATATCGCCGCTTTAGGACCTACACCCGAAACCGACAAAAGCATTTTGAACGACGAGAGCTCGGTCTCGCTTGCAAAACCGAAGAGCTCGATACCGTCCTCGCGCACTGCCATATAGGTGAAAAGCTTTGCTATAGGAGCGTCGACCGTGTGGCGCGGGGGGAGAGAATTATAAGTGGTTTCGCTGATTGTAAGCTTGTAGCCGACCCCACCCGCGTCAATGACCGCGGTAGTGGGGGTAGCGTATGCAAGCTTGCCCGAAATATAATAAAACATAGATATTTCCTTAAATTGAATTGTTGTTAGCTATTCTTATTTCCCTTTGTGGGAAGCCTTTGAATCAATAGCCTTATTTGTTTTTGTTCCAACGCTTTGAGTATCATCAACGACGAAAATCGCTTTTACGAGCTTGAGTTTCTTGAGCCTCTGCTCAAACACGATAATGAGTACGAAGCCCGCGATTCCAACAAGCGTCAATGTAATACCGAATACAAAAGCTTTAGAACGGTAAACGAATCTAACGGTATGATCACCCGTGTCATCGACTCTGAACGCAACGAGCGAATCAAGAACCTCAAAGGTCTCAACCTTCTCGCCGTCAACGTATACCTGCCAACCCTTGTCGTAAGGAATGGTAGTCATAACGAGCTGATCGTCGTTTGCTGTCTTTATAGTTCCGCGGATATCGTCATCCTTGTAATTATCATTAATGACAAGCTGATTTTCCTGAATACGACCGAATACGTCGGCAAGCGCCTCGGTATCAATGTAGTAAATGAAGGAATCGTCAAGCTTGGTGTAGAAATCTTTATTAGTTCCGTTAGGGGTAACGGTAAGACTGTATTCGGTTCCGCTGATCGCACCCAGTTCCACGATTCTGTCGTCACATCTGTCAAGTGACGACGTATTGTCCAGAATAGGGGAAGTTGAGGAGGACAATTTGATGGCACGTGAATAATAAGACGGGAAATACAGATAAAGCATTGTATTTTCGGGAACAGTGTAGGAATAAGTTACGGTAGGCTTATCACCGGTCGCGGTGTATTTGTTGTGCTTTGAGCTTATCGAAGCGGTACAACCCGAGGTAACGGGATCGCCGTTCTGAACTGCAGCCTTGAATACCTCAACTTCTTCACCGAGAATAGCGCTGAGAATAGCGTTTACTCTTGTGAAGGGAGAAGTGTATCCATCGGGATTGTTCAGCGCCTCGTATTTTTCATTTTTTTCAGAGAGATAGGAATTTTCTTCCTTCATATTAACTTCAAGAATAGCGTCGGTAGCCGCGAACGCCAGCGAAAGAGCGTTAGGATTGTAGTAAACGAAGAAATCGTTGCTGGAATAATATTTAGACTGACCGCCCGTATACTTCGTTCCCGCCGTTGTGGATTCTATCAGCTCATCAACGGTAATTCCGAGATGCTCTGCATAATCCTCTCCCGAGAAGATTGGTTCGCCGTAAACAGAAGAGTAATCTCTGTCGGAGATTATATACTTGATACCGAGAAGGGAGTCTGTAACTGCGGTTCCGCCCTGATACTTTGACAAGTTGGATTTTGAGTAATATCCAAGCCTGTGCAGAAAATCTATAGTACTCTTGTTAAGTGTAGACGTAGAATTGGAAAGTCCCTTAATACCGAGAAGCATATTGTCGTTGGTCTTTCTGTAATAGGTCTTTTCGCAGCGATAGAACGAATCGTCATATTCCTTGATTACTTCCACTATCGGATCCATCATCTCAGTGAAATCATTGTATGACGAATGAGTTGAGTAACTAACGTCGCTGTCAAAATCATTGATGTTTGACAGACCGCTGAAGAAGAGCTCGCCGCAAACTACGCAGAGAAGAACAGCAGCAACGAGGTCTTTATTTTTAGCCTTCGACATCAAGGCAATAAGCGAAACGTATGCCACAAGGCAAACGATCGTAAGCGTTACCGTGGCAAACGGATGGATAGAGAATTTTCCGTCCTTGGGACCGTATGCCAAGGCTTCAAGCTTTGCGATAAAATCTTCCTCGAAGTTCTGCAGAATGATAAGATACAAGAATATGACCGTTGCTACAGCTGCCACACTGCTTGCGTGTATCGACTTTATCTGATCAAACGCTCTGAAGGCAAGGAAGATCAAGAAGAAGCAGAGCATAAAGCTGAATCTTGCGTTGAGCCACTGTGGCTTCTGGAAACCGTGCCAAACGAGATCAAGCGTAGATATCATAAAGCTGAATACGAAAATGAGGATCAAAACGCCGCTTGCGATCTTTTCGCGCGTAGTAAATTTCTTGGAGCAGAAGAACAGCGGAGCAAGAAGAACCGTTAGCAGACCGCAGTATACGAAAGGCAGTCCGTCGATTCGTACGGTATCGTAAGAAGAGGGCAAAAGTTTAAACAGAAGATCGTAGAAATCGAATTTGAACTTTATTTCCCAAGAGGGATTTGTAAATTCATTTTTACCGAACTGGAGAGAATAATAAGCACCGAAAACGATTACCGCGGCAATAGCTATCGCGACCGCCGAGAAAAATCCTACTCGCAGAATGGATTTGAGAAAATGATTTTCTTCTTTGCGAGGATTGTTTACGTTGTTATCCTTGTATGCAAGCATGTAGAAGAAATAGTAGATCAGCACGAATATGCAGACCATATATCCGATATAGAAGTTGCTTGCCAGAGTCAGTGCAAGGAAAATAACAAAGACCTTGTATTTACCGTACTTTATCAGTTCTTCAAGACCGTAAGTTACCAAGGGCAACCACATAACCGCATCTATCCACATCGTATTGTTCTGATGCACCACGCAGTATGCACACAAAGCGTACATTATAGCAAAGGTCACGACTGCGAGCTTGTTTTTGTTGACGGAATGCTTGTGCAGATAAAATGCCATCGTTCCACCGCAGATCGCCGCCTTGATCATAAACATCACGAGCAAAAATTCCTGAGTCTTATCGGCAGGGAAAAGGAGAATAAGGTAGGACAGCGGACTTGCTATATAGTACGCGTAAATTCCGAGAAATTCACCGCCAAGCTGACGTGACCACGAGTATAGTAGGCTTCCGCCGTTGAGAACGGTATTCCTCAGCTCTTCGAAAAAATAAACGTACTGACCGTTCAGGTCAAGCACCAAAACAGTCTCGTTCCCAAAGGGATAAAGTCCTCTGGCGAGGTATATCAGGAAGAAGATGACTGCGGGGATGATAGCAGCCAGCGAAATATATCCGTATTCTTTTTTGATTGATGCAAGCTTTTGCTTAAAGGTCAGCTTTTCTCCCGTCAGGGTAGCGCCCTCGGAAAGAAGAACGGGGGACTGATCTTTTGAGTTGAGTTGCTTTTTTTTCATTTGGGGATCCTTTCTTTTATCTGGGGATTAAAGATCTCTGTTAAGAAACTTTTTGATGGATTTTTCAAGCTTTATACGGTCAAGCGTTAAGTCGCGCCCACAATTCTGGCAAACTATTCTAACGTCGCTCCCAATACGGAGGACTTTGAAGATGCGTTCGCCACAAGGATGCGGCTTTTTCAATTCGAGCATGTCGCCGACTTCGATTTTAACAATTTGCATACACGGTTACCTTAAAAGTTCAAATTTTACACCAAATAACATTATACCATATAAGTGTGGGAATGTAAACTGAATTTATTAAAATTTTCCATTAATTCATAATTTTTAATAAAAAGGATTTGACAGAGAGGTGGATATGTGATATAATAATATGAATTATGATAATGGGTTAGTGTTGCCTTTAAACGCTTTTGCGCGAAAATGGCGTCTGCTCAAAAGAACGGAGAAGCTATGATAATACTTGGAATTGACCCGGGATACGCAATAGTTGGCTGGGGAGTAATCGAATATTCGGGATCGAAGTTCAGAACGCTCGGCTACGGCTCGATACAGACCCCCGCAGGAATGCCGATGATAGAGCGACTTGAGCGTATTCACCTTGGAATGAACGAGATCATAGATAAGTACAAGCCCGAGCAAATGGCGGTGGAGGAGTTGTTCTTCAACACTAACTCAAAGACTGCTATCGTAGTAGCAGAGGCAAGAGGTATAATATTGCTCTCTGCAAGACTTAAGGGTGTCGAAATTGCCGAATATACGCCCCTGCAGGTCAAACAAGCGGTGGTAGGCTACGGAAGAGCCGAAAAAAAGCAGGTAATTACGATGGTCACGTCGTTTTTGAATCTGCCCGCGCCCCCCAAGCCCGACGATACCGCAGATGCGCTCGCAATAGCGATCTGCCACGGACATAGCGGTGCTTCAAAGCTCGCACAGTATTATAACAAGTAAAAAACAGAGAAAAACGGAGAAATTTTATGTGGTGCAGTGATAAATGGCAGGATTACGAATTGCTCGATGCTTCGGACGGCGAACGTCTCGAGCGTTGGGGAAAATATATACTCGTCCGTCCCGATCCTCAGATAATCTGGAAGGGCGCGGCAAGACATCACGCATGGAAGCAAGCGGACGGAGTTTACCGCCGTTCAAGCAGCGGTGGCGGCGGTTGGGTCAAGCACAAAATGCCCGAAACGTGGGATATTTCATACGGAGACCTCAAATTCCGCCTCAAGCCCATGGGCTTCAAGCATACGGGGCTCTTTCCCGAGCAGGCGACCAACTGGGATTGGTTCTCGTCCCTCATAAAGAACGCCAACCGACCCATCAAGGTCCTCAACCTTTTCGCGTATACGGGCGGCGCAACCGTCGCCGCGGCAAAGGTTGGCGCACAGGTCGTGCATGTCGATGCTTCTAAAGGAATGGTCGCTATGGCAAAGGAAAATGCGGCGCTTTCGGGTCTTGGAGATGCACCTATCCGCTATATAGTTGATGACTGCAAGAAATTCATCGAGCGCGAGATCCGCCGTGGCAACAAATACGACGGAATAATTATGGATCCCCCCTCATACGGCAGAGGCCCTAACGGCGAGGTCTGGAAGTTAGAGGATAACATAGACGAGCTCATTGGACTTGCCTCGCAGGTCCTCTCGCGCGAGCCGCTTTTCTTCCTCATAAACTCCTACACAACGGGACTTTCCCCTCTTACGATGAGCTACATCCTTGACTTGAAGGTGAGGTCAGTCTACGGAGGTAAGGTAGAGGCAGGCGAGATCGGACTTCGCGTATCGCAAACAGGCTCGGTGCTTCCTTGCGGAGCGAGCACGCGCTGGACAAGCGCTAAATAAAATCGCACAAAATTATTATTTCAGAAGGAAAAAACGATGTCTTATATCAAGATAAGAAATCTCAAATACTCATACAAGGACGACAACGACGAGCCGATCCCCGTGCTGCGAGGCGTGTCTCTTGACATAGAGAAGGGCGAGTACGTCGCAATTCTCGGACATAACGGCTCGGGAAAATCGACCCTTGCAAAGCTCTTGAATCTCGTGATCGAGGATTACGATTTCTTCGAAGGAAGCATAGAGGTCGACGGTGTGGATATCACGTCCGATGATATGACAGAGGACGACATATACGAGCTTCGTAAAAAGATAGGAATGGTATTCCAGAATCCCGACAATCAGCTTGTCGCAACGATAGTGGAGGAGGACGTCGCGTTTGGTCCCGAAAATCTCGGCGTACCGCGCGAGGAGATAAGACAGCGCGTGGACTACGCCCTCAAGACCGTTGGAATGACCGAATTTGCTCACCACGAGCCCCATAGACTTTCGGGCGGACAGAAACAAAGAATAGCCATAGCAGGCGTCATTGCGATGAAGCCCGACTGTATGATCTTCGACGAGTCGACCGCAATGCTTGATCCTATGGGCAGAAAAGACGTAGTAGAGACTATCGAAAAGCTCAACAAAGAAGAAGGCAAGACCGTCATCACGATAACTCACTATATGGACGAGGCTGTCAGAGCCGACCGAGTGATCGTCATCAACGACGGCAAGATAATTCTCGACGGTGCTCCGTCCAAAATATTTGCGCAGGCAGAGATCTTGCGTAGTGCAGGACTTGATCTCCCGCAGTGCGCCGATCTGCTTTTGCGATTGAGAGAAAAGGGGATCAAGCTTGAGGGAGAGATAAACACCCCCGAGCAGTGCGCACAAACGATAGCGCAGGCACTTAACCGATAAATTGGAGTAGGTAATGTCAAAATTAACAGTTGAAAACGTATCGTTCGTCTATAGCGCTGGCACACCTTTTGAGGTCAAGGCGCTGGACGGCGTGAGCGTAAATATAGAATCAAATCGAATAACGGGTATCATCGGACATACGGGCTCGGGCAAGTCCACCCTCGTTCAGATGTTTAACGGACTTATCCGTCCCACCGAAGGCAAAATATTGCTCGATGGCGAGGATATCTGGGCGGATGCAAAGAAAATATCCGCGGTTCGTTACAGAGTCGGACTTGTTATGCAGTATCCCGAATATCAGCTTTTTGAAGAGACCGTCGAGGCAGATATCGCATACGGTCCGAAAAACATGGGACTTGACGACGCCGAGATCGCAAAAAGAGTGCTCGAATCAGCAGAATTCGTGGGACTCGGTGTCGAGAACCTAAAAAAATCTCCCTTCGATCTCTCGGGCGGACAGAAACGCCGCGCGGCGATTGCAGGTATTATGGCGATGCGTCCCGAGGTCCTTGTACTTGACGAGCCTTCAGCAGGACTCGACCCCGCAGGCAAGAAGTCTATATTTGAGGGTATACAAAAATATGCCGAGGCAACGGGCGCGGCGGTCATAATCGTCAGTCACAGCATGGACGATATGGCTAAATATTGCGAGGATATCATCGTAATGTCGCATTCAAAAGTTGCTATGATGGGAAAGAGAAACGAGATCTTCTCAAGAGGCGACGAGCTTGAGGCTATCGGTCTTGGTGTCCCTCAGATGACCTACCTTGTGCGCTTACTCGCGCAAAAGGGAATAGATCTTCCTCAGGACATATTCACCGTTGACGACGCTGAAGCAGCGATCATTGAGCTGTTCGGAGGTGCAAAATGAAAAGTATAGCCTTCGGACAGTATTATCCGTCCAATTCAATAATGCACAGACTCGACCCGAGAATGAAGATAATTATGGGAATTCTCTATATAGTGACTTGTTTTCTGTGCAAAAACGTCATCACCTTCGGCATACTGATGATTTCCGCGCTTTTGCTTATAATCATAAGCAAAATCCCTGTAAAAATAGTGATAAGATCGATCAGGGCGATAATCTTCATTATGATCTTCACCGCGGTCCTTAATATTTTCTGGACAAAGGGCGAGGACTACGAGCTTCTGCTTTCGTGGCGCTTTATCAACATCTATTCAAGCGGACTTTATAACGCCGCATTTATCGTAATCAGAATAGTGTCAATGATCATAGGCACGGGAATTTTCCTGACCTACACCACTACGCCGATACAACTTACCGACGGACTTGAGCAGCTGCTCTCTCCGTTGAAGGTTCTGAAGGTACCGGTGCATGAATTTGCGATGATGATGACTATTGCGCTTCGCTTTATTCCCACGATAATCGAGGAGACCGAAAAAATTATGGCGGCTCAAAAGGCAAGAGGTGCAGATTTTTCAAACGGCTCGCTCGTAAAGCGCGCCAAAGCGCTGATCCCCGTGCTTATTCCTCTGTTTATATCGTCGTTCAGACGCGCGGGAGAGCTTGCGACCGCAATGACCTGCCGATGCTACAGAGGCGGCAAGGGAAGAACGAGACTTAACGTCCTGCGCTTTTCATTCAAGGATTTTGTCGCGCTTTTCTTGGTGATCGCGTTCGGTACAGGAATAGTTTTGTTAAATATCTACGCCCCGGGATATACTATGTAAGGAGATGCTCGGAATGAAAATACTTCTTACACTTTCCTATCTCGGAACGAATTTCAGCGGCTATCAGGTGCAAAAAAACGCAAGAACGGTGCAAGGCGAGCTGAACGCGGCGGCGAGGTCACTTTTCGGATACGACTGTGATATCACGGGCTGTAGCCGTACCGACGCGGGTGTGCATGCCAATATGTTCTGCGCGGCGATTACCAAAAAGGGCGAGAGCTTTCTCGAAACCCATATCTCTGCCGATCGAATCCCCGCAGCTATGAATGCACATCTGCCCACTGATATTGCCGTAGATCGCGCCGAGTGGGTAGACGATGACTTCCACCCGAGATACGACGTAAAATATAAGGAATACGTTTACAAAATACACAATCGACCCTCAAGAAGTCCTTTTGAGGAGGGCAGATCGTGGCATATTCCTTACTCTATCGACGAAACATCGATAGAAAAAATGAACCGCGCGGCGCAATTTTATGTTGGCAAGCATGATTTTTCAGCATTTATGGCAAGCGGCTCGACCGTTGAATCAACGGTAAGAGACGTCAAATATGCCGAAGTCAGCAAAAACGGCGATGAAATAATCTTCAAGGTTGCCGCAGACGGATTTCTTTACAATATGGTAAGAATAATGACGGGAACTCTCGTCGCAGTCGCGCAGGGCAAGATCGCTCCCGACGATATTCCAAGCATCATTGACTCCTGCGACAGACAGCGCGCGGGAATGACCGCCGCGGCTGAAGGACTTTACCTCAACCGCGTAATATACTGATAACAAACAGAAAGGAGGACGGGCTATGAAAAAGAAAAAAGATAAAGAAATATCGTTTCTCGGTAAAGTCATTTTGTTTTTCCGTTCACACGAAGAAAAGCATCAGATAACTCGTCTTCCAAGAAAAATTGTAAAAAAACAGAAAGCTTTAGCAGGATACGATTCTGCCGAAAGTCCGGCGGAAGCAAAGATAGCATTCGGCTTTGGAATTACGAGGGTGATCGTTCTCGCGGTGCTTTGTGTATTCTTGGCGGCGGTGCTTTTGTTCGGAAGCAGCATAATGTCGTATGCGAACGTATATTATATGTTCAAGGACATCTCTTACATAAGCACTTTCAGCGAAACAAGACCCGAAACGCTCAGCTATTCGCAGTCGGTGGGAAACCAGACGTTTGCTTCCTTCAAGAACGGACTTGCCGTCGCAGGCGACAGCGAGATAAAGCTCTTTACCTCAACGGGCAGAGTGACTATGACCGTAGGCTCTGAATATACTAATCCCCAAATATGCGCCTCGGATTCTTATGTCCTTATCTACGATCAGGGAAGCAATTCCTTTGCGGTATATAATTCCTTTATCTGCGTTTATTCCGAAACGCTCGATTATCCAATCAGCTCAGCGAGTATGTCGGATAACGGAAGCTTTCTTATCGTGACCAGATCTGCGGAATATCGCTCCGCGGTGCGAATTTATAATAACAAATTTAAGCTTGAGACAGAGTATTTAAAAAATGACCTTGTAATATCCGCCGAGCTTTCAGCGAACGGCAGATATGCCGCCATAGCGTCACTTGACGCCGAGGGGGGAGAGAGCAAGGTTACTATAAGCGTTCTCGAAACAAAAAAGGGCAGACTTAAATCATCGACAACAATAACCGACGTTCTTCCGTACAGGATCGCATTTTTATCGGACGACCGAATAGCTCTCGTTTGCTCAGAAAGCCTGTCCGTGTATGATCTTAACGGCAACCGCAAAAACATTTTCGTCTATCCTGACAAGCTTTCGCACATGTCTTACGCAAACGGAGGCATAGCTCTTTTGTTTGATGAAAGCGAAGCAAATGCCAGCGAGCTTCTGGTGGTATTTGATGACAACGGAGATCTGAAGCTGACTATCAAGATCGACGGCAACGTTTCGGACGTAAAAATGAATAAAGATCATATTTACCTGCTTTGCGACGATAAAATAATCAAGGTGGACTCTACCTTTGGACACACATCAACGGTAGCATTTTTAGAGGAGGATGCGTGCTTGACGTTGCTTTCGGGCGGCGAGCTTTTGGCATGTACTCCAAGCCTTGCATATTACGTAAGCTTTGATTGAATTGGCGCGGGTAGAGAATAGGAGATAGTTATGATAATTTTCATTGACGTTTTATTAGTGGCTATCATCGTGTTTTCGACAGCAAGATTTGGAATCAAGGGATTGGTATGTTCAATTCTCGGCATGGGTAAATTTATAATCGCGTTTCTTGTCTCCCTTGCGCTTGGAAGCCCCGTTGGGATTTTACTTGCAAACGGATTTGTAGGAAACGCAGTTTCCGATCACGTTTATAATAAGATCTACGGCTATTTTGATGGTGGAAAGAGCTTAACGGAGTTTTTCGCCAATATACCCGACGGATTTTTAAAGGTTGTAAAACTTTTCGGTGCGGACGTTGAGGCTTTGGAGGCAAGGTTCGGCAGCGCACAGGGAAGCGAGACGGTTATCAGAGAGATGTCTGACGTTATCTCGGGACCAATATCCCGCACGCTTTCCGCAATAATCGCTTACGTCCTTATATTCGTAGTGGCGTATATAGTTTTGAGTATAGTTATAAAGGGATTCAGCAAGATAAAGATCCCGATAATAACAAAAATAGATAAGCTTCTCGGCATAACGCTCGGACTTGCGCTTGGCGTTCTTGGCGTTGCGTTTATTTCTACGGCGATCTATTCGATACTTGAATTTATATCTGCAATAAAAAACAGCGAAGAAATTATGAAGATTTATTCGGATTCGCACGTGTTCAAATTCATTTATGACCTGCGGATCTTTGAATTTATAAGAAAATTGATCTGATTGACAAAGGGTGAAATCAAATAATGATACTATGTTCAAATTGCCACAAGAGAGTGGCTGTAATTTTCGTAACTAAAGTAGAAAACGGAGAGAAGGCGTCGCAGGGACTTTGCATCAAATGTGCAAAGGACCTCGGACTTCCTATTGAAAATATGATGGGAGATATCTATAACAAAATGGGTATCTCGCCCGATCAGCTCGAGGATATGGAGGACGAGCTTGCCGAAATGATGCCCGAGGGCGAGGACGGCGGCGCTCCCGCAATAGATCTCCCCAAGCTCTTCAAGGATAGCGGACTTGCCGAGATGATGAAGTCTGCATCTGAAAATCTGCCCAAGAAGGACGAGGGCGGCAATATAGTTCCCGTAAATCCGAGCAAAAATAAAAAAGAAGCTCCAAAGGGAAATAAACAGCAGGGCAAGACCTACAAATTCCTCACGACTTACTGTAAGAATCTCACGCAGAGCGCAAGAGAGGGTAAGCTTGACCGAATAGTAGGACGCGACCGCGAGACCGACAGAGTCATTCAGACTCTCTGCCGCCGTCAGAAGAACAATCCCTGTCTTATAGGTGAGCCCGGAGTAGGTAAAACCGCGATCGCAGAAGGACTTGCCATCCGAATTGCCGACGGCAACGTGCCCTATAAGCTTAAGGACAAGGAGATCTTTCTTGTTGATCTCACTGCGCTTGTCGCGGGCACGCAGTTCCGCGGACAGTTCGAGTCAAGAATTCTTGGACTCTTGGCAGAGGTCAAGGAGCACGGCAGAGCTATTCTCGTTATCGACGAGGTCCATAACATAGTCGGCACGGGAGATGCAGAGGGAAGCGTTAACGCGGCAAATATTTTGAAGCCTGCACTTTCTCGCGGGGAGGTCAGAATAATCGGCGCGACTACGCTCAACGAATACAGAAAATATATCGAAAAGGACTCGGCTCTCGAGCGACGTTTCCAGCCCGTAACTGTAAACGAGCCTTCTGTGGCAGAAGCGGTAGAAATGCTTCGCGGTATCAGCCACTATTATGAGGAGTTCCATAAAATCAGAATTCCCGAGGTCATACTCAATAAGGCTGTAGTCCTCTCCGAGCGCTATATTACCGACAGATATCTGCCCGATAAGGCGATCGACCTTCTTGACGAGGCGGCGTCCAAGCTCTCTCTTTCTTCTGCCGAGCTTAACGAGTCGCAGGAGATCAGAGATAAGCTTTTGACTCTCAAATCCGACAGAGAGGGACTTGAAGCATATATGACCACGGACGACAAGGAGATCCAGAAAAAATACGAGGAGATCACTAAAATTCAGTCCGAGGAAATGCGACTCTCCAACCGTCTTGACGAATTGACCGCAGAGTGCGAAAAGGTAATATTGACCGAGGAGCATCTTGCAAACGTCATCGAGCTCTGGACGGGAATTCCGGCAACCTCGATCACCGAAAACGAATACGCGAGAATTGACAGCCTTGCCGACAGACTTAAGAAGAAGCTTGTCGGTCAGGACGTAGCAGTCGATGCCGTGGCAAGAGCTATAAAGAGAAACAGAGCAGGTATTTCGTACAAGAGAAAGCCCGTCTCCTTTATATTCGCAGGACCCACGGGAGTAGGTAAGACCGAGCTTGTAAAAACGCTCGCCGCCGATCTTTTTAACTCCCCCGAAACGCTTATAAGACTTGATATGTCCGAATTTATGGAGAAGCATTCGGTATCGCGCATAATCGGCTCGCCTCCAGGATACGTAGGCTACGACGATGCGGGACAGCTCACCGAAAAAATACGCCGCAGACCCTATTCGGTCGTCCTCTTTGACGAGATCGAAAAAGCACATCCTGACGTTCTCAATATACTTCTGCAGATACTTGACGACGGACGTATCACCGACGCTCACGGCAAGACGGTAAACTTCGAAAACGCGATCATCATAATGACAACTAATGCAGGCTCGGAAAACCGTAGCGGAGTAGTGGGCTTTGCAGCAGATTCGAGAACGCTCGATGCCGACAAGACCGAAAAGGCGCTTTCTACCTTCCTTCGCCCCGAGTTTATAAACAGAGTCGACGAAATAATTACCTTCCGCAGCCTCACCGTTGAAGATTTCGGCGAGATCGCAAAGATAATGCTCTCCCAGCTTGCCGACGTGCTCGCAGAAAAGGGAATATCGCTCAAATACAGCGACGACGTTGCGAAAACCGTGGCGCAGGGCTCGTTCTCCGAAAAATACGGAGCAAGAAATATGCGCAGATATATACAAAAGAATATTGAGGATAAGCTGGCAGAACAGCTCATATCGGACTATACGGGAAGCTATACGAAGGCGCTTCTTGCGACAGAAAACGGCGAGATCACCGTAAAATGCTTGTAAAATCTTATTTTGACAAAGGAGAAAGAGAATATGGTAAATCCGCATATTCCCGATCTTTCAACGCTTGAAAAAAAGCTGGGAACAAACCTTTCTGATGGACTTCCCGCAAGAGAAGCGAGAGTAAGACTTGAAAAAGATAAGAAGCACGAAAACAGCTCTCTTTTCGTTAGCCGAAGACGCCCCACTTGGACGTCGCTGCTGACGTTTGCAGGCTCGCCGTACGCTCTGTTACTTTTGATAACCTCACTGTTGACGGCATTGTTTGGAAAGACAGTGCTCGGTTGGTCTGTGTTTGCCGTAACGCTTGCGGCGACCGCTTTTGGCGGAATTCTTGTGCTGAACGCGCAGAAAACATTTGGATCAATGGGCGAATACGCCTCCCCAATGGTCAAGGTAAAGCGTGGCGGCAATATCTTTTATACAGACGGCAGAAATCTCGTTGAGGGCGACGTCATACTAATAAAAAGCGGAGACCTGCTTACTTGTGATGCACGACTTATAAGAAGTGAGGGCTTGACGGTTGATGAGCTCATCATAAGTAATGACGGCATCATCAAGCGCCGAGCAGACAAGCATTTCGAAGCTGTATGTGACGAAAACAACTGCACGGTTCCCGATGCGGCAAATATGCTGTATGCGGGAAGCGCAGTAATCAGCGGTCAGGCGACAGCGCTTGTGGTTGCTACGGGCGAAAACGTCTATCTCCACAAACGTGTCCGCAACGGAGAGCTTGGCGGTAAGGACTCCGAGCCTATGGGGGCTAAATCGATCAAGCCGACGCTTTACAAGATATCATTTGTTTGTGCCTCAGGTCTTCTTATCCTTTCTTTGATAGGACTTATGACTTTGCGCGGCAAGGAGATATTCGTTTGTAATTTTACAATGCTGCTTTCGGCAGTTTTCCTTGTCACAACAGAGCTTTTAAGTGGTGGATCAAGATACGTATTTTCATCGTATGTAAAGAGACTTGCACAAAAAAAACGAGATAAATATAAAAACGCCTCGCGCGCATCTATTCGAAACGTTAAAGCCTTGGATACGCTCGCCACAGTCTCCGATTTTATTTTCGTCGGCTCGGCAGGACTTTGCGGCGGAAGCTTTTCGCTTTCCGCAACCTATACGGCAAACGGAGTGATTGAAAATCTCGATACGACAACGAATGAAGGATTGAGAATACTGTCCTTGGTACATACCTATGTAAAAGCGCAAAGGGAGGGCGGAATTGAGAACGATCTGAGCGCAGACGGTTGTCTTGAAGCGCTTTATACGCATCTCCGAGTGAGTAAATTCGATATAAGCGGCGCATCATTAGCGATAAAGTCGCTTTATTTCGCAAAGGACGCCAAAAACGGCTTTGAATATGCCTGTGCCGAGACCGATAAAGAAATATTCAGAACCTCACTTGTTACCGATCCCAAGATACTTACTTTTTGCGATCTGATCCAAGACGGAGCGCATACAAGAGCTATCAACGATCGAGATATAGACGAGATCAAGGAATTTACCCAAGCCGCCGCAGAAAACGGACTCAGATGTCTTTATTGCATCTCCGAAAAAGACAGGAACACAGTGCTTGAGGGTGTTATAACTCTTTATCAGCCTGAGGACAAGGCGCTTGCTTCCACAGTCGCGGAAATGAAAAGGTTTGGCATAAAACCTACCGTTTTGCTTTCCGCCGAGAACGATATCAACTCAAATCTCGTATCAAATTGCATCGAAAAAGGAATTTTGTCGGGCAATACGGCATTTGCTTCGGAATTCAAGAAAAACGGCAGGAGCGTGATCGAAGGACTCGGCAGATACGATGCTTACGTAGGCTTCAGCGCGCCCGAGTATTCGGAGCTCATTTTAGAAATGAGAAAACGAGGCGCAAAAATTGCCGCATACGGCGTTGCAAACGAATATAACGAAATATTGGCTCGCGCAGATATTGCAATAAGCTGTGACACAGTCGAATATTCGAGCGACAAATATCGCGAATCGATTTACGAAAGAGTTGCCCCAGAGGGCAGAGATACCAACGAGCGTGCCTCCCAGCAAACTCGTCTGCTCTCAAAGGTCATAGTCCGACGTGCTAATGAAAACGGCGGAGGAGCCACGGCAGCGTTCAAAGCTATTAAAATCTCGAGAAAAGCCTACGTTTCATTTGCACAAGCATTGTTGCTCTTTGTGCTGCTTATGAGTGGTCTTGTATCATTCACTGTAATGTCAGTGCTTACGGGCAATATTCTGCTCGATCCGTTGCAGACGGTAGCGCTCTCCGCAATGTTTGCTTTCCTTTCCGTCACAGTATTCAGCCGCGCCGAGCAGACCGATAAAGTGCTTGCCCAGTCGAGAGATTTCACAAGATATCCGATCGAGCTTGTCAAGCGTAGCATCCCGTCTATTATCTCCCGAGCGATTGTCGCCGCTGTGATCGCCATTCTTGTAAAGATATTTGATCATATAGGAATTTTCGGAACGAATACAACGTACAAGCTTCCAATATTTATATGCTTGCTGCTTACGGTGTTCGTAGAGGTCTTTATGATAAATCGAAAATTTACTAAAAAGGGTGAGGGAAGAAGCAACTGCTGGCTCAAGGTCATAATAGCGTATACAGTTGCGATAGCGATATGTGCTTTTTCGACACAAAATGTCTTCAGCTCGGAGTTTTATCCTCACGGTCTGGGTTCTCGCGAATATTTCGTGATCCCTGCATATATCGTGCTTTACGCTATAGCGATACTTACACTGTTTCTGACTTCAAAAAAGAGAAATAAACGCTGAAAATAAGCATATATTTTATCAAGACTGTCTTTTTGGGCAGTCTTGATATTTTTTGGAGGTGTTTGTATGCGAAAGATGAGTACTGACGAGTTAAGGGATTTAGAGGTGATAAACCTATGCGGAGGGGAACGGCTCGGTTATCCCTGCGAGTTTGAAATAGATATCGACGATGGACGAATACTGTCGTTCACAGTACCGAAAAACAACGGATTTTCGTTGTTTGGTAAAAAAGACGAGCTGATGATCCCTTGGTGTAAGATCGAATGTATCGGAGAAGATGCCATTCTCGTCAAAATACCGCAAAACGAGCTGTCAAACTGCGAATGCTTCTGCAAAACGGGCAGAAAGGGAAGATTTTTCAAATGAATTTGTAAATAATATGTAAACATTTGCCTATGCTGTTGCAATTTTATATATTATATGGTATAATCCGTAGTGCTGTGCAAAAAGCACGGCAGAAAATATTATTACACACACAGTACCACGATTGCGGTGTCGGTGTCTCCTTTATCCTTGTACAAAGGGAGATTGCGCCGCCAAAGCTACTGTGGTGGAAAAACCGAAGGAGGACATAAAAATGTCTATTATTTCTATCAAGCAGCTGCTTGAAGCAGGCGTCCATTTCGGACATCACACAAGAAGATGGAACCCCAAGATGCAGGAGTACATCTTTACTGAGAGAAACGGCATCTACATCATCGACCTTCAGAAGACTGTTAAGAAGTTTGAAGAAGCTTACATGTTCGTTCGCGATCTCGCAGCAAACAACGGCACCGTTCTTTTCGTAGGAACCAAGAAGCAGGCGGCAGAGGCTATCAAGGAAGAGGCTGTACGTTGCGGACAGTACTACGTAAACGTTCGTTGGCCCGGCGGTATGATGACCAACTTCAAGACCATCAAGAGATCCATCGCAAGACTCAACAGCCTTAACAAGATGGCAGAGGACGGCACCTTTGATATGCTTCCCAAGAAGGAAGTAGCAAAGCTTCAGAAGGAGATCTTCGACCTCGAGAAGAACCTCGGCGGTATCAAGACTATGGAGCAGCTTCCCGACGCGATCTTCATCGTAGATCCCCGCAAGGAGAGAAACGCAGTTCTCGAAGCAAAGAAGCTTGGTATTCCGGTAATCGCTATCGTAGATACCAACTGCGATCCTGACGACGCAGACTACGTAATCCCCGGAAACGACGACGCTATCCGCGCTATCAAGCTCATCTCTTCCGTAATTGCAGATGCAGTTATCGAGGGTAAGCAGGGCGAGCAGACTGCAGAGGCAGAGGTTGAAAAGACCGAGGCTGAGGCAGAAGAGGACGCAGAGGCTTAATTTAAGCTGAAAAACAGCGGTTGTTAAGCTAAACTTACCAACCGCTTTATTTTGAGAAAAATAATTCGTAAAATATAGAAAGGAATAATCCAAAATGGCTACTATTACAGCAAAAGACGTTGCTGCTCTCAGAGCAAAGACCGGTATCGGAATGATGGAGTGCAAGAAGGCACTCGTTGAGGCTGACGGTGATATGGAAGCTGCTATCAAGCTTCTTCGTGAGAAGGGTGAGCTTAAGGCAGAGGCAAAGATGGCTACGAGAATCGCAGCAGACGGTATAGTTGACGTTCTTTCCGAGAATGGCAAGACCGCTATCGTTGAGGTTAACACCGAGACCGACTTCGTTGCAAAGAACGACACCTTCAAGGCATTCGTAAAGAACCTTCTTAAGACCATCATCGCTAGCAACCCTGCAAACGTTGAGGAGCTTCTCGCATCCGACTACGAGGGTGTTACCGTTGACGCCAAGCTCAAAGAGCTTATATTCCAGATCGGTGAGAAGATCACCATCCGCCGTTTCGCAGTTGTTGACGGCGTAACCAGCACCTACATCCACGGCCTCGGCTCTATCGGTGTTATCGTTAAGTTCGATACCGACTGTGCAGACCACGCTGATTTCGCAGAGTTCGCAAAGAACATCGCACTTCAGGTTGGTGCATACCCCACTCCTTACCTCAACAGAGAAGCAGTTCCTGCAGAGGTTATTGAGAACGAGAAGAGCATCATCAAGGCTCAGCTCGCTAACGATCCCAAGATGGCTAACAAGCCCGAAAAGGTTCTTGACGGCATCATTACCGGTAAGCTCGGTAAGTTCTACGAGAGCAACTGTCTCGTAGATATGGAGTACGTAAAGGCAGACGATCACGAGAACGTTGCTAAGTACGTTGCAAATAGCGCAAAGGCTATGGGCGGCTCCATCGCAATCGCATCCTTCGTTCGTTTCGAGAAGGGTGAGGGCATCGAGAAGAAGCAGGAAGACTACGCAGCAGAGATCGCAAAGCTCTCCGGTGTTAAGCAGTAATTCCTGACACATATAAAAACAGTCGGACAATGTCCGACTGTTTTTTGTTTTTTCGCTTGAAAAACACGGTAAAATGTGGTATACTCATAATATAAGACCATGTTTTCGGGAGATCTGATATGATAATAAACGAATATATGCAAAAAGCGCTCTGTGAGGCGCAACAAGCCGCCGCAGAGGGCGAAATACCCGTCGGAGCAGTAGTTGTCAAGGACGGTGAGATCATTGCGACAGCGCATAATAACAGGGAGCAGACTGGCGATGCTACGGGACATGCCGAGCTGATAGCAATACGTGAGGCTTGTAAGATCCTCGGCGGTTGGCATCTTGAAAAATGCACGCTTTACGTCACCCTCGAGCCCTGCCCGATGTGTATGGGTGCCATAATCAATTCAAGAATGGGCGAGGTCGTGTACGGAGCCAAGGATGCTAAAGCGGGAGCCTGCGAGAGCGTCCTCAATATGTGCTCGTATCCACTCAACCATAAGCCGAAGGTCTCTGGCGGATTTATGAGTGAGGAGTGTGCCAAGCTGCTTTCAGATTTTTTTACAAATAAACGCTGAACGGAGTATATATGAGAAAATTACTTATAACAGGATTTGAAGCCTTTGGCGGCGAGACGATAAATCCCTCTTGGGATGCAGTTTGTCGATTGCCCGATGTAATCTGTGATTTTTCAATAACAAAATTATGTCTGCCCGTAGTGTTTGGCGAAGCGCCTGAAAAGGCTATCGCTGTGGCAAAGGATCTTGCTCCCGACGTTATCTTGTGCATAGGTCAGGCAGGAGGTAGGGCGGCGGTGACTCCCGAAATGGTCGGTATAAATCTTCGCCACGCAAGCATACCCGATAACAACGGAAACCAACCGTCCGATGACGAGATAATCAAAGGCGGAGATAAAGCGTATTTTTCGACTCTGCCCGTCAGAAAGATCGCAGAAAATATTAAATCAAAGGGAATTGCAGCACAGGTTTCTTATTCCGCAGGAACATACGTATGCAACGACTTGCTTTACTCCTTGCTCGATCATTTCAAAGAAACTGAAATGCAGATCGGATTTATACACGTTCCGTATTCAGATGAGCAAAGGAAAGAGAATATGCCTTCAATGTCTTTAGATATGATCACGCAAGCACTGATCGCGGCAATAGAAGCAATATAAATATACGTAAGAAAACAGGGACTCTTCAGTGAGCCCCTGTTTAATTTTCAGAAATTTTTCAACTCAATACATTTAATCGGACACGCTTCAGCGCACTCGCCGCAGCCCGTACACTTTTCGTAATCGATAACTGCAAGATTATGCTCGACCTTGATAGCGCCGTTGGGACAAGTTCTCTCGCACTTACCACAAGCGATACATCCGTTGGCACAAGCCTTTCTTGTGACCGCCCCCTTGTCGTGATTGGAGCAGAGAACTTTTACACGCGAAGCAGCATCGACGATATGAATGACTTTGTTAGGACAAACGCGCGTACATGCGCCACAACCTACACACTTTTCAGGGTCGACCTTTGCAACACCGTTTTCAATAGAAATCGCATCCTGCGAGCAGACTGCAACACAGTCACCGTATCCAAGGCAGGAAAATGTGCAGAATTTATCGCCGTTATAATTCATATTGGCAATTCTACAGCTTTGCGGCCCGTGGTATTCAACCTTTCTTGGTGCAGCATCGCAGTTTCCGTTACATGCAACGTAAGCGACCTTTTCGATCACGTCTTCGGCTTCAACACCGAGCACGTCTGCGATCTGCTTCGCCGCACCGTCCCCGCCGGGAACGCAAAGATTAGTCGCGTCGATCTCACCCGAAGAGAGGGCCTTCGCGTATCCGTCACATCCGCTGTAACCGCAAGCACCGCAGTTAGCACCCGGCAGACAGTCACGGATATTTAAAAACTTCTCGTCCTCTTTAACGGCAAACAGCCTTGAGGCAACGGTCAAAACAACGCCGCATATGACGGATATTGTCAAGCCGATAAGGACGGGTATTAATATTTTCATATCCATATCTTAACACCCCCTTATGCCAAAAGGCCTTCGATAACGCCCGAGAATCCATAGAAGGAGAGCGCGACGATCGATGCCGCAATAAGAGTAACGGGCAAGCCTTGGAAGGACTTAAGAGTTTTGATATTTTCCATACGCGAGCGAACTCCCGCAAAAAGAACCATTGCAAGCAGGAATCCAAGTCCGACACCAAGAGAAGAAACTATAGACTCTACAAAATTGAATCCGTCGCTGATATTGTTAATCGCAACACCGAGGACCGCGCAGTTAGTGGTGATAAGAGGCAGATATACCCCAAGCGCCTTGAAAAGAGAGGGAATAAACCGCTTGAGAACGATCTCAACGAACTGAACGAGCGTCGCGATAACGAGAATAAAGACGATAGTTTGTAAGTAAGCGTACTTAGGGAAAAGAATATAGTTGTAGATAGGCCAGGTCGCAGCCGTTGCAACCAGCATTACGAAGGTAACGGCGACACCCATTCCTACGGCTTGATTTATCTTTTTGGAAACGCCAAGGAAGGGGCAGATGCCAAGAAACTGCTGAAGAACGTAATTATTGATGAGAACTCCGCCCATCAGTATGAGAATAAGAGGTTTAAACATTCGTGTCACCCTCCTTTATGCCATTTTCACAGCCGCCGTGGCAAGCCGAAGCCGAAGGACAGCCTTCGCAGGAGAACGATTTTTTCTTGACTCCGCCGCGCTTTTGATTGAGCTTGTTCATCAGCGCAATAAGAAATCCGAAGACAAGATAACCGCCGGGCGCTTGAGTAAGAATCGGGATCTTGAAATATTCCATAAAGGGAATTGAAATTCCTGCAAATGAAGCCGCACCGAAGACCTCGCGAACCGTAGCCATAAGCAAAAGCGCCACAAGGAAGCCGATTCCCATACCTACACCGTCCATGACCGAATCAAGAACGGGATTTTTGCGTGCAAACATCTCTGCTCTGCCGAGAATGATGCAGTTAACGACGATCAGAGCAAGATAAACGCCGAGCATATCGTATATCGACGGTAGATAAGCCTGCAAAAGCATCTGCAACGCGGTAACGAATCCCGCAATTATAATTATGTAGCAGGGAATACGTACCGTGTCGGGAATGACCTTGCGAAGTAATGATATCACGGCATTCGAGCATATAAGCACGAGCGTCGCGGCAATACCCATTGAGAAAGCCGAAATGACATTTCCTGTGGTGGCAAGAGTAGGGCAAGTTCCAAGTACGAGTATCAGAACGGGATTTTCTGTTATGATACCTTTAAGAAGGATAGCAAGCTTGTTGTTTTTCATTTTGTATCCTCCTGTCCTTCGGAATTTTGAGAGATTATTTCAAACGCCTCGAGCGCCGCCTCAATAGCGGAGTAATATGCGCTCGTAGTCTTCTTTGCCGTCGAGCCTGCGACCAATTCGACCGTTACGGTATCAGAAGTGAACCCGATAAAGTTTTTTCCAAGACCAACCTCTGCTGAGAGAGTTTCATTTGATGAAACGAAGTCCGCGCCGGTAATAACTCCGTTTGCGTCAATACCGCAGAGAATTACAAGTCCGGGCTTGTATCCGACCACGCTCATTTGGAATACGTAGCCGCCGCCGTCCTCGGAGTAAACTTTCGTGACCGCCGCGGGCAATCCGTCAACCTCTATTTCAGTGAAATTAACGCCCTCGGGCATTACCTCGGCAAGCGCTTTTTGTACCTTTTCTGCCTGAGCCTTTTCTATCAGCGGAGCTGTGACCGTGTTTACCGCCGCCAACACCAAAACGACAACAAGGCAGATAATTCCGAGCGCCAACGTGGGAAAAAGCTTATTTTTCATTCTTAACACCTCCAATCGGCTTGTTGCGGCAAAGCCTTTCGATATAAGGAGTGAGAATGTTCATAAATAAGATCGCAAACGAGACTCCCTCGGGATAGTCGCCCCAGAAGCGAATAAGAACGGTAATTATACCGCATCCAAGAGCAAAGACCGCTTTTCCGCTTCGGGTAATGGGAGTAGTTACGTAATCGGTCGCCATAAATATCGCGCCGAGCAGCAGACCACCGCCAAGGACCTGATAGAGCGCCGCAGTAAGATCCTGCTTGACGATAAGAGAAAGAACGAATACCGTCGCAACGAAAACAACAGGAGTTTCCCACGTGATCACACGTCTTATCACAAGATAAACAAATCCAAGAATAAGAGCGATAGCACAGACCTCACCGATTGCACCGCCGCGGTTACCGATAAGCATATCAGCAAGAGAGGGAAGCAGTTCCTCACCGTCCTTGATGACCGCAAGCGGAGTCGCACTCGCGGCAAGCTCAACAGACATATATCTTGTAGCAGATCCCCCGGCAACCTTGCCAAAAGCGATCAATAACATCACGCGCGCGGTAACCGCAGGATTAGCAAAATTGCATCCAATACCGCCAAAAAGACATTTGACCACAACTATCGCGAAAACCGAGCCGACAACACAGTGCCAGATGCTTACTCGCGTTGAAAGGCTTAAAGCAAGCAGAAGTCCGGTCACGATCGCGCTCAGATCACCGACCGTCTGCTTCTTTTTGGCGATGATATTGAAAATAAATTCCGACAAAACGGATGTAGCAACGCAAACGGAAATAATTATAAGCGCCTTTATTCCGTAAAGCACAACTGCAGCTATCGCCGCAGGGGAAAGCGCGATGAGAACGTCTCTCATAATACTCGTTGTCGTGGTTTTGCCGTGTAAATGCGGAGACGATGATACTATTAATTTTTCCATAACGTCACCTCCGTCATTTCTTAAGCTTTGCCATGGCCGCTTGATACTCTCTGTACTCGGCCTTGGCGATTCGGTTGTTTTGTACAAGAGGACGGCTTGCAGGACAAACGAATGAGCAACAACCGCACTCCATACAAAGCATGATTTTGTTCTTTTCAAGCATAGCGATCTTGTCCTCTTTGTTTTCGCATTCAAGTGCCTTTGAATAAGCCACGGGAGAAAGATCAAGCGGACACGAACGAATACAACGTCCGCAGTGAATACAAGCGGTGGGCTCGGAGAGCAGAGAATCCTTGCGGTTAAGGATCGTGATCGCTCCCGTCGTCTTGACTATTGGTTCGTCGAGCGATGCCGCGGTAGTTCCCATCATAGGACCTCCGTAAAGCACCTTTCCGACTTCGCACTTGAGTCCGCCGCCGAATTCAACCAGCTCACGTATCGAGCAACCGATAGGAGCGATTATATTTTGGGGCTCGGCAACTGCGGAACCGTCGAGAGTTACACATCTTGAAACGAGAGGCTCGCCGCACTCCACGTATTTAGCAAGAATAGTCAAGGAAGTGACGTTTATAACGAGTACTCCTACGTCAGCTGGCAGCTTGCCCTCGTTTATTATCCTTTTTGTCGTGTTGTATATCAGTACCTTTTCGCCGCCTTGCGGATAGGTGTCGGGAAGAGAAATAACCTTGACCTTTTCATCACCTTCGAAGATGCGCTTCATTTCCTTAATGCACGCAGGCTTGTTTTTTTCAATTCCGATAATGAATTGATCAACGTCGGGAGCGAATTTTTCAAGCAAAGCGATACCTTTGCCGATCCATTCGGAATCGTAAAGCATAGCGTGGGTGTCGCAGGTTATGTAGGGCTCGCATTCCGCACCGTTGATGATGATCTTGTCAATTACGCCCTTTTTGAGCGCCTCGAGCTTTACCGAAAGCGGAAATCCTGCACCGCCAAGACCAACGAGACCCGATTCTCGCACCGCGCCGATGAGATCTTCGAGATCAGAAACGGACGGAGGCGTGGTCTCCTCACACCTCGTCATCAAACCGTTGCTGACGATTCGTATAGCTGCCACCGTTCTGCCGTCGGGCCGCAGATAGTCCTCGATTTTCGAGACCTTACCCGAAACCGAAGCGTATATAGGTGAAGAAACAAATCCGTTAGCCTCGGCAATTTTCTGACCGACATTAACCTCGTCACCAACATTGACAATAGGAGTTGCAGGAGCCCCGATATGTTGCGAAAGAGGCAATAAGACCTCCTTTGCGTCAGGCATTATAACGGCAGGCTTTCCGGCAGTATTTTTATAATGGGGTATGTGGGTACTACCCATAGATTTAAAGCGAAACATACTATCCTTTCCTTGTTTTCACCAATAAGGTGTCATAATAGTAGATATCATATAGTTATATTATACAATTAATACGAGATGGTGTCAAGAAAAAAACTTATGAAAAACAGTAAAATTCTTGACAAAATACGGATAGAAAAAGAGACCCGAAGGTCTCTTTTTTAAAAATTCATTTTGAAAGTCTGTATTCAATAGTAAACGCTTCCTCGTCGGCGCTCTGAAGTCGGACTAAAGCCGCATCTCCGGGTTCGAGCGAAAGCGAAAGCTTGTCGGCCTTGTCGTTCATTACGTGCTGTAAGCCGTCGGTCTTGCTGACCTCGTACAGTCTGTAATTTTCGTTAAGCGCAAGCTCCACATCAGTAGCCTTCATATAATCGCGATTGAGTATCATCATATATCCGTTGCCGTATTCGTCCTCAAACTCGGAAACCGAAACTCTGTAGGGTAGAGGTGCGGAGAGATACGCGCTTTCTTCAAGCTTGTTAGCCAACTTGTCGGCGATTTCGCAACGGAGAACAACGCTCTCGTCGTGTATAACTCGTTTGCAGCTCAAAGCCATAAGCGTCTCTCCGAGATTTCTGAACTCCTCGTGAATAGCTTTCTGCTCGTCAAAGAACTTTTCCTTGTTGCCGTCTGCGTCGATGACCGCACCAACCGCGGTGAAATGCTGAAGACCCTTTGCACCGTAAAGAGCGCCCGCATACATCATCGAACGGATCATCGGGAAGATAAAGAAGTCGACATCGTGAAGATTCTGTCCCTGATAATAGAACCAAAGCGGCAGATTATATTTGTCGCAAAGAAGCTTTTGAATTCCGAGATCGCACCACATACGCGACTTATCGCATTGATCGACCTCATCCTGATCCCCGGGAATACCGAAGGGATAGTAGTCAAGCGAAAGAATGGGCGGATTGATTATAGTGACGTATCTTTCAAGATAATCGGCAAAAAGCCCGTTATCCCAAGTGTAATCAAGGTTGTAGCTCGGGATAGCCACGGTAAAGGGAAGTCTATCGGGAGCAAATTTCTCGGTAAGATCGACCAAAACGCGCGAAGCCTCAAGCTGATCGTCGAGCAACGGCTCATCCCAGATGTAAAATCCCGCAACTCGCTTCCACTTGCTCAGCTCTGTGACAACTGCCTCCATATCGTCATTGACTCCATCCGTGCGATAGCATTGCATACCGCCGAAGCGACTGAAATCCTGGAATATAAGATCAACGCCGATCTGCTCGCAAAGAGCGACCGCCTCATCTGCCTGCTCGTGCGATGCCCAACCAAGCTCAAGCGTGTTGAAGCCTGCTTCTGCGCAGTTGTAGATAGCCTTTCTCATATTGCTTCCGCGCGCCGCGAAATTGGAAAGAACAAAATTATCTTGTCTCCACTTTCTCGTAGGATTTCCAATGGGATATCTCTTAAGTATTCTGTGCTCCATATCATTTCTCCTATAAATCAAAAATGCCGCAGCGAATCACCGCTACGACAAGTATATCATAATAATCCGTATGAGTCAAGAATCAAACTCGAAATCGAGAGAAATATTTTAATTAAAACCTTTCTTTTTTCGGGGAAGTTCTTGAAAGGGGGAGCGCGAGGGGGAAAACTTCTTTCAAGAAGCTTTCCCCCTCGCAAATATATTAATTAAATTACGCCTTAAGTCTTGCCTCGAGAGCTGCAAGCTCGTCGTACATAGTCTGAGGAACTCTGTCGCCGACCTGAGCGTAGAACGCCTTGATATTCTCAACATCCTCGAGCCAGGAAGCCTTATCAACGGTAAGGAGCTCCTTGATGGTGTCGAGAGTAACATCCTTAAGTCCGTCAATGCAGATATCCTCAGCCTTGGGAACGTAACCGATAGGAGTGATATCAGCGTCAACCTTGCCCTCGCAACGAGCGAGGATCCACATAAGAACTCTCATATTATCGCCAAATCCGGGCCAGATAAAGTTGCCTTCGTCGTCGGTACGGAACCAGTTAACATGGAAGATCTTGGGAGCGTGGGGAATCGTAGTACCCATCTTGAGCCAGTGTGCCCAGTAGTCACCCATATCGTAGCCTACGAAGGGTCTCATAGCCATAGGATCGCGACGAACTACGCCGACAGCACCTGATGCAGCCGCAGTAGTCTCGGAAGCCATGATAGAACCGACGAATGCGCCGTTCTGCCAGGAGGTGGACTGGTAAACCAGAGGAGCAGTCTTTGCGCGTCTGCCACCGAATACGATAGCGGAGATCGGAACGCCTGCGGGATTGGAGAATTCAGAGGAGATGCAAGGACAGTTGATAGCCTTTGCAGTGAAACGGGAGTTGGGATGAGCGCCACAGGTGGACTTATCCTTCTTGTCGTACTTTCTGAAGTCCCAAGGATTACCCTTCCAGTCAATAGCCTCTGCAGGAGGATTCTTGTCAAGACCCTCCCACCAAACAGTGTTGTCAGCAGTGTTGTGAACAACGTTGGTGAAGATGGTGTCCTTCATAGTGGTGTAAAGAGCGTTGGGGTTGGAGTTAATGTTAGTACCGGGAGCAACGCCGAAGAAACCGTTTTCGGGGTTAACTGCCCAGAGTCTGCCGTCCTCGCCGACACGGAGCCAAGCGATATCGTCACCTACGCACCAAACCTTATAACCCTGCTTGGAGTAGTACTCGGGGGGAATAAGCATAGCGAGGTTGGTCTTACCGCAAGCAGAGGGGAATGCAGCACAAACGTACTTGGTCTCGCCATTGGGATATTCTACGCCGAGGATGAGCATATGCTCAGCCATCCAGCCTTCCTTACGTCCAAGGAAGGAAGCGATACGGAGAGCAAAGCACTTCTTACCGAGAAGAACGTTTCCGCCGTAGCCGGAGTTGACCGACCAGATGGTGTTTTCCTCAGGGAAGTGAACGATATATCTGTTCTCCTCGTCGATATCAGCGCGAGCGTGAAGACCCTTGATGTAGTCAGCGCTGTCGCCGAGAGCCTCAAGAACGTCGTTTCCAACGCGGGTCATGATAAGCATGTTAAGAACAACGTAGATAGAGTCGGTAAGTTCGATACCGTACTTAGCGAAGGGAGATCCGACAACGGACATCGAATAGGGGATAACGTACATAGTACGACCCTTCATAGAGCCGGTGTAGAGTTTGGAGAGCTTCTCCTTGCATTCGGTGGGATCCATCCAGTTGTTGATGTTACCTGCATCCTCTTTCTTGGAGGTACAGATAAAGGTTCTGCCTTCAACACGCGCAACGTCGTTAACAGCGGTGCGGTGGAGGTAACAACCGGGGAGCTTTTCCTGATTGAGCTTGATCATCTCGCCGGTGGAGCAAGCCTCGGCTCTGAGCGCCTCTGCCTGTTCTTCGCTACCGTCGATCCAAACGATCTTGTCAGGCTGAGTCATAGCAGCCATGTCGTTGATCCAATCAAGTACGTGCTTGTTGTTTGTAGGTGTCATGATTTTTCTCCTTTTTATATTCAAAACATTATAGACAACTTTGTCAGAGAGAAGATGACCTTTTCTCCTCCATTATACATTTTACAATATTTTTTGCAAGATTGCAATATTTATTTTCAAAAGTTTTCAAAAGTTTCAATTTGTTAATATTTTCCTGAAAACAAAGGGAATTTAACATTTAAAACATATTTTGTAACATTATATTAGCAGCTTCTTATGTCAAAATGAATAACCATAGCCAAAAACCCGAAAATTTTTCAAAAACCCTATTTACAAGCAGGGAATTATATGTTAAAATATAAAAAGATACATTTGTGCTATATTTTTAAGCAACAGGAGAGTAAAAATGGAAAAACTCAAGCCGAAAGAACAAAAAGTTTATAACTATATCGTAAATTCGGTAAAGAATAACGGATTTGCGCCCAGCGTGCGCGATATTATGGCTGATCTCGGATATAAGAGCACCTCAACCGTTCATATGTACCTCAACCGCCTCGACACGCTTGGCTATATACGTAAAGAAGACGGAAAAAGCCGCGCTATAAGCGTAATTAACGAGGATATGCCTATGGTATCTGCAGTGCGCGTGCTCGGCACAGTCACCGCAGGCCAGCCTATCCTTGCCGAAGAGGATTTCGACGGATATATCGGATATATCGGAAGAACCTCTGCTGAGGAGATGTTTGCTCTGAAGGTAAAGGGCGAAAGTATGATAGAGGTCGGAATTATGGACGGCGATATGGTAATAGCCGAAAAGACCTGCTACGCCGAAAACGGAGAGATCGTGGTTGCACTTATTGAAAATGAAGCAACTGTCAAGAGATTTTTCCGCGAGGACGGTCATTACCGTCTTCAGCCCGAAAACAGCACTATGAAGCCGATAATAGTCGACGAGGTGCTCATTCTCGGCAGAGTGGTGGCAATCCAGCGCAGTTACATATAAATTGAGAGGTATCCAAATTGGAATTTTTAAGAAAGCTTAAGAATTCAATAAAAAGCTCGGTAAAAAGCGTCCTGATAAATTACAAGGAATTTATAGGCTTGTATGCCGCAGTAATAGTAGTCCAGCTCCTTTTCGGGATCTGGACTTTCTCTGCGTTCACCAATTATAATGCCAACGACACTCTGTTCGAAGAAAATTACAAATACGACGTAACTATAACGGGAACTAATACGGGAATATCAACGGTTATGAACCGCCTCAATTACGATCTTTCAAGCAGTAAAGCCTGCTTTACTAGCTTTGGCTACGTAGGAAATAAGGAAAGCATAGGAGTCAACCTTAAGGGCGGAGCGCTGGAGGAGTTTACAGAGAAGTATCTCAGTAACGTAACGGTACAATGCCAAGTGACCCCGAAATATACCTATAGGACCGAGTTGCGCGGAGAGATACTTCTCTCGTCCGTCATAATCGGAGCCCTATCCTTTATTATAGGCACTCTGATCCTCGCGGTCATCTACTCGGTGCGAACCAATCACTATAAATTCCAATACGGCATATATATGACCTTCGGCGCCGACAAAAAAATGCTCGGTAAGATCGCTATGAACGAGCTGTTGACGATAAATCTGATCACACTCATTCCGTCCGCGATCATATCGTATCTTTTGACCTTGACAGTATATGCAGATAGCGGAGTTGCAGTCAAGATCTCGCTTTTGCAGCTCTTGCTCTACGCGGCATTGACCTTTATTGCGGCTTTTGTCGCAGCGTGCTCATCCCTCGGAACGCTTTTCATCAAGCCCCCGATAGCGCTTATAACCACCGCCGACAACTCCAATTTCGTGTCCTCTCCGCGCCGTTCTTTCAATATCTTCGCAAAGAAAATGCCACTCAATTACGAGACTTACACTACGTGGAGATTCAGAAAGTACGTCGCAAGACTTGTCCTCGGAGCAGTCTGCTTCTCGGTCATCTTCGTTACGGGAATATATTGCGCCAATATGTTGAAAACGGAGAACGAAGCACCCGACGAATCGGTAGTCCTCACTTATAAATTCAGCACCATATTGGATGAAAATCGCCACAAGGCGAATTGGGAAGCGGAAGAGCTTCTTGAAAAGCTTGAAAATATCGACCACGTCGATAAGATCACCTTCGAGCAGAGCAAGAGCTTTGACGTAAGAATGGACCATTTGCTTATTCTTCCGGGTACCGAGGTAGGCGGATCTAATTTGACGGTAGCCTCTCTTGATGAAGTCAAGGGATATAATCGAGCAACCAACCGCTGCAAATACGTTTGCATTGATGCGCTTGAGCTTGAGATGTACGAATCTCTTTACGACGTTGAGTATCTTGCAGGGTACGATGCTCAAAAGCTTCTCGCAGATGACAATATGATAATAATAAGCGAAGGACTCTATGGTACTAAAAGCTTTGATTTTAAGCCGGGCGACACGGTAGTAGTTGCCGATTGGGTATCGACCGATAGCGAAATGCTCCCGCAGTCCGATATCAATAAGATACTTACACAGCAGATCTACCATTGTTCCTTTATTTATACCGAATATACCGTCGGCGCGGTCATCCACGATACCGATGCTACCGATAGCTTCATCGTAGGAATGAACGCCGATACTTATTACGGCGTAACCACCGATAAACACGCAATAACAGAGCTTAAGATATTCTCGGAATCGGGCATCGATCTCGATAATGTTTCTGATATTCGATCTGAAATTAAAACCATAATGGAAAACTATCCCGATTGGAGCGTAGCATATACCAACGAGGACATATATTCCATAGTAGACAACCGCGTAAATCTTCCGGGTCTTCTTTATCTGCTTTCTATCCTCGTGCTTATGATATCTCCTGTCGTTTGGATTTTCTCGCAGGTGATGTTCTATAAAAAGAGGGAAGCGGAGTTCAGAACGCTTGGCTCGATTGGTGCAACGATCAAGGAGATCGGAGGCATACATGCGGTCTCTGGTGTTCTGATATTTGCTGTAAGCTTTGTTGTAAACCTCATACTCAGCAGATTGACCTGTTATGGAATATACAGGATATTTACCAGCGTGCTGCCAAGACTCGGAGTGCCTGGAATGAACGTTTCCTTCAATAGTTTTGTTCCATTCTCGACTATACTTCTATACGCAGGCGTTTCCGCACTTTGCGGATGTATTTCAAGCGTAATTCCTTTCATTCTTTACAAGAAGAAGCTTGAAAGAGAGAGCAAGCTGCTTGAAGAGCAGAAAATTGAGTTATAATAAACGGAGTTAAATTATGGAAAATAAAACAAGTGCCATTGACCTTAACACCATAGATCCCAACAGAATTATGCTGGAGGCTACCGACATCATAAAGCAGTACAAGCAGTATGATGACGTTGTGACCGCGGTCAACAGAGCAAGCATCAAGGTGCACGAGGGTGAATTCGTGGCAATAATCGGATCTTCAGGCTCGGGAAAAAGTACGTTTATGAATATATGTGCAGGTCTCGATAAACCCAACGCGGGATCTGTAAAAATAAGAAGCAGAGAGATAACGAAAATGGGCTCCGACGAGCTCAATCGCTATCGCGGAATGAATATCGGCGTTGTTTTTCAAAAGCATAACCTCATACCGCAGTTCACCGCGTATGAGAATATTCTCGTGCCGACAATGATGTGTCGCCGCGACGAATTTTCCTACGAGGAGCACCTTAAAAAGCTCATTCCTATGCTTGGTCTGTCGGATAGACTTCACCATCTGCCAAGCGAGCTTTCGGGCGGACAGCAGCAGAGAGTTGCTATAGCTCGCGCGCTTATAAATATGCCGCAGATCTTGTTTGCCGACGAGCCGACGGGAAATCTCGACCGTAAAAACGCCGACGAGGTTCTTGAGCTGTTGCTGGAAACCCGTGCACAGATAGGACTTACGCTCGTAATGGTCACACACGATATGAAGATAGCCAAGCGTGCAGATACCGTATATACAATGGATAACGGATATCTCCTTTCGCGCAAGATCAATTTCGACGAGGTATGAAAAAAATGAAGGACAATATTATCGCAGGATTGCAAAAGCTCACGCTCCTCGATTTTCCGGGTAAGGTAGCCTGCACGCTCTTTACGAGAGGCTGTAATTTCAAATGTCCGTTTTGCCATAACGCATCTTTGGTTGTCCGTGCCGACGAGCAGAAGCCATACTCAAACGCCGAGATATTAGCATTTTTGAAAAAAAGAGCAGGTGTGCTAGACGGAGTTGCGATCACGGGCGGAGAACCGACGCTTATGCCGGGGCTGTACGACTTTATTAAAGAAGTCAAGGCGCTCGGCTATGCGGTAAAGCTCGACACAAACGGAACTCGCCCCGAGGTGATAAGAAGATTGGTCGAGGATAAGCTCGTAGACTACGTTGCTATGGATATCAAAAACCACCCCGCAAAGTACGCCTATACGGTCGGTCTTGCGGAGAACTATGACCTTGCTCCGATAATTGAAAGTAAAAATTACCTGATGGAAGGGAAGGTGGATTTTGAATTCAGAACCACGGTTGCAAAGCCGTTCCATACCGAAGAAGATTTTTATTTGATCGGTGAATGGATCAAGGGCGACGAGAAGTATTTTTTGCAGCAATTTAAGGACTCGGGCGACATAATCGGAAAGGAAATTTCTTCCTATAATGAGAGCGAAATGGAAAACTTTTTGAACGTTTTGTTGCCTTTTGTGCCAAATGCACAATTAAGAGGGGTATAAAACTATATATAGTGACAAAATTCGAAATTTGACACAATATATTGTGTTTAGGGGTTGACAACTACCACTAAATATAGTATAATGCTAATGCGGCGCGGATCTGTGTCCGCGCCCATTTTATGCCCTTTTTTAGAAAGATCCTATATGGCATAAGGCAAAATCAGTAATCAAAATTCAAAAAATATAAAAAACAAAAGGAGAAGGAAATGTACAGCGTACAAAAAAGAGACGGAAAGATCGTAGAATTTAATCTTAGCAAAATTTCTGATGCAATAAAGCTTGCTTTTGAGGCACAGGAAAAACAGTTCAATCAGAATATTATAGATTTTTTGGCGTTGAAGGTAACGGCAGAATTCGAGCCCAAGATCAAGGACGGACTTATCTCCGTCGAGGAGATCCAGGACTGTGTTGAGTCGGTTCTCGTTCAGGCGGGCTATGCAGACGTTGCTAAGGCATATATTCTGTATCGCCGTCAGAGAGAGAAGCTCAGAAACGTTCAGGGCACCGCGCTCGACTATAAGGCAACCGTAGACCAGTATCTCCGCGCTCTCGACTGGAGAGTAAAAGAGAACTCCACCGTAACCTATTCCGTAGGAGGACTTATCCTGTCCAACTCGGGCGCTATCACGGCTAACTATTGGCTCAGCGAGGTTTACGACGACGAGATCGCAAACGCTCACAGAAACGTTGATCTTCACATCCACGACCTTTCTATGCTTACGGGCTACTGTGCAGGTTGGTCATTAAAGCAGCTTATTCAGGAAGGACTTGGCGGCGTAACCGGTAAGATCACCTCCTCTCCCGCAGGTCACCTTTCCACCCTCTGCAACCAGATGGTAAACTTCCTCGGTATCATGCAGAACGAGTGGGCAGGCGCACAGGCATTCTCCTCCTTTGACACATATCTCGCTCCCTTCGTAAAGGTAGATAACCTCTCCTACAAGGAAGTAAAGCAGTGCATCCAGTCCTTCATTTACGGTGTAAATACTCCTTCTCGTTGGGGAACGCAGTCTCCCTTCACGAACATCACTCTCGACTGGACCGTTCCTAACGATCTTGCAGAGCTCAACTGTATCGTCGGCGGCAAGGAAATGGACTTCAAGTACAAGGATTGTAAGAAGGAAATGGACATGGTCAATAAGGCGTTCATCGAGATCATGATCGAGGGTGACGCAAACGGCAGAGGCTTCCAGTATCCTATCCCCACATATTCCATCACTCGCGACTTCGACTGGTCCGAAACAGAGAACAACAAGCTCCTCTTCGAAATGACCGCAAAGTACGGTACTCCTTACTTCTCCAACTACATCAACTCCGATATGGAGCCCAGCGACGTTCGTTCTATGTGCTGCCGTCTCCGTCTTGACCTTCGTGAGCTCCGCAAAAAGTCGGGTGGTTTCTTCGGTTCGGGTGAGTCCACGGGTTCTGTCGGTGTAGTTACGATAAATATGCCCAGAATTGCATATCTTGCAGAGAATGAGGAAGACTTCTATAAGAGACTTGATAAGCTTATGGATATCGCGGCTCGTTCGCTCAAGACCAAGAGAACCGTTATCACCAAGCTTCTCGACGAGGGTCTGTATCCTTACACCAAGAGATATCTCGGAACCTTTAATAACCACTTCTCGACCATCGGTCTCGTTGGTATGAACGAGGTTGGTCTTAACGCAAAGTGGCTCAGAGCCGATATGACTCATAAGGAGACCCAGGAGTTCTCCAAGAACGTTCTCAATCACATGAGAGAAAGACTCTCCGACTATCAGGAAATGTACGGCGACCTCTATAACCTTGAGGCAACTCCCGCAGAGTCCACCTCCTACCGTTTTGCAAAGCACGATAGAAAGAGATGGCCCGACATCATTACCGCAACCGATAACGCAAAAGCTCCTTACTATACCAACTCCAGCCACCTTCCCGTAGGCTATACCGAGGATATCTTCGACGCTCTCGACATTCAGGACGAGCTCCAGACCCTCTACACCTCTGGTACGGTATTCCACGCGTTCCTCGGTGAGAAGCTTCCTACATGGAAGAGTGCGGCAAACCTCGTTCGCAAGATCGCAGAGAATTATAAGCTTCCTTACTACACGATATCTCCCACGTACTCGGTATGTACCGACCACGGATATATCAACGGTGAAGAGTACACCTGTCCCAAGTGCGGCAAGAATACCGAGGTATATAGCCGTATCACAGGTTATTACAGACCCGTTCAGAACTGGAATGACGGTAAGAGCCAGGAGTTCAAGGAGAGAAGAAATTATAACATCGAGCGTTCCACCGAGCTTCACCCCGAGATCAACGTTGGTGCTGACAGCGTAAGAACTATCAACGCAGTTGCAGAGCCCATGGTAGAGGAGTGTGCCTGCGAGCCCGCGGCAGAAACCAAGGTAATGCTGTTCGCAACCAAGACCTGCCCCAACTGTAAGATCGCGTGCGAGTTCCTTGACAAAGCAGGTGTTTCCTACGAAAAGCTCTATGCAGACGAGCACCTTGATCTTATTGCTAAGTACGGAATCAGACAGGCACCCACACTCGTAGTAGTTGAAAATGGTGTTGAGGTTGCCAAGGCGGCAAATCTTTCCAATATCAAGAAGTATATCGAAACGGTAAACGCTTGATAGACGTTGGGTCCCGTTAGATAAAAGAAAGGCAGATCAGTATGTATGATTTGATAATAGTCGGCGCGGGTCCCGCGGGTCTTACCGCGGCGATCTATGCACGGCGTGCGGATAAAAGCGTCCTCATCCTCGATAAAGGAACCTTCGGCGGACAGATGACCTTTTCCCCAAAAATTGAAAATTATCCCGGATACGCGCAGATCAGCGGTAACGAGCTTGCCGAAAAGCTTGTTTCACAAGCAATAGAGCTCGGCGCCGAGATAGATATGTGCGAGGTCACAGGCGTACACAAGGAGGGAAGCTTCTTTTGTGTAAGTAGCGATGAGGGCGAGTTTATGGCTCGTTCCGTAATTCTCGCAACAGGCGCAAAGCACCGCTTGCTCGGTATCGAACGCGAGGAGGACTTCGTTGGAAACGGCATCTCCTTCTGTGCCGTGTGTGACGGCGCGTTTTACGCAGGCAAGACCGTAGCGGTCATCGGCGGTGGCAACTCCGCACTTCAGGAGGCAATAATGCTTTCCGACGGTTGCGAAAAAGTCTACGTCGTTCAGAACCTCGATTTTCTCACGGGCGAAGAAAAGCTTGCAGAGATTCTTCGCAAGAGAGCCAACGTTGAGATAATCTATGGCTCTACCGTTGAAGAGATACACGGAGCAGAGGTTTTCGGCGGTATCATCATTAAAAATACCGCATCGGGCGAGAAAACAAGACTTGACCTCGACGGAATGTTCGTAGCTATCGGACAGATCCCCGAAAACGAGCAGTATAAGAACGTCGTAACGCTTTCCGACCGCGGATATATCGTATCCGATGAAAACTGTGCTACCGAAACCGAAGGACTTTTCGTTGCAGGCGACTGCCGCACGAAAAACATCCGTCAAATAGCAACGGCATGCGGCGACGGCGCAGTAGCGGCTCTCGCGGCTTGCAGATACTTGGATAATTAAAATAGTAAGGGGAAGAAATTCAGATTTTCTTCCCCTAATTTACTCCATAATGCCAAGAATGGAATATTCTAAAAAATTCATTTTATCTATTGATTTAACGAAAAAAATGTGGTAGAATAATATGAAAGAATGTCACTTTTTAATATATAGACTCATCTGAAAGGAATCCTATGTTAGAAATAAAGAATCTGACTTATATCGTCACTGATGCCGAAACGGGCAAGGAAAGAAAGATACTCGACGACGTAAGTCTCACTATAAACGAGCGCTTCGTTGCCGTAACAGGCCCTAACGGAGGCGGAAAATCCACTCTCGCGAAGCTTATCGCGGGAATCTACACCGCAAGCTCGGGTCAGATATTGCTTGACGGCGTGGATATCACTAATATGACTATAACCGAGCGCGCAAATGCAGGCATCAGCTTTGCCTTCCAGCAACCCGTAAGATTTAAGGGTATTACGGTCAAGGATCTTATATCTTTTGCCGCAGGAAGCAAAATTTCGGTCTCTGAGGCGTGCAAATATCTCTCCGAGGTCGGTCTTTGTGCCAAGGAGTACGTAAACCGCGAGGTAAACGAATCTCTTTCGGGCGGCGAGCTCAAAAGAATTGAGATCGCTATGATCAACGCGCGCGGAACAAAATTTTCTGTGTTTGACGAGCCTGAGGCGGGAATAGACCTTTGGAGCTTCAACAATCTTATCAAGGTCTTTGAAAAGATGTACGAAAAAACCAAGGGAAATATCCTTATAATCTCCCATCAGGAGAGAATTCTCGATATCGCAGACAAGATAGTCGTTATCGCAGACGGTAAGGTTGCCGCATACGGCGCGAAAAACGACATTTTGCCCGAGCTGCTTTCAGCTCAGGCAGGATGCAAGTTTACCATGGGAGGTGACGAATAATGGCAGAGAAGAAAAAGCTCGACAGTATTCAGCTCAACCTTCTTCGTGAGGTAGCGGACCTTCACGGTGTCCCCGAGGGAGCGTACTCTCTCCGCGTGGACGGCGAGATGTACGGAAAAAACTCCTCGGAAAACATAGTAATCGAAAAAAAGACCGATAAGCCCGGAATTGACATCTATATCAAGGCGGGTACGAAGCGCGAGAGCGTGCATATTCCCGTTATTTTGTCGGAAACAGGACTCAAGGAGCTCGTATATAACGATTTCCACATCGGAGAGGGCGCAGACGTTCTTATAGTTGCGGGCTGTGGAATCCATAATTGCGGAGTTCAGGATAGTGAGCACAGCGGAATACACAGCTTCTTTGTCGGCAAGAACGCCAAGCTCAAGTACGTCGAAAAGCATTACGGCGAGGGAGACGGAAACGGCAAGAACGTTATGAATCCTCATACGATCGTCGAGCTTGCCGAGGGCGCGTATATGGAGATGGAAACAACGCAGATCAAGGGCGTTGACTCTACAAAAAGAAAGACCGAGGCAACCTTAGCTGACAAAGCAACTCTCGTTGTCCACGAAAAGATAATGACCCACGGCGAGCAGTTTGCCGAGACCGAATTTACCGTTGCGCTCAACGGTGAGGATTGCGGAGCACATGTCGTCTCGCGTTCCGTAGCAAAGGATAATTCGCGACAGCTCTTTATTTCAGACGTTGTCGGAAACGCGCGTTGCTCGGGACACACCGAATGCGATGCCATCATTATGGATAACGCGTCGGTTCAGGCAATACCGAAGATCATCGCGAACAACACCGAGGCGTCGCTCATTCACGAGGCGGCGATAGGCAAGATCGCAGGCGAGCAGCTTATGAAGCTTATGACGCTTGGACTTGACGAAAAGCAAGCCGAGGAAGAGATCATCAACGGATTTTTGAAGTGATCTGACATAAATTGGAGGTAAAAATATGAAAATAACCGAGAATACCGATAAGGAAGTTGTAAAGCTTATCAAGGAGGGACTCGAGCGCACGGGCGGCTATTGTCCTTGCCGCAGAGAGAGAACCCCTGAAAATAAGTGTATGTGCAAGGAGTTCAGAGATCAGATCAAGGATCCCGATTTCGAGGGCTATTGCCACTGCTTGCTTTATTATAAGAGCAAATAATCAAAATTAAAGAGGTACAAAATGATAATCGATATTACAAATGAAAATTTTGAAAACGAAGTAGTAAAATCCGAAATTCCCGTTCTCGTAGACTTCTGGGCAGAGTGGTGCGGCCCTTGCCGTATGATCGCTCCCATCGTTCACGAGATCGCAGAGCAGAGAAGCGATATAAAGGTCTGCAAGGTAAACGTTGATAACAATCCCCAGCTTTGCAATCAGTTCGGAATCGACAGTATTCCCACGCTTCTTCTCTTCAAAAACGGCGAGGTAGCCGCTAAATCCGTAGGATATAGCAACAAGGCAGTTCTCGAGAGCTTTATTGATAAGAATATCTAATTTCAAAAGTAAAGTCCCGCTTAGCACGGGACTTTATGTTATTATACAGAGATTGAAAAATCACAAAAATTATAAAAAAAGTTCCAACCTTTTTCTTTATCCGTGTCTATATGAGTGAAAGCTTTCAACGAGGTACAAACAAGTGAACAGACAAGATGCCGAAAAAATTATAACTGAATATCTGAAACCCATATTTGGATTTGCGCTAAAACGATGTAAAAATACATATGATGCGGAGGATCTTTCACAGGAAATCGTATTACGGTCGTTTCGATCGCTTTTAATCAAGGACGATATTGAGGATGTCAGCAAATATATTTGGACAATCGCACATAATACGCTTAGCAATTATTATCGTGAAGCATCCAAAGGCATAATTGGTATATCAATTGATGAATTGGCAGAAATCATTGCCGATCCTGATTCAGAATATGATTTCGATGATAACACAAAATCTATTCGTCGTTTACAAAGTGAGATTGCTTATCTTTCAAAAACACAAAGAAAGATAGTAATAGCGTATTATTTTGAAAACCGTAAACAAGCCGATATTGCTAAGGATTTGGATATTCCTCTTGGTACGGTCAAATGGCACTTGTTTGAAGCAAAAAAAGAATTGAAACGAGGTATGGATACTATGAGAAAAACAAGTGAATTGAAATTTAACCCTATCAAATTTACATCAGTTGGGATCAACGGTTCTATCGGAACAAAATCTTGTGATGAATTTTTCCGTTCTGCGCTTTCCCAAAACATCTGCTATTGTGTACGTAACGAAGCGAAAACGGTAAATGAAATTGCTGATGCCCTTGGTGTTTCGCCTGTATATGTCGAAACCGAAGTTGACTTCTTGGAGGAATACGGTTTTCTGAAGCAAGTTGGGGATAAGTATATCGTTAATTTTATCATAAGTGAGCCGACAGCGGAGCTTTTGACTATGCAAGACGCAATGTATAAAAAAGCGGCGGGATTGTTTGCAAATGAGCTTTATGAGGAACTAATGAGCAGTGGTATTTTGGACGATGAAAATATTTTCTGCAATAAAATGCTTCAAGGTTCGACAAAAGAAAATCCCCTGAGAGACAAAAACTTCCTTTTATGGTCGCTTATACCGTATATCGCCGCAATGTCGGGTAAAAAACTAATGGATAACACAATCACCTTTGAAGAAGTTGCTACTATTCGCCCCGACGGAGCGCATAATATTGCCTATGCTTCTGTTGTACCTGAGAATCTGAAAATTCCGAGCGATTATGTTCGTATGAGAGATTGGTGCGGACCATATGATGCTATGAACGGAGATCATATCCTTTGGAAAATTGATACAGAGTGGTCAGGACGACGTATCAGTGTAAATCGTAATGAATTCGAAGCTTCAGCGCGAGTTATTTCGTTGTATGAACACGAAAAAGAAAATCTCCTTTCAAAAGAAGATTATGCATGGCTTTCCGAACGCGGATATATCAAAACTTGGGGCGATTATGACGGATGCTTCAAAATATCATGGCAAGTCATCATTTTGAGAAACAAAGAAATTCAAGAAAAGCTGCTTGCTATAGGAGAGAAAATTAAAAGAAAATATAAGGAGGAGTTTGATGCTATCAAGGCCCCCTATATCGAGGCTGTATTAAACTCGGTTCCTGCACATCTCCGCCGTATGAAAGAGTACGAATTGCAGTCTGTATTCCACGCTGACGGATGGTTCTTGCTTCACTGCATTGTTACTCTCTTGAACAATGGCAAGTTAAAGCCACCAACTGAAGAACAGAAAAAATCACTCACTACCCTTATTATTAAAAAATAACCAAAACATCGGGAGCAACCATAGCGGATCGCTCCCGATGTTTTTAGTTATCAATATGTCGTTAAATATTGTTTTTTATTAACTCATTAACCGCCTCTCTGACCGCAAGAATTTCATCAGCAGATCGGGCGCAGACCTTGAAGGCAATTTCCTTGCCAAATGCCGCCTCGATGGTCTCAACCACCTTTTCCTTGCCGCACAAGGATTCTGCAAGCTGCATAGCTCTCATATCCTGCAGAGCGTCGTTGAAGACTAAGATACGCAAGGATTCAAGTGCAGTGCCGTTACTTGCGGGATAGACCGAGAAGGTATCTCCCGCAGGCACCCAACCGTCGCCGCAGGTGTCAAGATAGGGATTTATCGGATCGTAGGAGTATTGAGTGTTATAGAAGTTATATCCCCAATGCAAAAATCCTATGATGTCATATTTGTACATCTGCATACCGATAGAGCGGTTACGGTAGGAGGGCATCGCCAAAAATCTGTTGGAAACGTCTCTCCACTGGCTGCTGCAATAATATGTCCAAAGCCCCTCAACCTTATTTTCAATAAAGGGAGTCGTGTGGTCTGTTCCAGGGATTGGAGTATCAACTACGCCCTGGCTGTAAAACTCGTAGTTGGAGAGCGCGTCCATAATAACGTAGCCCTCTAGCAGATCCGAGATCGAATCCTTTGCCGCCTTGTAAAAGGGGAGCTGCTCCTGACTTGGCTCGTCGGAGATGTGGAAGAAGCAACGCTTGTCGTCGCCTCTTGTCTTCATGTGGTCGAGGAAGGAGACGATAAATTGTCTCAAAAATTCTGTATATTCATTCGAAACTGCATCTGTCTCCCAGCCAAATATCTGCTTATACTCGCCGTCGACGGTTGCCATAACCTTGGGAGCGTGCTGCGCGCCCCATTGCGTAAAGAAATGCGCGATCTCAAGGTACTCAATGCCAACGCGGTCACACATATCTATCCAGCGATCCAAAAGTGAATAATCGAATGAATATTCATTTTCGTTCTTAGTCACTCCAACAAGCTGTGTGGTGAGTCTTTCTCCACCGATATACGTGTCAAGCGAGGGGGTGAAAACGGGAGTTAGAAGCATATTGATTCCGTTTTTGCGGGCGGTTCGTGCAAAGCTCTCGACTATCTCCCAGTGACGCTCCGACCAGACCTCGCAGTTGTAATAGTTCGCAAGACAGTCGCAATAGAACCACTGTGTAAACTTCAATGTCTGAGGGGGAAGCTCGGCATCGATGATCTCAACGGTAAGGGCTTCACGAGCCGCGACGGAATCGCCGTTTATAAGAGTGACCGAAAGCTCGCGTTCGCCTGCCGATATCGTATCGGTCACCTCCGAAAGATCGACCTCGATCCAGATCGCGCAAAGACTGCCTCTGACCACGCTGACTCTGCCGTGATAGCGCAGGGGTATGAGCAGGTCGGGATAAAGCCCGGGGGTAGAGCGCAGATAGTTATCAACGGGAGCACCGGGTACAACGGGCATGGAGGCTGGAAGGCTTATTACCTCGCGCAAGGTCGCGTATTTGGACAAGTCGCCGTCAAGCTTAACGTCGTAAAGGACTCTGCCGGGGTCGGTGTTCTCGAGAGAGCAGAGAAGCTGAAACGAGAAGCGCTCGTTTTTTAACGCGGTCAGCTTGGTGAGGGATTTAAAATCATCTATTTTGTTATCAAGAAAGCAATTTTCAAGAGAAGACATGATTTTTGTCTTAAGCATAATTCCTCCGTATTTTGATACATGAAAATCGGTTGTTTTAACTGTATTTGTAAAAATTTGCGGTGGTAGGTTCCGTTATGGTAATTATAACACGGAGCAAAACAAATGTCAACGGAGAAAGACATATTTAAGCCTCGAAATGTTAGGTTTTTGGTGATAAATTGTGTCATATTGCACAAAATCGGAATGAAAAAATCATAAATATCGTGATATCTTTCAATTTATTTTTTTGTACAAATATGTTAAAATATATAGTTGGAAGAAAACTGTATAAATTTTAGTTTAAATATAAGGAGTAAGTATGGTAAGAGAAGATTTAAGAAACGTAGCAATAATCGCGCACGTTGACCACGGAAAAACAACGCTTGTGGACGGTCTGCTCAAGCAGGGCGGCATTTACAGAGATAATCAGGAGACCGTAACTAGAGTTATGGACTCGGACGATATCGAAAAGGAAAGAGGCATTACCATACTTGCCAAAAACACCGCGGTGCATTATAAGGACGTCAAGATCAATATCGTTGACACCCCCGGACACGCGGACTTCGGCGGCGAGGTAGAGCGCGTACTGAAAATGGTAAACGGCGTTATACTTCTCGTTGATGCGGCTGAGGGTCCTATGCCTCAGACGAGATTCGTGCTTAAGCGCGCGCTTGAGCTTGATCACAGAGTAATCGTTTGTATAAACAAGATAGACAAGCCCGATGCGCGTCTTGGCGAGGTCGAGGACGAGATCCTTGAGCTTCTTATCGACCTTGGCGCAAGCGACGAGCAGCTTGATTCTCCGATGCTTTATTGCTCGGGTCGCTCGGGCACGGCAAGCTTTGATCCGCTTGAGGAGGGAACGGACCTCAAGCCTCTGTTCGACACTATTCTCGACTATATTCCCGCACCCGAGGGCGAGCCTGACGGAGATCTTCAGGTCCTCGTATCCTCTATCGACTACAACGAATACGTAGGACGTATCGGTATCGGTCGAATCGAGCGCGGCTCTATCAAGGTAAATCAGGAAATACTCGTCTGCAACTATCACAAGCCCGATGAAAAGCCGAGAAAGACCAAGGTCGTTGCGCTTTTCCAGATAGACGGACTCAATCGCGTTCAGGTTGAAAGCGCGAAAATGGGCGATATAATCTGCTTCTCGGGAGCTGGTGACATTTCGATCGGAGATACTCTTACATCCACGAATAACCCCGAGCCGCTTGAATTCGTTAAGGTAAGCGAGCCTACCGTAGAGATGACCTTCTCGGTCAACACAAGCCCCTTGGCAGGCAAGGAGGGTAAGTTTGTTACCTCCCGTCAGCTACGCGAAAGACTATACAGAGAGCTTCTGCGTGACGTCTCTCTCCGTGTCCGTGACGGTGACACTACCGACGAATTTATCGTGTCGGGCAGAGGAGAAATGCACCTTTCCATCCTCATCGAAAATATGCGCCGTGAGGGCTACGAGCTGACCTGCTCGAACCCCAAGGTTATCTTAAAGGATATCGACGGCGTGACCTGCGAGCCTATGGAGCGCGTAACGCTTGACGTGCCCACCGATTACGTTGGCGCGGTCATTGAAAAGCTCGGACAGAGAAAGGGTGACCTTATCGAGATGAACCCCGTTGGAAGCCGTATGAGAATAGAGTACAGTATTCCTTCGAGATGTCTTTTCGGCTACCGTTCCGAATTTTTGTCGGCAACTCGCGGCGAGGGCGTTCTCAATACGCTCTTTGACGGATATCAGCCTCACCGCGGCGGTATCATTATGAGATTTACTGGTGCGCTTATTGCCTCCGAGGCAGGCGTTACCACGAGATACGGTCTTTTCAATACTCAGGAGCGCGGTCAGCTCTTCGTTGGCCCTCAGACCCCTGTTTACGAGGGTATGATCGTAGGTGAAAACCCCAAGAACGACGATATTGCGGTCAATCCCTGCAAGGAAAAGCATCTTACCGCTATTCGCAGCTCGGGCGCGGACGAAAAGCTCCTGCTTACTCCCCCCAAGATCTTCTCGCTTGAGGAGGCGATCGAGTTCATTCAGGACGACGAGCTTATCGAGGTAACTCCCAAGTCTATAAGACTTCGCAAAAAGATCCTTGATACGAGCACTCGTATGAAGGAAATGATGAAAGCCCGCAGAGCAGCGGAGAATAACTGATAAAAAAACAAAGGGTAGCCCAAAAGCTACCCTTTCATTTTACAAATAAACATCAAAAAGGCTTCCGCAAAACTGCGGAAGCCTTTAAAATTATAACGTGTTATTCCGCGGAGGGAACGGTAACGTTTTTGAAATGCATTATAAGGCAAAGCTCGTTATTGTTTTCTGCGGAAACTGCCGCAAAGGTGATATTTACGGTCTGTCCCGCGTAAGCCGAAAGATCGGCTTTAATTCCGATTGCCTGATCGAGAGTGGTCTCTCCTCCTTGGAATTTGCAGCTTTCTTTGTATGCTGCGAATCCACCATGACCTGTTGCACCTTCGGTTGCGGCTATCATTGCATCACTCGCTTCGCCAAAAGCATCCATGTTATAAAGCGTGGTTTCCTGCCAGGTAAGACCGCCATCAGTAGAATAAACCATTCCATTCCAACCGCCATATACCATAGTCCATCCCGAAAGAACGATATACTGAGCGCCGAGATCAAAATTCTTCAGATCCATAACGTCGATATATCCCGTGAGGTTGCTCGAGCCGCCCCTGTTATCGAAGAATCCGTCTCCGTCGCCCTTACCGTTGATAAAATCAATTCTTGACAAGTAGGGAGCTTCACAAATTACTTTTCCCGATTCTGCCTTGATATATTCAGCGTTGAAATCATCCTCAACGCTGCCTTCGATGACTGTACCTGTTTCCACATTATAGGAGGCAGCCAGTCTTCTGTTCTGACTGAGGTCAGCCTTGGAAACGTAATTGCTTTCATCCTTCATGGAGCACTCAAGCTTACATATATCCTCAATGCTGTCCGCTATGCCGATATATGCAACGTCTACATAGCTTTCAGCAGAAGCGGCAGTATTGAACATATCAAATCTCAGATACTTTGCGGAATATTCGCCGTTACCGTCGGGCTTGAAGAATGCAAGGTTAGCCGCTGCAACGTCTACTATCAGAAGATGCCATTCATCATCGTTCTCCAAGGTGTATGCATACAAATTGTCACCTACACCGTCGGCACCCGTTTTAGAGGTGCTCGTGAAGAACTGGAACTCCATCTTTTCGGTGTTAGTAGAGGGAATACGGTATTTTACGAAGATATACTGACCAGTTATATCATTATCCGTGTTATTATAAACGGTGGTGTACGCTTCGGTGTAACCTTCAACGCCGATTGCATAATATCTTACGTAGTTGCAGTCTTCTTCCTGAAGAATTATATCTCCAAATCCGTGACCGGTACCAGCCGTTTTCAGATAAAGATCATCGGCGGGAATATAAACGTGGTCAAATTTTTCTGTAACAGTAGGATCCTGCTTTTCGGGCCAGCCCTTGAAGTCCTCGTCTGCAACGATCTTGAAGGTTCTGCTCTCTACGTTGTCCATATTGAAGGCAAACGCGTAGGAATAAGTGCCGTTGCCATCGTAATAAGCATAGTAACCGTCGTAATAATTAGCGTAACCGTTCTTGTCGGGGGAGTTAGCGGAGCTTACGACGTATTCCTGCCATTCGCCGTCCACAAGCTCGTAGATCTTCGGAACGGTCAGCTTGTTGAAGCCGTAAACACGTACTGCTTGGTTGTTAGTGCCTCCCGAAACGGTAAATTCTGCGCTTGTGCCGTTAGAGGAAAGAACTCGGGGGAGGTAGGTGCTTTCGATCTTTTCTCCATCATTTACGATAACGGTGATAGGATCGAGGCAGGTGTTCTCGCGGATCTTCTGCATATTGGAGTCGTCGGTTGAGTTGTACCAGCCCCAAGGAGATATCACCATAGCGATCGACATCGTGTCGCCTGCTTTAAGAGTGGTCTCTCCGAGGTCAAGTGAGAGGCTGTAAAGATAGTTACTGCCCGTCACTACTAAGTTGCCGTTGTATTTCTCACCGCCGATGACAAAATTGGAGTCATAAATAACGAAACCGAGGTTTACGTTGTTCTTTTCCATACTTGTACCCGATGCATCAAGATCGTAGAGTGCAACGTAAGGATGATCATCGCCAAGCACGATCTTTTCTGCGGTTGAAGATCCGTTGGTGTCCTTATGTACTATCTGATTGTTAGCGTCAAGATATCCCATCTTGCGATAGTGGCCCGCGTAACCTTCAAAGGAGTAGAAGGAGAAGTCCTTGCTGAAATCGGAGATAGTGATGTCCTCGAGAACCTCATAGTTGATCACGTAGTAAGCGCGAAGCTCGTCGGTCTGGGGCAATTCAAGGTGAGTGTAAGTAACCTTGATGCGACCGTCGTCGGATATGTAGTCCATTCCGACCTCGGAATAAACGGGGCCTGATGAGCCAATGGTATTGTTTATGTTTTCTGTTGCGGAATAGTTTCCGTTCGAATCTGTGTATTGGAGGAAATACTGATATCCGCCGTGAGTGTGCTGAGGCTGATTACTGTATGCTTCACCCTCCAGCTCGAACCAGTAAGGCATGGAGATCGAACGGAAGTCGGGAAGAGTCCAGAGATCCCTTGCTCCGTACCAGGGAGAGATACAGCTGGTCTCGGTAGTTCCTACGGAAAGGTGATAATAGGGCCAGAAATACTGAATGGACGAGAGCTGCTTGAGAGGGAAGTTACCCCAGTTCTGATAGAAGTTGAGGACTGTGAACTCAAGCGCCTTGTCTTTTGTAACGACCATCGGGAAGATGGTTTCTCCGTACTGCGCGTCACCTGCGTCGAAAAGGGGCTCTTCATGCTCGCCGACAAAGTTCTTTGAGACCTCGACAAGAACGGGGAGAACCATATCCTTATCGCTGAGAAGCGCCGCATTTTCAAGACAGCCCGAGGAGGTCTTGGTGCGAATATAGACAGGTCTGTCTACGTCGCTTGTGAAGGAGGCGCTGACGCTGAAATGATAGTTCCACTGCGTAAAGAAGGGAGGATTAAAATCAGTGCCGTCGATAGTGAAAAGATAGTCGCCACGAATAGCATCGTATTTTACGTAGCCGTCACTTGTAACGGTTGTTATAGGATGTCTCTCCCACTCTGCTTCCTTCAAGAATGCGGTGAAGTCGTGAGAAGCGTCGGTATAAATTCTCTGACCCATAAAATAGTCGTTATCGGTGCTCTTGTTGGGAGCCTGAATGGTTCCGTTCTGAGACGCGAGCGACGAGGTCTGCTTGATCACGTATTTGCCATCCTTAAGCTCTACGGTCAGTTTGCCGGAATTTTCATGGATGGGAAGCACGTAACCGAAAATACCTACGGTCTTTATATCAAATCCAATATATTCAGCAGTTGCCCAATCAACACCGTCAAGGGTTTCGTGAAGTCCCTTTGCATCTTTTACAACGAGCTTATCAACGGTATCAGCCGCGATCTCGGTGATAAGACCGACCGAAGCAATGCCGCTTGTGGTCTTCTTTGCAACGAAATGAAGCGCCTGATGGAGCTTATCGGAATAGGTGTGGAAGGTTCTGTCAAGAACAATGTTGGGAGCGCTTGACTCGAGGTTGACAAGCTTCATATCTTTAATGTGAATTACCTCGTCGGCACTTCCATCGGCGAAATCTATACGCAAGCCCTTTAAATTGCCCGTATAATCAACTCCGTCATCAAGAAGAATGACGTATTCATGGTATTCTCCGTCGTTGTTGAGAGAAAATCCGATTACCTGATCGTTGTTAAAGTCTGTATATCGTCCTGCTACGTAACGAATTCGTGCAGAGGATGTGCTATCCGATTTAATTGAAAGGATCAATGCGTTGTATTTATCCGCGGAATAGGAATAGGCATCCTTGCCGGAATGAATGTAGGGATCGGTTGCGTCCTTTATCTTTACTTCAAGATAATACCCACCGTCGCCTTTTCTCGTCTTCGCGCTGGATACACTTGCACTGTGCTTATTGTTGAAAATTTTTATATCCAAATCATTAGACTCGGTAACACCGTAGTCGTTCAGAAAGTCCTGACCCAAGAAGTGTACGTCATAGTAGTAATAGCCAAGTCTGTATACGTTGGCTCTCGCAGGAGCATAAGATCCCGACGAATAATAAACGCTTCCGTCTGCCATTTCAACGAATGCATCCATCGTATTCTGAAGATAAACGCCGCCGTTTTTGTTAGTCAAATACGTAAGAGTTTTCGAATCGCCTACAAGAGGGAAGCTGAGAGTCATATTAAGATTCTCAACGGTATACTGAGTGCGATTAGCGTTATAGTAGGTCTTTACACCGTTCGCAAGCTTGTTGGCGTGCTTAATGGAATCGGCATAGTCGCCCTCAAGATTGATCTCAATCTCGGTCCCGCCTTCCGTGGTTTCTTCGGTTGTATCCTCTGAACCCTTGGTGGTCTCTCCGGTCGTCTCGCCTGAGGTTTCACCGCTTGCTGTGGTAGTTTCTTCGTTGCCTTTTCCGCCACCTGTGCAGGAAGCGAAAATACCGACAAGCATAGCACTTGAAAGCATCAACGACAAAATTGTGATGACATATCTTTTCATAATGGTGTCCTTTCTTTTTTATATACTGTTAGCTTTCGCCGGAAAAACCGTTAAAACCGTAATATTTTATGATAGCGGGGTAGTCTTTATATGAATAATTGAAATCAAGATCTCCCGATATCGAATCGAAAATACCTGTACAGCAATATTGCCACATTCCGAGGGTCTCTCCGTATTTATCTGTGTTCCATACGAACGTTTCGTTATCCTCAACGCTCCAAACGTAGTCGGACATACTCGGATAACGCGCGTACCAGATCTCGAAAAGCTCGATCATATTATCGGTCTGAAGTATGTTGAACAAAAAGTTGTTGTTAACGTAGAGTCCTGTGTAGTATCCTTCCTTTTGTAATTCGGAGAAAAAGGTAAGACACATTTCAGTGAGGATCGGCGCGGCGATCTCGCTTGGGTAGTAGCCTGAATTCGGTGCATCCTCAAGATCAAGATAGATGGGGTACTCAAATTGCTTACCGTAGAGCCAATCTATAAGCAGTTCGGCATCTTTTTTTATTTCTGTTACGTTGGTAGAGTATGTAAAGAAATAGACGCCGACGTCAAGCCCCGCGGCTTTTGCGCCCTCGTAGTCCATTTCAAAGGTTGGCTCCAGACCACTGTTTGAGCTTCCGATCTTCAAAATAACGTAATCGAAGCCCGCGTCTTTGAGAGCAGTCCAATCAATAGGTGCATAAGTACCATCGGGATTTACGGTATGATTCCACTTTGATATGTCAATGCCTTTAGCAACTACGGTATCTGTTCCCGCATATGCGTTATCAAGAATATCGCTGTAAAAGACGTAGTTACCTATATATGAATATTTGCAGCCTTCACAGTAATACTCGGTGTATCCCATTTCGGAAACTGTCGGAGAGACAGTCGTCAAAGAGAAATTATGACCAAGCGGGGAGGTGATGAAGGTGTAGGAATCCCCGCACGTGCAGGTATAGGTGGTATAGCCTTCTTCGGTGCAGGTAGGTTGCGCTGACGAAGACACGGCATATTCATGTCCTTTCGGTGCTACGTGGTCCGATACGTAGCCATATTCACAATTTTCACACGAATATACGGTATAGCCCTCTGCGGTGCACGTGGGTGAGATGATTTCGGTCGAAAATGAATGCTCAAGAGGAGCTACACTGTCGGATCTGTAGCTGTATTCGCATTTTTTGCACGAATATACCGTATAGCCCTCGGCAGTACAAGTAGGGGAAACAGTCTCGATTGAAAACGAGTGTCCGCGGGCCGCTACGTAATCCGTATCGTATGTGAAATCACAGCGAGAGCATTCGTATTTACTGTATCCTTGACTCTCGCAGTTAGAGCTAACCGTATTCGATAAAACGAGATCGTGTCCGAGCGCATCCGTAATATCCGATACGTAGGAAAAACCGCAAGAGCAGGTGTATTCGGTGTATCCCTGATTTTCACAGTCGGGCTTGACTGTGTTTGCCGTATATGAGTGCCCGGTCGGATTGATGATATCAGAAACGTAATAATATGTGCAGTCATGGCAGGAGTGCACAGTTTTACCGTTTTCGGTGCAGGTGGGGTCAGTCGTTATTGCCTGCATATTTTCGTGCTTGCACTCCGTATCGCAAGAGGAGATCATGCACACGAGCAGAACGGCAAAACAAATAGCAAAAAATAATCGTAAAAATTTCATATCATTATCAAAGATTGTTGGTTACTTGTTCAGTTCCTTATGGATAAGATCGGACAGAGCGCAGAAATCGGCAACCGTCAGCTTTTCGCCGCGGATGTCGGACTTATGACCGCACTCCACGATCATTTCGGTCAATCTTTCCTTGCTTATCTCGGGAAATCCCGTCATAAGAGAGTTTGGAAGTGTCTTTCGTCTTTGCTCAAACGCCGCTTTGATTGTTCTAAAGAAAAGCGCCTCATCGATTGGCTTTATAGGCTTGTCCTTCCAAAGATCTATGCGAACAACACTTGAAGTTACCTTGGGGGGCGGCATGAATCTGTCCGCGCTGACGGTAAAGAGCATTTTCGCGTCTCCGTAGTAGTCGATCGCCGCAGTTATAGCGCCGCAGTTCTTCTTGCCCGCGCCTGCCGCAAGCCTCTCGGCGACCTCGGTTTGTACCATTACCGTAATGCTGTCGAAGGGGAGATTGCTTTCGATAAGCTTCATGAGTATCGGGGTGGTTATGTAATAAGGAAGATTTGCACAAACAGCAACCTTGCCCATCTCAAAATAAGGGGCGAGAGCACTTGCAAGATCTGCCTTCATAATATCCTCATTGATAATCGTGACGTTCTTGTAACCATCAAGGGTATATTTCAAGACGGGAATAAGCCCCGAGTCGATCTCGTATGCTACGACTCTCGAATATCTTTCGCAAAGCTCGCGAGTCATACAACCGATACCGGGGCCGATCTCAACGACGGTGATATCCTTATCGTCGTTACACGCGTCGGCTATATCCTCAACGGTCATATTATCGGTAAGGAAGTTCTGACCGAATTCCTTTTTGAAATTCAGACCGAACATATCCATGACCTGTTTTATAGTTCTGGGATCACAAAGATTTAGCATTGTTTAACCTTTCTTTTTGTAATTTTCGTTATATGATCTGTCGTTTTTACCGTAGCTGCTTTTCTTGTCGAAGTTCTTTTTATCAAAAGATCTGTTCTGCGGTTTGTCTTTTCTGAATTCTGCGGGCTTGAAGAATTGATAGAGCGTGCAGGGAAGCATACCGTTATAAAGCTTTCTCGTCTTGTCGGCAGATCTGCCGTAAAGCCTTTCAAAATAGTCGCAGGACGTGATAACGTAGACGTGCCACGGTTCAAAGGTCTTGAAATGTCTTCCTATGTCCTTGTAGAGCCATTCTATTTCCTTCATATCGCCCATTCGTTCTCCGTAGGGGGGATTGCAGACGATCGTACCTCTGCGGTCGGCGGGCTTTTCTATTTTACGAGCATCACAATGGAAAAGGTTGATATTTTCCTCGACTCCCGCGCGCAGAGCGTTCTCGTAAGCTACGTCGAGGATGTCCTCGTCGATATCAGATGCCCAAGCCTCAAATTTGGAATCTTTAATTTCAAATGATGCCGCTTCCTCACGGGCAGTCCTCCACATATCTGCATCGATACGCGGAAAATCCTCGGACGCGAAGCTTCTTTTGAGTCCCGGGGCGATCTTGCGCGCGATCATAGCCGCCTCTATCGCGATCGTTCCCGAGCCGCAGAAGGGATCCCAAAATAGAATATCTTCGCTTGGACGGGAGGTCAGGGCGATGGCCGCCGCCAAGGTCTCGCGCAAGGGAGCAATACCTGCATCGGGTCTGTATCCGCGCTTGTGAAGTGCCACACCCGAGGTATCTATCATAAGCATAGCCTCGTCCTTAAGAATGAAAAATTCGACCTTGTATTTTACCGCAGTCTCATCAAACCAAGCAATACCGTAAGCACCTGAAAGCCTATCCACGATAGCCTTCTTGACTATGCTTTGACAATCGGGAATAGAGGTCAGCTTGCTCTTTATCGAGTGACCCGAGACGGGGAACTGATCGAGTCTGCCGATCCAATCCTCCCAACGAATTGCGTTCGTGCCGTCGAAAAGCTCGGTAAAGCTCTCGGCGTGAAAGCGACCGAGAACGATGAATACACGCTCGGCACATCGAAGATTAATATTTACGCGAGGGATATCCTTTTCCTCGCCCTCAAAAAGCACTCGTCCGTCGATAGTCTCGACTCTTTTTAGTCCGAGCGCGTCTATTTCTTCACCCAACTGTCTCTCAAGACCGAAAAGGCAGGTAGCAGCAAGAAGCATAATTCAACCTTTCTAGAATACATAATGATTCATTTAATATTATAATATAATTTGGCATATTTGTCAATAAGAAACGGGCTGAATTTCAGCCCGTTTGTAATTATTATTCATCAAGATCCGACACAGATGCCTGCTCAATACCAAGTATCTCCTCGCCCTCTGACGTATCGATCTCCTCGATAGCCTTGAGCTTCTTTTGAATGATATCATTTCGGTGCTGTGCGTCGTCGAGAGTCTTGCCCGCCTCGTCGATCTTCTTTTTTGCCTTTGCCAACACGGTAGAGAAGTTATCGTACTGCGATTTGACCGCCGCGAGTATCTTTCTTACCTCGTTTGCCTTTTCGTTGATAGCGGCAAATCTAAAGCCCATAGCAAGCGAATTGAGCAGTGCGGTAATGGTAGAAGGACCCGCGATCATAATATTGAACTCGGTCTGCAGTCTTTCGGGAATAGCGTTCGGGGAGGAGGCTATCTCGGCATACAAGCCTTCGCTTGCGAGATACATTATAGCAAACGGAGTAGTCTTAGGAACGCTTATGTATTTGCGGATAGCTCGCGCCTCCTGAATGACTCTCTCCTCAAGTGCTTTTCTCGCCGCACGCGTCGCCTCGGGATCTGCGCGATCTGCCGCCTCGCAAAGACGTACGTAATCTTCCATCGGGAATTTGGAATCGAGAGGGAGATATGTTATCTCGGAATAATTCTCGCCGGACGGAATCTTTATGGCAAACTCTACTCTTTCCTTTGAGCTTGCCGTGGGAGCGTAATTCTCAACGTACATATTTGGGATCGTCTGATCGAGAATGTTTTTGAGCTGGACCTCTGCCCAAGTTCCTCTGGCTTTGACGTTGGACAATACGCGATTGAGCGAGGTGACGTGCTCGGTGATTCCTCCCGACATCTCCTTCATCTCGCCAAGAGCCTTGTAAAGATTTTCAAGCTGGCTCGAAACCGTCTTAAACGAGCTGTCAAGCCTTTGTGTGAGGGTATTTGTAAGCTTTTCGTCAACGACTGCTCTCATTTCGTCGAGCTTCTTTTCGTTGCTCTCGCGGATCTTAGTCAGGGAATCCTCAATGCGCTGATTTTGCTTTTCGGTCATCTCGGCGTTCTTTTCACGGACAGTGTTTATTCCCGCCGCCATTTCGCGATATATACGGAGAAGCTGCTCGCGGTTCGTTTCTGTCAGCTCCTTGAGCAGCTTATTAATATCCGACATCTGCCTTGAGACCTCGTCACGCTGTGCACGAGCGACCGCATTTTGCTCGGTACGATTGCGCGAGAATTCGTTATATATGCTTTCCTTGAGTTCGCCAAGCTGTCGCTCGGTCTTACCGCCGTCCGAAAGCTTTTTCATTTTTCCATACACAGCGATCAGCGTGATAAGACAGATGGCGGATATGCAGAGCGAAAAAATGCAAATTATCAGTATAGGTGTATCCATAAAAGCTCCAATCGTTCAGTTTTTATATATTTGGAGATCAGGTTATCTCCTCGATGTGATAGATATATTCGATCGAGCGCAGAGCCTCGATTATCTCGCTGTGAGTTTTGTATTTTTTAAGTTCTTGGCTTTGGATAGTAAGTGCTACGGTATAAACGCTCAAGCCCGAGGTTATGTAAGCGGGGTTGACCTCGATATCGTCTATTTTCATACCTAGCTTGCGTATCGTTGCAACGAAGCTTTGCAGATTTTCTTTGTTTTTAAGCTCGAGATGCACCTCGAAATGATTGGATTTGTTCTTGAAGCGTCTTTCAAGATGAGGGAAGGTTGAAAGGCAGAGCATCATAGTAACGAAGCCTATCACCGAGACCGTGTAGAAGCCCGCACCGATCAACAGACCGATAAACCCGACCGCCCAAAGTGCCGCCGCGGTAGTAAGTCCCTTGATCTGATTTTTTGAGCTGAAAAGAATGGAATTCGAGCTGATTATCGCAATTCCGACGACCACTGCGGCAGATATCATTGGGAAGGATACGCTGAAGGTCGTCATAATGAAAATATCAAGCAGCATCGACATTGTAGATGCCAAGGATATCAGCATAAACGTACGCAGGCCTGCAGCATGGCGCTTGGTAGAGCGTTCCCAGCCGATGATAGCGGAGAAAAGTATTGACATAGCGGTCCTTAAAAGTATAGACCATAGATCAAGTCTGCTTGACCATTCGCCGAATAGGCGGCTGAGGGGATCGACTGTGTTGAGTATATCGTTTACGTTCATAATTAATAACCTTTCTATATTTTATCTGCGATTTCTGAATCGCCTTTTTTGCAGCTCAGATAATGCTTCAAGCTGTTCGTCAGCCGCTTCTGTAAACGCTTGCTCCTCGGGGGATATCTCGCGCTTTTCGGGGTCGGGAAGCTCTTGGCGTATCTTATTTATTCGTTCGATAAGTATTTCGACCTCACTTTTCGGATTGCCGTTTTCGTCAAGCGGCTCTACTGGGGCAAGATCCTCGATCTTATTTGAGAACGATCCCGAAAGATAGAGCGAAAGCTTTGCACACGCAGGACCTATAAGCTCGTACAGAATGCTCGAAGCGAGAATGATCGTCTGCAGACTTTCACCCGTCTCTCCACCAAGCGTTCGCGCCGCCATTGCCGCAAGACCAATAGCAACTCCAGCCTGTGGAATAAGCGCAAGTCCGAGGTAATTTCGAATGCCCTTGGAGCTTTTTGTAATAAATCCTCCGAGAAACGCTCCGCCGTATTTTCCGACCATTCTGACCAAAAAGTAAAGGATAGAGATCAGAATTATCGGAACCGTGCACGAGCTTCCCGACGAGGTAAACAGGGACTCGATTTGCAGATTAGCTCCCGAGCGAACGAAGAAAAGAAGCATAACGGGAGGGCTGAAATAGTTGAGCTGCTTATAAAGCTTATCGTCCCCCGTAATATTTATGTATACCATTCCCATCGCGATACAGCCAAGCAGAGGCGAGATATCGAGAAGGGTACAGATTCCGCAGAATAAAAAGAGCATACTGATCAAAATGATCAGTCTGTTGTCCGTAGATCTTTTTACAGGCATAAGCCATTTCAAAAAGAAGCCGAAAAATGCACCTAGGATCATTACTCCGATATTGACAATAACGGGCATAATGATATCTGTGAGGGATACGGAGCTACCCGAGCCGCCCATAAGAGCACCCGCAACGGACAATGCGATGCTGAACGCGATAAGGCTGAGCACGTCGTCGAGCGCTATGACCTGAAGAAGCGTATCGACGAATTCGCCTCTTGCTTTGGTCTGACGGATAGTCGTTGCCGTTGACGTCGGCGCGGTTGCCGCCGCCAAAGCAGAAAGGACGACCGAGAAAACGGTATCAAGCCGCAAGATAAAGAAAGTTAGAATAAATACCAAAAATGCGGCGATAAGCGCCTCGCAAGCGGTTATGACCAGCGTTTTGAGTCCGTTTTTGCGCAGAGAGGAGACCTTGAAAAACTCTCCAACGCTGAACGCGATGAATGCAAGCGCGATATCGGATATAAAATCGGTACCCTGAATCACCGTCTCGGGAATCAGATCAAGGCAGAACGGACCTATCAGAATTCCCGCGATTATATATGCTGTAACGTTTGGAAGTCGAAGAAGCTTCGTAATTCTCGTCAACGCAAATCCCGAAAAAAGCATTATTGATATTGCAATTATCACGACAGCTGACGGTGATATGGTTAAATAAAAATCGTTTAACAAGATTCGTCCTCCTTTCTCTGAAAAACAAAAAGACACACCAAAACAAAAGCCCCAAAGCGCCTTTTGCTGTGATACGTCTCCGTAAACTTGTGTTATACAATTATTATATAAGATAACTATAATTTTGTCAAGTGATATTCCCAATTTTGTGCCCTTTTATTGACAAATACGTAGCTTTCGTGTTATAATTGACGTGAGGTTAAAATCAAAGCTTATACGGAGGAAAAGTTGATGAATGAAAACATAAGCTGCTCAAGCTGTTCCAAGGAAAACTACAAAACGCTACCCCTAACGCGTATATTTGATAAGCTGAATGAATTTTTCTCAAGAAACGATCTTTCTGCCGTTGGACGACTTCTCGATTACTGGGAGGGTGAGGCTATCGCGCTTGGAGATATGCGCGGACTTTTAGAGATACTCAACGAAAAGATCGGATATTACAGAAGAACAGCCGAAAGGGAGAAGGCTTTATCAGCCGTTAACTCCGCACTCGAGCTTATAGAGCAAAAGGGAATAGGCGATCCAATATCTGTAGGAACAGTCTATCTCAACTGTGCTACAACTATGAAGGCCTTTGGTCTGGCAGAACAGGCAATGCCATACTATGAAAAATCCAAGGAGATATACGAGAGCCGTCTTGAGTCCAACGACTACAAAATGGCTGCTCTGTATAACAATATGTCATCGGCATATAAGGATCTCGGCGATTATATTCAAGCAGAGGAAGCCTGCTACAAAGCCATCGAAATATTGAAGCAGAATGAGGATTGCCGCGGCGAGATCGCGGTAACGCTGATAAATATTGCTCATCTTTATTATGATCAAGACCCGTTTGACGAAAGAATATACGAGCTCATGGATAAGGCATGGGATCTACTGAAATCGGAAAAGAATACCCTTGACGGTAATTTTGCTTTTCTGTGCTCAAAATGCTATCCGTCATTTGAATTTTTTGGATATTTTGAAAAGGGAGCAGAGCTTAAGGCTCTGACCGAGAGGATATATGAAGGGAATTGAGCTTTCGAGAGCGTATTTTGAGGAGTACGGCAACCCTATGCTGGAAAAGGATTTTGCCGAGCATTTGGACAGGATAGCGGTAGGACTCGTCGGTCACGGCTCGGAGTGCTTTGGCTTTGACGACGATATCTCTTCAGATCACGACTTTGAGCCCGGATTTTGTTTATGGCTGACAGACGAAGACGAGCAAACCTTCGGGTTTCGACTTTTTCGGGCTTATTCAAAGCTCCCGAAAGAATTTATGGGTGTCAAATGCCTTGATAAGAGTGCTCTGGGCTCGAAGGAAAAGGGAGTACGTACGATATCCGAGTTTTATTCTGCTTATACGGGCAGACGAGGTGCACCTGAGTGCTGGCAGGATTGGCTATACACGCCATCGCACTATTTTGCCGAGGCAACTAACGGCGAGGTCTTTTGCGACCCTCTCGGTGAATTTACAAGGATACGCGAGATCATAAAAAACGGTATGCCCGAGGACGTCAGACTAAAAAAGATTGCATCGTGTGCGTTACACATGGCACAGTCGGGTCAATATAATTATAAGCGCTGTATAGCTCACGGAGAGCTTGGCGCGGCGAGATTTGCGTTGAATGAGTTTGCCTCAAACGCGGCAGAATTGGCATTTTTACTTGAGCGTCGCCACGCTCCTTACTACAAGTGGATATTCAGGGCGATGCGAGAGCTTTCTGCTTTGGAATATCTTGCAAATAAGATTGAAAATTTGATAACGCTGCCTGCTGACGAGACATTGAAGATCGAGCTTCTGATAGAGGAGATCAGCGCAATCTTCATTGAGAAATTCAAAAAGCAGGGAATTACCGAAGCCACCTGCGGCTTTCTGGAATCCCACGCATACTCTATCAATGATCAGATATCAAGCTCCGAGATCAGAAATCTGCACGTTTTTTATAACAACTAAAAAAATTTCGCGCCGTGACGGTTTCATCCACCACGAGCGCGAAATTTTTATTGAATTATTCCGCCGCCGATAACGTAGTCGCCGTAGTACATTACCGCCGATTGTCCCTTTGCGGGAGCTCTTTGGGGTTCATCGAAGGTCAAGGTTATCTCGTCGAGTCCCGTTTGCTCAGCATAAGCATCGCTTTCGGCATGACGGTAACGGATCTTTGCTTTTACTCTTAATTTTCCTTCAATTTTGTCAAAGGGAATGAGATTTATGCCTCTTATTACGACGGTATTCGTAAACAGCTTGTCCTCATCGGCAAGCGTGACGGTGTTTTTCTCGGCATCCTTTGCCGCAACGAAAATATGCCGTCCCATTGAGATCCCAAGTCCCTTGCGCTGACCGATCGTGTAATGGATCACGCCCTTGTGTCTGCCAAGTATATTTCCGTTTTCGTCGATATAATCTCCCTCGGGAAAGCCTTCTCCGCGCTCATTTTCTATGAACGCGGCGTAATTTCCATCGGGCACGAAGCAGATGTCCTGACTGTCGCTTTTGTGTGCAATGACAAAACCACGTTCCTCTGCCATCCTTCTTATCTCGGGCTTGGTAAGCGAGCCGAGAGGGAAAAGCGTGTGAGATAACTGATGTTGGGAAAGCGACCAGAGCATATAGCTTTGGTCTTTTTTTTCATCGGCGGCTTTCTTTAAAAGAAAGCGTCCGTTTTTTTCTTCTATCTGAGCATAATGTCCCGTTGCTACGAGATCTGCTCCGCGTGCTATCTCCATATCGAGCAGTGCACCGAATTTGAGGAGCTTGTTGCAAACTATACAAGGATTGGGTGTACCGCCCGACACATAGGTATCGATAAAATCCTTTACGACTGTATCGTGGAACTTATTTTCAAGATCGTAAACGGTATGCTCTATGCCGATCTTATCACAAACAGCTTTAGCGTCGGCAATATCGTTAAGGGTAAGATCCGTGCCGTCATTACTGATCTTCGGACAGAGCTTCATAGTAACTCCGCTGACCTCGTATCCTTGCTCAAGAGTAATCAGTGCCGCGACGGCGCTATCAATTCCGCCACTCATCGCAACAGAGACTTTTTTCTTTTCTATCATAGTTTTTCCTTTATTGCCAGTTGTATTTTGTCAGCTCGCCTTGTTCCTGCATATCCTCGAAATCTCTTTGACGAAGTATCTCGTATACCGCAATAGCGACCGAGTTTGAAAGGTTGAGGGAACGCAAGCCGTCTCTCATAGGGATACGAACGCAAGTGTCGGGATTGGCGTAAAGCAGTTCCTCGGGGAGTCCCTTGGTCTCCTTTCCAAACATTATCCACGCATCGTCGGGATAGGTTACGTCTGAATATTTATGCTTTGCTTTAGTTGAAAAATAATATACCTTCGCATCGGGGTGCTTGGAGTAAAAATCATCCAGACCGTCGTAAAAGGTTATATCGAGCTTATCCCAATAATCAAGTCCCGCGCGCTTAAGCTTTGCGTTATCGATCTCAAATCCCAAGGGGCGTATGAGATGAAGCGAGGCGCCGGTTGCGGCGCAGGTGCGAGCAATATTTCCCGTATTTTGCGGTATCTCGGGCTCGCAGAGAACTATATTGATACGTGACATTCGTTCTGACCTCTGAAAATGTAATTAATTACTCTAATTATATATCACCAACAGCTCTTTTTCAAGTGTTTTACGAAAATTTACAAATATAGGTTGCTTTGGAGCAAATAATATAGTATAATATAATTTAAAATGAGTAACTATGGCTTGCGACGGAAAAGTCGAAGCGAAAATTATAAATAATCACTCGAAAGGAGTCGTTTATGGGACTCGGAACAAAAATTTTTGGAACTTACAGCGATCGTCAGATAAAGAAGCTTGAAAAGATCGCTAATCAAATAGAGGCATTGGCGGATAAATACTCCGCAATGACCGACGAGGAGCTCAAGGAAGTAACCGTAGCCCTCAAGGGAAGACTCGCGGCAGGAGAAACGCTCGACGATATTCTCACCGACGCGTTTGCGGCGGTAAGGGAAGCCGATTGGCGAGTTCTCGGCAAGAGACCCTTCCACGTTCAGCTGCTCGGCGGTATTATACTCCATCAAGGTAGAATTGCCGAAATGAAAACCGGTGAGGGTAAAACTCTCGTTGCAACTCTCCCCGCATATCTCAATGCTCTTGCGGGAAACGGCGTTCATATCGTAACCGTAAACGATTACCTTGCGCGCCGTGACAGCGAGGAAATGGGCAGAGTTTACGGCTTTATGGGACTTACTACGGGACTCGTCGTTCCCGGTATGAGCAACGCTGAAAAGCAGGCGGCTTATCAGGCGGATATAACATACGGAACAAATAACGAGTTTGGCTTTGACTATCTCCGCGATAATATGGTCGTTTACAAGGAGAGAATGGTACAAAGAGGTCACGCATTTGCTATCGTGGACGAGGTCGACTCGATCCTCGTTGACGAAGCGAGAACTCCTCTTATTATTTCGGGCGCAGGCGACGAGCCGACCGATATGTATGAGAGAGCCGACCGCTTCGCTCGCACGCTCCGCAAGCTTGTAACCAAGGAGATCGACACCAAGGAGGAGCAGGACGATATTGATGCAGATTATATCGTTGACGAAAAGGCGAGAAACGCCGTTCTGACACCTCGCGGTGCACGCAAGGCTGAAGCGTTTTTCGGAGTTGAGAACTTCACAGATCCAGAAAATGCCGATCTTATGCACTATGTAAATCAGGCTATCAAGGCACACGGCACAATGTTCCGCGATCAGCAATACGTGGTTACGGATAAAGGCGTCCTTATAGTTGACGAATTCACGGGACGTATTATGCCCGGAAGAAGATACTCCGACGGCTTGCATCAGGCTATCGAGGCAAAGGAAGGCGTCAAGGTAGAGAAGGAAAACAAGACTCTTGCAACTATTACCTTCCAGAACTACTTCAGAATGTATAAAAAGCTCTCGGGTATGACTGGTACGGCTCTGACCGAGGAAAACGAGTTCAAGGAGATCTATTATCTCGACGTCGTTGAGGTTCCCACAAATAAGCCAATGATAAGAGCAGATCACCCCGACGCGGTATATAAGACGATAAACGGAAAGTACAATGCGGTTATAGAGCAGATCAAGGAATGTCACGCAAAAGGACAGCCCGTGCTCGTCGGCACTGTTTCTATCGAAAAATCCGAGGAGCTTTCGCGCAGACTTATGAGCGCAGGAATCAAGCACACCGTGCTTAACGCGAAATTCCACGCTAAAGAGGCGGAGATCGTCGCACAGGCAGGTAAGCTTGGGGCGGTAACTATCTCGACCAATATGGCAGGCCGTGGAACCGACATTATGCTCGGGGGTAATCCGGAATTTCTTGCCAAGCAGGAGATGCGCTCGAAGGGAATTGCCGACGAGATAATTGCAGAAGCAAACGGCACGTCCGACACCGATAACGAGGAAATAATCGAGGCAAGAAAGCTCTTCTCCGAGCTTTACGAAAAGCACAAAAAAGAAATTGCCCCCGAGGCAGAAAAGGTCAAGGCAGTGGGCGGTCTGTTCATTCTCGGTACGGAGAGACACGAGAGCCGTCGTATTGACAATCAGCTTCGCGGCCGTTCGGGACGTCAGGGAGACCCAGGCGAATCCCGTTTCTATCTCTCTCTTGAAGACGACCTTATGCGTCTTTTCGGCTCTGACAGAATAATAGGTCTCGTTGACCGACTTGGACTTGACGAAAACACTCCTATCGATGCGAAAATGCTCTCCAACTCTATCGAGAGCGCGCAAAAGAGAATAGAGGACAACAACTTCAAGCGCAGAAAGAACGTGCTTGCATATGATGACGTTATGAATCAGCAAAGAACGCTCATTTATAAGCAGAGAGGCGACGTTCTTGAAGGCGGCGAGGGAATCGAGGAGATCATCAAGAGGATGATGCTTTCGACCGTCCGCGATCGAGTTATGTATAACATGTCGGACGAGTCGGCAGAAAATTGGAGCTTTGATTCTTTGCGTGCGGATCTTCAGTATCTTTGCACTGACGACGATTTCAGATATACTCCCGACGAGCTCAAAAAGCTCAAGAGAGAAGATGTCCTCAATATGCTTGAGACCCGCCTGAACGAAAAGTACGACGAAAAGGAAAAGCTCTTCGGCAGAGAGACCTATCTTGAGATACAGCGCTCGATACTGCTTAGAAACGTTGATACCGCTTGGATGGAGCACATAGACGCTATGGACGACCTCAAGGGTATGATCAATCTTCAAGCATATGCTAACCGAGATCCCGTCAGCGAATATAGGATCACGGGTGGCGATATGTTCGACAATATGATCGAGGAGATCCGCGACAAGACCGTCAGAATGCTGCTCTCCGTAGTCCCGAGACCTACTCAACAGATAAAGAGAGTTCAGGTCGCCAATCCTTTGACTGCGGGCTTCGAGGGCGGAACAACTAAAACCGTTAAAAAGGTCAGCATACGCAAGGATGCCGCACAAAAGGTCGGAAGAAACGATCCTTGTCCTTGCGGATCTGGTAAAAAATACAAGAACTGTTGTGGTGCGGCGGGAAAAAGCGACACCTGAACGTAAGATTATAACTAACGAAAGGAATTATCAATGGGCTTTGGGTTACTGTTGATCGGATATATGTTTGCCTTCGTGGCAAGCACGGGCATGGGAAACTACCTTTTTGCCGGAATGCTTATAGGTGGATTTTTGATGTATCTCGGACTCTGTGAGCTCCGAAAGTACAGTCCCGCATTTATCTTTGCACTTGTGGGAAGCATTCTGATAATTTTATGCTCCTTCTGGGGAACTGCGGTCTGGATCGATTCCTTTTTTACTCTTAACTGGGGAATCTCATCGAAGGTTTTATCTACGACGTATGATTGGATCAAGCTCGTTGTAAATTTTGCGTTCAATATCGCCTTGCTTTACGGTATAGCCGACATCTCACGCAGGGTGGAGCTTTTGGAAACAAGAGAAAAGGCTATCAGAAATATTATTTTCGTTGTCCTGTTCAATGCATATCAGATCCTCTTGTTTTTCCCGATAGGATTTATTCAAAGCGATCCTTCATTCTTTTTGACGATACTTTTCATTCTCAGACTTTTGTATAGCATACTCATCGCGTGGCTCTTGTTCAAGTGCTACGCTATGATCTGCCCCGAGGGTCAGGAGGATATGCCTAAAAAGAGATCTCGTTTCGAGTTTGTAAATAAGATACGGGATGCGAAAGACGCAAAGGAAGAAAAGGCTATCGAGGAAATGAAGGAATACTACGAAAGCAAGCTCAAGGCAAAGAATCAAAAGAAGAAATCGAAAAAGAAAAAATAGAGAGAAGGGTTAAAATGAACGGAAAACTGAAAAAGAATATCGGCTTTTCGCTGATGCCTTTGGCATTTTTATTTCTTTTTGAGCCGAGATATACTCTCATTGATCCTCTCCCCGATTTCATCGGCTATATGCTTCTATGCACTGCTATCATTAACCTGGCCGACATAAATCCCAGAATATATGAAGCTTTTCTCGGATTTAGAAAAGCTATCCTCGTAAGCATGCTCAAATATGTTGCTCTGTATATGCTTTACAGCTTTGTATACGAGTCAGCAAACACTCCCGTTTACGACGGCGCGGAGGATTGGGCGATCGGTGTATTCCACGAATCCGAAATGGCAGTTGGGATATTGCTGTTCGTCTTCGTATTCGGACTTTTTGAAATGGTGGTGTTGATCCCCGCATACCGAAGCTTGTTTGAGGGCATGCTCTCGCTTGGAATGTATAACGACGGTACTGCAATATATCTCAAAAAAATCACCAAAAGGGAAAAGATTGACAAAAAAACGGGGCATAAAACCGTGTTGGTGCGCGAAAGCAAAAGAAATTTAACCGAAAAGGCGTATTTTTTGACCGTTGCTTTGATACTCGGTCAAGTTCTTGCGAACATATTGCCGGAATTGACCACACTCATCACGAATACCTCCTATGCATTCGTAGTACACCTTCGCGTGCTGCTGATGGTTCTTCTTGTGCCGATCAGTATAGCCTGGCTTATCAAAATGCTCGGTTATTGCTCAAAGATACGTATGGATACGCCGTTTATTAACAACGTCTCGCAAAAATACGTTACATTTGCAACCGAGAATCCCGATCTGTACGTAGTTCGCAAGCTCATTATGGGAGTTTCCTCCTTAATAGTCGCGTCGGTGCTTTGCTTAAATCTATACGTAAATGAAGTAAAGGTGATTCCCGGATTTGTATTCGCTATGGTCGTAATTTTCTCCGCAGTAACGCTTCGCAAATATTCTAAAAAGTGGGGGCTTGTGATCTCATTTGCAACGATAAATACTATACTGTCTGCAGTAACGTATTTCGCAACGGTAAAATTCTACTCGGACTCCTCTTTGTCAAAATTGGAAACGTATAACGCCTATAATCTTCTCGTTGGCTTAAGTATAGCCGAATCGGTATCGTTTATAATAACCTTTATTTTCACTCTAATAATGGTTTGGGAGGTCTACGGGAAACATACCGATATCAGCCTTACGAAGGAGAAGCAAAGCTATAAAGCAGAGAAAACATATTTTTTAAAGGGCGCGGCCGCTTGCACTGTTTCAGCTATTATGATGGCATTGGCAAACGTTTATTACGTATATGCCAACCACCCTTATTTGATAATAAACATCAAGTGGATAGTAGAATATTCATCGGTGATCGTTCTCGGTGTAAGTCTTGTATTTATCGGGATTTTGATATACAACCTCGGAAACGTCATCAATTCGATAAAGTGTTATTATAAACTGGATATTTAGTTGAAAAGTGAATAAAATGTTCTCCGCAGTTGAATAATCACGGTAAGGCGATAGCCTTGTGGCTCGAACCGAATTTATTTTTGGAGGATCATTCAATTATGCAGAACAACAATCAGAATCAGCAGAACAACAAAAATCAAAATCAGAACAAGAATCAAAACAATAGTCAGAACAATCAGAACAAGAATCAGCAGAGCAACAACCAGCAGAATAATAAGAAGTAAGACAATAACAAAAAGCTGCTGTCACGTTTCGGCGTGACAGCAAGTTTTACATAACGGACGGAAAAATGGATTTTAACGAAAGATTTTTAAAGCTTAAGCGAGCACTCTTTGACAAGTGCTATACAAGCCTTAATCCCAAGCAAAGGGAAGCGGTATACACGGTCAACGATCCCTTGCTTGTGCTTGCAGGTGCGGGAAGCGGTAAGACCACTGTGCTTGTAAAAAGAGTGGTGTTTTTGATAAAATACGGCAACGCGTATTATACAGACTTTGTGCCAGAATTTGCCGACGAAAGCTATTTAGCCGAGATGGAAGCGGCGCTTAATGACAGTGATATCACCGCGGCAGAGGAAATGCTGCCCGACTTTACCTATAACGCGTGTCCCCCATACAGAATTCTCGCTATCACTTTTACAAATAAGGCGGCTAACGAAATAAAGGAAAGACTCGTAAGCGCCCTCGGCGACGAGGACGTTGCCAGGGATATCTGGGCAGGAACCTTCCACTCTATCTGCATGCGGATACTTCGCGTAAATTGCGAAAAGATCGGATATAAGAGAGATTTCAGCATATATGATACCGACGATCAGAAAAAAGCCGTAAGCGCGGCTATGAAGCGCTGTATGGTGGACGAAAAGCAATTTCCGATAAAGAGTGTAATAACTGCTATAAGTCACGCCAAGGACAGACTGCTCACCCCCGAAAAATATGCTGTCGAGGCAGGCGGCGATTACCGTCAGTCGAAGATTGCAAGAGTCTATGCAGAATATCAGAGAGCACTTCGCGAGTCCAACGTAATGGATTTTGACGATATTATAATGAATACCGTCAAGCTATTGAGGACAGACAGCGAGATATTGACTTATTATCAAAAGAAGTTTAAGTACGTTTGTGTCGACGAGTATCAGGACACAAACGAGGCGCAGTTTGTATTGACGGCTATGCTTGCGGGCGGATTCAGAAATCTGATGGTAGTCGGAGACGACGATCAGTCGATCTATAAATTCAGGGGCGCGACGATCGGTAATATTCTGAACTTTGACAAGACCTACTCCGATGCTAAAATAATCAAATTGGAGCAAAATTACCGTTCCACAGGCACTATTCTTGACGCGGCAAATGCAGTTATTGCAAATAACAAGGGAAGAAAGGGCAAAAAGCTCTGGACAGACGGCAAAGTTGGCGAAAAAATAACTATCCGTCGATTGCAGGATCAAAACCTTGAAGCGAAGGATATAGTTGATATCGTTTATAACGCAGTTGCCAAAAAGGGCAGAACCTACCGCGATTTTGCCGTGCTTTTCCGAACAAATGCTCAATCAAACAGCATTGAGCGCGCATTTGCCAAGAGTGCAGTGCCATATAGAATGCTCGGAGGCGTGCGCTTCTCCGACCGTAAGGAAATACGCGACGCGGTCGCTTATCTTCAGCTTATAGCGAATCACGCAGACAGAGAGAGATTGCTCCGTATAATCAATGAACCGAGACGAAAGATCGGCGACAGAACTATTGAAGCTATCTCACTGATAGCGGCAGAGCAGAATTGCTCTATGTTTGAGGTCATAGAAAATGCGAGTAGATACACGGCTCTTTCGAGAAGCGCCGTTATTCTTGAGGACTTTGCAGCGCTAATAAATAGGCTTACTGCTATGGCTTCTCATCTGAGTCTTCCCGATCTTTTTGATGCCGCGCTCGGAGAAAGCGGATATCGCGCAATGATCGAAGCGGCAGGTGAGGAGGAGAAGGACCGACTCGACAACCTCGACGAATTCAAATCCAGCATACAAGAATACGTAAGCAGGACCGAAAATCCCACTCTTTCGGGATTTCTCGAGGAAAACGCGCTCGTTGCCGACGTTGACCGATATGACGACACCGCAGATGCCGTAGTGCTAATGACCATACATAGCGCAAAGGGGCTTGAATTCCCGATAGTTATCATCCCGGGCTTTGAGGATGGTATATTTCCGGGAATGCAGACTATCGTGGGTGGAGAGGACGATATGGAGGAGGAGAGAAGACTCGCGTACGTTGCCTTGACTCGCGCCAAGGAACAGATATACATACTTCACACTAAATCAAGGCTCTTGTACGGTCAGACGCAATATAATCCGATATCTCGCTTTGTCACGGAGATCCCCGAGCGTTTCGTAACTCACGAGGAGGACGAGAACGATTCCTTCTTCTCACAAAGAGTTACGGGAGGCGCAAAGGTATATTTCCACGACAGCTCGGCGTACTCAACACAAAGATCGCAATCGGGATATGGTTCGTACGGTGCGAAAAAGAGTTATTCTTCAAAGAGTCCCACAAACAACGAAAGATCACAGTCAAGCGAGCCTTTGTTTAAGACTCAAAATGCAAGCAAAGAGATCTTTGCTCCCGGTGACAGAGTGGTACACGGTACGTTTGGCGAAGGCGAGGTGCTTTCGGTCAGACCGATGGGCGCAGATACCTTATACGAGGTAATGTTTGATAAAGTGGGTACAAAAAAGCTTATGGCAACCTATGCCAAGCTCAGAAAAGCATAAAAATCAGCGGTTGGTCAAGGATTTTTTGACCAACTGCTTTTTCTTTTTTATATTGACTTTTTTTCAGTTGTGTATTATAATTTAAATGTAAAACATATTAATTTTGCACTTTTGGGCGTGTTGTTTTGCAATATTGACGAAAAATCGTAGTCTGAAGTTATTATTTGACGGAATAAATCATTGTAACAAAACAAAACGAGTGATATAATTAAAATATGATGAGGAAATATCATCCTTACGCAATATTATGGAGGGGGAGTTTCAATGAGCAAGTTTCTTGAGGACACCGGGAACGAAATAACTATTGGCTACTGGACAGACCCTTCTACTATGCCTCATTCGCACACCCATCCGCAATACGAGGTCTATTTCTGCACTAAAAACGTCACGCAGAAATCAGTCATTAACGGAGTAGAGTACGTTTGCAAATATCCGTGCGTGATCATTTCAACGCCGTATACGATACACTCTATGTCCTGCGACGAGACAGACGGTGAGGATTTCGAAAGATTCGTCTTTTATTTCGACGAAAAAACGCTCAGATCCTTTGATCCGCACCTTATACCCGATATGATGAGCATCAAAAATTCAGGGCTTTTGTTCAGGCTTTCGGATGAGCAGGCAGAGCAGTTGAAATCGCTTATTTTGGCTGTAAACGGCGAAACGACAAGCGAAAAGGAGCTTTTACTGGCACTTTTTCTCAATAAGCTTTATAATTTTCAGCCCGTTGAACCACCCGTTAGAATAGGAACCTCATCGTTCTACATTCAGGACGTTCTTCAGTATATAGCGGAGCATTTCTTCGAGCAGATAGATAGCGACTCTGTATCACAACGGTTCGCGATAAGCCGATCCAAGCTTGACAGAGATTTTAAAAGGTTTACGGGCAGTACCGTCCACTCATTCCTTGACAATTGCAGACTCAACTATGCCAAATCACTTATACTGACTCGAAAAGAGCTTTCGATGTGTGAAATAGCCTCTATGAGTGGCTTTTCATCCGAAACATATTTTTTCCCGTATTTCAAAAAGCACACGGGATGCACTCCAAATGAATACAAAAACAAGCATCATTAAGAACTTTACCGCGGAAAAGCGGTTAATATAAAACAAATAAACGGAGGTCTATTTTATGGGAAAGATCACATTTATGGGCGCAGGAAGCACCGTGTTCGCCAAGAACGTTATTGGTGACGCTATGCTTACTCCCGCGCTGAGAGATTTCGAAATTGCGCTTTACGACATTGATCCGGAAAGACTCGAGGAGTCCTACATAATGGTAAACGCGCTCAACAAGAACATCAACGAGGGCAGATCAAGAATAACCAAATACCTCGGTGTTGAAAACCGTAAGGATGCACTTCGCGGAGCAGATTTCGTAGTTGACGCTATCCAGGTTGGCGGATACGATCCTTGCACTATCATCGATTTTGAGATACCCAAGAAGTACGGTCTTCGTCAGACAATAGCCGACACGCTCGGTATTGGCGGTATTTTCAGAGCGCTTCGTACCATTCCCGTGCTTCAGGATTTTGCTGAAGATATGGCGCAGGTATGTCCTCGTGCGCTCTTCCTCAACTATACTAACCCCATGGCTATGCTTTCGGGATATATGCAGAGATTTACCGGCATTCAGACCGTAGGTCTTTGCCACAGCGTTCAGGTCTGCTCCAAGGAGCATCTTCTTACCGGACTTGGAATGATCAATGACGTTAAGATGCCCATAAAGGAAAAGATCGCGGGAATCAACCATATGGCTTGGCTGCTTGAGATAGAGGATGCAGACGGTAACGATCTTTATCCCGAGATCCGCCGCCGCGCCTGCGAGATGCTTGAAAATCCTCCCGAAAACTGCTACGATCTCGTTCGCTACGAGTATATCCGCAGACTTGGATACTATTGCACCGAGTCCAGCGAGCACAACGCTGAATATAATAATTTCTTCATCAAGTCAAAGTATCCCGAGCTTATCGAAAGATACAGGATCCCGCTTGACGAGTATCCTCGCCGCTGCGTAAATCAGATAGCAGGCTGGAAGCAGGCAAAGGAAGAATATCTCAACGGAAACATCAGCCATGAAAGATCTCGCGAATACGCATCTCATATTATGGAGGCTGTGGTTACCGACAATCCGTTTAAGATCAACGGAAACGTTCTTAATACCGGACTTATCACCAATCTTCCTTCCGAGGCTTGCGTAGAGGTTCCTTGCCTTGTAAATAAGCTTGGAATTCAACCCACCGTAGTCGGCAAGCTTCCCACACAGCTCGCCGCTATGAATATGACCAATATCAATCCTCAGCTTCTTACCATTGAAGCAGCCGTAACCAAGAAGAAGGACGCTATCTATCAGGCGGCAATGCTCGATCCTCACACTTCGTCTGAGCTCTCTATTGACGACATCGTCAAAATGTGCGATGAGCTTATCGAGGCAGAGAAGGATTGGCTTCCCACGTATAACTAATAAAAAAAGCAATATAAAAAACCTGACGGTTACAGTGAACCGTCAGGTTTTTTATGTAATAAATCAGATCAATATTTCTTGTCGATCTTCTTAAGGAAGTTGGTAATAGAGGTGTTACCACCGCTGGTTCTTCCTTCATAGAACTGGGTAAGAGATACGCTTCCGCTTGTAACCTGAGGAAGCATATACAGGGTGCCACCGCAGATCTCGTCGAAGGTCTGACCGAAGTCTGTACAAACACTGTCCCAGATGATCTCGAGCATTCTTCTGTCGTCGGGGTTATCTGCGATCTGCTTACCGAGAAGCTTCTGATAGTACGCAGTCTTAACGTCCTCGGAGAAGAAGGAAAGCATTTCGAGGGTCTCACCTACCATCTCCTCGTTTTCCATGTAAGCAGGAACTGCGAGATAGCCACCCCACTGAAGCGAACGGTATTCCTTCTGATTGGTGTCGTAAGTAGGATAGGGAAGAACTCCGAAATCGATATCATAGTTGAGGTAGTTGTCAAGTAAGTTAGTATCGGTAAGGGTCATAAGAGCTCTTCCTGTTTCAAAGGGAACGGTCATAGTAGTTCCGGCAACCATGTAATCAACATAAGAGTAGTTTGCCGCTGCAAGCTCGGTAAGCATACCAACTATGTTCTGAGTTCTTTCCTTGTATACGTCGTTCATATAGGAGATCTCATACGCGCCCTTGTCGTTCATTTCAACGAGGTTAACCCCACAAGATTCAAGGAATCCGCACCACGGTACCCACTGCTGACCTGTAAGACCGTACTGGTTCTTTTCAACTGCGCCGTTGTCGATGTAGCCGAGCTTCGCGACGTCAATGAACTGCTGGAGAGTCCACTCGTAATCGTCAACCAACTGATATACGCTCTTGTCGAGAGCATCGTCATACTTAGCAAGAAGATCTACGTTATACGCTATTACAAAAGTATAAAGAATGTTAAAATCGCTAAATCCAAGGAGGTACTCGTCACAAACGGAAAGATCGTCCATAAAGTCCTGATTCCAATAATCTGCATCGAGGTCAACACCGGGAAGATCTCCAAAGGGAGTGAGGAATCCGCCCGTAAGAAGACCCGATACACCGCTGGATACGTGGGTAAGAAGGGTATCTACACCGCCAGACTTATTCTTAACGGCAGTCTTGAAATCCTCAGTGTAGGTTTCGAAGCTACCCGCATGAGAAGCCAACACTTCAACACCAAGATAGTTTTGTATCTTTTCCTGACGCTCGTAAAGAGCTGCGGACAATACGTCATTGTCACTTTCTTCAACCCAATAGTGTTCCATAGGGTTACTGTCAGTCAGAACGGAAAGATAGAACGCAGAATCATAGTCCTTTTTCTCAACATCGGGCATTGCTTCGGTAGTGTTTTCTACCTTTGCGGTCGTATTTTCCGAGCCACTGGTTGTGGTTTCCTCTACATCATTCTTTTTTCCATTATCACACGCAACGAGCACAGAGAGCATCATTACAAGTGCAAGAATGAGCGAGAGAATTTTAAATGAAGTTTTCATTTTCGGTTAAAATCCTTTCATTAAATTTTACTTCAGGTTACATTATACCATAATCCGCTGAAAGTGTCAATACTACCAAATTAATAATTAAAAATGTTTACAAAAACGCCATATTTGCCAAATTTATACGTGAAACATCAAACAAAGAATCCGCGTGTCACTAATGCAACACACGGATTCTTTGTTAAATTATTGAAACAAATCAAATCTTATTAATACTTTTTGGCAACTTTCTTTATGAAATTGAGCAGAGAAGTGTTTCCGCCATGAGTTCTTCCTTCATAGAATATGGGAAGAGTCATAGAACCGCTTGTAACCTGAGGAAGCATAAACAAGGGATCGCCACAGACGTCTCTGAAGGGCAGGCCGAAGTCGGTACACAAGCTATCTAAAACCAGCGCCATCATTCTCGCATCATCATAATTGATTGCTACATTCTGGCAATATACAGTCTTGACATCTCTGGAGAAGAACGCAAGCATTTCCATGGTGTCACCTACCATATTTTCATTATCTATATAGGCAGGAACTACGAGATAACCACCCCATTGGAGAGAACGGTATTCCTTCTGATTGGTATCGTAAGTAGGATAGGGAAGGATGCCGAATTCGATCTCATAGTTGCGATAATTATCGATATCGTAAGTGGAAGTAAGAGTCATAAGAGCTCTTCCTGTTTCAAACGGAACGGTTGGAGCAGCATTAGTCATATAGTCTACGCAAGAATAATTGGCCGCAGCAAGCTCGGAGAGCAAAAGAACTATATTCTCGGTCCTTTGCCTATAAGCGTCGTTCATATATGAGATCTCATACGTACCCTTATTATTCATCTCAACGAGGTTAACGCCACAGGACTCAAGGAATCCACACCACGGAATCCATTGCACTCCCGTAAGACCGTACTGGTTTTTATCAACAGCACCATTGTCGATGTAGCCGAGCTTTGCAATATCGATGAACTGCTGGAGAGTCCACTCATAGTCGTCTACCATCTGATACACGCTCTTATCGAGAGCATCATCATACTTTTCGAGAAGATCTGCATTGTATGTGATCACATAAGTATAAGGAAGGTTGAAATCGCTGAATCCAAGCAGATACTCATCGCAAACGGAGAGATCCTTCATAATATCCTGATTCCAATATTCTGCATCAATGTCAACGCCGGGAAGATCTCCGAAAGGTCTGAGGAACCCGCCCGAGATAAGACCCGACACACCCCAATGCACGTGGGTAAGAAGGGTATCTATACCGCCAGACTTATTCTTAACAGCAGTCTTGAAATCCTCAGTGTAAACATTGTAATCTGCTGACGTATATGATGCGAGTATCTCAACGCCAAGATAGTTTTTAATCTTTGCCTGACGTTCGTAAAGCGCCCTAGATAGCATAGAGCCGTCATCTTCTTCAATCCAATAATAGTCTATGGGGTTAGAATCGGGCATCATAGAAAGGTAGAACGTTGAGTCATAATTGTTTTTATCAACGTTGGGGAATCCGTCCGGGAAGACCTCGATGGTGTCATCATCTACAACTACAGTTGTTTCCTCACCGATACTCACCGTAGTTTCATCACTATCCTCATCAAAGATTATAGTAGATTGCTCGTCGCCTATTACCGTGTTTTCTTCATCTTCTTTGGTTGTGGTATCAGAAGTTTCCAAAACTCCGTTCAGATAGTCGAGGGCATCATTGATATCACACGCAACAAGTGAGGAAAACATGATAAAAAATGCGAGAATAAGTGCAAAAATTTTAAATGATCTTTTCATTTTCAATTTAAACTCCTTTCACAAAATATTGTCCCTCACCAATATTATACCATATTCAATAAAAAGTGTCAATAGGTAGCGTAATAAGAGTAAAGCCCCATGTGTCACGAATAATGACACACGGGGCCGTTACTATATAACGTTTATATAATGTTCTTGATAGGAGATATAAACCTTATCAATACTTCTTGTCAACTTTCTTGAGGAAGTTAACGATAGACGTGTTACCGCCGCCGGTTCTTCCTTCATAGAACTGGGTAAGAGATACACCGGAGGAAGCTGAGGTAACAGTGGGAAGCATATACAGCGGGAATCCGGCGATTTCGTCGAAGGTCTGACCGAAGTCGGTACAAACGCTGTCCCAGATGATCTCAAGCATTCTTCTGTCGTCGGGGTTATCTGCGATCTGCTTACCGAGAAGCTTCTGATAGTACGCAGTCTTAACGTCCTCGGAGAAGAAGGAAAGCATTTCGAGGGTCTCGCCTACCATCTCCTCGTTTTCCATGTAAGCAGGAACTGCGAGATAGCCGCCCCACTGAAGCGAACGGTATTCCTTCTGATTGGTGTCGTAAGTAGGATAGGGAAGAACTCCGAAATCGATATCATAGTTGAGGTAGTTGTCAACGTCGATAGTAGCAGTAAGAGTCATAAGCGCTCTTCCGGATTCGAAGGGAACGGAGGGAGCGTTAATAGACATATAGTCTAAGCAGGAATAATTAGCAGATGCGAGCTCAGTGAGCATAGCAACGATATTCTGAGTTCTCTCCTGATAAATATCGTTCATATATGCGATCTCATAAACGCCCTTCTCGTTCATCTCAACGAGGTTAACCCCACAAGATTCAAGGAATCCGCACCACGGTACCCACTGCTGACCTGTAAGACCGTACTGATTCTTTTCAACAGCACCGTTGTCTATGTAGCCAAGCTTTGCAATATCGATGAACTGCTGGAGAGTCCACTCGTAATCGTCAACCATCTGATATACGCTCTTATCAAGAGCATCGTCATACTTAGCAAGAAGATCTACGTTGTATGCGATTACGTAGGTATAAAGGATATTGAAATCGCTAAAGCCGAGGAGATACTCGTCGCAAACCGAGAGAGCATCCATAAAGTCCTGATTCCAATAATCTGCATCGAGATCAACACCGGGAAGATCTCCAAAGGGAGTAAGGAATCCGCCCGTGATAAGACCCGATACACCGCTGGATACGTGGGTAAGAAGGGTATCTACACCGCCGGACTTATTCTTAACGGCAGTCTTGAAATCCTCAGTGTAGGTTTCGAAGCCACCTGCCAAGGAAGCCAATACTTCAACGCCGAGATAATTCTTTACCTTTTCCTGACGCTCGTAAAGAGCTGCGGACAACACGTCGTTGTTGCTCTCTTCAACCCAATAGTGATCCATAGGGTTGGTGTCGTTAAGAACGGAAAGATAGAACGCAGAATCGTAGTCCTTTTTCTCAACGTCAGGCATTACTTCGGTAGTGTTTTCTACCTTCTCGGTAGTGCTTTCATTTCCTGCACCACTCGTAGTGGTTTCTTCATCGCCCTTTTTATCTCCGTTATCACATGCAACGAATACGGAAAGCATCATTACAAGTGCGAGAATGAGCGCGAGAATTTTGAATGATTTTTTCATTTTGCTTTGAAAATCCTTTCATAAAATTTTGTTGACTTGATTTTGCCCAAGTTTACCAGAATATTATATCACAAATGATATAATGTGTCAAGAGTACTGACTCCACAATTTACAAACAATCCACATTTGTTTTTAAATGCATAGAAAAAAGGACTTACACTTGGTAAATACAACATGCAAGTCCTTTCCTGACGTATAGAATTTACTCAGCTTCAAAGAGCGTTTCAACGGTCTTTGTGCAACAAAGAGGAGAATATCTCCAACTGTCCATATGCTTCGTCGCATCGCAGTCGACAAAGTATTTCAGCTCAGATACAGCAGGATCGCCTTTATAGGAGTCAATGAGTACAAGTTTTATCTTCATTCTCTCGGGAATAATACTTTTAATGTATACGGCTGCAAGGCTACCGCAGGGAAGCTCAAAGGGATGAGCGTCGTCGCGCAGCTCTGCCAATCCTGCTAGGTTGGGAGTCAATTCAACGAAGACCCCATAGCTTTCAACACTGCGAATAATTCCCGCAACGGTCTGACCCGGTGAAAAGAGCGCCGCATTTTCCTCCCATGTGCCTAGAAGCTCACGCATTGAGACGAAAATTCTGCCTTTTTCTCTGTCAACAGATTTCAGCACGGTATTTATTATCATTCCGTTATATAGGCGGTCCTTCGGGTGTGAAAAACGCGAAACCGAGATACAATCGACAGAAAGCAGGGAAATAATACCGCAGCCAATGTCAACAAACGCGCCGAAGCTTTCAAGATGTGTCACGCGCGAGCAGATTATATCCCCTGGGATCAGATCCGCAATATAATTATTCATACAGTCTATCTGCGCCAAGCGCCGAGAAAGATATGCGACAGTGCGTCCGTTTTTCTCCTCTATTGAAACGATCTTGAAGCATACCGGCTTACCAACCCTGGTTATGACCGCGATATCCTTGAAGCTCTCGCCGTCTCTGACGAGGCAGACCTCGCCCTTGGGGATAATTCCCGTTATTCCGCGCAGATCTACGTGTAAATTCAATTCGCTGTCGCAAAGAATAGCTGTACTCTCCAAAATTATGCCCGCTGACATAGCTTTTTCAAGTCCTGCGCGGCCCATGGAAATAAGCTCGCGGTTTTGTTGCGTTCCGATAAGGAGCCCCTCGGGCTTGTATGTATTGATCATTTTATTTTACCTCCGAAATTTTCTGAAATCACAGTATAAACTTATGTCGGCAAGGCAGGGAAATATAACGCTCTTGGGGGAATTTTTCTTACTTTGAGGCACTTTTTTGTAAAAAAATAAATTTCTCAAAAAAATTTTTTGAAACGATTTGCGAGCAAAGATATTAAAAAAGCGAGAAAAAACGAGAAAACAAGAGATTTACTAAAGCTAAATTAAAAATATCAAAAAAATTTCGAAAAAGGTATTGACAAACAAATTACGTTGTGATATAATATGCAAGGTTAAAAAAATGATTAATTTTTGGAGGATAACTAAAATGTCTACATTTATGCAGAAAAAAGAAGCAGTTGTCCGCAAGTGGTACGTTATCGACGCAGCAGGCAAGCCCATGGGTAGAACCGCTGTTGTTGCAGCAGACCTTCTCCGCGGAAAGAACGCTCCCGAATTCACACCCCACGTTGACTGCGGTAACTTCGTTATCATAGTAAACGCAGATAAGGCAGTTCTGACAGGCAAGAAGCTTGAGCAGAAGTACTTCTACAGACACTCCGGCTACATCGGCGGAATGAAGAGCATTCAGTATAAGACTCTTATGGCTGAAAAGCCCGAGTTCGCTATGGAAGCCGCAGTAAAGGGAATGCTTCCCCACAACTCTCTCGGCAGAGCAGCAGCTAACAGACTCAAGGTATATTCCGGTGAGTCCCACAAGCACGAGGCACAGAAGCCCGAGACCTACGAGTTTTAATTTGAAGAAAGGAAGGAAGTAAACCTATGTATACAAGTGCAAAGCCCTACTTCTACGGCACTGGTAGAAGAAAGAAGTCCGTTGCTCGCGTAAGAGTATATCCCGGTAACGGTCAGATCACTATCAACGGTAAGGATATTGACGAGTATTTCGGTCTCGAAACTCTCAAGCTTATCATCAACCAGCCCTTCAGCGTAACCGGCACTATGGGTAAGTTCGACATCGTTGCTAACGTAAACGGTGGCGGTATTTCCGGTCAGGCAGGTGCTATCCGTCACGGTGTAGCTCGCGCCCTCATCACTGCTGATGAGAACTACCGTCCTGCTCTCAAGGCTGCAGGATTCCTCACCAGAGACCCTCGTATGAAGGAAAGAAAGAAATACGGACTCAAGGGCGCAAGACGTGCTCCTCAGTTCTCCAAGAGATAATTACCCGCTTGGGATTATTTCAATACACAAAAAGCTCTGCTTCGGCAGGGCTTTTTGTTATTTGCTAAGCCAAGATGGCTGAATCAATCGATCACGATTTGCTTTAATCAAAAAGGGCGGTTCAATTTGTTAAGAATTGAGCCGTCCTATTTACTTTTCACCGTTTTTATGGTATAATACAACTAATAGATAAACTTGAATTTGACGAGGGTGTGAATGATGAAAACATTATTCATGATTGGCGGCACGATGGGAGTGGGCAAAACAACCGTGTGCCAACAGTTAAAACGAGATTTACAGAATAGCGTATTTCTTGACGGAGATTGGTGTTGGGATGCAAGTCCGTTCCAAGTAAACGATGAAACAAAAGCAATGGTGACGAATAATATTTGTTACTTACTCAATAATTTTCTGAAATGTTCTGCATACGAGAATATTATTTTTTGTTGGGTGATGCATGAGCAGAGTATTATCGATTCCATACTTGAAAAGCTGGATACACAGAACTGTGAGGTGAAATGCGTCTCGCTTGTAGCGGATGAAAAGACTCTGTGTGAAAGATTATCAATGGATGTAGAAAGAGGTATTCGTTCTGAAGATGTAATTGAGAGAAGCATAGCAAGAATACCGATGTATCAAGCACTCAATACCATTAAAATTGATACCACTGCAAAAACTGTGGCTGTGATTGCCAATGAGATAAAGCTGTTGTAATTCCGTCAAATTCCAATAGGTCGAACAGTTAGGATAAACTTAATT
>JAFQPM010000015.1 GCA_017411745.1 Clostridia bacterium | reverse complement strand
CTCGGGTGCTAAAGGACAGTAAAAAAGCCGATATAGATTTATTTCCATATCGGCTTTTTTTATTGTGTCATCACTTTCAGTGGTGAGTAAGTGCGCATTTCCTGATAGTTTTTGAGTGATATGCTGTCTTCGACAGCGTGATATTTTCGCTATCGCAAAAGTGATATTTCAAGGCGTTGCCTTGAAGTGATATTCTATTCGCCAGCCAAAACTCGCGAAGCGAATATAACTCGGCGTTAGCCGAATATCACTGCGAAGCAATATCACTCGCCAGGGCGAATAGAGTTGGCGTTGTGTCCTTAGGAACACAACGCCTTATCGGTCGGGCATTTTTGCGCTTTTAGAATTAATAAAAATTCACCATGAAAATCCTAAAAACAAGCGCCTTTTCTGTTGACTTTTTCGAGTGTCGGTGGTATAATAATACGTGGCGTAATAATACTGTATTTATAAGTCTATATAATTTGCTCGGAGAAACAACAAAAAATGACGGTTTTCATCAACAAAAAACACGGTCTTAAATTCAATATACCCGGAGAAAGAGACAAGGTGATAAGATATACGCGCGTGCTGATCACGGCACTGCTCGCAATATCTGTTATCCTTGCAATTTTTTGTGCCGTTCTGTTTTTTCAGACCAAGCACGTGACCATTGAGGCGGGACAAGCTCTAAGCGCCGCCGATATCGCAAAAAACGAAGCCGCGGTGTTTGGAAACGACTTTGACCCCGATTGCGTCAACCACGCGGGCGTTTATCACTTCACGGTGCTCTCCAAGGGCGAAGAGATCGACGTAAGGCTCGAGGTCAAGGACACCAAAGCACCCAAGGTCACGGTCAAGGATGTCTGCACGGCAGTCGGCGGCTCTATCCCCGACCCCACGGAGTTCATAAATACGATATATGAACCCGACTCGTATACGGGCGAATACGTCAAAAAGTTTTCCGAGATAAAGTCTATGGGCACTTATTCGGCAAAAGTCAGATTTACCGACGCCTCGGGAAATAAGACCGAGATATTTGACGTCAATATGACGATCGTAGTTGACACCGAAGCGCCCGAAATTGAGGTAAAGTCGGATATCGTCACCTACGTTGGTGAGGCAGTTTCCTACAAACAGAATATCACCGTCAAGGACAACTGCACGGGCGAGATAACCCTAACGGTAGACGATAGCGAGGTCGAGCTTTCTGAGGCGGGAGAATATACCGCATACGTCTACGCGACCGACGCGGTCGGCAACCGCAGTGATAAGGTCAAGGTCACCGTCCACGTTTATTCGGAGGAGATCACGCAAGCTGCGCTTAACGAAAAAATAGCAGCGGCGGCGGATGATATCGGCATCACCGAATCGATGACGGCAGAGCAGAAGTGCCGCGCGATCTACGAATATGTCTACGGCAGGATCTCCTACGTTTCCACATCCGACAAGACGAGCTGGCAGAGAGCAGCGTACGAGGCGCTTTTCGTCTCCGGAAGCGGCGATTGCTATAGCTATTTTGCGGCGGCGAAGGCACTGCTCGAATACTACGGAATAGAAAATCTCGACGTTCAGAGAACGGCGGGATATACCACCGACACGCACTACTGGAGTCTTGTAAATATCGGCACCGAGGATAGCCCTCGCTGGTATCACTTCGATTGCACACATCTGCGCTCGGAATATAATCACTCGGGCTGTCTGCTTACGGATAAGCAGGTCGACGCATACAACAAGGTGCGAAAGTATTTCCGCCTTTATGACAAGAGCGCGTACCCCGCCATTGCAAAAGAGATCATAACCCCGACCCCCGAGCTTGAAAATCTATATTGACAATATATTGATTAAGGACAGAATCATGTATCAGACAAATATTCTCGAATATCTTGAAAATACCGCGCCGAAATATCCCGATAAGGTCGCGTTTTCGGACGGTGTTGACAATATCACCTTCAGCGAGCTGCAGAGCAGATCGAGGAGTATCGGCAGCTTTCTTTTGTCAAAGGGATACAGACGCGAGAGCGTAGTCGTATTGATGAACAAGCACCCCGACACGATCGCGGCGTTTATGGGCATCATATACGCGGGCTGCTTTTACGTCTGCCTTGACTCCGAGATGCCGCCGCGCCGAATCGAGATGATATTTGAAAGCCTCAAGCCAAGGGCGGTCATTTACGACAAAAAGAACGCAAGAAATATCGAAAAGCTCCCCGATAGCGCCGAGAGATATCTCTACGACGACATTTGTGAGAGCTCGATCGATCAGCTTGCGCTCGGCGAGGTTAGAGCGAGACAGCTTGACACCGACCCGATATACGTCGTTTTTACCTCGGGCTCTACGGGAGTGCCGAAGGGAGTTGCGGCGGCACACCGTTCGGTCATCGACTACACCGAAACTCTCTGCGAGGCGGTGCAGTTCGATCACGATACCGTGTACGCCAATCAGACCCCTCTGTATTTCGATGCGCCGCTTAAAGAAATTATGCCGACGCTCAAGCTCGGCGCGACGACCTATTTCGTACCAAAGCAGCTCTTTATGTTTCCGACGAAGCTTTGCGACTATCTCAACGAGCATAGGATCAACACGGTCTGCTGGGTAGTCTCGGCGCTCGTGATGATATCCTCGCTCGGCGCGCTCGAGAGCAATCCGCCGAAATATCTCACCAAGATCTGCTTTGGCAGCGAGGTCTTTCCGATAAAGGAATATAAGCGCTGGAGGGAGGCGTTCCCCGAGGCGACCTTCTTCAATCTCTACGGTCCGACCGAGGCGACGGGTATGTCGTGCTATTGGAGAGCCGACAGAGAGCTTGCCGAGGGCGAGCCGATCCCGATCGGAAAGCCCTTCAGAAACACCGAGATAATGCTCATCGGCGAGGACGGCAGGGAAGTTAAGACGGGCGAGGCGGGTGAGATATACATCCGCGGCACGTGTGTGACGCTTGGATATTACAGAAATAAGGAAAAGACTGACGAGGCATTCGTCCAGAATCCGCTTTGCGACGCATATCCCGAGATAGTTTACCGCACGGGCGACCTCGCAAGATACAACGAGCACGGCGAGCTTGTCTTTATGACTCGCAAGGACTCGCAGATCAAGCATATGGGACACCGCATCGAGCTTGGCGAGATCGAAGCCGCGGCGCTTTCTTTCGATAAAATACTTCAGGCTTGCTGTGTCTATAACGACGAGCAGAAAAAGATCGTCCTGTTCTACACGGGCGGCGCGGCCGAAGCCGAGATCATCTCTTATATGCGAACCCTCGTGCCGAGATATATGTTACCCGCTACGGCAGTCTGCCTTGAAAAGATGCCCCTGACGGCGAACGGAAAGCTCGACCGCAAGGGAATGAAGGAAAAGGCTAAAGAATTAAAATAACTCTCACAGAAAGGCATAAATTATGGAAAAGCTCATTGAAATACTCACCGATCTTCACCCCGACGTAGATTTTGCGACCGAGGAGGGACTTGTTGACAACGGTATCCTCGATTCGCTCGATATCGTAACGCTTATCACCGAGATAAACGACAAATTTGACGTTTCTATCCCCGCAGAAGAGATAATTCCCGAGAACTTTAACTCGGCGGCGGCTCTGATGGCACTTATCGAAAGGCTCGACGAAGAATAAGATGTCGTTTGCTTCGATTTCATTCATAATCTTTCTCGGCGCGACACTTTTGCTTTATTATCTCGTGCCGAAAAGGGCGCAGTGGTGGGTCTTGCTCGCCGCAAGCTATATTTTCTACTTCGCGGCAGGCTCGTGGTATCTTCCTTTTATAGTCTTTACCACGCTGTCGTCCTACGCAATAGCCCGTCTTATGGCAAACAATTCGAGACGTGAGAGCGCATATATTGCAGAAAATCGCGAGAATATGGATAAGGATGCGCGCAAGGCTTATAAAGCAGGGCAGAAGAAGAAAAGATTTCATATCCTGCTCGTTGGCATCGTGCTAAATTTCGGTATCCTTGCGGTGCTTAAATATACGGGCTTTGCGCTCCATAACGTAAACGCGCTGATAGGAGTATTTGGCGGCGTCAAGCTTGGAATTCCGTCGCTGATCTTGCCCCTCGGTATCTCGTTTTACACCTTTCAGACGATGGGATACCTCATCGACGTCTACCGAGGCAAGACCGAGGCGGAGAAAAATCCCTTCCGTCTGGCGCTTTTCGTCTCGTTCTTCCCACAGCTCGTTCAGGGCCCGATATCAAGACATTCGGATCTTGCCTCGCAGCTTTACGCACCGCATAAAGCCGAGTGGGGAAATATAGTCCCCGGAATGATCCGCATCTGCTGGGGATTTTTCAAAAAGCTGGTTGTTGCCGACACGGTGATGATCGTCATCAAGGAGATCATTTCCGACACGGGAAAATACGGCGGTGCTTACGTGCTGTTTCTTATAATCGCGTACTCGGTCGAGATATACGCCGACTTTACGGGCGGAATTGACATCACGATCGGTATCGGCGAGGCGATGGGTATAAAGATAGCCGAAAACTTCAACCGCCCGTTTGCCTCGACCTCGACCAAGGAATATTGGAACCGTTGGCATATCACGATGGGCTCGTGGTTTACCGACTACATCTTCTACCCGCTTTCGATCACCAAGTCTATGCAGAAGCTCTCTAAGTGGAGCCGCGCGCACCTCGGCAACGCGGTGGGCAAGCGAGTGCCTGTCTACACGGCAACGATCATCACTTGGTTTTTGACGGGACTGTGGCACGGAGCAAGCTGGAACTTTATCGTCTGGGGATTGCTCAACTGCCTTGTCATACTTATCTCGCAGGAGTGTCAGCCGTTGTATAATAAGCTGAATAAGCGCTTTCCACGGCTCACAAAGAGTGCGTTTTGGACGCTGTATCTTCGCGCGCAGACCTTTATGCTTATGGGCACGATACGAATACTCGACGTCTACCGAAACGTCCCCGTGACCTTCAAGATGCTCGGCTCGATATTCTACGACGGCAGGGGCTGGCAGAGCTTTTTGTCGGGCGGAATGCTTTCGCTCGGGCTTGATATAAGCGCGTTTATTGTGGTCGCCGTTGGCATATTGCTTATGCTTGCGGTCAGCGAGATCTCCTCGAGAGGCGACAGACCGCTTAAAAACCGCCTCGCCGACAAGCCGCTTGCCGCCTTTGGCTGTATGGCAGTCTTGATCTTCGCGATACTTATTTTCGGCTCGTACGGCATTGGATTTGATGCCTCGCAGTTCATCTACACGCAGTTTTGACCGCGTGCTTACTAATTGATTGGAATAATACAGAACAAATGATAAAAAAGAGAATTATTTGCGCCGTTTCGGTCTTGCTCGTGCTTGCCGCACTGCTCTGGTCGGCAACGCTCGTGCTCGAACCGAAATACGCTTCGCAGTCGAGAGAGGGAAATCTCGTCGCCGAGTATTACGGTGAGGTCGATGCGGGGAATACCCATCAGGTGATCTTCGTCGGAGATTGCGAGGTCTACGAGTCCTTCGTGCCCGCAGTGCTCTGGGAGGAATACGGCATCACCTCGTACGTGCGCGGAAGCGCGCAGCAGCTTATCTGGCAGTCATATTATCTGCTTGAGGAAATGCTCGAATACGAAACGCCCGAGGTAGTGGTGTTCAACGTGCTCTCGATGAAATACGGCGATCCGCAAAACGAAGCGTATAACCGAATGACGCTCGACGGAATGCGATGGTCAAAAAGCAAGGTCGGAGCGATAAACGCGTCGATGACCGACGAGGAGACCTTTGCCTCGTATATCTTCACGCTTTTGCGCTATCACTCGCGCTGGAGCGAGCTTTCGGGCGAGGACTTCAAGTATATGCTTTCGCGCCCGCAGGTCGCGTATAACGGATATATGATACAAACGGGAATCAAGCCGATGGAGAGCGAGCGCGAGGGCGACGAGCTCTTCGACTACACGCTCCCGAGCGTGTCCTTCGATTACCTTGACAAAATGCGTGAGCTTTGCGCCGAAAAGGGAATCGAGCTCGTGCTTATCAAGTCGCCCACGAACACGTGGAAATATTGGTGGTACGACGAGTGGGATAAGCAGATATGCGACTACGCAGAAAAATACGGCTTGGATTATTATAATTTTATAGGAAACGAGGCTATCGGCATCGACTGGTCGACCGACACCTATGACGGCGGCGTGCACCTCAACGTTTTCGGTGCTGAAAAGATGACCTCGCATTTCGGGCAACTGCTTGCCGAAAAGTACGGAGTCGAGAGCCTTAAGACCGATAAGGAGATCGGGGCGGTTTGGGACAAAAAGCTGTCGGAATATAAAACCGCCAAGCAAGATATGATGGAGGTCAGCGTGAAAGCTTCGTCCTCCCGGCAGTAAAATATACTTTTTCACGCGCGAATTTTGCCCTAACGGCAAAATTCAACGATTAATATTATACCGCCGCAAGCGGCGGATCGGAGGTCAAAATGAAAAAAATATTGATATTTGCTATCGTTGCGCTTATGAGTATGTCGTTGTTCTGCGCCTGCGACGGACCGCAGATCGACGGAAAGCTGAAATATAGCTTCTTTACAGGTGAGACAGAGATATTCCCGGGTGATGAGGCGGCGGTGATTCTCTCGGCGCTCGGTGAGCCCAAGGCTTACGACGAATCTCCCTCCTGCGCGTTCGAGGGACTTGACAAGGTCTATACCTACAGCGGATTTGAAATACAGACCTACACCGAGGACGGTAAGGACTATATTTATATGATAGTTTTGACCAACGATCTCGTAAAGACCCCCGAGGGCATCTCGATCGGTGCGAGCAAATCGGCAGTCATCGAAAAATACGGAGATCAGTATACCTCAGTCGGCGAAAATATGCAGTACGAGGCAGAGAATTGCACTTTGCAGTTCATTTTCCGCGACGGCAAGGTTTCTTCCATTAAATATACGGCGAAGGTCTGATGCTTGGATAAATTTTAAGAAAGACCGCGCACAAATGACGCTTGTGGCTCAAATTGCCGCAGGCGTCCTTCTTTTTGCCCAAAAACGCGGATTTTTAGCACTGTTTACAAAAAGTTCATAAAATTATTGGGCAAAACCCTTGACAAAAAGGTCAAAAAGGGGTATATTATTAGCGTAGGTTAGCACTTGAACTCAAAGAGTGCTAAAAATTGACAAACTTCCACTCTGAGACAAGACGGTCAAAAAAAGAGCGAAAGGAGCGCATGAAAAGTGGCAGAAAACGCAAGAAATGAGTTGAGCGAGCGTAAGAAACGCATACTCAAGGCAATCGTCGATGCACATATCGTGGACGGAGAGCCGGTCGGCTCGAAATATATCATGCAGGATGAGCACTTGAACTGCTCGTCTGCTACCATCCGAAACGAAATGGCGGAGCTTGAAGCGCTCGGATACCTTGAACAGCCTCACACCTCGGCAGGAAGAGTGCCAAGTGAGCTTGGCTACCGCTTCTACGTCGACACGCTGATCGAAAGCTACGCGATGACGACCACCGAGATCGCGGAGATCAATAAGCTGCTTAAATCGAAGATGAACGAGCTCGATCAGATCTTGATGGCAGCATCAAAGCTCGCGGGCAACCTCACAAACTATACAAGCTTTGTGATCAAGCCCAAGGCAAGCTCGGTCAGGATCAAGCGCTTTGACGTCATATTCGTTGACAGACACAGCCTCTTGCTCGTTATGATAAGCGACGGTGGGGCAGTGCTCACCAAGCGGCTCTCGATCGACGTTTCGGTCTCGCAGATGACTGCGTCCGATCTTGCCGCGGCGCTTAACGACCATATCTCAGGACTCACCGCCAACGAGATCACGCTCCCGATAATCGTCGAGCTTGAGGAGGCGATGGGAGATAAGTCGGGAATAGTCAATCCTATCATCAAAATAATATACGAGAGCATGAACGAGCTTGACGGCGGCGACCTCAAGGTCAGCGGCATGGACAGACTTTTGCAGTATCCCGAATACAGCAATAAGGATCAGCTGCGCGAGCTGCTCGGAGCGCTCGAAAACAAAGAGGACATTCTTGATCTGGTCAGCGAGCCCGAAAGCGACGGAGTCAACGTCGTTATAGGCTCGGAGAGCTCGGTCAAGGTTATGAATAACTCGGCGCTGGTCTTCAAGCCTGTCGTCCGAGACGGCAAGACCCTCGGAGCTATCGGTATCATCGGACCGAGACGTATGGACTACGCCAAGGTCGTTGCAACGATAGAGGGGCTTGCAGGCAACGTTGAGAGCATACTCAACGAAACCGATATGATACCCGAAAGAAACGGAGGAGATGAAAATGACGGAGGATAAGAATATAGCCGCCGAGGAGCAGGAGAAGACCCCCGAGGCCGAGGCGACGGAGGAGATAGAATCCATCGAAGAGATCGAAGAAATCGAAGAGATCGAAGAGGTCGAGCAGACCGACAAAAAAGAGAGCCGCGCCGACAAGAAAAAGGTCAAGAAACTTGAAGCTAAGATCACAGATCTCGAGAGTGAGCTTGAGAAGAAGGCACAGGAGCTTTCCGAGCAGAATGATAAATATATGAGAATGATGGCGGAATACGATAATTTCCGCAAGAGAAGTGCAAAGGAAAGAGAGGGCACGTATGCCGATGCTTACGCCGACGCTCTTGCCTCGATACTTCCCATCATAGATAATCTTGAGCGCGCGGTCGGTGTCACCGAGGCAGACGGAGTTCTCAAGGGTCTTGAAATGACGCTCAAGGGCGCAGACGAAGCGCTTAAGAAAATGGGCGTTGAAGCGTTTGGGGCAGAGGGAGAGGCTTTCGATCCCAATATCCACAATGCAGTTATGATGGTCGACGACGAGAATCACAAGGAAGGCGAGATCGTCAGCGTGTTCCAAAAGGGATATAAAAAGGGCGATAAGATCATCAGATACGCTATGGTAACCGTAGCTAACTGATCACATCATCATTTTAAAACCTAAACCGTAGGATATAACAACTATCCTAATCGACGGTTTCATCATCATTTTAAAACCTAAACCGTAGAAAACAACAACTATCCTAATCGAAAGTTCTTTGTGCAACTTTCTTTCAAGAAAGTTGCGAAAAAATTCATTTACACACATTATCCATAGGAGGAAATAATATTATGGGAAAAATCATTGGTATTGACTTAGGTACAACAAACTCTTGCGTAGCGGTTTACGAGGGCAGCGAGCCTATCGTTATCCCCAATCCCGAGGGCGCGAGAACTACCCCTTCGGTAGTAGCATTTTCCAAGACGGGCGAAAGACTCGTAGGTCAGGTCGCAAAGCGTCAGGCAATCACAAACCCTGACAAGACCGTTATCTCGATCAAGAGAGATATGGGAACTAACAAAAAGGTAAACATCGACGGCAAGGTATATACTCCTCAGGAGATCTCGGCTATGATCCTTCAGAAGCTGAAGGCAGATGCAGAGGCATATCTCGGAAGCACGGTAACCGATGCGGTGATCACAGTTCCCGCATACTTCACCGACGCGCAGAGACAGGCAACCAAGGATGCAGGTAAGATCGCAGGACTTAACGTTCAGAGAATCATCAACGAGCCCACCGCGGCAGCTCTCGCTTACGGCGTGGATAAGGAAGACCAGAAGATCATGGTATTCGACCTTGGCGGCGGTACGTTCGACGTATCTCTGCTTGAGATCTCGGACGGCGTGTTTGAGGTTCTTGCAACCGCAGGTAACAACAAGCTCGGCGGCGACGACTTCGACCAGAGAATCATCGACTGGATGGCAGAGCAGTTCAAGAAGGAGAACGGCATCGACCTCCGCAACGACAAGATGGTAATGCAGAGACTCAAGGACGCGGCAGAGAAGGCAAAGATCGAGCTTTCGGGCGTTACTACCTCAAACATCAACCTCCCCTTCATCACCGCAACTGCGGCAGGTCCTCTCCACTTTGAAGCAACCCTTACCAGAGCAGAGTTCGACCGCATCACCGCAGACCTCGTTGAAGCAACCATGGGTCCCACGAAGCAGGTCCTTCGCGACTCGGGTCTCTCGGCAAGCCAGATCGACAAGGTGCTCCTCGTCGGCGGTTCTACGAGAATCCCCGCAGTTCAGGACGCAGTTAAGAAGTTCATCGGCAAGGAGCCCTTCAAGGGCATCAACCCCGACGAGTGCGTAGCAGTCGGCGCGGCTATTCAGGGCGGCGTTCTCGGCGGCGAGGTCAAGGACCTTCTGCTTCTCGACGTAACTCCTCTCTCTCTCGGTATTGAGACCATGGGCGGCGTATTCAACAGAATTATTGACAGAAACACCACTATACCCGTAAAGAAGAGCCAGATCTACTCCACCGCGGCTGACGGACAGACCTCGGTTGAGATCCACGTTCTTCAGGGTGAGCGCGAGATGGCGGCTTATAACACCACTCTCGGACGCTTCTCCCTCGACGGAATTGCTCCCGCACCCAGAGGAATCCCTCAGATCGAGGTAACCTTTGATATCGACGCTAACGGTATCGTTAACGTAACCGCGTGCGATAAGGGTACGGGCAAGGAGCAGCACATCACTATCACCTCCTCCACCAATATGTCGCAGGAGGACATCGACAAGGCTGTCAAGGATGCCGAGAAGTTCGCTGAGGAGGACAAGAAGGCTAAGGAGGCAGTTGAGGTCAAGAATCGCGCGGACAGCATGATCTTCCAGTGTGAAAAGACTCTCGGTGAGCTCGGTGACAAGATCGACGCGGCTGACAAGGCAGACGTTGAGGCGGCTATCGCAAAGCTTAAGGAGACCGTAAAGGGCGACGACACCGAGGCTATCAAGGCTGATACCGAGGCGGTTGAAAAGGCGTTCTATAAGGTAAGCGAGAAGCTCTACGCACAGCAGAACGCGCAGGGTCAGGGCTTTGATCCGAATAATATGGGCGGTCAGAACGGCGGCGCACAGGACGGTCAGTTCTACGACGCAAACTACGAGGATAACTCGAACAAATGATAATAAAAAACAATGGGAAAGGTCGAAACCCGACCTTTCCCAATTCGACTTTGATATTTTGTCCGATGCTGTGTTGCTCCTCGAGTGCGGTTCGGCTTACGTATAAGTAAGCCTTCACCTTGCCCTCTGTGGTGCGCCTTGCCTCGAACAAAATCTCTTCGTCGAGATATTTGCGGAAATATAAAATATTTTTTGGAAAAAGCTTTTGAAAGAGGGGTGTGGGGAGAAAAGCTTTTCCCTGAAAAGTTTTCTCCCCACATAATTACAGAATCAATATGGCAGATAAAAGAGATTATTACGAGGTGTTGGGCATCCAGAAGGGCGCGTCCGACACCGATATAAAGAAAGCATACAGATCACTCGCAAAGAAGTACCATCCCGACGTAAACCCGGGCGACAAGGACGCCGAGGCGAAGTTCAAGGAGGTCAACGAGGCATACGAGGTTCTGTCCGATGCTGATAAAAAGGCTAAATACGACCAATACGGTCACGCGGCGTTCGATCCTGCGGGTGCGGGCTTTGAAGGAGGCGGATTTGGCGGATTTGGCGGCTTTGACGTCGATCTTGGCGACATTTTCGGCAGCTTTTTCGGCGGTGGCAGCTCAAGACAAAGAAGAAATGGCCCACAAAGAGGCGACGACATCGAGCTGAACGTAACGATCAGCTTCGAGGAGGCGGTGTTCGGCTGTAAAAAGGACGTAAGCTTCCAGAGATACAGCAAGTGCTCGTCATGCAGTGGAAGCGGCTCTGCGGACGGCAAGAGCGAGACCTGCCCGAGCTGTCGCGGCACGGGACAGAGACGCGTAATGCAGAATCTTGGCGGAATGCAGTTTCAGTCCACCACGACCTGCGACACCTGTCGCGGTACGGGTAAATATATCAAGACTCCTTGTCAGAAATGTCGCGGCACGGGCTTTGAGCGTGTGACCAAGAAGCTGACCGTGGACATTCCCGCGGGAATAGATCACGGCAAGGGACTTATAATCAGAGGCGCGGGCAACGATGGCAAGAACGGCGGCAGTGCAGGCGACGTTCTCGTTATGGTCAGCGTTCGTCCGAGCGCGACCTTCAAGCGCGAGGGCTACACGCTCTACTGTGAGGTCCCGATAACTATCGCGGAGGCAACGCTCGGCGCGGAGATCGAGGTCCCCACGCTCGAGGGAATGGAGAAGTTCACCATCCCCGAGGGCACGCAGACGGGAACTACATTTACACTCAAGCAAAAGGGAGTTCCGATGATTAATTCAAACCGCCGCGGAGACCTTATTTTCCGTGTCAACGTTGAAGTCCCCAAGGGATTGAGCGAAAAGCAAAAGGAGCTTTTGCGAGCCTTTGCAAAGGAATGCGGAGAGAACAATTACGCAAAGAAAAAGAATTTTTTTAAGAAGGATAAAAAATAATGACTGATAAAGATTACGTCTGCGGTGACTTTGGCGAGGTCACTGAATGGTTGCAGATCAAGGTCACCGTTCCTACCGAGCGACTTGACGAGCTGACGAGTCTGATGAGCATGATCAACACAAATCTGCTCATCGACGACCTGAGTGATATAGATCTTAAGACCTGCTACGGCGACCTCATCGACGAAAAGATACTCAACGCCGACAAATCGCACGCATCGGTGTCTTATTTCGTACCGAAGGACGCTAATATTGCCGACGATATGGCATTTTTACGCGATCGACTTGCATCGGCAAGCTTCACCGACGCCGAGATCGAGGTCATCGGATTGTGCGAGGAGGATTGGGCGAACTCCTGGAAGGAATTTTATAAGCCCTTCAAGGTCGGAAAGATCGTCATCGTGCCCGCATGGGAGCATTACGAGGCGAAGGACGGCGAGATCATCGTTACAATGGATCCGGGTATGGCGTTCGGCACGGGAACGCACGAGACCACAAGACTTATCATATCTCTCCTTCAGAAATACGTAAAAAAGGGAGATAGTCTGCTTGACGTCGGAACGGGAAGCGGAATTCTTGCTATCTGCGGCGCGAAGCTCGGAGCAGACAAGTGCCGCGCGTACGATATAGATCCTATGTCGGTGCGTGTTGCTAACGAGAACATTCGCGAAAGCGGACTTGAAGACAAGATCACCTGCGCGCAGAGCGATCTGCTCCGTCAGGCAGAAAACTGGGTCGGCGGCTACGATATTATCTGCGCTAACATAGTCGCGGATATCATTATCCGTATGACGCCCGACGTCGCTCCCTTTATGAGCGAAAAAACCGTCCTGCTCGCATCGGGCATCATCGCAGAGCGTTGCGATGACGTTGTAGATTGCTTCGAGCAGCACGGCTTTAAGGTCGTTGAGCGTGCCGAGGATAACGGCTGGTGCGCTTTGGCGGTTAAATTAAAATAATACGCGTAAAAAAGAGAGAGATTTTTTAACTCTCTCTTTTTTTATCAAAAGCGTTGAGCAAAGAAGTTTTTGTATGATCAATGCGTATTGGAAGCGCAACGTGATTAAATAAACATTTGATCACTCGACGGTATGACGGCATATGACGGAGTACGCTGAAGTTTTTCTTGACATGATAAAGCAAGTATGATATAATGCTATTGCATATTTTTGGGAGGTGTCATATGAAAAATCGAATTCTGAAAATTTTAACCCTTATTCTTGTAACGTGTATGCTTTTACCGATAGTTGCAGCTTGTGACAATGAAACGAACCGATCAGAATCATATGCGGAGGAATCTACCGAAGCACCTACAAGCGAACCGACGGATGTTCCTGCAGATGAAAACACAAACGGTTCGTCAGAAACCTCGGAAACACCTACGAGCGAGACGCCAAAGGATGAGACGAACGAAACGCTAACGGATGAGACTGATAAATCTGCCGACGGAGCTTATTCCGAGGGCCTTGAATTTACGTCAGATGGCGATGGTACGTGTTACGTCAGCGGAATCGGTACTTGCACGGACAATGAAATTATCATTCCGCACATCTCCCCAAATGGAGAAAAAGTCACGAGCATAGGTAACGAGGCGTTCAAATGGCGTAGTAATCTTACCGGTGTAGTAATTCCTGACAGTGTTGAGGTCATAGGCGACGATGCATTCCGTACTTGCGGTGGCCTTGTCAGTGTAAGTATTCCAAACGGTGTTAAGCAAATAGGTAGCTATGCGTTCTTTGATTGCGGCAGACTTACATCCCTGACAATTCCCGATAGCGTAACGGACATAGGTGATTCTGCGTTCTATTATTGTGACGGTCTTGCAAGTGTTATATTTGGTGAAAACAGTCAGCTCACAAGTATAGGAGTTTGGGCATTCCGTAATTGCGACAGCCTTGCACAGATAGAAATTCCCGATAGTGTGACGAGCATAGGCGAAGGTGCATTCAAAGAGTGTGACCTTCTTACAAGCATATCTGTTGGCGATAACAGTACGGCATATTCATCCATAGACGGAAATCTATATAGCAAGGATGCAACCGTGCTTGTGCAATATGCATCGGGTAAAGCAGATGCGGTGTTTGAAATTCCCAATGGTGTTCAGAAAATAGGCGAAAGTGCTTTTTCAAGGTGCTACAGCCTTCAGAGCATAGTAATCCCCGATAGCGTTAAGGAAATAGATGCCGACGCATTCGTTGCGTGCTTGAAGCTTGCGGAAGTGATCAACAAATCGTCACTTAATATAGAGGCGGGGTCATACGATCACGGAGAAGTAGCGTACCATGCAATAGAAGTGCATAACGGCGAGAGCAAGGTAGTAAACAAGGACGGATATCTTTTCTATACCTATGGAGGCAATAACTATCTGCTTGGTCATACGGACGCAAAAATTGTCAAGAGTCTTGTCCTGCCCGATAGCTACGACGGTGAGAGCTACGAGATATACGATTATGCGTTTTATGATTGCGACAGTCTTTTGAGTGTTGACCTTGGCGCAAGCAGTAAGGTGACAGGCATAGGCGATAGTGCATTCAGCTCTTGCAGCGCTCTTGTAAGCATAGTGCTATCAAGAAACTTGACAAACATAGGCGAGGATGCGTTTGACGGTTGCTATAGGCTTGTGGAGGTGATCAACGACGCCGTGTTTGACGGAATGCTGGATTCGGAATACACAGGTATTGAAGCAAAAGAAGTGCATAGCGGTGAGAGCAAGATAGTAAATAAAAATGATTATCTTTTCTATACGTTTGATGGTGTCAATTACCTGCTTGGATACGTAGGGAAGGATACAGAGCTTGTCCTGCCCGATAGCTACAACGGTGAGAGCTATGAGATATACAGATATGCATTCTATCATTGCAGCATTCTTACGAGTATAGTGATTCCCGACAGCGTGACGGGTATAGGCGCGACGGCGTTCGCCGGATGCAACGGACTTACGAGTATATTTATTCCCGACAGTATAAGCAGTATAGGTAATTCTGCATTTAACGAATGTAGCAACCTTACGATATATTGCGAGGCAGCAGAGCAGCCTTCGGGATGGAAAAGTAATTGGAATTATTACGGATGTCCCGTAGTTTGGGGTTATAAAGGATAATAGAGTGGACAATTAATATATTATGCTCAAAGGGCGTTGCATCGGCAACGCCCTTTGAGTTTTTTTCATCAAAAGATTACGTAGGCATACCCTGCGTAGCAAGATCGCTTGCGGTGTATGAGGAGAGTCCCATCTGCGATTTATCTTTCTTTGTTCTCATAACTTTACAACACTTCCGCCAAGCGCTTGTGCGGTGTCCTCGTCGTGCGTGACGAGTAGCAGAGTTTTGCCGAGCGAAAAGGCCTTCAGCAATTCAAGCATTTTTGAGGCAGTTTCCTTGTCAAGAGCCGAGAATGGCTCGTCAAGCAGGAGCAGCTCTGCATCAGTTGCCTCAGCAAAGGCAAGAAAACGCGCGAAAGCGACTCTTTGCGCCATTCCTCCCGAAAGCTCGTGGGGGAATTTTTTTTCTTCATCGGCAAGACCGACTGCCGAAAGATATTTGTCCGCAAGTGCATAATCTTCCTTTTTGAGCACCGCGCGGATATTGTCGAGCGCATTTTTCCAAGGTAAAAGCCGTGTTTCTTGGAACATATATGCGATTCTTTCGTCGCGCATTATTTCGCCGCCGTCGATAGCCTCCAGTCCTGCAATTACGCGCAAAAGCGTGGTTTTTCCGCAGCCCGAAGCACCAAGGACCACATTTTTCGATCCTTGAGTCAATTTCAGCGAAAAATCGTCAAGTACGACGTTATTCCCGAACGATTTTCGTATGTTTTTAAGTTCAGTCAATCTTCTCGCCTCCCTTCAGAGTCGAAAGACCCTTTTTCGCAAGTGCGGAGAAGAGGACGACCATCAGTTTTTCAATAACAACGCTCAAAATTATCACGACGACCGTCCATGCGAAAAGATCGGTCGTTTCAAGCAACATTTTGGAGTCCGAGATCATCTGTCCGATCGATACGAGAGGGAACAAAAGCACCTCTGCCGAGATCCCCGCCTTCCACGCCATACCGACCGAAGACCGCACCGATGCGAAAAAATAGGGATAAATATTTGGCAGATAAATATGCCTTATTTTTGCCCACCGACTCATTTTGTAGACCCTTGCCATTTCAAGCAAAGCCTTGTCAGTGTTGAGAATTCCCGTCTCAACGTTAGACCAGACGATGGGAGTCACGATCATAGCGGAAATGATAACGGGAGCGATATCGCGGCTGACCCAAAGCACGATAAGGAAAATAAAGGACGCAACTGGCGTGGATTTTATGATCGCGAGCGCGGGTGAGAAAAAGGCCCTTGCCACTCCCGAAAATGCAGTTAAAAGGCCCGCGAGAGCACCGATGATCACGCCGATCGCAATTCCTGTGACTACTCGGCAAAGAGAGCTACCGATCGCGCGATAAAAGCTTGACGAGAGGCAAAGCTCGCAGATGCGTACCCCCACTTCTATTGGGCTTGGCAGGAGAAGCTGCTTATTTACAAGCTGTGCCGCAATCTGCCACAGCAGAAGCCATATCAGCGCTACAAGGCTGTATTTTACAATCCTTTTGACCATATTATTTTGCCTGTCTTTGTCTTACGTAATATATTGCTTCGTCGGGGATCTCGCCGCCGACTGCTGCGGGATTGACTGCGAAAAGCTTTTCAAAGAAGAAAGCGAGACCGTCTGACATCTCCTTGCCGTCTATAAACTCGATATTGCAGCTCGGTATTGCCTTTTCGGCGACCTTTGCCTGCGCGAAAATTCCAAGCTCGGCTATCATAACCGAGGCTTCCGTGGGGTTTGTCGTGGTGAAAACGACCGAATTTTGATATTCAACTAAAAACTCCTCAAGCTCCTTGGGATGAGCCTCTGCCCACTCGGTACGGACTACCACACAGCCCTGCATTATCGTACCGGGGTATATCGCCTCCCAGATCTCCGTGAGGTCAAGAGCAGTTGTCAAAGAAGCGTTTGCGCTTTTAGCGATCGTCACCATAGGCTCGGGGAGCACGGCGATATCGACCAATCCCGAAACAATAGCCGTTCTAAGCTCCTCGGGCTTTGCATACGAGGTGTCGATAGTGATACTTTCACCCGGCACAAGACCACTCGCGCGGCAGATTGCCTCGAAAATAAATGCGGGGTTCTGAGCAGGGCAGTATACGGTCTTGCCGTTAAGTTCCGCTATATTGCTGATTTCGACTTTCTCTCCGTTCACCACGAGATAAAGCACACCGAGAGTGTTGACCGCAGCTATTCTTATGCCGCCGTTCGTTTTATTGTAAAGTGTAGCCGCCGCGTTGGTAGGGAGCATAGCGATATCTATACTTCCGTTAATGAGTCCCTTGGTGATAGGCTCAGGATCCTTTTCGACGGTGAATTTATAGTTGAGCTCGGTCTGTCCGCTTGTTGCGTCACTCATCAGCTTTGCCGCACCGAAGCCGGTCGTGCCGTTGAGCACGGATACTTTTATTTCAAGCTCCTCGATCTCTCCGACGTTGCAGGAGCAGAGCAGAGCAGTTAACGTAACGATTGCGCAGAGAAGGGCTACAATTCTGCGAGATATAATGTTTTTTGTCCTTTTCATAATATGACAGCCTTTCAAATTGATTGTAAACCACATAATATTATACTACTTTATGCCACAAATGTCAATGGATTTTATTTAACTAAAGGCGATGTAAACATTGTGTAAACTTTTGCTTTTTTCTCTTTACTTTTTTTGTATATAATATATAATTAAATTTCAGGTGGTGACGATGCGATTGTCGTAAATGTCTTGCGATTGCTTAGACAAGAGGTATATCCTCGCAACAAACGTGAGGTTCGCAAATCACCAAAAAAATATGATTTTGCATAAATATCGTGAAAAAGTGTGCGCATATAGTTAAAAATCAGTTGCAATAAAACAAAAAATTTGCTACAATAGTTCGGAAATAATCTCAATTAATTGCAGAAGGAGCTTTAAGATGACACTTGTAATACTTGCTGCGGGAATGGGATCGCGCTACGGCGGTCTCAAGCAGATAGATCCCATCACCGATAACGGTGAATTTATCATCGATTTTTCGATATTCGACGCCGTTAAATCGGGCTTTGACAAGGTAGTTTTCATTATCAAAAAAGAGAATTACGACGCATTTCGCGAAACGGTCGGTGCACGCGTAGAGCCTTACATAAAAGTCGAATACGCTTTTCAGGATATCAATGATATCCCCGAGGGCTTCAGTGTTCCCGAGGGCAGAGAAAAGCCTTGGGGCACATCACACGCGCTTCTTTGCGCCGCGCCCTACGTTACTGATAACTTTGCAGTCGTTAATGCCGACGATTTCTACGGCAGAGATGCGTTTGTCAAGTTGGCAGATCACCTCGGCAGGCTTGACCCGACATCGACCGACTACTGTATGGTCGGCTACGTGCTTCGCAACACGCTTACCGAAAACGGCACGGTCTCGCGCGGCAGATGCGAGATCGACGGCGACGGAATGCTCTCGTCGATCACCGAGCTTACAAAGATCAAGACCCACGGCAGCGACGCTCAGTATCTGAACGACGGAGGCGAATGGGAGGATCTCTCGGGAGACACCGTTGTGTCTATGAACTGTTGGGGACTCACCCCCGCAATCTTCGGCGAGCTTAAAGAAGGATTTGTCAAGTTCCTTTCCTCCGAAAAGGGAAAAGAGCTTAAGAGCGAATACTATCTCCCCGGCGCGATCGACGATATGATGAAGGCAGGCAAGTGCACTGTCAGAGTCCACGAAACGAGTGCAGCTTGGTACGGAGTGACCTACTCCGAGGATAAGGAAGGCGTCAAGAACGCTCTCCGTAATATGATGACAAACAGCGAATACCCCCACAAGCTTTGGAAATAATCCTAGTTGAGGTATGAAAGATGAACTTTAATTTAACAGAAGAAAATATTATAACCTCCGCAGGCCACTTTGACATTGAGGGCAACGTGGTTCACATTGAGGAGTGCCACAACGGACATATAAACAGAACCTATTTTTTGACCTATGATACGGGCAAGAGATACGTTATGCAGATGGTAAATACCGACATATTCAAGAAGCCCGACGAGGTTATGGAGAATATAGTCGGAGTTACCGAGCATATCCGCCGTGGCTATGAGGCGAAGGGAATTGATCCCGAAAGAAGATTTCTTTGCGTTATCTGGACCAAGAGTGGCAAGTGGGGTCACGTAGACCGCCGCGGCATATATTGGAGAATGTACGATTTCGTTGAGGACGCAGAGTGCTATATGAAGGTCGAGTCGGCAGAGATGTTTGAAAAGGTCGGATTTGCGTTCGGTCAGTTCCAGCGTCAGCTTGCCGATTTCGATGCGAGCGTGCTTCACGAAAGCATACCGAATTTCCACAATACCGAGTGGAGATATGCGAATCTCCAGAAGGCGATCGAGGAGAACAAATCGGGCAGAGCACATCTCGTTCCCGATGAAATAAAGTTCGCGCTTGACCGCAAGCATATCACGAGCTTTATCAACGAAAGCATTGCAAACGGCTCGCTTACGCTCAGAGTCACGCATAACGATACCAAGCTCAATAACATTATGGTAGACCGCGAAAGCGGAGAGGGAATCTGTGTTATCGACCTCGATACCGTAATGCCGGGCAGCGTTCTTGCAGACTTCGGTGACAGTATCCGCTTCGGTGCCTCGAGCGCAGCGGAGGACGAGACCGATCTCGACAAGGTCTATTGCAGACTCGATATGTTCGAGGCATACGCCAAAGGCTTCATCAAGGGACTTGAGGGCAGCCTTTCCGAGTCCGAGATCAAGGCACTTCCCATGGGTGCGCTGATACTTACGTATGAAACGGGTATACGCTTCCTGTCCGACTACCTCGACGGCGACGTATATTTCAGAACCGAGTATCCGAACCATAATCTCGACCGTGCGCGCAACCAGTTCAAGCTCGTTGCAGATATGGAAAAGAAGATGGATGAAATGAACGCCATCGTGGCAAAATATCTTTAAGTCAAGAAACTAACACGAATCCAACGAAATAAAGGAGAATAGAGATGTCAGTACTCATTACGGGCGGCGCGGGCTTTATCGGCTCTCACACCGCGGTTGAATTTTTGAACGCAGGCTACGACGTGGTCATTATGGACAACTTTTCCAACAGTAAGCCCGTTGTTTTGGACCGTATAAAAGAGATCACGGGTAAGGATTTCAAGTTCTACGAGGCAGATCTGCTTGACGCGGCGGCGCTCGACAGAATATTTGAAGAGAACCCCGAGATAGACTCCTGCATACATTTCGCAGGACTCAAGGCGGTCGGTGAGTCGGTCTCTATGCCTATCGAATATTATCACAACAACGTCACGGGCTCGCTTATTCTTTGCGATTCGATGCGCCGTCACGGTGTTAAGACTATCGTATTCAGCTCCTCCGCGACGGTTTACGGAGCACCCGACGAGGTGCCGATCAAGGAGAGTGCAAGAGTCGGTAACGCGACCAACCCCTACGGTGAGACCAAGGTCATGATCGAGCGCATCCTCAAGGATATCTACGTTTCGGATAAGGAATGGAACATTTCGGTTCTCCGCTATTTCAATCCCGTTGGCGCACACGCTTCGGGACTTATCGGCGAGGACCCCAACGGACTCCCGAACAACCTTATGCCTTACATCTCCAAGGTCGCACTTGGCAAGCTGCCTCAGCTCAACGTGTTCGGCAACGATTACGACACTCACGACGGCACGGGTGTCCGCGACTATATCCACGTAGTCGACCTCGCGAAAGCACACCTCAAGGCGCTTGAATATATCAAGAGCGCGCACGGTATCGATTATTTCAATATCGGCACGGGCAACGGATATTCGGTGCTTGATATGGTCAAGGCGTACGAGCAGGTAACGGGCTCGAAGGTCAACTATAAGATCGTTGGTCGCCGTCCCGGTGATATCGCATCCTGCTATGCAGATCCCTCCAAGGCAGAAAGTGTGCTTGGCTGGAAGGCAGAGTTCGGCATAGTTGAGATGTGCCGTGACGCAAATAATTGGCAGACCAAGAATCCCAACGGCTACGATTCTTAATAACTGTAAGGGGCGAGCATTTCGCCCCTATATTTGAAAGGCTACAGATATGAACATAGAAAAAAGCTATTTCGGTGAAGCGTTCGGAAAAGCGGTCGATAAATATACCATGACCGTAGACAGTGGTATGAGCGTGAGTATAATCACGCTTGGCGGCGCGGTACAAAGACTGCTCGTTCCCGACCGAGAGGGCAAGCTTGCCGATGTTGTCGGCGGTTACGATGATCTTGCCGACTACGTCGAGGGCGACGGCTATCAGGGCGCGATTATCGGTCGATTTGGCAACCGTATCGCAAAGGGCGCTTTTACGCTTGACGGAGTCGACTACAAGCTCTTTGTCAACAACGGGCCCAACCACCTACACGGCGGTAAGATCGGCTTTTCGCATAAGGTCTGGGATGCCGAGGCGGGAATAGAGGAGGACGGATGTACCCTTACCCTTAAATACACCTCACCCGACGGCGAGGAGGGCTACCCGGGCACGCTTAAGGTCACCGTGACCTACAAATTGAGTCAGGACAACGCGCTTTCGATAAAATATCACGCCGTGACTGATAAAAAGACCGTATTGAACCTCACCAACCACACGTATTTTAATCTCGGCGGATTTGCTTCGGGCAAGATCTTCGACCACGAGCTCTGGATCGATGCAGATAGCTTCCTCGAGACCGACGAAACGCTTATCCCGACGGGCAAAAAGATATCGGTGGAGGGAACTGCGTTCGATTTCCGCAGCACCAAGACGATCGGACGTGACTTTGACCTTTCCTACGAGCCGTTGATGATCGCAGGCGGCTACGATCACTGTATGAATTTCACAAAGAGAGCCGAGCCGATGAGTGAGGCGAGAGCGCGCGTCTGCGAGCAAAAAAGCGGCAGAGTTATGGAGGTCTGGACCGACCAGCCCTGCGTGCAGTTTTATTCGGGCAACTTTCTGAACAATCCCGATCATGATTTCAAGGGCGGATACAAGCAGGGACTTCAGAATATGTTTTGCCTTGAAACGCAGAAAATGCCCGACAGCGTCAACCGCCCCGACTTCACCGATTGCACCCTCGACGTCGGCGAGACCTACGAAACTATAACGGTTTATAAGTTTTTGACGAGATAATATCAGATAAATAGAACAACCCCGACAGATTTTCTGTCGGGGTAATTTTTATCTATAAAGCAAATATTTCGAAATTTCAATCATATTTTCGTTTTCCGAGGTATTGATTATCTCGATCTCGCCTTCGCCGTGGTCGCGCAGAAGTCCGAGCTCGTCAAGTCGGCGTCTCGTATGCCGCGCCGTGCCCTCGCCACCGTCAAGCACGACCGTCTCGGCAGGAAATTGCTCCGCGATCAACGCCTTCACGTGCGGATAGTGGGTGCATCCGAGCACCACCGCGTCGATCCGCTTGCTCTTATATGGCTCGAAAAGCTTTGTGAGATATGCTCTTATCTCGTCGCTCTCCACGTCACCCGTTTCGATAAGCTCAACGAGTCCGGGGCAGGGTAACGGCAAAAATTCGCCCTTTCCCGAAAAGCGCGCAACAAGCGCTTGGAATTTTTCCTCGCGCAGAGTCAGCGGAGTTGCCATAACGATGACTCTCGGGTGCTCGCAAAGCTCACTTGCGGGCTTGACCGCAGGCTCAATGCCGATAATGAGCAGCTCGGGGTTTTCCTCGCGCAAGATCTTCGCCGCCACGCTCGTCGCGGTGTTGCAGGCGATGACGAATGCCTTTATGCCGCGTTCCTTGAGCAGTGCGAGGTTTTTTCTCGTTATTTCAAGCACCTCGGGTTTGGTTTTCGTTCCGTAGGGGGCGTTTATCGAGTCGCCGAAATACAAAAAACGCTCGTTTGGCATGATCTTTACAAGCTCACGCAAAACGCTGATGCCGCCGAGTCCCGAGTCCATGACCGCGATCGGCAGATCCTTTTTGTTGTCCATTCGTCTCACCTCTTTTTATAATCCCGCCCGAAAAGCGCCGTTTGGCTGCTTGCGGTCAACGTGACCGCCGCTAAATATTATTATAGCAGATTTTTCAACCTTTTGCAATAGTATTTTGCGTTTTCGGCGTGTTGTTGCCCGATTTTTTCTCAAATTTCACCCTTTCACCGTTGAAGTAAGCGCGAATGAAGTCACCGCGCGAAAAATCGCCCGAAAGCAGAGCCTCGGAGTAAGGATTTTCAACCAGCTTCGTGATAGCCCTACGTAGCGGTCGCGCACCGTATTCGGAGGGATATTCGTGCTCGACTATCGCATCGGAAACGCTTTCGTCGAACTCGATGAACACGCCCGAGCCCTCGATCCTGTCGGTCACCGCCGAGAGCATAAGCTCGGCAATTTTTTTGAGCGACTCGCGCGAAAGGGGCGCGAAGCAGATGATCTCATCGACGCGGTTGAGAAATTCAGGACGAAAATGGCGGCGCAGAGCGTCAAGCACGCGTTGCTCGTCTCTTTTTTCGTCCTCTCCGCTGCCCGACAGAGCAAATCCGAGGCTTCCGACCTCGCCGTGCGCCTTCGCGCCGAGATTGGTAGTCATTATTACGATCGCGTTTTTGAAATCCACCCGCCGACCCTGTGAGTCGGTCAGTATCCCGTCGTCAAGTATCTGCAAAAGCAGACCGAAAACGTCGGGGTGTGCCTTTTCGATCTCGTCGAGTAGTACGATGGAGTAGGGATGTCGGCGTATCCTCTCGGTCAGAAGCCCGCCCTCGTCGTAGCCGACGTATCCCGGCGGCGATCCGATCAGCTTCGATACGCTGTGCTTTTCCATATATTCCGACATATCTAAGCGTATCATCGCGTCCGTGCTCCCGAATAGCAGAGAAGCAAGCGCGCGGCAGAGCTCGGTCTTGCCAACACCCGTCTGACCTGCGAAGATGAACGAGCCGATAGGTCGCTTCGGGTCGCCGAGCCCCGTCCGTCCTCGTCTGATAGCGCTTGCCACCGCCGCTATCGCCCTCTCCTGACCGATCACCTGCTCGGAAAGCTTGTCCTCAAGCTCGGAGAGTCTGCGGCTCTCGCTTTCAAGCAGCTTGGAGACGGGAATGCCCGTCCATTGAGTCACGATATCGGCAATATCGCACTCGCGCAGAGTAAGACTGCTTGCCCCCTTTCTCTTTTCCCACTCCGCTTTCTCTGCCTCATATTTTTTTCGCAGAGTGATCTCCTTGTCGCGCAGGGCGGCGGCAAGCTCGAAATTCTGCTCGGTTATCGCCTCGGCTTTTTCGGCTTGAATACGACGGAGCTCGCTTTCGATCTCGCGTTGCTCGGGCGGGGAGGTGAAGATCTTCAGGCGCAGTCGCGCCGCCGCCTCGTCGATAAGGTCGATCGCCTTGTCGGGCAGATATCTGTCGGGCACGTATCTTATAGACATATCGACCGCCGCATCTATAGCCTCGTCGGAGATGTTCAGCTTGTGGTGCGCCTCGTATTTCGTTCGCAGACCGAGTAAGATCTGCTTCGTCTCGGCAGCAGAGGGCTCGCCCACCGTTACCGACTGAAACCGCCTCTCAAGCGCGGCGTCCTTTTCAATATATTTTCGGTATTCACTGATCGTCGTCGCGCCGATGACCTGAAGCTCGCCGCGAGAGAGCGCGGGCTTTATAATGTTCGCCGCATCGACCGCGCCCTCTGCCGCGCCCGCACCGATGATCGTGTGTATCTCGTCGATAAAGATTATCATATCGGGATTTTTTTGTGCCTCTGCCATAATGCTCTTGAGCCTATCCTCAAATTCGCCGCGGTACTTTGCTCCCGCGATCATACTGGCGAGATCAAGTGAGATTATAGACTTGTCGCGCAAGATCTCGGGCACGTCGCCGTCGGCGATCCGCTGGGCAAGCCCCTCGACCACGGCGGTCTTTCCAACACCGGGCTCACCGATCAGACAAGGGTTGTTTTTAGACCGTCTTGACAGGATCTGAATGACTCGCTCGGTCTCGCGATCGCGCCCTATTATAGGGTCGATCTTGCCCTTTTTTGCCGCCTCGACGAGATTCCTTCCGTAATTTTTGACTGCATTTTTCTCTCTCCCCTTTTCGTTACTTTCCTGAGCTCTTTTGGCGCTCGGCATTCGCCCGGGGCTTGATTCAAGATACGATTCAACGTCACTTTTCAGCTCGCTTACCGATGCTCCAAGAGATTCAAGCATACGTACTGCCACGCAGTCGCCGTCCGATAACAGAGCGAGAAGCAGATGCTCCGTGCCGATGTAGCTGTGGTTGCTCTTGGTTGATTCATATGCCGAGACCTCGATTATCTTTTTGATACTGGGAGTCATATTCGAGGGGGAGATCTGCTCGGGTGAGCCGATGCCCGTGACTTCGATTATAGTGTTTTTTACGCTCTCACTTTTGATGCCCCTCGCCAAGAGTATCTTTGAGGCGGCACAGTCGGCAGTCGAGAGCAGACCGAGCAAAAGATGCTCGCTTCCGATGTAAGAGTGACCGAGCTCGGAGGCAAATCCGAGCGCGGCGTTGAGCGCGTTTTGCGCCTTTGGTGTAAATTTATTTGCCATATCTGTTCCTCGTAAGACAGCCTGCGTCAAGACTTCAGTTAGACGCGAGCTTGTTATGTACGAAATCTGCGCGCGCGCAGTCGCAATCGACAGCACTCTTACATTCGCGACAGCCTGCGATGACCGAAGAATTCAGTCCGTCTGCCAAGAGAAGATTGAGTGCTGATATGCTCACGGGAGGCAGGGCGGCAGTGTCCTTGCAGACCGCAAGAGCGAAGCGAATATCCGATGATAGAGATAACAGATCGTTTTCAGAAAGCATTTTTGCGTTAGTCAGGACTCCGTAAGCTCGCCACGCGCGGTCAATAATTATTTTATCCCTTTCTGCGAAAATAATTCGCTCGGCGCTTGCTTCATCCTCGACTATTTTCGTTATAAGTGAGCTGAACGACTGCGCGGCGTGAACCTCACTTGAAAAGGGGGCAGGCGAGTGAGAGAGCAGATAAAGATCGCCGCCCCGATCGGATAGGAGAGGGAACAGACGCGTCCCAATGATCGCGCACTGATATCGCAATTTCTCCGCGCTTTCGTTGAGCCTGAGCGACGGCAGATAAAGAACCGCCGAAAACTCTACCCCCGAGCCGCATAGCGCGGGGTTATAAGAGATATATCCAAGCGTGTCCGAGTATGCGAATTCAAACTCGCGGTCAAGCAGATTTTCCGCGCCCGAGGCGATATTTCTCGTTTCGCTTACGGAGTTGCCCGCGAGAAGCGAGCGAATATTTATCAGGTCACTACCGCCGAGAGATACCGCAAGATTGCAGGGCTCGTTGAAAAAGAGTGAGCGAGTGCCCTCGTAGTATAGAAAATCTCGATCGATAAAGCCTTTTTCGGCAAGTGCTATGACCTCGGGGAGAGCTCCTTCGGGCAATATTTCCTTGCGGAATCCGTTTTTGACGAGCAGAGCCTCCGCCTTCTCGAAAAACTGATCGATCAGCTTTTTTTCGGCTTTGACCGAGAATCGAGCGTCAGCGGGATTGCGTGCGTATCGCGTCTGCGACCTGATAACGTGATGAGAGCATTTGCCCTCTGATGTAAACCATGACATTTTTAGTCTCCTTGTGTTTTTGTCGTATGTAGTTTTTGTGGGATATCAAACAGCCTTACCCTCAAGCCTCTTGATCTTGTCGCGCAGAGCTGCGGCGAGCTCGAAGTTTTCGGAGTTGATCGCGCTCTTAAGCTCTGCTTTTGCCTTGTTTATCGCGTGGCGCTTATCCAATCTCTCCCTGCGCGCAAACGGCATTTTGATAAGATCACTGCCCTCGTCAAGTCTCGGGGAGGGAAAGAGGATCTCGGCAAAGGCGGCGTAGCATTCGGGGCATACGAGGCGTCCGATCGTTTTGAGCTCGGAGAGCGTAGAGCCGCACCCCTTGCAAGCTCCTTTGCCGTCAGCACTCGAATCTGTCGCAAAAAGCAGACTGTGAGAGCAGAGCGTGAGCAGCGTAGGGTCGGGGATATAGACGAGATCGCCTTCAGGCGCGGCAGAATTTGCCGAAAAGCTTGCGAGCCTTCCTTGAATAGCGCCGCATGAGGCGCAGAGCGCGTGCTTGGTTCCGTCCTCGTCAGCGTAAAACAAAGTCGCTTTTTTATTTTTGCATTTTTCGCAGTTCATTCTCATTTTCCTTTCGTTTTTTTATGAATATTCGTTGTATTTCCGTCAAAAAATTGGTTTTGACTGCTTTTCAATAACATTTTACACGAAGCGCGACGAAAAAAAGGTCGCATTGTGTAGTCGCACGAAAAAATTTTGTTTTTTTCTCACAAAAGCGCAAGTTCATTAATAGTTTACAAATAATTTTGGCTATTTGATTGACAATATTAGTTAAAAGAGGTATAATTTAATTAAAATGGGAGAGAAGGTATTTTTTTAGAAATGCAGAAAAAAGACCGATAAAAAAATCCCAAAACGGAGGCATTCAAATGGATAAAAATCAGACAGTAGGTAATCGCAAAATCGCCTCTCTGTTCGATGCGGGCTCGTTCGTTGAGGTCGGCGCTTATATCAAGAGAAGCGGCGACGTCGAAGCGTACGACGGAGTGATCTGCGGATACGGCTCGGTATCAGGCAAGCTCGCGTTCGCATTCGTGCAGGATAGCGACAGAACGAAGGGCGCGTTCGACGAGGCAGGCGCCAAAAAGATCGAAATGCTTTACGATATGGCAATCAAGAACGGAGCGTCGATCATCGGCGTGTTCGATAGCGCAGGCGCAGTCGTAGCAGAGGGAAGCACGGCGCTTTCGGCATACGGCAGATTTATGGCATGCGTAGCAAAGGCATCGGGAATCGTTCCCCAGATCGCCGTTTACGACGGACTCTGCACGGGTATGGCTCTTACGATCGCCAATATGTTCGACCTTTCGGTAAAGGTCGAGGATAAAGCCGAGCTTTATCTCCTTCCCACGTCAAATAACAAGGAGATCGTATGCTCGATCGAGGTCAAGGACGAGGCAGCAGCATTCGCCGCAGCCCGTGAGCTTATCGAGATACTTCCTCAGAACAATAAAGACGACGCAAGTCAGATGAGTGGCGATGACGCCTCTCGCGCAGTTATGATCGACGGACTTACGGGTAAGGCTCTTGTTGAGACTCTTGCCGATAACGGTAAGTTCGTAGAGATATACGCGCAGACCAGCGGTATCATAACCGGATTTGCATTTTTCGGCGGCACGCTTTGCGGTGTCGTAGCCTCGGATAATACCTGCGACGCGGGTAAGATCGGCTTCAAGGGTGCGAAGAAGGCGGCAGATCTCATCTCCTTCTGCGATCGCTTCGGCATTTCCGTACTGACGCTCGTTGACAGCGAGGGACTTTGCGATTGTGCATGCCCCAAGTGCATAGCAAGACTTGGCTCGGCATACGCGAATGCGACGGTAGCAAAGGTAACGGCAGTCGTTGGCAAGGCTTACGGCGCAGGCTTCACACTTCTCGGCTCGAAGGCGCTCGGCGCAGATCTTGAGATCGCTACCGAGGGTGCGGTCATCAGCGTGATGAGCCCCGAGAGCGCGGTTGCTTTCCTTATGAACGATCAGATCACGGCAGACAAGTCGCGCGCTGACGTTGAGGCAGAGTGGTGTGAAAAGTACGCAAGCGCAGTTTGCGCGGCAGAGAAGGGCGACATCGACGATATAGTTGAAGCACAGACTCTCCGTGCACGTATCTGCTCGGCACTCTATATGCTTGCTTGCAAGGCAGACGGTTGCCCCGATAGAAAATATTTCAGAACCCCTCTTTGATAAATACGGAGGTTGAAGATGAAAACAAGTAAAAAAGTATGCCTGTTCGCTCTTACGACTTCTGTTCTCACGGTGCTTTCCACAATAGTCGCATTTGCCGAGGATAAAAACCTCGATGGCGGCAAGATGACCTTCGCCGAGCGACTTCCGTACGCCCTTCAGGGAACGGTTACAGGACTTATTATGGTCTTTGCGGTGCTTGCACTTTTGTGGCTGGTTATAACGATCTCGAAGGTCATATTCTACGATCTGCCGAAAAAGAAAGCAAGTAAGGCTGTTGAGAATAAGAGCGTTGCTCCCCCCGAGACGCCGAAGGTCACAGTCACGGCTCCTCAGCCTGCTGTAGCGGTGTCCGAGACGGACGACGGCGAGCTTATAGCAGTCATTACTGCTGCAGTTGCCGCAATGATAGAAAGCGGCGAATATAAAGACGAATTTGTCGGCGGCTTCAGAGTTGTCTCCTTCAAGAGAAGCTCGGGTAAAGCTTGGAACAGAAAATAATATTACGAAAGGCTTGGTATATAACAATGAAAAGATTTAACGTTACAGTCAACGGCGTATCGTACGACGTAGTAGTAGAAGAAATAGGCGGCGCAGCTCCCGTAGCAGCTCCCGTAGCAGCTCCTGCAGCAGCATCCGCACCGGCAGCAGCTCCCGCGCCCGCAGCAGCACCCGCAGCGGCTCCCAAGGCAGCTCCTGCAGGCAACGCAGGCTCAGTAGTAGTCAAGGCTCCTATGCCCGGAACCATTATGAAGGTAAACGTAGCTCCCGGTCAGGCAGTCAAGAAGGGCGACATTCTTTGTGTGCTTGAGGCTATGAAAATGGAAAACGACATCTCTGCTCCCGAAGACGGCACAGTAGCAAGCGTAAACGTTCAGAAGGGTGCAAGCGTACAGAGCGAGGACGTTCTGGTAACACTCAACTGATAAGGTGCTTTTCATAAATTCTACGAAAGGAAAATGAATAATGGAAGGCATCATTCAAACGATTAAAAACTTTATCGAAGGAATGGGCATTTCTAAACTTGTTGCTAATAACGACTGGTGGAAGTACGTAATTATGTACGTCATCGTGATAGCGCTCGTCTATCTGGCGATAGTAAAGAAGTTTGAGCCCCTCCTCCTTCTCCCCATAGCGATAGGAATGCTCTTTACCAATCTCCCCGGTGTTGGAGTCTATAACGAGATCTTTTTCGCGGGCGGACACATAAACTGGGCACTCTTCGGCGGCGCCCCGATCTCTGCAGATATGATAGCAGAGCTTCTTGCCGACGGTGTTGCCGAAAACTCCGACGTTATAGTATATATGGTCGAGAATCTCGGCAAAACGGTAACCCCCGGACTTATCGATATACTTTATCTCGGTGTAAAGCTCGGTATCTATCCTTGCCTTATCTTCATAGGCATCGGAGCTATGACCGACTTTACCCCCCTTATCGCAAACCCCAAATATTTCCTGATCGGTGCAGGCGCACAGCTCGGCGTTTTCGTAGCGTTCGCGGTGGCGTTCCTCTCGGGTCAGTTTACGCTCGGTGAGGCGGCATCTATCGGTATCATCGGCGGTGCGGACGGTCCTACGGCGATCACCGTAGCCAAATCGCTCGGTCCCGCGCTCCTCGGAGCTATCGCTGTCGCGGCATATTCCTATATGGCGCTCATACCTATGATCCAGCCTCCGTTTATGAAGCTGCTTACCACCAAAAAGGAAAGACTTATAAAGATGGATAAGCTTCGCGAGGTATCCAAGACCGAGAAGCTCGTATTCCCGATCCTCGTAACCTTCGTCGTTGCACTTATCGTTCCCGATGCGCTCGTGCTTATCGGATGCTTGATGTTCGGTAACCTGCTCAACGTCTGCGGAGTGACCGACCGTCTCTCCAAGACCGCGCAGAACGAGCTTATGAATATAGTAACTATATTCCTCGGAATATCTGTCGGTGCAACCGCTACCGCAGGCAACTTCTTGAGCTTGCAGACGGTAATCATCGTCGTGTGCGGTCTCGCGGCGTTCTGCGTATCCACTTGCGGCGGACTTATTACCGCAAAGATAATGAACTGGCTGTCGGGCGGCAAGATCAACCCCCTTATCGGCTCGGCGGGCGTTTCTGCAGTGCCTATGGCGGCTCGAGTTGCCCAGACCGTAGGACAGAAGGAGGATCCCTCCAACTTCCTGCTTATGCACGCGATGGGCCCCAACGTAGCGGGAGTTATCGGCTCTGCCGTTGCGGCGGGCGTGTTCCTCTCCTGGTTGAGCTGATGACAACCACTCCAAAGATTAAGAAAGGTAAGGTTTTAGATAAATGGCACAGGTAAAGATTACCGAAACAGTACTGCGTGACTCTCACCAGTCTCTTATCGCCACGAGAATGACCACCGAGGAGATGCTTCCTATCCTTGAAACCATGGATCAGGTCGGCTATCACTCCCTCGAGGCGTGGGGCGGAGCAACCTTTGACTCTTGTATGAGATTTCTCAACGAGGATCCCTGGGAGAGACTTCGCAAGATCAGAGAGCACGTAAAGAACACAAAGCTTCAGATGCTCTTCCGCGGACAGAATATTCTCGGCTATCGTCACTATTCCGACGACGTCGTTGAATATTTCGTTCAGAAGTCGATAGCAAACGGTATCGATATTATAAGAATTTTCGACGCGCTCAACGATCCCCGTAACCTCAAGACCGCTATAAATGCGACCAAGAAAGAGGGCGGACACGTTCAGGCGGCGTTCAGCTATACCACGGGTCCCGTTTACACGATGGACTACTATTCCCAGTACGCAAAAAGACTCGAGGATATGGGCGCAGACTCTATCTGCATCAAGGATATGGCGGGTCTTCTCAAGCCCTTCGATGCTTACGAGCTCGTAAAGACGCTGAAGGAAAGCACAAGCCTTCCCATTCAGCTTCACACCCACTACACCGCAGGTCTTGCATCGATGACTTTGCTCAAGGCTATCGAGGCAGGCGTCGACGTTGTAGACACTGCGATCTCTCCTATGGCTATGGGAACCTCCCAGCCTCCCACGGAGACTCTCGTTGCAACGTTGCAGGGAAGTGAGTACGACACGGGCATCAGTCTTGACAATCTCGATAAGGTGACCAAGCACTTTACACCTCTGCGCGAAAAGTATCTTGCAGACGGACTTCTCAACCCCAAGGCGCTTAAGGTCGACGTAAATGCGCTGATCTATCAGGTGCCCGGCGGAATGCTCTCCAACCTTATGTCCCAGCTCAAGCAGGCAGGGAAGGAAGATAAGCTGACCGAGGTTCTTGAGGAAGTACCGAGAGTAAGAGCCGACGTAGGCTATCCTCCTCTCGTAACCCCCTCGTCGCAGATCGTTGGTACTCAGGCAGTATTCAACGTCCTCAACGGCGAAAGATACAAGATGGTAACCAAGGAGTTCAAGGGCGTCGTTCGCGGCGAGTACGGTAAGACCCCCGTGGCTATCGATCCCGAGTTCGTCAAGAAGATTCTTGGCGAGGACGCGCAGGTTATCGACTACCGTCCCGCAGACGACCTCAAGCCCGAGCTCGACGAGCTCCGCGCGAAGATTCCCGCAGGCTATCTCGAGCAGGACGAGGACGTTCTCTCCTACGCTCTCTTTGAGCAGGTGGCGCTCAAGTTCTTCGAGTACAGAAAAAATCAGAAATACGGAATTGACTCAAATTCCGACGCGGCAAGCGGCGTGCATACCGTTTGACGTCATATATCAAAAAGGGGCGAGAAAAGCGGACTTTTCATAAGGATGTTTGATTTCTCTTTGTAGGGGTCGACGTCCTCGGCGACCCGTAAAAGTAAAAATCGAACCGCAGAAAACAAAGAAATAGCCCCGACAGATTTTCAAGGTCTGTCGGGGTTTCTTATATGTTCTACTTGAATTCATTAAAGTTCATTCCATTCGATTTGGACGTCCTGCCCCCAACTATCCGAACCGTAGCACTTGAGAGCTTTGCTATTCGCGCACTTCTTTTTCGAATAGTCAATGGCAATTTGTAAGTCTCCAACACAAACCTTTGCGCAGTTGTTTTCATCAAATTCAATTATGTATTCTGTGCCTTTCAAAAACTTAGGATGACAAAGAGGAATTGCGCACAAAATATTGTAATTGCTATCTGTGCCGTATACACAAACAACCTGTGGTTCTTTTTCTACAACAACTCCTCTTTGTCCCTCGCTGAACATTTGAACCTTTTTCCCAAACAAACCAAACTTAAATGTGTATTTCATTTTGTTTCCTCCTTATTAGAAATACTTATTGATATTGTGTTTTATCGCCGGTTTCGCCTTTGTATTACAGCGTTGCAAGCAACGCGGGCATCTGGCAAAGCCCATACCCCTCTATTGTAGGGCGGGGGTTTACTCCCGCCGTTGCCTCTGGCCAAACTATTCGTGGCGGCGGGATGCAAGCATATTTCGTTTCTCTCAATGTCAAGTTTGCTTCGCAAACATTGCCCCCGCCCTACGATACGATTCCATTATAACACAAATCGGCAGAGAAAGCAAGAGTGATATTCCGACTCCGTCGGAGTGATATTGTCGCTGACGCGACAGTGATATTGAAGCCTTACGGCTTCAGTGATATTTTATTCGCCATAAAACTCGCGTAGCGAATATCACTCGTCGCAAGACGAATATCACTGTGAAGCAATATAACTCGCCAAAGGCGAATAAAACTGCCCAACTTTCTTATGGAAAGTTGGGCAAACTCGCCTCTTTTTTTACATAATTGGAGAATATCATCAATATTTGTGCACTTTTATTATCGTCAATTTTATCAACTTTGTTTGTTATGCCTTTATACATACCCAAAAATAATAACAAATTGTAAATTATGCGAAAGAAAATGTCATTTTTTACAAAAAGGCAGTTGACAAATTGGTTATATTGTTGTATAATTGAATACGGTCGCGCAAAAATGTCTTTGCTTGTGGGCGCTTTGTGGCGCCGTATTTGTGCAAAAGACATAAAACCTTTGCTCGATTTGTCAAATTTAGAGTTGGAGTTCGGTATGCCAAGATTTTTCGTTCGAAAGGAACAAATAGAAAACGGCTTCGTTACGATACTTGGCGACGATGCCCATCACATCTCGCGCTCGCTCCGTATGGCGGCAGGCGAGCATATCACGGTATGCGATATGCAAAAGGTCGAATACGAGTGCACGCTTGAGCAGTTTTTGCCCGATCGAGTGTTGGCAAGAGTCGATAGCGAGAGGAAAAGCGACACCGAGCCTCCGTTTACGGCATGCTTGTATCAGGCGCTCCCAAAGGGCGATAAGCTCGATAGCGTGATACAGAAATCGGTCGAATGCGGCGTTTTTTCGATCACGACCTTCAATAGCGAGCGTTGCATCGCAAAGGAGAAGGGCGACGAGGAAAATAAGCTCCGCAGACGTAATAAGATCTCCCTCGAGGCGGCAAAGCAGTCTGGCAGAGGGGTGATCCCCGAGGTAAATGCCACGGTAAGCTTTGCGGAGATGCTCACGCGAGCATCAGAGGCAGATATAAAGCTCTTTTGCTACGAGGGCGACGGCACAGAGTCGCTGAAAACCGTTTTGGCAAGAGAAAAAGCAAGATTTTTAGCGGAGAAGGGAGCCAATGACGGCAGCCTTCCCAAAATATCCGTCGTTATCGGCAGTGAGGGCGGGTTTTCGCTCCGCGAGGTCGAAAAAGCGAAGGAGGCGGGACTGATCCCCGTTGGACTCGGCAAGAGGATCCTTCGTACCGAAACAGCGTCGGGCTTCGTGCTCGGATGCCTGTGCTATGAGCTTGAATTATAATTTTATTTATCATAAACGACTAAAAAAAGCGTACAATAAGTTATAAGGAATTTAAAAGACACAAAGGGGTTTAAAAATGGCAAACAGATTGTTCCAAAACGTAATTCATCAGATGAGATCTGCGGTAGATCGCGTAATCGGTGTTATCGATGAAAACGGAGTAGTTATCGCGTGCTCTGAGCTTGTAAAGATCGGTGAGATCAAGCAGGGAATTCGCGATGAGCTTACCTATTCCGCCGATATTGCGGTTTCGGGAGGCTATACCTACCGTCCTATATCCGTAGGCTCCAAGAACGAATACATCGTATTCATGGAGGGCGAGGATAAGATGGCAGAGAAGATGTCCAAGCTTCTCGCAGTATCGCTCTGCAATATCAAAAATCTCTACGACGAAAAGTACGATAAGGGCTTGTTCATCAAAAACATCATTCTTGATAACATCCTTCCCAGCGATATATACATCAAGTCCAAGGAGCTTCATTTCAGCAGCGACGAGTGCAGAATAGTATTCCTCATCAAGTTCTTCGGCAAGACCGACGTTATGCCCTTCGAGATGCTGCAGAATATGTTCCCCGACAAGTCCAAGGATTACGTTATCAGCGTAGGCGAGCACGATGTCGTTCTCGTTAAGGACGTAAAGCCCGATATGGACATCAAGGAGATCGAAAAGATCGCGACTAATATCTCCGACACACTTACCTCCGAGTTCTACACCAAGGTCAACATCGGTATCTCGACCATTGTTGATAACCTCAAGGACCTTGCAAGAGCGTATAAGGAGGCTCAGGTAGCACTCGACGTAGGAAAGGTATTTGAGACCGAGAAGAATATCATCAGCTACGAGAACCTCGGTATCGGCAGACTTATCTATCAGCTTCCTACCACTCTTTGCGAGATGTTCCTTCAGGAGATCTTCAAGAAGGGAAGCCTCGAGTCCCTCGACCGCGAGACTCTTATGACCATTCAGTGCTTCTTCGACAACAATCTTAACGTTTCCGAAACCTCAAGAAAGCTTTTCGTACATAGAAATACTCTCGTATACAGACTTGAAAAGATCCGTAAGATCACAGGTCTTGACCTTCGCGAATTCGAGCACGCTATCACCTTCAAGGTAGCGCTTATGGTCAAGAAGTATCTCGGCAGCAAGCCTTCGAAGTATTGATGAAGTGTTCAATTAACCGACATTGATAGACATTCATATAAGCGAGACGTCTCACCCGAGCGTTTCGCTTATTGGATTGTTATCGGAGCTTTTGACACTGTGGAGCTATAAGCAAGAGTGCAAAAAACACAGTTCAAGGAGGCTAAATAATGAAAAAATACACCTATACAGTCAAGGGATTGAACTCCCCCGAAAAAGCAGAGGATGCAGCAAGAATAGTTGCCGCTATTCTTCCCGATGCAACCGATATAGAGTGCAATCAGGAAAGCTCGACTCTTTCTTTTTCAATAAAATTCAATAAAACTAACCAAAACGACGCAGAGCAAAGGCTTCTCGGCGCTCTTGCCGTGTCGGGCCTTGAGCTGATACTCCCCGAGGGCGTGAATACGTATTCGTACGTGGGAGATAAACCGAAAAAGGTAAGAACGGTGCCGCTTGCGGTCGCAGTATCGCTTATAGCCGCGTTTATGGCGCTTACGGTGCTTTTCACCTTCGCTTCGTGCGGATTTTATTCGGTAGGCATAAACGGAGGAGTCTTTAATCCGGGCACGAACAACGGAAGCTCGTCCGAATCCACCCCCGAGTATATCTCCGATCTTGTCAAGCTCGACGAGATATTCCGTATGTATTCATACGAGGGAGTCGACGAGGAGGCGATGCGTGCGGCGATACTCAAGGCATACGTCGAAGCAACGGGTGACCTTTACGCTGAGTATATGACGGCAGAGGAGTACAAGAGCTACCTTGACGACAATGCAGGCGATTTCGTCGGCGTAGGAGTATCAGTCGTATATACCACTATAAACATCAATGGATTTGATTACAACGTGCTGCAGATAATTTCTGTCTTTGCCGATTCTCCCGCGCTTGAAGCAGGAGTTCAGGTAGGCGATTGCGTTATGTACGCAGGTATCGGCGAAAATAAAGAAATGGTGCAGACGCTCGGATACACCGAGGCGATCAGCAGGATCCGCGGAGAAGCGGGAACTCTTGCCGAGTTCACGGTGTTCCGTCCCGATAAAAATGAAGCTTCGGGATATAAGGAGATCGAATTTTCGATCGAAAGAAGAGCCGTGACCTCACAATCGGTCACTTATCGTGTCAGCGAGACCAACAGCAAGGTAGGTATCGTCAGCGTTACAGGATTTGATATGACAACCGCGCCGCAGTTCACCGAAGCGGTAGATTCACTCAAATCCCTCGGATGCGAGTATTTCGTGTTCGATATGAGAAACAACCCGGGCGGAGCACTCAACGCTATCCAAGCGGTGCTGTCATATTTTCTCGATAAAGGAGATCTCATAGTTTCCACCGAATACAGCGACGGCTCCAAAAACGAATACTACGTCAAAGAGGTAAAATATTCCTCGGAGTATTCGGGCTATAACGTCAGCAAATCGGACATCGGAAAATATAAGGATCTCAATATGATAGTCCTTACGAACGAAAATACGGCGAGCGCGGCGGAGCTTTTTACGGCTACTATGCGTGACTACGAACTTGCAGAGATAGTCGGAACCAAGACCTACGGTAAGGGCTGTATGCAGAGCATTCTTCCTCTGTCGCGGTACGGTCTCGATGGTGCGCTTCGCGTTACGAGCGCAATGTATTTCTCGAAGAGCCATACGGTATACCATAATATAGGTATCGTGCCCGATCATGAGATCGAGCTTAGCGAGGAAGCGAAGGAATACAATTTCTTCCTCATGCCCGAGCATTTGGACAATCAGCTTCAGAAAGCTATCGAAATAATAACACAAAAATAAAATTTAAGGAGAATTACCATGTCAAACAACAAACAGATGCTTTATACCCCCGAAGGATACAAGGTGCTCACCGATGAGCTTAACTACCTTAAGACCACAAGAAGAGAAGAGATCAAGGAAGCTATCGCAGTAGCAAAGGGCTTCGGCGACCTTTCAGAGAATGCAGAGTACGACGAGGCAAGAAACGATCAGGCAAAGACCGAGGCAAGAATCAAGGAGCTCGAGGAGCTCGTTGCAAACGCAGTCGTAGTAGACGAGACCAAGCTTGATACGAGCGTAGTATCTCTCGGTTCTGTCGTAACCGTTTACGACGTTGAGGAGGACGAGGATATCACGTACGGCATCGTGGGCTCCAACGAGGCAAACCCCATGGAGCACAAGATCTCTGACCAGTCCCCCATCGGTAAGGCACTTATGGGAGCAAAGGCGGGCGATACCGTTGTTATCGAGGTTCCTTACGGCACGATCCACATGGAGATCAAGGAAGTAACCAGAAAGTAATAAAAAGCTAAAACGGAGAAAAAATATGGGAGACAACAAAGATTTCGACGAGTCAAAGCTTGATACGACTGAAATCAAGTTGACCTCGGATAACAAGCTACTTTCGTGGCTTTCAAATTTCTGGTATCACAATAAGTGGACCGTAATAATCGTTTCATTTTTCGCGATAATCTTTATCATCGGCATCGTCCAGATGATACAGAAGGAGGAGGACGATACGTATATCGTACTCGCCGCCCCCACGACCTTTTACGGAGAGGATCTTTCGGGCATCAATGCCGCGCTTGAATCTCTGATGCCGTCTGACATAAATAAGGACGGCAAAAAGAGCGTCTGCCTTATGACCTACTCGATATATTCCGAGGAGGAGATGAAGGCGGCGAACGAGGAAGAAACCAACGAGGATGGTCGTTATATCACAAAGGTGTCGCCGAGTCATAATACGCAAGAGCACCAATCCTACGTCGAGTATTTAAGAAACGGAGAAGCGTCGATACTCTTTATAAGCGAATATTTGTATTCAAGTTTGCGCGATAACGATACGCTTCGCTCGATGAGCGAGCTGTTTGGTGAGAATCTGCCCGAGGGCACTCTTTCAGACGGATACGGAGTACGCCTTGGCGACCTCGCAATCTACGAATTTTGCCCTGATCTTCAAAGACTTCCCGAGGATACGGTAGTTTGTTTGAAGCGAGCGCATATATGGGGCGCAAGCTCAAACGAGAAGACATACGCCGCACTCGAGGAATTTTACAAAAGCATAGTCACCTTCGGTGAAAATTGATTGCAATTTTTAGAACGGCCAACGTTTGACATTACAAGACAGAACAGAGAGGAGCAAACGATGAGACTTTTGTTTAAACAGCGTATCTTTTCGTGGTTCGATAGCTACGACATCTTCAATGAGTTTGGCGACACCGTATTTACCGTAAAGGGTGAGTTGTCGTGGGGAAAGCTACTCAATATATACGATGCCTCGGGCAAATACGTAGGCTCGCTCAAGCAAAAGATATTCAGATTTCTGCCCACTTTTGAAATGTATCTCGGTAACCGCTTGGTTGGCACGATACAAAAGGAATTTACATTTTTCCGCCCCTCGTTCCATATAGATTGCAACGGATGGTACATATCGGGAAACTGGATCGAATGGGACTATATGATCTCCTCTCCGAGTGGCGAGGGAGTCGCCGTTGTTTCCAAGGAGATCTTTAATTGGACAGACACATATGTCATTGATGTGCGAGACCCTGCCAATGCGGTCGCCGTGCTTATGATAGTTTTGGCGATCGACTCTGAAAAGGACACGAGAGATTAAAAAATAGACCCGTTACCGACTAAAAATGCGGTAACGGGAATTTTTTAGCTTAAATTTAAAAAACCATTAAATCTTCACACTAAATTCATCAATATGTGGTATCATATATACGTAGTATAATATTTGGGAAGAAAGATAAATGGGAAAATTCAAAGAAAAATTATATCGCTTCTTTTACGGAAGATACGGTACCGACCAGCTTTATAAATTTTGCTTGATATTGCTCATGCTGCTGTTGGTTGCAAGCCTTGTATTGCAGTTTACGCTGCCCGAGGGACTTGCTTCTGCCATAGTGAGCTTGTCGATAAGCGTGCTGACATACGCTTTGATGTTTTGGATGATATTTCGGTCAATGTCGAGAAATATCTACAAACGCCGCCGCGAGAACGAAAGATATCTGAAAATAAGCGGCGCGGTGAAAAGATTTTTCATCGGAAATACGTCAAGAAAGACAAGGAGCGCAAACCGCGACGATCAATACTATATTTTCAGAGATTGCACCCGATGTAAGGCGACCCTTCGCCTGCCGAGAAAAAAAGGCAAGCACTCGGTAAAATGTCCGAGATGCTCGCATAGCTTTTACGTCAGATCAAAATAAGTCTACTTCAAAATCACTGTAAGGAGAACGACCATGGCAAAGAAAAAGAAGAAAAGCAGCAGACTTGCAAGAAAAGTAAAGAGAAGAGTAATTAAGGGCATTATTATCCCCTTGATACTCCTGATGTTCGCGTATGTGTTCGTCAGCGCAGTCGATTACTTTGATATCAACGTCGGATTTGATCTTGATCTGCAGGGATACGGATTGTTCGAGCTGTTCGGTCCGAATGATAGAGGAGAATCGGTGCAGAAGCCTCCAATAGTACTTGAGGGTGACGAGGTCGCATTCCACTTTATTGACGTCGGTCAGGGCGACGCGATACTGATCACCACCGCCGAGGGCAACATCCTCGTAGATACGAGTGAAATAGGCGAGAGAGATCTGCTTGTAAAATATCTCAGCGAGCAGAATATCACCTCGCTGAAATATCTGATCTTGACTCATACCGATGCCGACCATATCGGTAGCGCTGACTACGTCGTTGAGAATTACGACGTCGATACCGTAATGATGACCGATTATGAGGCTACCACAAAGACTTACGAGAGATTGCTGACCGCGATCGAGAATAAGAATACCAACGTGATCATTGCAGAATCGGGATACGTATTCACCCTCGGAGCTTTGCAGATGACGGTGATCGGCCCCGCTGAAAAGATCAACGATCCTAACGAAATGAGTCTGGTCATCAAGGCAGAGCACGGAGATACCTCCGTAATGCTCACGGGCGACGCGGAACTCGAATCGGAGGCGGCGATCCTCAAGCATTGGTCCGACGAATCGTTGCAGGTCGATATTTTGAAGGTCGGACATCACGGCTCGAGAACGTCCACGACCGATGAGTTTCTCGCGGCAATGAATCCCTCCGTAGCAGTCATTTCCTGCGGCGAGGGCAACTCCTACGGACATCCTCACGAGGAGATAGTAGATAAGCTCACCGAAAAGGGAATTAAGATATACCGTACCGATAAGGACGGAACAATAGTTATCATCAGCGACGGCAAGGAATGGAATGTTATTGAAGATAAAAACTCATAAATAATAATTGTGGAGATGTTTGAATGAATGAGCAAGTAAAAGAGTATTTAGAAAAATACCCGAGTGAAATTGTTGATTTGTTTAACAGCTTGAGACATATCGTTTTTGAGAGTGTGTTATCTGCACCAAAGGAAATACTTTGGGCTAAATTGCCAAGCTATTATGTTGGTGAATCTTTTGTAAGGCTTATTCCATTCAAAGACCATATCAACGTTGAAGCAAAGGCTATAATCGAATATAAGGAAGCGTTGTCCGAATATAAGGTAACACCCAAGGGAATGCTACAAATTTTTACGAGTCAAGATATCCCCGTAGACATGTTGAAGCAGATATTTGACGAAACCTTTAACTGACAATTTATCAAACATAAAAAACCGACAGATTATAATCTGTCGGTTTTTTCGTGATAATCTATCCTAAGAATTATTTTTTAAACTGTGCTCCGAAGGCGGCGCAGGCGCGATAGTCCTGTCCCTCCTTGTCCATACCGAACGCGTTCCACGCGGCAGGACGGAAGATCTTGTCCTCGGGTACGTTGTGCATACTAACGGGAATGCGGAGCATAGAGCAGAGCGTGATAAGGTCTGCACCTATGTGACCGTAGGAGATCGCGCCGTGGTTAGCACCCCAGTTGTTCATAACGTCGTAAGCCGTTTTAAACGCGCCCTCTCCCGTGCAGCGCGGAGCGAACCAGGTGCAAGGCCAGGTGTAGTCGGTGCGCGCCCATAGCGTGTCGCTGACCTTGTGAGGCAGAGCAACAGTCCAGCCCTCCGCGATCTGCAATACGGGACCGAGTCCCTTAACGAGATTAAGTCTTATCATCGTAACGGGCATTTCTGCCTTAGTCTCAAATCGCGAGGAATAGCCGCCGCCGCACGTTTCGCCATGTTCATTGTCTGATCCTCGAGCGACTCGCGAACCTTGAGTGCTCCGCGCCTTCCGTCGATCGTGGGGCGAATACCAATAACGGGATAGCTGCCGATAAGTCTGTTCTTTGCCATGTTTTGTCCTCTAGTATAGTATAAATATAAATAAATTGTTGTCTACTACTTGAATTATAGTCGATTTTGTGTTAAAATGCTTGTATAAACATCAAAATTATTTGCACAATAGTTACTATTGCTGATTGTGAGGTAAAAATAATGAAATTTTCCGACTACGAGGAGAACGAGCAACGCGGCTCGGGCTCATTTCCAATACAGTATTACTACGTTAACGAGAAGCATCCCAGATATGTCATGCGCCTGCATTGGCACCGCGAATTTGAGCTTGTCAGAGTCATCGAGGGCGAGCTTGCGCTATACCTCAACAACGAAAAGCATATTGCGACCGCGGGCGACGTCGTATTTATCGCGTCGGGTACGCTCCACAGAGCCGAGCCGACCAATTGTGTCTACGAGTGCGTTGTTTTTGATCTTAGCATCGTTTCGGGCTACAATAACACGAAAATATCGTCGATGATCCGCCCGATCATAAGCGGAGATATTGAGACCGATATTACCTGTGATAGCGCCGCGCCTGTTGCAAGAGAGCTTATTAAGTCTGTCGCCGAGGCTGGAGATTACTTCGAGCTTAAGGTCTCGTCGCTTGCCGCAGAAATGATCTACGAAATGTATTCCTCGGGGGCAGTGCGCGCACCGCAGGACGAAAACAAGCGGCTCACCCACCGCCGCGCGCTTATGACTTTGCTTCTTGATAAGATCGAGAGGGAATATAGCCGAAAAATAACCCTCGCGGAGCTCTCCGAGATCGCGCAGATCAATGAAAAATATCTCTGCCGCTTCTTCAAGGAGTTCACAGGGCAGACCCCGATCGACTACATCAACCGCCTGCGCGTCGACCGCGCCTGCTACGAAATGACGGTCAACAAGCTCAACGTGACCGAAACGGCGTACGAATGCGGCTTCAATGAGCTGAGCTACTTTTCAAAATGCTTCAAGAAATATAAGGGTGTCTCGCCGGGGCAGTATCGCTCCGAATTCTGCTCGGAGAAGGGGGAGATCAAAAATGCAAACTGAAACAAGATGCTTTTGGTGTAATCTGAAAAACCCGATCTACGTCCGATATCACGACGAGGAATGGGGAATACTTCGCACAGACGACGAATATCTCTTTGAAATGCTCCTGCTCGAGTCGTTTCAGGCGGGCTTGTCCTGGGAGTGCGTACTAAATAAAAGAGAAGCCTTCAGAGTAGCGTTCGATGGCTTCGACAGAGAAAAAATAGCCTCATACGGCGAAGAAAAGCTCGCTGAGCTTTACGAGAACAGAAATATTATCCGAAACCGACTGAAAATAAAAGCAGCGGTCACAAACGCCGCGATTTTCGGCAGGATCGTCGACCAGTTCGGTAGCTTTTACGAATATTTAAAAGCATTCACTCACGGAGATATCATATGCGAGTGCGACAAAACGACCTCGCCCCTCTCGGACGCGATTTCAAACGACCTGAGATCACGCGGAATGAAATTCGTTGGCACAACGATAATTTATTCCTACCTTCAGGCAGTCGGTATAATAAACTCGCACGACAAGACCTGCTTTCTGTATCCTGAAAAATAAAAGATCCGAGAACTGCACCGTTCTCGGATCTTTTGGTTAATTCGCCTCGGGAAGAATATTATCAATATCTATTTCTTCCTCGGGCGCGGCAAGACGGGGAGCCTTAATAACAAGCCTCGGCTCTGCCTTGTCAACTACGCATTCGCGAGTGATTATGACCTCCGCAACGTCGTCGCGAGAGGGGATTTCAAACATGATCTTGGTCATAACGCCCTCAATTATGGAGCGAAGTCCGCGCGCACCGATCTTTCTCTCGGTTGCAAGCTCGGCAATGCTGAGCAGCGCGTCGTTTTCAAAGGAAAGCTTGACTCCGTCGATCTCAAAGAGCTTCTGATACTGCTTTATGATCGCGTTCTTCGGCTCGGTGAGAATGCGGATGAGCGCATCGTTGTCGAGCTCGGAGAGCGAGACTATGACGGGCAGACGTCCGACAAGCTCGGGAATAATACCGAATTTGACGATGTCGTGCGCCGTAACGTCACCGAAAATGCCCTTATTTGCGCCCTCTACCTTCTTTTCAGCCTCACCCGAGAAGCCGATAAGTCTCTTGCCCTTGCGAGCTTCGATGACCTTGTCAAGTCCGTCAAAAGCGCCGCCGCAAATGAAGAGAATGTTCTCGGTGTTGATGCGGATGAACTCCTGATTGGGATGCTTACGTCCGCCCTGCGGAGGAACGTTAGCGACCGTGCCCTCAAGGATCTTCAGAAGTGCCTGCTGAACGCCCTCACCCGAAACATCGCGGGTGATCGAGCGGTTTTCGCTCTTTCTCGAGATCTTGTCGACCTCGTCGATATAAATGATACCGTGCTCCGCGCGCTCAACGTCAAAATCCGCCGCCTGAATAAGACGAAGCAGAATGTTCTCAACGTCCTCACCGACGTAGCCTGCCTCGGTAAGAGTAGTCGCGTCCGCGATAGCAAAGGGAACCTTAAGCGTCTTTGCCAGAGTCTGCGCGAGATAGGTCTTTCCAACGCCCGTAGGACCGATCAGAAGTACGTTACTCTTCTGAATATCCACTCCGTCGTCATCCTCGGCGGCTCTTTTTGCGCGTCTGCCTCGGTTTGCGTTTTCCTTGGAGAGAATTCTCTTGTAGTGATTGTAGACCGCAACGGAGAGCGCAACCTTCGCTTCGTCCTGACCGATAACGTGCTCGTCAAGAGACGCCTTGATATCCATGGGTCTGGGCAGAGTGGAGAGGGAAAGCTCCTCACCCTCGCTTACGACCTCGGTGTTCTCAAATATCAGATCGGCGCAAGCCTCAACGCAGAAATCGCAGATATAAACGCCCGAAGGGGAGGGGATAAGAAAGTTGACCTGATTTTCGTTACGTCCGCAAAAGGAGCAGTAACGAATATTGTTCTGCGGGGTTTTGGTGTTTGATGACATCTTAAATTAACCTTTCAAGGATTATTCGTGCTTGGTGATGATTCTGTCGATAAGACCGTATTCAAGAGCCTGCTCGGCGGTCATGAAGTTGTCTCTGTCGGTGTCCTTTTCGATCTGCTCGATAGGCTTGCCCGTGTTCTCGGACAGGATCTTGTTGAGCATATCTCTGGTGCGGAGAATAAGCTCGGCGCGGATCTTTATATCGCTTGCCTGACCCTGCGCACCGCCAAGAGGCTGGTGGATCATTATCTCACTGTGAGGAAGAGCAATTCTCTTGCCCTTTGTACCTGCGGAAAGCAGGAATGCGCCCATGCTTGCCGCAAGACCGATACAAATAGTGGATACGTCGCACTTGATATACTGCATCGTGTCGTATATAGCCATACCCGCAGTGACAGAGCCGCCGGGGCTGTTGATGTAGAAGGAAATATCCTTGGTAGGATCCTGCGCCTCAAGGAAGAGCATCTGCGCGACCACGAGAGAAGCGGTAGCGTCGTTGACCTCGTCAGAGAGGAAGATAATGCGGTCGTTGAGCAGACGCGAGAAAATATCGTAGGAGCGCTCACCGCGTCCCGTCTGTTCGACTACCATAGGTACGAGTGCGTTTCTCATAATGGAATTGTCCATAATAATATCTCCGTTCCGCCGCCAAAGATGCGGCTGTTTTTTTGGGATAAGTCGGCGCCGTGTACTTAAAACACGGCAGAGCAGTTGCCTGCGTATGTATTGTCCACGGCGCTTACCATTATTACTTTTCAGTAATTATTCTTCAGTTTTAGCTTCTTCGGTTGCAACGGGTGCAGCTTCTTCAGCTACGGGCTCTGCAACCTTCTTCTTGCGGGGCTTGGAAGCCTTCTTGGGAGCCTTAACGTTGTCCTTTACTACCTGCATAGCCTTTCTTACGCTGACGTCAGCCTTTACCATAGCCTCATCGACCATGGACTTAACCTGATCCTTGTCGATGTTGTAGGTGGTAGCGATGAGCTCGTATTCAGCCGCGAGCTCCTCCTCGGTGACCTCAATAGCCTCTGCCTTTGCAATAGTCTCAAGAGCAAGACGAGCCTTGACCTGCTTTTCAGCCTGGGGTCTCATCTGCTCGCGGAGCTTAGCAAGATCAAGACCGGTGTACTGGAAGTAGGTCTTGAGATCAAGTCCACTCTGGCGCAGACGGTTGTCGTAGTCGCGAACGAAGTTCTCGGTCTCAGACTCGAACATAGCCTCGGGGATATCAGCCTCAAGCTTCTCGATAAGAGCATCGATGAGCTTTTCCTCGAACTCAGCGTTTGCAGCGTTCTCGTGTCTCTTTTCGATTTTTGCCTTAAGATCAGCCTTATATTCATCAAGAGTGTCGAATTCGGAAACGTCCTTTGCGAAATCGTCGTCAAGCTCGGGGAGCTCGATCTTGGTGATAGCGTTCACCTTACACTTGAAGCAAGCCTCCTTGCCTGCAAGCTCTTCAGCGTGATAGTCTGCGGGGAAGGGTACGTTAACGTCGAACTCGTCGCCGATCTTGTGACCTGCAACCTGCTCCTCAAATCCGGGGATGAAGGAGCCCGAGCCAAGCTTAAGGGAGTAGTTCTCACCCTTGCCGCCCTCGAAAGCAACACCGTCGATGAAGCCTTCAAAGTCGATCTTTGCGATATCGCCCATAGCTGCGGGAGTTTCGTCCTCAACCTCGATCTCACGGGACTGTCTTTCACGAATGGTCTTGATCTCGTTTTCAATCTCCTCGTCGGAAACGGGCTCAACGACCTTTGCGATGTCGAGACCCTTGTAGCCCTCGAGCTTGCACTCAGGCTTTACGGGAACGATAGCCGAGAGAACGAGACCGTTCTCGTCGATAGAAACGATGTCGATCTCGGGCTGACCAACGGGATCGATGCCTGCTTCCTTGATGGCAGCGGTGTAGTTTTCGGGAATAAGGTCGTTGATAGCGTCCTCATAGAATACGCCCGAGCCGTACATCTTCTCGATGATAGCGCGGGGAGCCTTGCCTGCTCTGAATCCGGGCACGTTGATCTTCTTTACCTGTCTGCGATAGACCTTGTCAACAGCCGCGTCAAATACTGCTTTGTCGATGGAGAACTCGATCTTGATCGTGCTCTTCTCGCCCAGTTCTTGTTTCAACAAATTCATTGTTTAAAACCTCCGAATACTTTTATCTAAATATTTTTTCACATAAAATAATTCCCTGAAAATTGCCAAAATTATGCAAAAAGGGAAATTTACGCATACAAATATATTTTATCTTTTTTTTGCCGATTTGTCAAGCCTTTTTTGCATTTTTAACCCCAAAAATATCAAAAAAACAAGCGCTTTTCAGAAATAACCGACTTTTTATATTTTAAGCGGATAAAAATTCAGGAAATCCGACGACGTAAGCGTAAATTTTATACCGTCGTGCTCAAATCGACCGGGCACGGAATATGCCCCGTGTATGTGTCCGAAATAACATTCGCGGACTCCGCGCTCCTTGAGCGCGTCCACCAGCTCTTCCATCACACAGTCGCACCAAACGGGCGGGAAGTGCAGAAATACCGATATCGGCAGCTCCTCACCCGATGTTGCAAGGTGCTCATCGCGAAGCTTTACCGCCGCGTCAAGACTAAGGTTAAGCCTTGTCAGCTCACGGTTGACTATCTTGGCGTGGTCGACCTCGCCGACCGTCACCTGATGTGCCTCGTCGGGAAACCAACCGCGAGTGCCGCAAATTATCCTATCCTCAACAATATATGCGTTATTGTAGAGAATAGACAGCGAGGTAAAGCCTTTTTCATCAAAAAAAGCATTCATCTTTGCCGCAGTCGACCACCAGAAATCGTGGTTGCCCTTGCCGATAAGCTTCTTGCCGTTAAGCGAGTCGAGAAAGCGCAGATCGGACTCTGCCTCGGGAAGCCTCGTCGCCCAGGAAATGTCGCCCGGTACTATCACCGTGTCGTCGGCACCGACCACGGCATTCCAATTTTTTTCAATTTTGGGAATATAGCCTTGCCACCTCGCGCCGAAGACCTCCATAGATTTGTTGGTCAGCGAGTCGGTTGACAAATGCAGGTCGGATAAAACGAAAATAGACATCTGTTACCTCAAAAAGCTTGGATAATTTGTTCCGACGGTGGACATAATAATACCGTCGGTATGAAAAATACCGAGATTCAACCCTCGGTCGCGTTTGCGAGCGAAGGGAAGCTTGTAAAAAAAAGAAAGGATCAGATCATGATGAACGAATCCTCTAAGTGCGAAAAGCACATCAAGGGCATCAACTGCTCTGTAAAGAATTGCGTATATCACGATGGCGAGTGCTATTGCACCGCTGAAAACATTCACGTAGGCCCCAACCACGCAGAGAAGAGCGCAGACACTGTTTGTGCTACCTTCAAGCCTGAGTGCTCAAACGGTGGCTGTAGCATAAACTAAATGAACGGATAGATCCGTGGGGCGAGCTTGCTCGCCCTTTTTTACTTATTTAACAACGTATTTTTTGACCGCGTCAAGCATATCGCAGGCATCGATGACCTCGGTAAATCTTACCTCGCGCTCTGCAAGACCGCGCAAGGGATAGGTGATCTCGGTCTTTGAGTGATCCGAGAGCATATCGAGCGCGTCCATATCGTCCTCGGGCTTTTCCATGCCGAGAGACTTGCAAACGTCTGCCGCAAATTTGTAAGGACTTGCCGTCGAAGCGACCACCATAGGAGTGTTGTCGTTGCTTTCTGCAATATATTTTTCAGCCGCACAGAGCGCGACCGCCGTGTGAGTGTCGGAAAGATAACCGTGTTCACCGTAGTATTTCTTTATAGTAGCCGCAGTTTCGGATTCGTCCGTAAAGTAGCCGCAGAAGCTCTCGTCGATCTTCGCCTTTACGTCGCCGCTGACCTCGTAAACGCCCGTAGCTGCAAGGGAATCCATATAAGCCGCGGTCTGCTCTTTGCCTGCTGTAAAGCAGAGAAGACGCTCGAGATTGGAGGATATAAGAATATCCATCGAGGGCGACATAGTGCAATGGAAATCGCGGTTGCGGTCGTATCTGCCCGTGCGGAGAAAATCGGTGAGTATATTGTTCTGATTGGACGCACAAACGAGCTTGCCGAGAGGCAGACCCATCAGCTTTGCAAGATAAGCGGCAAAGATGTTGCCGAAGTTACCCGTGGGAACGCATACGTTTATCTTGTCGCCGAGAGCGATATCTCCCTTTGAGAGCAGATCGCAGTAAGCCGAAACGTAGTAAACGATCTGAGGCGCAAGACGTCCCCAATTTATAGAGTTAGCGCTCGAGAAGAAATGACCGTTTCTGTCAAGATAGCTTACGGCATCTGCGTCGGAGAATATCTTTTTAACTCCACTCTGCGCGTCGTCGAAATTGCCGCGGATCGCGGTGACGTTCACGTTCGAGCCGGTCTGGGTAGCCATCTGCATCTTCTGTACGCGGCTGACGCCGTCAACGGGATAGAAGACCATCATTCGAATACCGTCGATGTCCTTATATCCCTCGAGCGCCGCTTTACCCGTGTCGCCCGAGGTCGCAACGAGAATGAGAGCAGTACGCGTCTCACCAGTCTTGACGAGAGCGCGGGAGAGAAGTCGGGGCATGATCTGAAGCGCCATATCCTTGAATGCCGCCGTAGGTCCGTGCCACAGCTCGAGCGAGTATATACCGGCCTTTGCCTTGACTACGGGAGCCGCACCGCCGGGGAAGGAGGCTTCACAGTAAGCTGCCTTGCAGTCGGCAAGGAGCTCGTCGTAGGTGTAATCCGTGAGAAATTTTGCAAGGATCTTAGCGGCTCTCTCGGGATAGGAATCAGAGCAGAGCGCCTTGATCTCGTCGAGAGTGAGAGTGGGGATAGACTCGGGGATGAAAAGTCCGCCGTCAAGTGCGAGTCCTTGCTTGATGATCTGTGCGGAGGAGAGGCTCTCGCCCGATCTTCCGCGTGTGCTTTGGTAGTTCATAGCTTTGCGTCCTTTATAAAAGTAGAGTTAAAAATTTCTTTTTATGAATTCAAAATTGTTTTTCCAGAATATCTTTTCGATCAGCTCGTCGGAATAACCGCGAGACGACATAGCCTCGGCGAGCTTTGCAATATCGCCCACGCCGCCAAATCCCTCTGGCAGATCGGTGCCGTCAAGATCACAGCCGAGTCCAAGAATATTTTCCGCACCGCGCTCAAGATATCCGTCAATATGCCGCATAACGTCGTCGACCGTACATTTGTCGTATACTATCTCGTCCTTGTTGGAGTGATCGGCGTTAAGTGTTCCGCTGAGGATCATATTTTTGATGTGCCACGGGCAGAGATTGATACCCACCGTGCCGCCAAGCTCGATGATAGCGTTGATATGTCTGTCTCGCAGATTTCTCGTGTGAGGGAATATGCCATAGCAATCCGAGTGCGAGGCGATGAACGGTTTTTTATATTCGTAAGCGAGCTCGCAGACCTCGTCGGTGACCTGCTCGTTCGAGTGCGACACGTCGGGAACTATGCCAAGCTCAAAGCAGCGCCTGACCACAGCCTTGCCAAAGTCGGTAAGACCGCCGAGAACGTCGTGCGAAGCGCCGATACCGGTCTCTCCGCCCCAGAGCAGAGTCAGATATTTGACTCCGCGATCGTTAAGCTCGTCGAGCCTCTCGATCTGACCGCCGAGGATTCGGGCATCCTCAACTGCAAGAAAAGCTGCGCGCTTGCCCTGATCCCACGCTGAGATCATCTGGTCAAAGCTTCTGACAAGAGCGATCTTGTCGGAGTTTTTGTCGACTTCGGAGAAAAGATTGTCGCTGATCTTGATAAAATCCTCAAAGCATTCGTCGTCCGAGCGTTTTCTGTTCGCCCAGACTGCAAAGAATTGAGTATAATTTTCATATTTCGCCGCACCGCCAAGGCTTACGTGACAAGAGTTTTCAACAAGTCCCTCTTTTTTGTGGTAAAGCTCGAATGCGGTGTCGCAGTGTGTGTCGATTAAAGATAATTTCATAGCCTTAATGTAGCTTTCTGCCTCTTGCATCAAAGGCGTTTCTTATGTGATTGATCTTAAGCACGGTAGGCGTCTTGAACTCGCTCTGTGACTCAAGCAGATAGACCTCAATAACGTCGATACGCGGCTGCTTTGATACGTAGTTTTTCAAGAGATAATCCTTGACCGCCTTTACCGTGTTGCCTCGCTTTTTGGAGTCGACCGCGCGCCCCGGAGTTCCGTATCCGTTTGACTCGGGATAGAGGCAGGAGCGAGTTTTGACCTCAACGAATACGATAAAATCGTCGTCCTCGGCAACTATATCAAGTTCGTTCTTTGAAAAATGAAGATTTCGACCAACGACGGTGTATCCGTGTTTTTCAAGATAGTCGGCGGCAAGATCCTCACCGAGCCGACCGAGCACTTGCTTGTCGGTCTGCATTACTTCTTCTCCTCGTCGAGAAATCTGATAAATTTCTTTCTGTGGATAGGGGAGGGACCGTACTTGCGGAGTGCATCCATGTGCTCTTTTGTGCCGTAGCCCTTGTGCTTTGCGATCAGATATTCGGGGTATTCTCGGTCAAGCTCCTCGCATACGCGGTCTCTCGCTACCTTCGCGAGAATCGATGCCGCCGCGATGCTCATACTCGTCGCGTCACCCTTGATCACCGCCATCGCAGGGATCTGAAAGTCACGCGCAATATTGCCGTCAATGATCGCAAAATCCGCCTTGACGGAAAGACCGTCGATAGCTCGGCGCATAGCGAGCAGATCGGCTTCAAGTATGTTCAATTCATCTATTTCTTCAACACTCGCGGAGGCAATACAGTAGGCAATAGCCTCGTTACAGATAACGTCAAACAGCTTCTCGCGCTTTTTGGCGGTAAGCTTTTTGGAGTCGTTAAGTCCTTCGATCACAAGACCGTCAGGCAGTATGCAAGCCGCCGCATATACGGGCCCGCAAAGAGGACCGCGCCCCGCCTCATCTATTCCGCAGACTACTTTGTAGCCCTTTTCGTGAAGGGAATTTTCTATTGAATAATCAGGCATTTTATCTACCTCTTGTAAGCTAAAATATTATTCCGTGATCCTGTCGAGCGTGATCCGTCCGAGCTTTGCGGCACGGAACTCGTCAAGCAGCATATCTGCGGTACGCTCGGTGTTGATCTCGCCGCCCGAGATCAGAAATCCGCGCTTTTTGCCGATGCAGCAGAGCAACTCGTAGTCGGTCATATCCGCGAAGCTCTCGACCTCGCCAAGCTTGTAGCGCGTGGCGAGAAGCTGGGGATAGAGGGTTCTCATGCGGTTGCAATATGCCATGGCAAGCTCCTCAATCTGAACGACGTCGTCCTTGATCGCGCCTGTCAAGGCGAGATTTTCACCCACCGTTCTATCCTCGAATTTGGGCCAGAGAATACCCGGCATATCCATAATGTCAAGTCCGATGCCCGTGGAGAACCACTGCTTATCTCTCGTCACACCCGGGCGGTTTTCCACCTTTGCCTTTTTGCTCCCCGAGAGCTTATTGATAAGAGTCGATTTGCCCACGTTGGGAATGCCCAGCACCATAGCATAGATGCGGCGGTTCATACCCTTGCTTTCGTAGCGCTCGAGCTTGTCGTGAAGCAGCTCCTTGATCGCGGGGAGAATCTTGGACAGACCCTCGCCCGAAAGACAGTCAACGAGAATACAAGAGGTGTTTGCTGTGCTGTAATACTCCTGCCAGAGCTTGTTCTGTGCAGGATCGGCAAGCGATGACTTGTTGAGAATTATAAGTGAAGGCTTGTTTTCGATAAGCCTTGTGATCTCGGGATTTCTGGAGGAGTGGGGAATGCGCGCATCGAGGATCTCAATAACGACGTCAACGTTTTTGAGATTTTCCGATATCATTCTCCGAGTTTTCGCCATATGCCCGGGAAACCACTGTATCTGTTCAGATGGCATAGATAGTCACCTCAATTTCTAAAAATGATCATTTAAAAACGGTAAAAGGGGAGAGACGCATAATTGCTTTGCCGAGAATACAGTCCTCGTCCACAAAGCTGACCAGATAAGCGCGCGAGTCGGTCGAGCCGTTGCGATTATCACCCATAGCAAAGACCTTGCCCTCGGGCACGGTTGCGATAAACCAGACGGTACCGTTCTCATCGGTGTGTAAAAATTCCTTTTGGAAATCGCTTCTTACCGAGTACTTTCCGCCTTTGAGATAAACGTAATCCTCCTCAAGCAACGCTCCGTCAACGAAGACCTTGCCTTCGGTGAGATTGATCTTTATCTCCTGACCGCCCGTCGCGATAACGCGTTTGACTAAGGGTTTTGTGTAATAATCGTTTGAAAGATGAAAAACGATTATATCGCCCTGCTTTGGAGAATAGAAAAGATTGGTCGTGATCAGCCTTTCTTCATGGATCAGGGTATTGTTCATAGAGTTGCCGTCAACTCTGCATATCCTGAAACAGAAGGTAAACACGAGCAGGACCGCCAGCACGGAGAAGGCAAGCACCTCGACGTAGTCGAAGATAGACGCTAAAAATCCCGAACTGTTCTTTTTGGGGGCAGGGGGCGCCTCATTTTGCATGCCCTGATCTATATTAGGTTCATTGTTCATAAAAATCTCCAATCCGCCGCAGTGCACGGCAAAAATTGCATTACTGCAAGATCATTTTTCAATGAAAAGCTCCATAAGAGTATGACCGCGAGGCACGTAAAGTCCCGTTTTTGCCGCCTCAGCCTCGGAGAACGTCGCGCTGCCGACCTTTGCTTCTTTAGAGGAGTAGATCATAAAGGGCACGGGATCGATCGTATGCGTACGCAAGCGAGTGGGGGTAGGATGGTCGGGAAGGATCATAATTTTGAAATTCTCACCGCAATTTTTCAGATATTCGTAAACGGGAGCAAGGATCTTTTGATCTATCAGCTCGATAGCGCGTACCTTGTTCTCAACTTCGGCACGGTGACCGCACTCGTCAGGTCCCTCAACGTGAATGTAAACGTAATCCGCACCGTCCTTAAAAGCAGATATAGCTGCCTGCGCCTTGCCGTCGTAGTTGGTATGTACGTTACCCGTAGCTCCCTCAACGTCGATAGACTTCATTCCCGCGCAAAGACCGATGCCCTTGATAAGATCGACCGCCGAGATGACCGCCGCATCAAGTCCCCACTTATCCTTGAAGGAGGGAAGCGCGGGCTTTTTACCGGGGCTCCAGAGCCAGATCGAGTTTGCGGGACGAAGACCGCGAGCGCGGCGCGCCTCGTTCACGGGATGATGATCAAGAATATCCCAGCTTGCGCGCATCAGCTCGTAAAAGACCTTTCCGTCCTCACCCGAGGGCAGATAATTCTTTATCGGCTGACCGAGAATGTCGTGCGGGCGCATAAAATTGTACGTGTCACAGCCGCCCTGCCAAAGTATGCAATGACGGTAGCTGACACCCGTGTAAAAGCGGCGGATCTCATTTCCAAGCTCCTTGTCGAGAGCCTTGATCAGCTCGTCCGCCTCGGCGGTCGTGATCTCGTCGGCGCTGTGATCTATCATTATCTTTTCGTCGTATTCGCCCTCATCGGAAAGCGTGACGATATTGCAGCGGTAAGCAACCTCGTCCTCCTTCATCTCAAGCCCCATACTGACCGCCTCGAGAGGAGAACGACCCTTGGAATAGACCTTGGGATCAAAGGAAAGTATTGCCATATTTGCGGTGTCGCTTTCGGGAACCATGCCCTCGGGCACGTTGGAGACCAAGCCGACCGTCGAGCACGCACAGAGAGCATCTGTATTTGGCTTGCATGCAGCCTCCATAGGAGTTTTGTTGCCGAGTACTTCTATTTTTTCATCTGCCATTCCATCGGGGATCAGCACGAGATATTTCATAATTTTAACTTCCTTTCCGTAGGAAAAATGAAAAATAATACTACATTATACATTATACCATGACACAGCGCGGAAAACAACATTTTTTTCGCTTTTTTTAACATTTCTAATATATTGATAAATAAAAGCACCCGTATTTCACCGAAATTTAACATATTGACGATGATTTTTGTTGCAAAGACCGCTATTTTATGATATACTTATACCGTAAAGATCAATTTTGAAACGGAGACCAGCGTGAAAGTTACTTTTATCTGGTAGTAAGATATACCGCAAGGCGGTTTGGTGAGATCCACTACTCGCCTGTGGCGTAATTCACGCACGAATTTTGCCGTTGGGCAAAATTCATCGATTATTATTTGTGCCGCCGCAATCGGCGGAATGGAGGTTAGAATGAACGAAGAAAATAAATCGGGAATGGTCCGTATGAATGCGGACACCAGAAAGAAAAATAAGATAATAATAATCTGCGTCCTCGTAGCGTCGGTTTTGCTGTTGCTTATCTGCTCGCTCATACCGGGACTGCTCAAGGATAATAACGGAGGCAAGCCCGACAGAGAAGAATACACCGTCGACCCCTCCAAGCTTGCCGACACCAAGGAGGAGGACTTCGATATACTCGAATATGAGGAATATCTGAAGTACGACAGAACTATACAGTATTGCTACACCTCGGGAGTGCAGGTCAGTGTCAATGATAATACACTCGCCAACTATGACGCGAGCTTCGCGCTGATATATAAGCTTATCGGAACGCTGATAGCAGGGGATAGCGACTCGTATAACGAGCTTGTGCACGAGGACGTTGGTCATTTTGACAGCTTCACACAGCAGCAGGTCTACGACGTCGTTATCACAAAATACAGCGAGAGCGCAAAGCAGAGCGAGACGGGAAGCACCTATGCGGAGTTCGTCTACGTCGTCGAATATAAGATACACGAAAATAACGGCACGTACAGAAAAGACATTGAATCAGATGCTAACCGTCCCCAATATTTCGTTATAAATAATAGCACGGGCGAGCTCTTGATCATGGATATCTTCAGCAAGACCCACGCGAATTGACGACATTTGTGTAATATATACTAAAACGGCATCGAAAATTTGTGCAAAAATTTCTCACGAAATGTATTGACAATCAAGCGACCGTGTGATATAATTGAATCAAGATAAAACAATCACAACTGATTGCATATCGGAAATTATGCCGCCTAGCGCGGCAGAAGGGAGTCTTATATGGAAGAATACGTAATGACTATCGTATGGGCGTCGGTATTCGTCGTTTCTATCGGAATCGAAGCGGCGACGGCAGAGCTTGTGGCTATCTGGTTTCTGCCGGGAACGGTAGTGTCGCTCATTTTGTCGCTTTTCGGAGTAGCCGAATGGGTGCAGGGAGCAGTCTTTGCAGCTATTTCGATCGTGCTTTTCGTGCTCGCGTTTACCGTGATCAGAAAGCGCATACTGAAAAAGAGCGATGCAAAGACCGATCTCGATCTTCTGATAGGTCAGCGCGCGAGAGTCGAGGAGGATATCAATAACCTTGAGATGAGAGGCGCGGTAAAAATCGACGGAAAGATCTGGAGTGCCCGAATGACAGACGATTCCGAAACTGCCGAGATAGGAGAATACGTTATAGTAGAAAGCATCTCGGGAGTCAAGTTAAACTGTAAAAAAATTTAAGCTACATAGCTGATTTAAGAAAGGAAAAAGTATTATGACAACAGCTTTATTTATGAACGTAATGGCTATGAATCAAGGCGCCCTCGTGGCATTGGCGATAATCGGAGTTCTGCTTCTGATCATCATTATGTCCAATATCCACGTTGTTCCTCAGGCGAGAGCGTACGTTATCGAGCGACTCGGCGCATACCACGCTACGTGGGGCACGGGACTTCACTTCAAGATACCCTTCATCGATAGGATCGCAAAGAAAATAAACAAAATGGAGCAGGTCGCAGACTTCCCGCCCCAGCCCGTTATTACCAAGGATAACGTAAGAATGCAGATAGACACCGTCGTGTTCTATCAGATCACTGATTCCAAGCTTTATTCCTACGGTCACGCAACTCCTATGACCGCTATCGAAAATCTCACCTCCACCACTCTTCGTAATATCATCGGTGAGATGGAGCTTGATGCAACGCTCACCTCGCGTGACATTATCAACTCGAAGATGAGAGCGATACTCGACGAGGCAACTGACCCTTGGGGAATCAAGGTAAGCCGCGTAGAGCTTAAGAATATCATTCCTCCCAAGGAAATTCAGGACGCGATGGAAAAGCAGATGAAGGCAGAGCGTGAAAGACGTGAAGCTATTCTTCGTGCAGAGGGTGAAAAGAACTCCGCGATCCTTCTCGCAGAAGGACGTAAGCAGTCTATGATCCTTGACGCAGAGGCAGAGAAGCAGTCGCGCATACTTCGTGCAGAAGCAGAGAAGCAGTCGCAGGTGCTCAAGGCAGAGGGTGAAGCAGAGGCGATCCTTAAGATCCAGCAGGCAACCGCAGACGGTATCAAGATGATCAACGAATCGAAGCCGGGCGAGGGAGTTATCGCGATCAAGAGTCTCGAGTCGCTTGAAAAGGTAGCGAACGGTCAGGCGACCAAGATCATCATTCCCTCCGAGATCCAGAACGTAGCAGGACTCGTAGCGTCCATCAAGGGCGTGGCGGAACAATAAATCGATTATTTCAAGGGGGAAAGCGGGCTTATAAAAGGGTATTGCTTTCCCCCTTGTGCTACAATTGGTAACGATAAATAACGAATTACAATGAAAAAAATAACCTTTCTGATCTACACCTTTATCATCGCCACCACGGGAATATTCGCGCTGATATTCAAGCAGTATGTCAACGTACATATTGAATCTATCTTTCCGATAATTATCATTGTCTCAATGTTATGTGCAGGACGCAAAATGCATGTAGCAAAGAGCTATTACTATAAAGGTGAATGGCATAGTTACAGCGATAGTATCGACTTTAAATATTCCAAAAATGACAAAGGCGAGGGAAATTTTAACGTCTATAAGCCGAAGGCGCAACCGGAAATGTCGAATATTATTCTCGCTTATACTATGTACATAGGCGCTTCGCTGAACGTTCCACTAATAGTGTTTTTTAACTATGAAATTAAATATTTAAGTTTCGGCATTATGTTGATCTGTTCCGTGGTTGGTGTGGTATTCGCTTGGCCTTTTGCTATCAAAGAGGGTAAAAAGCAGATTGAAGCGGATGAGGCGAGAAGCGAGCAGTGGAAAAGGGAGCTCGAAGAGCAGAAAAAGCGCGAGGAACTCGGCAAATGGAAATAAATTTCAAACACACATTTTTAACTATCACACGGGAACTCTAATGAAAAAAATAACCTTTCTGATTTACACCTTTATTATCGCAACCACGGGAATATTTGCGCTTATATTTAAGCAACACCTTGTTGTAGGATTGGAATCCTTAATTCCTGTCGCCGTTATGGCGTATATGCTATTCATTGGCTACTCCTCGTATAAAAACAGAGTCTACTTCCGTCACGGCAGGTGGCACAGCTATTCTGATTCCTTTGACTTCAAATATACCAAAAATTCAGAGGGAAAGGGAAAATTTCAGGTCATCGATTCGCGCAAAGGTCCCAATATTGTAAACTTGATCTTGGGATATACGATGTTTATCGGAGCAGCGCTCAATATGCCGTTGATCATCTTTGGTTCATTTGTAATTAAGGCTTTCAGCATAGCGATTATGCTCATTGCTTTAGGCGTGGGTATTGTAGCATCTCTCCCAATTGAAATAAAGGAAACCAAGCAAGCCAAGGAAGCAGAAAAAGCGAAATACGAGAAGTGGGAAAAGGAGCTTGAGGAGCAGAAAAAGCGCGAGGAGCTCGGCAAATGGAAATGATCAAAAAAACGAAGAAAATATTTAGAATATTTTTTGCCCTCGGTATAACAATAATGCTGTTGACCGCGATCTCGCTGGCGGTATGCGCCCTCGCTTATCCCTCGGTCGTCAACGTAAGCTTTACCTCTATATTCCCTCTGGTGATGGTCATGTTTTTTTTAGTGAATGTTCATGTCGGCTTTCACGGAGAAATAAGAGATATGGATCGTCGTAATATCAAGTATTCGAAGCTTGATGGGAAGGGATACTTCTATCGTCCTCCTCTGGAAAGAAGGAAATATCCTGAATTGGGCTGCGTGGCGCTGTTTTTGACATCGCTATACCTGCCTCTTGTCTTTTTCTTTTCCAACGACGTCAAATTTTCAGCATGTACGATCTCAATAGCGGTAATATTTGCGGTTTCGCTTGTTTTAGCCCCGACGTTAGTAATTATTGCCGTGGTGAATAGGGTGAAAAAGCGAAAAAAAGAGAACGAGGAAGCCGAGAGATTGCGCCAAGATCAAGAGCGCTCTGAAGAGCTTGGCAGATGGAAATAACCCATAAAACCAAAAACACGGAAGCCTGAACTTCCGTGTTTTTAATTATCTTCTCCTCGTATATTTTCCACGAGAATTGTATCTGTTTACGTATCTGTAAATAAGCACCGCCGCAAGCAGCACGACAAAGCAAATTATTGTCGCAACAAACGCGCGGCTCATCGTGTAAGAGCCGATCTTGTCGATGACTACCATTATCGAGTTCGATTCATAGCTGTTTTTCAGCAAGAGCTCGACCTCGCCGACCTTGTCGCCGTCCGCCGTCGCGATAACTTTTCCGATGACCGTCCCCGCCTCGATAGGCGCCTTCAGATCATTGTCGATCTCTATGTGATAAGAAACCTCGCACCCCGCAGGAACGTAGACCGTCAGATCTCCTGCAGTGACGTACGGCGCATCGTTCGTAGTAACTCCGACCAGACCGATATTGGTCGTGCCGACCTGCGCGCCGGCAGGGAATATAGTATAGTCGTCGTAGGTCTTGCAGACCCAATTTGCAAGCGTGTTCACACTGTCGTAAGCGTAGACCTCACTTCCGTCGGCATTTTCTTTGCCGCCGAGCAAAACGCAGATATATTCGGCTCCGTCGTCCTCAATCAAAGTGACTATACTCCAGCCGCCTGCCTCGCCCGAGTAGCCTGCGTTCAAGCCCTTGCATTTCGCGTTATAATAGCTGCCGTTTGTAGCCGAGCAAACGAGATAATTGCGGTTATAGATCGTTCTTTCATCGCTTTTGTTAGTCGCCTTGACCGTGTGCCTGACCGCCGAGCAGATACTCATATAAAGCTCGTTGTCCGAGGCGGTAAGCGCGATCTTGAGCGTGTCGTATGCCGTCGTGATCATGGAGCTGCTGTCGGGATAGCCGATGGGATTGACGTACGTCGTGCTTTTTGCCCCGAGCTCGAGCGCGCGATCGTTCATGATATCCACAAAACCCGAGCCGCCGCAGATGTGGGCGAGCGCGTAAGCCGCATCGTTGTACGAGCCGCATATCGCACCGTATAAAAGGTCCTCGATTTTGATCTTCTCTCCGATCTTTAGTGACATACTGTATCCCGAAGCGCCCGAAATCATTTCCTCTGTTATCGTCACGGTCTGATCAAGTCTGTCAGAGAGCGTTTCGCACGCGATAAGACCCATCATTATCTTCGCGCTCGTCGAGGTGTTGAGCATTGCAAACCCGTTTTCCTCAACGATATACCGCTTGTGAGTCTTGTCGTACAAGACGATCGCCTCGCCCCCGTTAACCTCGGGCGCTTCGACCGCCACAGCAGGTATGACCGATAAAATTGATGCCAAAATTATGAAAAGCGTTGCCACGATCACGGCAAAACGCCTTTTTTTATTTATCATAGCAACTCCTTTCTTTTTTTTCGTTTAGTAGTCAAGCGAAAAAATCAAATTCAACTTTGAAAACTCCACTACCGGATAAATTTTATTTCAAATTTTTTCGGGGAAGTTTTTGGGAGTCCAGAACCCTTTTTTCAAAAAGGGTTTTGGAAAAAATATCTAACAGAAGCATCTATATCCTTACCGATCTGCTCCTTGAGCGCGTCAAGCGAGTCAAATTTTCTCTCCTCGCGCAAAAGTTCGTAAAATTCAACGGTCACGCTCTTGCCGTAAAGGTCGCCCGAGAAGCCGTGAATATAGGTCTCGCAGTTGACCGCGTGAGAATCTGCCTCGTCCGAAATAGTCGGGCGAACACCGACGTTGGATACCGAGGTCATGCGTTTGCCGTCAACGGTGCAGACGGTAGCGTAGATTCCGTTTTTCAGCTTTACCGAATCGGTGGGGAAGAGCTGATTTGCGGTTGGGAAACCCCATTCGCGACCGAGTTTTTTGCCCGTGACGACTTTTGCGGTAAGTGAGAAGGGTCTGCCGAGCATAGCGTTTGCCTCGGATACCCGACCGTCCTCAATGTAAGCGCGGATAGCCGACGAGCTGACCGTCACGCCGTTATATTTGATCTCGGGAACCGCCACCACGTTTTGTTCGCCAAGTGCGGCGGCAAGAGTCGTAGGATCGCCAAGTCCCTTGTGCCCGAAGCGATGATTGTATCCGCATACCGCACCGACACAACCGAGCTTGTCCATGAGCACGTCACCAATAAAGGACTCCGCACTCATAGAGCAAAAGTCCTGAAAATCTCCCACGGCGACGAAATCGAGCCCGAGGGAGAGCATAATATCTACCTTTTCTTCAAGAGAGATCAGCATAGGCACATTCGTTTTGAGAATAAACGAAGCGGGCGGCATAGAGAAGCACCACGCGCCAACGAGTCTTGCCCCTACGCGCTCTGCCAGCTCTCTTGCACTCTCCAAAAGAGCGCGATGCGCGATGTGAACGCCATCAAATGTTCCAAGCGCAACAACGCTGTCGCGAGAGGGCAGAGAGTCGACCTGACCGTCCCTTGTGATTATCCTAAAATTTGATAAAGTCATTTCTTTAAATTCCGTGAGTCTATCTCGTCGGCAACAGAGTCAATATAGCTCTGTACCATCTGCTTGAGCAGCTCGTCGCGCTCCAGCTTTCCTATAAGCGTTCTTGCGTTCTTGTAATTTGTGATGTGAGTGGGGTCTTCCGAGATGATGTATCCCACTATCTGCGATATGGGGTCGTATCCGCCCTCGCGGATCGCCTCGCAGATATCGAAAAGCAGCTGCTTCTGATCGATCTCACCCTCGGGAACCGAGATCATCGGCTTGCTTTTCGCCTTGATTATAATTCTATCCTTGTTATTTTCGAGTACCATTTCTACCTCAATAGATTTTTAATCGTCCGACTTGCCGTCGTCCGTGACAGACGAAGAAGCCGAGCCCATAAGCTGCTCGCGATCGATAAGCCTCTGCCTCTCGCCAACCTTTTTGAATACCGTCATCAGAATGCAATAAACAGAGCTGTTGATGAAAAATACCGCAACGAAATCTGCGGGGTGCAGTTCTGCTATCATCGAGCTTGCCGACAGCGACGTGCCGAACTCGACCAACCCCGTGATAAAGCGCACACCGCCCGCGCAAAACGCCTCAAAGCCGAAAAGAAGGCTGAAAAGAAAATGAATAACCGAGGCGAGAACGCAGGAGATAAACGTTCCTATTATTGAACATTTTGCACTCTTGTATCCGTCACGGTATGCGACAGCGGAAAGAGTCGCGTTTACTCCAATCGTGTATATGACCGTGCGGATAATACACAGCGTAAAGTAATCGATCGCTACGCACACGTCCACGATCTTTACGAGCAATATCTCGGCGCACATACAAACAAGACAGGCGGCGAGCATAGAGAGTAAGTATATCAACGAATCGACGGCAACGTCGAAGATCCTTGCTTTTCTCATATCTTAAAACGTCTTTCCGTAGCAGAGCTCTGCAAGCATAGCGTCTGAATGTCTCTTGATGAGCGAGGCGTAGTATGCAACAACTATTATTTCAAGCGCCTGGGAGAGTCTTTCTCTTGCACCGGGCATCTTTTCTTGGTAGTCCTGAGTTTCCTCCTCGATGGCAACGCGGACCGAGCCGAGAGAGCAGACCTCGTAAGTCATAAGTCTGTCAAGAACTCTGCATATGTAATCGTAGAGCACGGAGTCCTCAATGATGTCGTCGCTTGTGTCGTCGAGCTTTCCGTTAATGTACTCGATGAGAAACGCGATCTTATCGAGCTGCATGCAGGATCGCAGCATATTGATGATAAGAATGTGCGCGACCTGATCGATGCTGTACTTTTTCAGCTTCGAATTCATTACCCAGCCGCGCTTGGTCCAGTTCTGCAGGGTAGTACCGTCAATGCCCGAGATCTCGCGTATCTGCGTGAGCATGACTCCATTTGAGATAAAGAAGATTTTAGAGAGAAATTCAAGTCCCGTAACACCGCCCATTTCCGAGCGCAGAAGTTTTGTGCCGGGAATAAGCTCGTCCTTGATCTGAAGATTCATAAATCAAAATCCTTTCAAAAAACTGTAGTTTTATTAATATATTTTAACATTTAATATCATATCATACGGTCGCGCGATTGTCAAGTAATTTCACAAAAAATATAAATATTCTTTTATGTGCCGACATAAATTTATAAAAAACGTGATCGGAGAGCTGAATTGAGAAAGATAAGATATGGGCTTGGAGGAATTCTGCTGTTTTTGGCAGTAATGATATGTAACGGAGTAAAACCCTTTTTCATATACGCTTTGGCGGCGCTTTTGCACGAGGCAGGGCATATTTTGGCGGCAAAAACGCAAAAGATAAAGTTAAAAGAGATAAAATTCGGCATATTCGGCGCAAAAATAGAGACCGACGAGCGCCTGATCTCGTATAAAAGCGAGTTTTTTCTCGCGTTGGCAGGACCGCTGGCAAATCTTGTCGCCGCCGCGATAATTTTTGCTGTTTCGAGGGCAAGCGAGGTCTCGGCGGTCGAGCTTTTTGAAAAAGCATCGGAGCTGTTGGAATCGGGACAGAGCGACGCGTGGGGCTATCTCGGTTTTTTCGCGGTGTCGTCGTTGATCCATGCGGTCACAAACCTTGTACCGATTGAAAAACTTGATGGCGGCAGAGTGCTGTATTGTGCAGTTGCCGCAATTTCAAACGAGCGTTTTGCAGAAAGGGTTTTGTCGGTCACCACCGCGATCTCACTTTTTGCTATCTGGACTATGGCACTTTATCTGATGCTTAAAATATCGTCGGGGATCGGCATATATGCTTTCGCTTTTTGCATTTTTCTGACCACGTTAAAAAAAGATAATTCGGAGGAAAAACTCGGCTGAAAAATTTGCGAACCGTTCGCAAAAGCTCTTGACAAATTGATGATCTTGTGTTAAAATATTTGCAAATCATTCGCATATTTGGAGGTAAATCAATGGCTCAGTATCATACCGAACAGAGAAAAATATTGTATGAGTTTTTTTGCGACCACCCCCACGAATACTTTACCGTCAAAGAGATACACTCGTTTTTAGCAGATCGGGGCATCAGCTTGAGTGCGATATACAGAAACCTCGCAAGCATGAAGGAGGAGGGAGTTGTGCGCTGTCAGATAAACAAAGACAGCCGCGACCTGCTTTATCGCTTCATCGACAAGGAGCATTGCGCCAATTCTATACATCTGACCTGTATGGAATGTGGGAAGGTGTTCCATATGAACGCCGAAAGCGAGTGCAAGATGCAAGCGGCACTCTCTGCAGCGGAGGGCTTTCACATAAACAAAGAAAAGACCGTTCTTTACGGTACTTGCAAAAAATGTCAAGCGTAAAGATGTTTGAGTTTCAAAACCATAGCACTTGATTAAAAAAAGCCGTAATAACGGCAGAATGGAGAAAATTAATGGCGTTACTAACAGTTCAGAACGTGACGTTGGGATACGAAAATACGACAGTAGTCGAGGGACTTGATTTCGAGGTCAACTCGGGCGACTATCTTTGCATAGTTGGCGAAAATGGCTCGGGTAAGACTACACTTATGAAGACCATACTTCGCTTAAGACCTGCCATATCGGGCAAGATCTTCACGGGGGAGGGACTTAAGCGAAACGAGATCGGCTATCTTCCGCAGCAGACCGAAGTACAAAGGGACTTTCCCGCATCGGTCTATGAGATAGTTTTGTCTGGGTGTCTTAACAAATGCGGCCTGCGCCCGTTTTACAGTAAAAAAGAAAAAGCGCTCGCTCGTGAGAATATGGAGAGAATGGGCATAGCGCATCTGTCGGGCCGTTGCTACCGTGAGCTCTCGGGAGGACAGCAGCAAAGAGTGCTGCTTGCGAGAGCGCTTTGCGCGACCTCGAAAATTCTGCTGCTTGACGAGCCCGTAGCGGGACTCGACCCCAAGGCTACCTCGGAGCTCTACGAGCAGATAAATAAGCTCAATAAAGAATACGGAATAACGGTGATAATGATCTCGCACGACGTGTCCGCCGCTGTAAAATATGCCAGCCATATCCTTCACGTAAGTCATAAGCCGCTTTTCTTCGGAAAGACAGAGGATTACGTAAAAAGCCATATCGGACAAGCATTTACACAAGGAGGGCAGGGCGTATGACAGAAATTTTAGATAAGCTTGCTGTGTATCTGCGCTTCGACTTCGTCCGAAATGCTCTGATAGTCGGAGTGCTCATCGCACTTTGCTCGTCGCTCCTCGGAGTGACGCTTGTGTTAAAGCGTTTTTCCTTTATCGGAGACGGGCTTTCCCACGTTGCCTTCGGCGCGATGTCAGTAGCGGCGGTAGTGGGATTGACCGAGCAAATGGCGCTTGTCCTGCCCGTTACCGTGGCTTGTGCGATCATACTTCTCGCGGGCGGTCAACGTTCCAAGCTCAAGGGAGACGCCGCCATAGCGATGATCTCGGTCGGCGCACTTGCCGTGGGCTATATGCTTCAGAACGTGTTTGCAACATCGGCAAACGTTTCGGGTGACGTTTGCGGCACGCTCTTTGGCTCGACCTCAATACTCACACTCAGTAAAGGTGACGTTTGGACCTGCCTTATCCTTTCAGCACTCGTTTTAGCGGTATTTATCGTCTTTTATAACAAGATATTCGCGGTCACGTTTGACGAAAGCTTTGCTCAGGCAACGGGAATTCGCGCCAAAGCCTATAATCTGATGATCGCAGTGGTTATCGCCGTGATAATCGTGCTCGCGATGAATCTCGTAGGTTCGCTTCTCGTTTCGGCTCTGATCATCTTTCCCGCACTTTCGGCGATGCGACTTTTCAAGAGCTTTCGCGGTGTCGTGATCTGCTCGGCGATCATCTCGGTCGTCTGCGCCCTGATCGGCATTTTGATCTCTATCGTGGCAAGCACGCCCGTCGGCTCGACCGTAGTTGTGACCGACCTTGCCGTGTTTGCCGTCTTTTCGCTCATCGGAGTCGTAAAAAAGTAACTTGAATACACAAAAACCACGCGATTCACTATCGGATCGCGTGATTTTTGTGTGTAAAAGCTCTGCCGAAAATTAAAGTGCGGAATTTTTGGCGAAATCCTTGAAATAGAGAAAGATTTATGATACAATGTATCTGTACCTCAATTGAAACGGAGATCATTATGCAAATACAAAAGCTTTACCCCGAGTGTAAGGACTACCTCTGGGGCGGAAACAAACTCAAAGAAATCTACGGCAAGGAGACCGAAAAATCTCCTTGTGCTGAAAGCTGGGAGCTTTCCTTCCATAAGGACGGTATGACAAAGCTGTCAGACGGCAAAACGCTTGCAGAAACCGCAACGGAAGCCGACCTCGGCGAGCATATAAAGGACTTTTCCTTCTTTCCCGTGCTCATAAAATTCATCGACGCCAAGCAGGATCTTTCGGTGCAGGTGCACCCCTCCGACGAATATGCGCTGAAGAACGAAAATTCCTTCGGCAAAACAGAAATGTGGTATATCGTCGAGGCGGAGCAGGGCGCGGGAATCTATCTCGGATTTCGCGAGAGCGTAACCAAAGAGGAATACGAAAAAGCTATTGCTGAAAAGAGATTGACCGATCTGCTCAACTTCTACGAGGTCAAGGCGGGTGAATGCTATTTCATTCCCTCGGGAACGATCCACGCCATCGGTAAGGGATGCTTGATATGCGAGATCCAGCAGAACAGTAATCTTACCTACCGCGTCTACGACTACGGCAGAAGGGACGCAAACGGCAACGAAAGAGAGCTGCACGTCGAAAAGGCGCTTCGCGTTACAAATCTCGAAAAATTTGAGAATACAGCGCTTGGCGGCGACCTGCTCGGAGTCAGCAAATACTTCAACGTAAGAAAGATCTCGGTTAAGAACGAGACCTTTTCGACCAATGAAAAGACCTTCGCCTGCATCTGTTGCGTAAAAGGAGAGGGCGAGATCGACGGGCAGAAAATATCCGTCGGAGACAGCTATTTTATCCCCGCAAATTACGGACAATATACCCTTAAGGGAGAAATGGAGATAATTATGACAGAAGTTCGCAAGTATTACATCGGAATCGACCTCGGAGGTACGTTTATCAAGGGTGGAATCATCGACGACGAGGGCAAAATAATCGTCAACGACAAAGTGCCCACGGAAAGTGAGGGCGGCTCTGCAACGGTATTGAATAATATCGCAAGCCTCTGCAAGTCCTTGCTCAAAAAGGCAAATATGACCGCAAGCGACGTCGAGGGTATCGGCATGGGTGTGCCGGGAATGATCGACAGTGAGCGAGGAGAGGTCATCTACTCCAACAATCTCGGCTGGGAGGATTTCTCTATCTCGAAGGAGCTCGAGCAGCTCACAGGACTTCCCGTGAAGATAGCAAACGACGCTAACGTTGCCGCGCTTGGAGAGACCAAGTTCGGTTGCGGCAAAGAATATAACAATACCGTTATGCTCACGCTCGGCACGGGTGTCGGTGGTGGAATAATCATAAACGGAAAGCTCTTTGAGGGCAACCGTTCGGCAGGCGCAGAGCTTGGTCACGCGGTCATCGTTGCGGGCGGTGAGCAGTGTACCTGCGGCCGTCGCGGATGCCTTGAGACGTACGCTTCTGCAACTGCGCTGATCCGTGACACCAAGCGCGCGATGCTTGCCAATAAGGATAGCAAAATGTGGGAGATCGGCGATATAGAGAAGGTCAACGGTAAGACACCTTTTGACTATTACGACGTCGACGAGAGCGCAAGAGAGGTCGTTGATAACTATATCGAGATGCTCGGGGCGGGTATTACCAATATTGCCAATATGTTCAGACCCGAGGCAGTGATCCTCGGCGGAGGAGTTTGCAAGCAGGGAGACGCTTTGATCAAGCCCCTTGGGGCAGTGCTTGACCGCGACATTTATGCGGGAACTAAAGGACCGCAGGTCAAGGTAGTCACGGCAATGCTTGAAAACGACGCAGGTATCATGGGTGCCGCGGCATTGTGGATGTAATCTATATCAAATAAACAGAGCACGCCGGACGGTTCGTTCGGCGTGTTCTGTTTATAGCGGCTTGTTTGTGTGCACAAAACATACAAATGGCACAAAAAGGGTAATTTGCGGTTGACAAATCCTTCTTTAAGAGTTATAATTAAATATCTATGTTAAAAAATGTTTTGATTTGCTTCAAAACGTGGGAAATAATTCGGCCGAATATCTTGAACAGAGAATTTCGACCCTGTAATAGAATGGAGACAAAATGACGTTTACAATTTTTTCACTGGTTTTAATACTTGCAGTCGCATTAAACGTGAGTAAGGGCGCCTACGACGGATATCGCACAGGAAGCACAAAAACTATAATAGCATTTTTGTCTGTTATAATTTCGCTTGTGTTAGGTAGTATCCTTTCCTCACGTGTTATTGCACCTTTGCTGAGCAGTTTGATAACGTCTGCTCTCTATCAAACCGAGTTATTTGCTTTTCTGTTCGAAGATATTAACCGTCTCTACGTAATAGTTGCCGCGGTGATATCTATGGTATTGTCCTCGATAATCTTTGTGCTCGTGTTCTTTGTTTTGCGATCAATATGTCATGTGATCATGTCGATCGTCTATAAGAAAGCACTTGAGAAAAACGGCAAGAAGGAGGAGGGCAGTGCTGGAGAAAATGATACTTGGTATAAGCGCAACGATAAACAGATAGGAGCTCTAGTCGGCGGTATTACAGGATTTCTCACCGTGCTGATACTGTTTTCTCCGGTCATAGGCACTCTTAAGAGCGTGGATGCTGTTGCGAGTATGATAACCGGAAACAACGACAACACCTCGGAGCAGCAAATATCTGCTGATCAAGCAAGTGCAGATGAGGACGTAAACGAAAATGAAGACAACAGCGAGTCCGGAGGTGTGCTAGACGTCATATCCGATTATGCAAACGACTTTGCGGGAACCGTAATGTATTATTGCGGAGGCAAGGCGATCTACGATATGAACGCGGTAGCAGAGATCGACGGACATACCGTGGTGCTCAGCCAAGAGATCGAGTCTATTTCGTCTATTGCACAAGAGCTTTTCGAGGTCGTTCCCTCAATCGTAAATCTCAATGGCTTTAACTCCGATCACGTAGAAAAGCTTGGGGATATATGTGAAACGGTAGACGATTCTTACTTTTTGAGTTTGGTGACGTCTTCCATTGTATCCTCGGCTTCAAGCAGTTGGTCCAGAGGTGATGAATTTATCGGATTCTCTCGCCCGGATTTCAACTATTCGATATCCGCCTTTACAGATAGCATTTTCTCTGTATTGGCAACTACGACGCCCGACACGGTGGGAGATGACCTTTCCACGATCATCCGAGTCTGCGGTATAATTATGGATTCGGGAATCCTTAAGACCGACGGCGATTACGATGCGATCATGGAAATTTTGGAAAATAGCGACTTTTTGAATGAGCTTATCAGCGAGCTGGAAAAGAATCCGAGAACAGAGCCCTTGATAGACAGTCTGCATCTTTTCGCGATGAACTCCTTGATGAGCACCATCAAGTTTGAAGGATACGACATAGATGAGTATAACGGCTTGATGGAGGATATAACAGAGCAGTTCAACCGAATGAGTGGTCAGCCTCATGACAAAAAGGTTGAAACGCTTGCTAACTATACCGTCGAATATCTGCAGGATTACGGAGTTGACGTTCCCGCTGATGTGGCGAAGGTAATAGCGGATGCCATGATAACGAATATACCGAATTCCGACGGATACATAACAACCGAGCAAATGCAGGAATTTTTTGAACAATACTACCAGGGAAATTGATCCCGTTAAAATCATCTATTTTGGAGATATCTCATGATTATTGATACCATATTCAAGATCGTACTTGAGATCATACTGTGCCTTATCAGCATAGGTATATACACTTTTTTAGTGGGCTCAGCGTTGCCGTCACTGTTGCTGCGCTTTGATTGTCCCGTGACGGACAGAGGATTGAAAAAATATACGTACCCGAATGGAAGGGGAATACTTTATGAGCCTCATCCTGCGTTGAGACAGTACGTAAGCTCGTATATTCTTTTCGTTGACGACGGTGTAAAGTACATAAGATGTAAAGTCACAGATAGTGTCGAATGTATAGGATATTCGGCGGTGGTGTTTGACAGACGCAACAGAATAATAGACGTGGTTCGGGTGACTGATGCAATAGGTCCTGCAGGATGTACAAAACGCGTGGCGTTGCCGATGGAGACCTCGTACGTAACGCTCCTGCTTGACACGGTCAATGAACAAAAGCTCTCTGTTGGTGCAACCTTGACGCTCAACAAGGTGAGAGGGATCATTTTTGCTTGTACAGTGACTGTGGTGACTGTAGCGGAGGCATTTCTTCTTCGAGCGACTGTGCTCGGATTGGTTGAGGTTTTACGAGTATTTATTCCGGGATTTCCGACGTTGCTCATAAGCATGCCGATAGTATTGATAGCAGCGATAGCTATAAGCGCCTTAGGTCTATGGGCTATGTTCCTTAAAAAGAGAAAGGGCGGTCTGAAGATAAGATGAGTAGTGTGGACAAGATAACGATAAAGGGCATTTACAAGCATCCGCAAATTGAAGGATTCGTAAGTGTCAAACAATTTATGTTTGTATACAGAGACGGTGTCAAGCATCTGCTTCTGCGATGCTCGAACGATACCGAAACTGTATTGAGATCGGTGCGTTTTGTGCTTACCGAGTTTAACCGCGACGGCGAGATATTGAACGTTCGTCATCTTTCCTATAAGGATATCAATGTTGAAGCAGGCGAGACGTTTGCATCACCACAGGGAATCCCCCTGTCAGAAGAATGTGTTGATTTTAAAATAAGCTTTGTCAGAGCAATTTCGGATAAGCATACGTACAAGGTCACGGGAAAGAAGGCCTATGTGTATTATGCTCCTCAAAAGGAGCCTCGCAAGGAGAGTATGTTTGGTGTTGATTTTTCTGCGAGCTCATTTAAGCTATCGCAATTTGAGACGATAGCAGGTCTTATGGCGGCGGCTGTTTTGCTTTGCGTAACAGCACTGATCATTATACAGTTTCTTCGATGAGCAGAGAATTATCAGTGCGTAAATCGATCCTTTTTTAACTTTTTACTTTGGAGAGAAAAATGCTTAAATACAGTAATATCATCTCAAGTCTCAGGGACGATGACAAAGTGAGGATACTCACCGACGTTATGTCCTTATCGGACGGTGAGAGGGCGAGCCTGGGCATCCCGGGGTTTGCCTTTTGGAATATGCATCGGATGCTAAAGGAGGGCAAATATCCCTCTCCCGCGGCACTTGCACATTCGTGGGACAATGACCTTATATACGAGTTGTCGGGTGAAGTCGCGCTTTCTTTAAATAGTCCTGCGTCCAACGTTATAGCGACACCGGGAGCGAAGGTAAAGCTGTCCCCATACAGAAACGAAATGTCCGAGGATATCTATCTTACTCGGTCACTTGCAACCGAGTTTGCTCGTGGAGTTAACTATGCGGGTGCGTCGGCGGCAATATCGGGATATTACCTGACTGATGCCGACGTCGATCGAATGGACGTTTCTCCGTCGAGGGCGGTTCTGCACGAGTTTTTGGTAGAGCCGTTCAAGCGCACGGTAAGCGATAGTCACGCATCCGCGGTGATCACGGACAGAAGGATACTCGCAAATGAATATTCGCATGAAAATTCATATTTATCCGATGTCGAAAAGGGAAATGTAGCCGGCGAAACCTGCGTAGTTGTAAAGCGAGCTTCGGCAGAGGATACGGTACCTTTCCTGATAAACGGAGGAATATGCCTCAAGGGATCCTCGTTGGCGCTTGAAAACGCACTAAATTTGTATTATAAGTTGCGTAAACGTCAAGAAGCGGGAGAGATGACCGAGGGCGAGATCGATGTTGAGATAAAGGCGGGCAGAGCAATATCTCCCGAGCTTGTTGACAAGGCTCTTGAAAGATTATTCACTTTTTTGCTCGAGTCAAATAATAAAGAAAAGGGCAAAAAGCTACTCCCTGATGAGAAGGATCGACTTGCGTCCAGAGCAGCCAAAGGAGCAACTGTTCTTTTGAAAAACGAGAGATCGATGCTTCCCCTAAACACGAAGGTCGGATCATCGGTCGCGTTGATAGGAGGCATAGCCGCTGACGGAGAGGAAGGAGACACCCTTCTCGATAGGTGTGAAGCCTTGCTTATGGCTAACGGCGTAAGTAGAGTCGAGAAAGAAAAGGGATATGACATCCACAGGGACATAGAGCAGGGGGAAGTTGATTATCTGAAAGCACTTGCGGCAGTTAAGGGCTGCGACGTGGCGTTCTTGTTCTTGGGACACGGCGAGGAGAGAGGAAAAGAAATTCCCGTGTCGCGCAAGGTATCTCTGCCGGCAAATCAGCTAGAATTAGTTGATAAATTAAAGTCGTATGCTCAAAAGATCGTCGTTATCTTGGAAACGGGCTTTGGTGTGGACGTAGGATTTACCGATTCGTTCCCGACGGTCATGCTGGCACCTTTCGAAGTAAAAGACGATGCGGCATCGATAGTTGACGTTATTCTCGGCAAATCTGATCCGCTGGGACGCTTGCCGTATACACTTTATTCTGATATCGACGGATATTCTGAAAAATATGCGCTGTATCGCAATAAATACGGAGTTAAATCAGGTCGCTTTGTGGGGTATAGATATTACACCACGGCAGGTATTCATGAGCAATATCCGTTTGGACACGGACTTTCTTATACCAAATTTACCTATTCAAAGCCTAAAGTGAGTGGCAATACCGTGACCTTTACGGTTACGAATACAGGTAAGCGCGAAGGCAGAGAAATTGCCCAAGTGTACGTGAGTGCATTGGATTCAAATCTGATAAGACCCACTCGCGAGCTGTGCGGCTATGCCATTATAGACCTTAAGGTCAGGGAAAGCAAGCGCGTCAGCGTGGATATCGAGCTCCCCATGGTCTTTGACGAGCAGAGTGGAAAAATGGTCGTCGAAAAGGGAATGTATACCGTATATGTCGGATCTTCCGCGACCGATATCAGGCTCGTTACGAATATTCATGGCGGAAGCGAGAGTATCAGCGTTGAGTCAGAAGACAAGCTGTATAAATATCTTCAGTCCGAATCAAACATTATTGGTGACAAATATACTTTAGAGGCAGGTTACGATCTTATGAAAAAATCCAAAAAAAATATAATTTGTGGAGTAGGCGCGGGTGTTTTGGCGATAGCTCTCGGCGTATATAATGCTCTGACAGCGTCTTCTTTCTTTTTGGGAGTGATCACCGCCATATTGGCAGTGACAGGCATAGTCTTCTTTATTATCGACGCAGTCGAGAAGAATAAGGCTTACGCAAAAGAGCGCGAAATGATAGCAATGGAAAATCAGCAGCACTTTGAGGATGCGGAGAAGCTTCCCGAGTTTTCTGCTGCAACCATGTTCAGAACCGAATTTGATACAGAGCCCGAACATCAAAACGACGCTCGCAATGTGGCGGTAAAGGAGCGCAAGGGATACGACGAGTCGCTTAAATACGTTGATAAAACACTTGATTTTACCCGTGCAACAAAGGAATTCAAGGAGTTTGCGCTTGAGCGCGGGCTTATGCTTGACGAGGACGTGGTGAAGAGCATTTTCGCGGCTGTATCATCTTCCAGACTGTTGGTATTTAAGGATATGAGCTCTGAGGATTTCAAGAGCCTTATCTCCGTGCTTTCGGATTATTTTGGAACAAAGACCTACGTCGATAAGGTCGATGCCTCATACGTTAACGAGGAAAGCGCACTCTTTGCTCTCGATGAAGAGGGACACCGTGTTAAGAGAAACCTGACATATGCTATCGAAAGCGCAGTTAAAACCAAGGAAAGATTACATATTGCTGCTCTTGACGGTGTCAGAAGCAAAGATATGATGAAATATTTCACCCCTTACATCAAGCATGCGAAAAATCCGCTTGGATTTACTTCGGTGATCGCGCATAACGAGCGAAACAAGGAAATGACATACTACATTCATCAAAATATGTGGTTTGCCGTCAACCTTGCTATCGGAGAATGCTATGATATGATCCCCGAGCTTATCCCCGAGATCGCGACCGTAAATCGCATTTCTGTGGCAAAGACGACTCCTTCGAATAAGCACTCAAATTATGGTGATTTCTTCTATTATCAGATGGGCTATATCAGTGAGCGCGCTGTTAATAAGTTCGTTATAGCCGAGGATCTCTGGAAAAAGATCGATTCTTTTGAAAAGCGTGTAAAGAGTCTCGAGCCTACGTTCGCCATAAATAATAAAATGTGTCTGGCGTTTGAAAAGTGCGCGGCTGCGCTTATGGCTACGGAAATCGATCTCAAGCAAAGCGTTGATATCGCTATGGCGATAAAGCTTATGCCTGCGGCAATACTTGCGGCAAGCGGTAAGAAGACCGAGAACGGCGATTCGCTTACAGAGATATTTGATTCCGTATTCGGCGATGACGATATGGTCAAGTGTGCAGAGGTGCTGAAAAATGCCGAGACCTACAAAAAGGACAATCTTAGTGTTGTTGAGACTGCAACACCCGAAAATGACGAGCCTTCGAGTGATAGCTCTAACTCAAACGAAGGTCAGGATTAAGGAGATATAAATGTTAAACTTTATAATGTCCAACGCTTTGGCGGCACTGATGTCGCTGCCCGAGCTCATTTCTTCTCCGATAGCGATAATTATTTATCTTTTCGTAGTCTTGGCGGCAATAGCGGTCATAGTTATCACCGTTATAGTGAAGGAAAGAGGTCAATCGAATGCTGTAGAGTATAAGATATCCTACGACAATGCCCCCGCAGCGCAAGAGGAGAAGGAAGAGGCAGAGGAGACGGGAGAGCGCTTTTATATGCTGAGCACGATCGACAGCAACGAAAAGAGCTATATGAGAACGAGCTACGACAAGGGAATAACGCTTAAGGAGCTGTGTGATAATTTCAGAAATTACGCGGCAAGCAATCACGGATTGTATTACGATATCGAAGATATCAGAAGATTTATCGCGGGCATGTCCGTGTCGCATATTTTGATACTTCAGGGTATGTCGGGAACGGGAAAGACCTCACTTGCGTATGCTTTTGGCTCGTTTATAGATAATTCGTCAACTGTCATACCCGTACAGCCTATGTGGAAGGAAAGAACCGACCTT
>JAFQPM010000001.1 GCA_017411745.1 Clostridia bacterium | reverse complement strand
CCTCAGTCAGCTTCGCTGACGATTTGCTTGCAAATCAACTCCCATTTACACAAGGGAGCCTTATAAACTTAATCCGTATATCTTATCTCTATCCGTGGAAAATCCTTTTACCTTTTCTCTCCCACTTTAAAACCTGAACCGTCTGTCCTATCTCTATCCTAGGGGGAGGTTTTTGGAGGTGCAGGAACCTTTTATCAAAAAGGTTCCTGCAATTCGCTTTCTACGCTAACTCCTCGGGGGTGCCGAAGAAGATCGAGTCCTTATTGATGCGGAGGATCTTGGTGGCGTAGTTGAGGGGGAGGGTATCGGAGGTGATCATCACGATCGTCATACCGCGCTGATTGAGGCGCGAGATGAGGTTATAGACCTCAAGCGCGGTGGCGCGGTCGAGTCCTGCGGCGGCTTCGTCGAGCAAGAGGAGCTTTTCGGCGGCGCAGAGGGCGCGCGCGAGCATGACCTTACGGCACTGTCCGCCCGAGAGCTCACGGCAGGGTCGGTCGGCAAGGGGAGTGAGACCGAGCAGGGAAAGGTTATAGTCGACTATCTCTTTTGATTCCTTGGACATAAATGCGCCCTTGCGGCTTCTGGCGAGGCAGCCTGCGGTGACGATCTCGCGGACGGTGGCGTGCGAGTCGCTGCCGACGGTGGTTTGCTGGGGCAGGATGCCGATCTGGTTTCGCGAGAGGTTCACGAAGGTGATCTTACCGCTATTGAGCCTGACCATTCCCGAGAGCGCGCCGATGAGGCTTGATTTTCCCGAGCTGCCCTCACCCGTGACGCAGAGAAAGTCGCCGTCCTCGACCGTAAAGGAGAGGTTTTCGATGACGGCTCTGCCGTCGTAGGAGAGGGTGGCGTTCTCGACGCGGATGAGGGTTTTATCGTTTTCCCGACACTCGTATTGAGTGTTTTCGGGGTGTTTTTTTCTGAAAATGCTTGAAAAAAGCGACATTTTTATCTCCTGAACAGCGAACGGTGTGTTTGCTGATTTTTCTTGCTTATATTGTATCACGGAGGGGCGGGATTGTCAAGGGGGATATAGTGGCGGCTGTCCTACACCATGATCCGCATTTTGAGGTGGAAAGGTTGTTTTTGATTGTTGACAAAAACCTTAGGAGGTGCTATAATGATATCAATATGCCGATGAAAGTCGATGTCTTTTGTATATTTATCGGATCATATGCGATTTTTTATTTTTGGGAGGGAATATATGATGAAAAAGACAGCATTTTTAGCTCTAATTCTCGTATTCGTACTCTGCTTGCCGATGCTTGCGGCGTGTGACAACACACAAGGCGTCGAGGATACGAGTGGCGAAACGACTACTAAAGCTCCCGAGGAAACGACCAAGGAAACGACCGAGGAAACGACCGAGGAAACGATTGAGGAAACAACTGAGGAAACGACCGAGGAAACGACCGAGGAGACCACCGAGGAGACAGTTGTAATAGAGGTCTTGGAATTCACCTCTAACGGCGACGGAACCTGCTACGTCAGCGGAATCGGTACTTGCACAGATGCTAACGTCGTTATTCCCGCGATCTCGCCCGAGGGATATAGCGTTACGGGAATTGGCGATCATGCGTTCTCTAATTGCGAAGGCATTGAGAGCATAACTATCCCCGAGGGTGTGATGAGCATTGGTAGTTATACGTTTGAAGGATGCTACGCTCTTAAGAGCATAAATATTCCCGATAGCGTAACGAGCATTGGCTCTTATGCGTTCTCGGGCTGCAATAGCCTTGAGAGCATAACGCTGCCCGATAGTATAACGAGTATTAGTGATTACACGTTCAATAATTGCTACGCTCTTAAGAGCGTAACTATCCCGAAGGGTATAACGGCTATTGGAAATTGGGCGTTCCTTTCTTGCCTTAGCCTTAAAGTCGTATATTTTGGCGGCAACGTAGAGGACTGGTTAAATATTTCATTCTCGAGTGGCGAGGCGAACCCTGCGAGATCTGCCGATAAATTATATTTTAATGGAGAATTGGTAACCGATCTCGTTATTCCATCCGGCATAACGAGTATTGGCTCTTATGCGTTCCGGGGTTATTCGGGTCTTATAAGCGTAACTATCCCCGAGGGCGTAACAAGCATTGGCGAGTCTGCATTCTCCCATTGCTCGAGTCTTGAGAGCATAACGCTGCCCGATAGCGTAACGAGCATTGGCGATTATGCGTTTGAATATTGCTCCGCGCTTAAGAGCGTAAACATTCCAAAGGGCGTAACGAGCATTGGTTGGGGTGTGTTTTCGTCGTGCTATAGCCTTGAGAGCATAGTTATCCCCGAGAATGTAACGAGCATTGATTCTTATGCGTTCTCGGATTGCACGAGCCTTACGGGCATAACGATCTCCGAGGGCGTAACGAGAATTGGCGATGACGCATTTTCCTTTTGCTACGGTCTTGAGAGCATAGTTATCCCCGAGAGTGTAACGAGCATTGGCGATTACGTTTTTAAGGAATGCACGAGCCTTAAGAGCATAACGATCCCCGATAGCGTAACGAGTCTTGGTTGGGGTGCGTTCTTTAGTTGCACGAGCCTTGAGAGCATAACGCTGCCCGAGAGCGTAACGAGTATAGGTGATTATACGTTTGAATATTGCTCTGCTCTTACGAGTCTAACTATTCCCGAGAGCGTAACGAGCATTGGTAATTTTGTGTTCCAAGATTGTACGAGCCTTGAAAGTGTAACTATCCCCGAGAGCGTAACGAGCATTGGCAACTCTGCCTTCCAGGGTTGCGTGAGCCTTAGAAGTATAACGATTCCCGATAGTGTAACGAGTATTGACGGTCATGCGTTCTACTATTGCCCCAACCTTACGAGCGTAACGATAGGAGACGGTGTTACGAGTATTTACGGCTCTACCTTCTTCCGTTGCACGAGCCTTGAGAGCATAGTTATCCCCGAGAGCGTAACGGTTATTGGTGAATCTGCGTTCGAGGATTGCACGGGTCTAACCACCGTTTACTACAAGGGAAGTGAGGAAGCTTGGGCGGAGATCAGCGTTTCGTGGAGCAACGATGAGCTCAAAAACGCAACGGTAGTTTACAACTACGTTCCCGAAGAATAATTGAAAATTTACACGCACGGCGCGAGGTTGATCTCGCGCCGTGTGAGACTGTCGTAGGGCGGATTCCATATCCGCCCGTTTTTGTGCGTTTGACGAATACGTGTAGTTGTGAGCGCGGTGGTGCTCTGCCACAATTTTTCTTCAAAAATGGCGCAAAAAATGGCGCGAAATCTATTGAAAAGGAGGGGGAAATGTGTTATACTGTATGTGATCAGACAGAACGAAAGGTCGGTGCTAAAAAAATGATCAGAATTGGAATTTTTGGATACGGAAATCTCGGACGCGGAGTTGAGAGCGCTATCGGGCAGAATCCCGATATGGAGCTCGTTGCCGTCTTTACGCGGCGCGATCCCGAGTCGCTGAAAATTGCGACCGCGGGCGCTGTCGTGGCGCGCGCAGACGAGGTTGAAAAATATCAAGACGATATTGACGTAATGATAATCTGCGGCGGCAGTGCGACCGATCTGCCCGTGCAGACTCCCGCGCTTGCGCGTCATTTTACCGTCGTCGACAGCTTCGACACGCACGCTCGTATTCCCGAGCATTTTGCGAACGTCGACAAGGCGGCGAAAGAGGGCGAACGCGTGGCGATGATCTCGGTCGGCTGGGACCCCGGTATGTTCTCGCTCAACCGTCTTATCTCGGGTGCGATCCTGCCCGACGGCGAGGATTACACGTTCTGGGGCAAGGGTGTCAGTCAGGGTCACTCCGACGCGATCAGACGCGTTGACGGCGTGCTTGACGGCAAGCAGTACACCATCCCCGTACAGAGCGCGCTCGACGCGGTCAGAGCAGGACAGGCGCCGACTCTCACCACAAGACAAAAGCATATCCGCGAGTGCTTCGTGGTCGCCGCCGAGGGCGCGGACAGAGAGAAGATCGAGCGCGAGATCGTGACTATGCCCAACTACTTTGCCGACTACGACACCACGGTCCACTTTATCACGAAAGAGGAATTTGAGCGCGACCACGCGGGAATCCCTCACGGTGGATTCGTTATCCGCAGCGGAAGAACGGGGCTTGAGGGCGAGCACTCTCACGTGATAGAGTATTCGCTGAAGCTCGATTCCAATCCCGAATTTACCGCCTCGGTCATCGTCGCTTACGCGCGCGCCGCGGCAAGACTCAGAAGGGAAGGAGCAGTCGGCTGCAAGACCGTCTTCGACGTGCCGCCCGCTTATCTTTCCCCCCTCTCGCACGAGGAAATCATCGCAAAATTACTTTGATCACATAAAAAACAGGTCGCTGACCGAGGAGGAGCTATGTATAAATTCAAAAGCTTTGGCGTTATGGTCGATATGTCGCGAAACGCAGTTATGAGCGTTGACGGACTCAAAAAATTTATGCCCTTGCTTGCAAAAATGGGCTACAACACCCTCTTGCTTTACACCGAGGACACCTACGAGGTCGACGGCGAGCCCTTTTTCGGCTATATGCGCGGCAGATACTCGAAGGATGAGCTTAAAGCGCTTGACGATTACGCGTATTCGCTCGGCATCGAGCTGATACCCTGTATTCAGACGCTCGCGCACCTCAACGCGACTATCCGTTGGGGTCAGTTTCCGACCGACGCCGAGGACATTCTGCTCGTCGGTGACGAGCGCTGCTATGCGCTGATCGATCATATGCTCGCAAGCTGCTCGGAGTGCTTCCGTTCGCGCCGTATTCACGTCGGTATGGACGAGGCGCATCAGCTCGGCCGCGGCAGATACCTTACGAAGAACGGCTACGAGACCGTCGATAAGATAATGAAAAAGCATCTTGAGCGAGTAGTTGAGATCGCGTCGAAGTACGGCTTTGAGCCGATGATGTGGTCGGATATGTTCTTTAACAGATGGACGGAAGGCCGCTATTACGTTGAAAAGACCGAGATCCCGCGCGAATATATCGAGGCGCGCCCCGAGTGTGTCACCCCTGTTTATTGGGACTACTATCACACCGAGCAGCAGTGCTTTGACGATATGATCTACAATCACAAGCAATTTACGAGCGACGTCTGGTTTGCAGGCGGCGTCTGGACCTGGTGCGGCTTCTGCCCGAACAACGAATACTCCCTGCGCTCGATGATCCCTGCGATCAAGTCCTGCAGAAAGAACAAGGTCAAAAACGTATTCTTCACGATGTGGGGAGATAACGGCGGCGAGTGCTCGCGCTTCGCGGCTCTGCCTGCGCTTTTCTATCTTTCCGAGTACGCGAAGGGTCACACCGACGACGAGAAGATCAAGGCTAAGTTCAAGAGATTTACGGGTATTGATTTTGACGAGTTCATGGCGCTCGATCTGCCCGATCACGTCACCGTGCCCGAGGGCAGCGGTCCGCGCAACCCCTCGAAGTATATGCTTTATTCCGATTGCTTCAACGGTTTCCTCGACGGCACGGTAAAAAGGGGAATTGGCGAGGAGTTTGCGTCTGTTTCCCGCACTCTTGCCGCGACCGCGAAAAAGAGCCGCAGATACGGATACCTTTTCGACAATCTCGCAAAGCTTTGCTCGGCGCTTGAGGTCAAGGCGGAGCTGGGAGTCAAGACCCGCGAGGCTTACAGAAACGGCGACAGGGACGCGCTCCGCACTCTTGCGAACAATGATTACACCGAGGCGATCAAGAGAGTCAGGCTCTTTGCCGCCTCGAACGAAAAGCAGTGGATGCTTGAAAACAAGCCGCAGGGCTTCGACGTGCAGGATATCCGCCTTGGCGGCTGCTTGCGCCGTCTTGAATCTTGTCGTCGCAGACTCCTTGACTACGCAGACGGCAAGGTCGACTCTATCCCCGAGCTTGAGGGCGAGCTTTTGCCGTTCGGTCCGAAGGAGGAGGCGCTCAACTACAACGACGTGCTCAAGAATATGACCTGCGGAGTGATGTATTGGGGAATCTAATACCAAGGTTCTGCGAAGCAGGTTCTTATATGCGCCGTTGGCGCGTGAGCCCAAGGTTCTGCGAAGCAGGTTCTTATACGCGCCTGCTACGCGTGATTTTAACATAAAAAAGCCTTCTCCCACCGGAGAAGGCTTTTCGGTTTTGTCGCTAATTTTGTGCGTTTGCCGTTTCGTTCTTTTTTAATTGATCATCATTGATATCGCGTAGATCAAAAGCAGGTGCGCGGGGTAGAAGATATAGAAAAAATACTTCATTTTCAGTCTGCCGCGCTGCTCGGAGTAGAGAAAGAGCAGGGGGATCGCGCAAAGTCCGAGGTATTGTATGCCGCCGTCGGCTATGGCGAGCGCGAGCGTGCCCAGCGCAGTCGCGAGAATACGGAAGCATTTTGTGTCGAGCTGATTGAATATTGCGGGGGGCTCGCCGTCGGTCTTCGGCGTCGTGAACAGGGCGGGGAAGACGGGCAGGAGCGCGCCCTCTGCGCCGTAGTCGAGGTCAAGCACGAGGCTGAGGGCACAGACCGCCGCTATCGAGCCAAAAAAGAGCAGGGCGCCAAGGAGCTTTTTTGAGGTCTTGGCACTCGCCGAAAAGAGTGCGCTTTTGAAAAATTCGAGTGCGTAGATGACGGCGAGCGAGAGCGTGAACGTGACCAGCACGCTCATTTCGTTGCTCGGCTCATATATGAAGTAAACGACTTGAATTACAAGCGCGAATGCGAGCATAGTCAGAAAATGGCGGACCTTGCTGCGCGTGTATTTTGCGCCCTCCGCGATCAGATACGCGAAGATCGGGAAGGCAAGCCGCCCGACGATACGTAGCCAAATAATATTTGGAAAGAGAATGACACCGACGTGGTCGGATATCATAAAGAGCGAAGCGAGAATTTTCAGCGCGTTGTTGCTCAAAATCCCTGTTTTTTTGCTTTCGGTGGGCATTTTTTGCTCCTTTGGGGTGATTTCTTGCTTTATTCTATCACAAAACGGGGAGGATGTCAACAGGACTCGAAATATGCCAAAATCTTTTTTGAATTTTTTGCAAAAAGGGGTTGACAATCACGTTGTATTGTGATATAATATAGTGCACGGAACGGAGATGTAAGTTGCCGGTGTGGCGGAATTGGCAGACGCCCGGGACTTAAAATCCCGTGATACGAGAGTATCGTACCGGTTCGAGACCGGTCACCGGCACCACCGTGGTGCAAACAGGGGGAGGGGCGCGAGAGCCGCTTCTCGTCAAACTAAATATCGCGGGGTAGAGCAGCTTGGTAGCTCGTCGGGTGAACGAGCGAAAACGATTGAGTATCGTTTTTGCGAAGTGAAACCGCACGAAGCAAGGAATTTTCGAGCTGAGAAAAACGAAGCGAGAAAATGACTATGCGCCTGCGGCGGCGCGTAGCGATAACCCGGAGGGTTATGAGATGGGGCAGAAAGCCTCAAGCCGAAAATTTAATATCGCGGGGTAGAGCAGCTTGGTAGCTCGTCGGGCTCATAACCCGGAGGTCATGAGGTTCAAATCCCATCCCCGCAACCAAAAAAAGAACAGACACCCATCGGGTGTCTGTTCTTTTTTGCTTATGGAGTGTGACTTAACCCTCGTGGGCGCAGGGGTATGAGCCCGAAGGGCGAATAACTCGGAGGTAGTGAGCGAGCCGAAGCGCCGCCGGTGGCGGATAGGTGGGTGAACAACTTGAAACCCAAGATAAAACGATTGAGTAAATTCATTGACAAAAAATCTTAAACGTGGTATAATGAGGGTGTATATTTGACGATTTCTATAAGAAAAGCGCTTGTAAAAATAGATTTTGGAGGTATTATTGTGAAAAATCCTATTGTTGACAATTGGTATGCCGATCCTGAATCGCGGGTGTACGGTGACACCGTTTATATGTATGTTACGCGTTCGCTGAAATATGAGGACCAACAAAATCTTGATCTTGTAACAACGGATGATTTAATAAAATTCAAAATACATTACGATATTCTCGATATGTCCACTTACAAAGGTGTTACAAAGGCTGTGTGGGCACCTACCGTTATTGATAAAAACGGTAAATATTATATCATATTTGCCGCCAACGATATTCACAGTGAAGCGGAGATCGGCGGACTTTACATTGGCGTGAGTGATAAACCGATAGGTCCTTTTAAAAATGTATTTGAGGATGGCAGACCTCTACTGAATTCAATTTACAACAATGCACAGCCAATCGACGCGCATCTGTTCAAAGATGATGACGGAAGTGTATATTTGTATTATGGTGGTTGGACACATTTAATGGTTTGCAAAATGAATGACATGATGGACGGCTTTGAACCGATGCCTCAGCCAAACTTTGGCGGAATTGCAAGAGAGCTTACGCCTGTTAAGTATGTCGAAGCTCCTTACGTGATGAAAATTGATGGTAAATATCATCTTATGTATTCATCAGGATCATGGACAAACGGTACGTATTGCGTTAAGGCTGCCGTCTCGGACACCCCCTGTACAAATTTTGTCTATTATTCAGATATATTAAGCGCAGGTGAAATCGCTAACGGTCCCGGACACAACAGCGCATTTTGCTATCACGGTAAATGGTACGTTGCATATCACCGCCGCTCGATAGGTGATTCCAATCCCCACCATCGCAAACTGTGCATTGACGAGCTGTCTATTTGTGACGGAAAGCTACAACCCGTCATAATGACCTGATTTTTTCGTCAGGCATCTATTAAGGCGGTACAACACAACGAAAAGGACATCGCGAGATGTCCTTTTTTCGTTGTTTGCAATTAAAGATATCCAATGATTTTTTTCAGAACGAAAAAATTTTTTTCCAAACCTCTTGCAAATTTCGTGAAAACGATATATAATAAATAGCGTAATACCGCTATATAATAAATAGCGCAATTCCGCTATTTGTTGGAGAGGGAAATTTTTATGCTGAAAAATGATTATATAACTATAGCCGAAGCCTCGGAAAGTTGGGGCTTGTCACAGCGTCAGGTACAGCATTTATGTACGCTCGGCTCCGTTGAGGGAGCAGTCAAATTCGGACGTGCTTGGATGATACCCCAAGATGCTTCTAAACCGATAGACAGGAGAACCAAACAAGCGCGGGAAAATAAATTGGCGGAAAGCAATATTAATCTTCCTATGCCTCGCAAGTCTCCGTTCCTCAATATGACCGACCTATATTCCAAGGCAGGCACTGCGGATCAAGTAATACAGTCTCTTGCAGGAAACCCGGAGGCGCAGGATCTGTTCAACGCTGAAATTGCCTACTGCCGAGGAGAGATCGACAAAGTCATAGCCTATTCTAACGAGTTCTTGAGCCAATATTCCGGCTTTTACGCGGTAAACGCGGGCGGTATGCTGCTTGCTCTTGCCGCGATATGGAAGGGAGATATCCATCTTTACCGAGAAGCCAAGGTTCACATCACCAAAGCACCGGCAAAGTCCGATACCGACCGAGATATCATGGCGCTCTCGCTTGCCTGTATCAACAGCGCTGTTCGTGATATTTCCAACTATCCGGAGTGGTTCAGACGGGGACAGTTTGAATATCTTCCTCCCGATGCGCACCCTGCGGCAAAGGTTTTCTACATTAAATATTTCATTATCGCGGCGCAGGAGCATGCCAAGGGAGGCTTTTCTCTCCCCGACGTAACGGGGATCGGACTTATGCGAGTGATCCCTTATATTGCCGAGCCATTGATCTCCCGCGTGGTTGCCGAAAAGCTCGTCATTCCCGAAATTTATCTTCGCCTTTTGACGGCAATTTCTTATCACCAGCTCGGAGACGATGCAAGTGCAATTATGCATATCGACAAAGCGATCGCACTTGCTCTTCCCGACGATCTGCTTGGTATCCTTGCCGAGCACCGTCGAAATCTCGACACTCTGCTTGACGACAGACTGATGCAAGCTGATCCTGCAGCATTTGCTCGCTTCAAGGCACTTCACAAAGGGATGCTTGAGGGGTGGACCAAGTTGCACAATTCGCTTCTTTCCAAAAATGTATCAAATGCTCTTTCCTCCAGAGAAAGAGAGTTTGCAAGGCTTGCCGCCTTTGGCTTTAGCAACTTTGAGATCGCGGCACAGCTTTCGGTGTCGGTGGATACCGTTAAAAAATCCATCTTCCGTATTATGAATAAAACGGGCGTTGACAAAAGAGATCAGTTGGGCGCATTCGTCTGAAATTGTCCACTTTTTTCTCTCAGAAAGTTCCCCAAAAAGTAAAAATAATCCTGTATAATGATCGTAACAAGATCGTTATACGGGATTTTTTTGCAAAGGAGGAATCAGTAATGCGAGATATCAAGGAAGGCGATCTCTACAAAGTGATTGAGGCAGGCGGACGTACCCTTGAGATCAGGTACGGATATTACGACCCTGCGCTGGAGCGAGGACACACCGATCTGATGCCGATTTTTCCGAATTTTATAAAAACCCCATTGTACACAATCGACGGATATCCCTTCGTAACGGCAGATCAGGAGATATGCGAGCATTTTCGTCCGAAACCGAGCATATCCAACGAGGGTTGGTGCAACGATTGTACGTATCTTGAGCATTGCGAGGAATTTCTCGGTATCTGCCGAAGTCCCGAGCGACAGGAGCGCAAAAACGAGTAGAGCAAAAGGAAGCTCACTCATACATTAACATTGAAACGATCTTTTCATCATACGTGGAGGAAACTGAATGAAACCCAATAAATATTCTAACCTTTATAAATTCAAAATCAAGAAAGCAATGGCACTTCTGCTGACGATGCTGATTTGCGTGGGTCTGCTTGCAATTCCCGTGTATGCGGCAGAAACGGCCCAAGACGGTCTAGATATCACTCTGACGACGGATAAAGACAAATACAGTCAGGGGGATGTCATCGAAGCTGTGCTGACGGTTACGAACAACAATAATTTCGTCGTTTACGACTTATCACTGGAGAGTGTCATCCCCGAAGGCTGCAAGCTTGCGGACGGCGATGCATCTTCATTACAGGTGGCATCCTTGGCGGTTGGTGAGACGCTTACTCTTACCACGCATCTTGTTGTGGAAAAAGCACAGCCCTCGCTGATCTGGCTGTGGATCCTGCTTGCAGTAGTAGGATGCGGCGGTCTTGCCGTTGCGGCGGTGCTGATCGTAAAGCATAAGCCGTGGAAACGTGCCGTTTCCTTGATGCTGTGCCTTGCGATGTTGGCATCGGCTGTTGCCGTGATCCCTTTGCGCGCTGATGCTGCGGAATCGGAGCCTGAAACGGAATACGAAATGCAACCCGAAACAAAAACCGAAAAGAAAACCGCCGCTATCTCAACAACGGTGAAGTTTGGCGGCGATTCGGCAGAAGTAAAGGCGACGGTTGCATATACTCTGTACTCCGCCGACGGCGGTGCGGTCAACTTCAGCACTTTCTACAAGGTCAGCTTCGCGCATCCCGACGTTCTGACCGAGGAGGATGTAGCAAATACATTTCTTCCCGATGAGCAGCTTGTCTATGAGGGCTCACTGGTTTACGGTCTGCCGACTCCTTTGCGCGAGGGCTACGTCTTTGCCGGCTGGTATTACGATGCCGCTTTGACACAGCCTGCCGACGCGGAAGCGGTCATTACGCGCGATACGGTGCTGTATCCCATAATGGTGAAAAGCGATGCTCCCACTAGCGGCTACGCAACCAACAATTACGTGTCCGATCTTGATGTGTCAGACCTTAATCACAAGGTAAGCGTTAAGGCACCCGATCTTCAGTTTGTAAAAGACAATCTGGCTTTTGTGGACGTTTTGGCAGGGAATAAGGAAATTGATTTTACCGTTACAGACAACGGCGACGGCACGTATACAATTCAAGCCGTTGGCGGATTGCAGGGCGGAAAAACCTATCAGCTGCGCGCTCTGGACCGAGATCAGCTCTTTGATCCCGTGTACGGAGAGAACGTTTCCGAAAGATATATTCGCTTCTATCATAACGACGAGCTTCAGAGCACGGACGTTCGCTATTACAATATCTTTACCACCCGCGAGGAAGTGAACAACCTCAAATTGAGCTATGGAATGATCCCGATCCCCGTCACAGAGACGCAAGGATTCGACATTGAGGCGGCAGGACGATTGTACTCTCTGGGAGCCGATTCAAACGGTCAGATGAGCATTGCCGACAACGAGTCGGAGGGCTCTTTCGTCTATACGGGAAGTAAGACCTTGGCAGTTGGCGACGTGGTTCTTGTTTATGTAGGTGACTCGTCGGTTGAGGAGGAGTATTTCACGAACCGCACCGTTTCCAAAGCAACGGAGACAGCGTTTATTGAGATCCTTTCTGTAGACGGCAACGTTTACTCCTATCGCTCCGCGGAGCTTGCTGATACTCTTTTCATTCCCGACGTTCTGCCCATTCCCGTGTCTGCGGACGTTGACGGAGATGCCGCGAACAATTCTGCTACCGTTGCCGACAGCTATCTGGATTTCCGTTCTTTCCCCATTCAATCTAATGTTTTGAACGAAAAGACCGTAGCGGAGGAGGGCGATTTTATCGCGTTCTACAGCGGAACGCTGAATGATCCGGGAACCATTAGCTATGCAAAGATCACCTCGGTAGAACACAGCGATGGTAATACTGTGCTTGCCTATGAAACGGCTACCTTGGAAGATATTCAGACCGCGATGGACAGCTTTATGAGCATGAATACCGAAATAGAGCTTGATGAGGAAGAGAAGCTTCTTTTGGAAGAAGAGATCGTCGAGCAGAGTGTTGACAGTGGATTCATTGAAAAAGCGGCTGCATTGGCGGCTATGGAAAAGCTATACATGACCGAAACACCGGTTTGGGGACGTCAGTATCCCTTGACCAACGCTCAGGTGCAAAATCTTGGCGTTGAGGTCGAAAGCGGTGAGGTCGATGCGGGAACCTTCCTCTATATGCTCAGCTTGGATCCTCCCGATGTAAACGCGAATATTACGACGGATCTGAAGCGTGTCACTACCATCAATGGCGGTGAGGGCTTGCGTGTCTTCTTCGGCGTTTATATACCCATAGGTATTGAAGTCGTTAACGTTATCACCGGAGAGGTGGACGAGAGTCTTAAGCTGGATCTGTACGTGACCATGGAGCAGGAGTTTGCCGTTGACATCAGAGTTACGGCAGACGGCGACGTGGAGCTGGTTTTGGGATTCATTCCCGTAGACGCTTGGTTCTCCCTTACCGCTGCGCTTGAGATCGGTATTTACACGGGTGTGGGCGCGGTCGTTATAGTGGATACCGAGAAGAATTACGAAAAAAGCTATCTTTGGAACGAGCTTGTAAAGGACGACGGCAGCAACGGTGCCTTCACCACCTCTACGGGTCTGACTGAGCAGATCAACTCCATGTTGGAGGATGGCAACACAAGCTTCTTTGATCAGTACAAGGACAAAAACGGCAACAGCACCCTTGTGGCTGCCTATGCTGAGATGCTGGACGATGAAGTGGATTACGTAGACATTCTGGCGATCCCGTTGTCGAGGATCAAGGGAAAGATCGTTCCCACGACTCCCGTTGCGGAGTATCTGATCGAGCCCGAGCTGGTTTTTGCTGCTAAGCTGAACGTCATACTCGGCACGTCCTTTGAGGCAATGAACGTCAAGGAGTACAGCTTTACGCTGAAGGCATCGATCTCTGACGGTGTTGATGCCTGGACAAACGTAGTAGATAAGCAAACTCCGTACCACAGCTTTAATCTGATGATAATGGGTAACGTGGGTCTGCGCGCAGGATTCCGTCTTAGCGCCAGCATCGGTCTTGGAAGCCTGAAGGTCTGCAACTTCGGCATTATGGGTGAGCTTGGCTTCTATCTCGATCTGTACGGCTTCGGCTACTACCATTACGACTGGACGGCGAATCCGCCCGAGGGCAGAGGAAAGACCAATATCCAAAGTGCAGGTGCATTCTATCTGGAGATCGGCTTTTATATGGATCTTGACCTCTTCGGAGGCGCGATGATGGATCTGATCAGCTTTAATATACACCTGTTAGAGATGGAGGTGCCGATATGGAGTCTGGGCTCTACCACGTACATTTACGACCTGGAGCTTATGAGAGATACTATCTCCATGCACGATTACTCGAAGGAAGGTCGTGATTGGCATAAGCTGAACCTCAACGCGAGAGCCAAGACCTTTAATATCAAGACCGGTAAGATGGATACTTATTCAATCTTTGATCACGCGCTTACCATAGAGGTCCCCGAGGAATATCAGGACCAGATAATATATCAGGAGAAGTACCCTGACGGCAGACTCTCTAACATTGTTTATTTCACTACCGAGGCGTCGGTTATGAGCACTACGGTAAAGCTCAACGTGTATCTGAAGGAATCCCTGAAGGCAACAAGCGATGCCTATCTGAGCAGTATGTACGATCTGATCGACGTTGCAAGCACTACGCTGACGATAAATTGGGATAGGATCAAAAAACAATTCGAGATACAATACAGCAACCAAGGCCCAAGCTATACCTATCACGATACCTTTATCATTACCGGTTATGCCAGCACCTCTTTCGTAACGGTGACCAAGCTTTGGGAGGGAGATACCATTCCTTCTCTTGCATCGATCAACCATATGGCACCCAAGGTTCCCGGTATGGATATTGCGGGCTGGATGGTCTATTGCTTTGAAAACGAGTCGCTGGACGGTATGTACATCAAGGATATTTCGGAGCTGGCAGGCTTAGAGATGCCGACTGAAGATATCGTGCTCTATCCCAGATATACCCCCCGCGACGACACCAAGTATACCGTGCGTCATCTTGTTCCGAGCTTGACGGATCCTGAGAAATATGATCTGCTTTTGGAGGAGGAGCGCCAAGCAACCTCTCATTCCGCTGTATGCGCAAAGGATCTTCTCAGATATGATTTCAAGGGAGTTTCTGTTGACTTTGGTCGCTTACCGATCCAATGCGTGTACTACGGAGACGACGGTCAAGTGATCTTCGTAAGCTTTGACGTTCTGATCCGCGCTGACGGAAGCACGGTGATCGAGCTTTACTACCAGAGAGATTCTTACTGGGTAACCCTTCATGCGAACAATCCCGATTATCCGTATTACGGTAGCACGGGACAAATCTATACATCCAAGATCCCATACGGCGGCGCGGTTACCGATCCCGGATATGCCGAGACGCAGATCCCCGGGTACACTTTCAGCGGCTGGTCAACTACCGCTGACGGCTCCTCCGGTATTCTGGATCGTCTGCCTGACACGTTTGATCCCGACGATGGTGACGCAACGTGCTACTACGCGATCTGGGAACCCGAGAAGCTCTCGGTAAATGTCAACTACTACCTGCTCGATCCCAACGGAGAGTATCAGCTTCAGGGCACCGAAACGCAGGAACACACCTATGGCACCAAGCTATATGCCAACAACTTTTTGCCGGAGACGGTGAATATGCCTGCCAATGCTTACGGCGACTACGTTGAAGCTTTCATTATCTTCGAGAACGTCACACAGGCATACGCAAGAGATCACGTTTATTCCGCTGACGGAGAACATATTGTCAACGTCTACTATACGGTAGGCTACAGCGTGGTAAACCTCGACTGGAAACCGTCATACTATATTTACGGTGAAACCATTACATTGCCCAAGGTCGAAAAGGAAGGCTACGTATTTACGGGTTGGGCTCCTCACGGAGATGACACCACCTTGTATCTGCCCGGGCAGAGCATTACGCTGACCGATTGGCATTATTATCTGGTATCGGTATTTACCGAAGCCGACAATACAAAGTATACCGTGAAGCACTATCTGGAGCGGGTAGACGGCACCTATGCCGAAGATCCCGACGAAACCCAGACCTTCTTTGGTACTACGAGCAGTAGCGTTACGCCTGCGGTCAATACCTATGGCGGATTTGTCTCTCCCGCCGCAAAGACGGTAACGATCAAGGCAGACGGTAGCACGGTAGTGTCTTATTACTATGAAAGACAGAGCTACGACGTCAAGGTCGATTATCAGATCGAGGGTGAGGATCTGATCCTGCGCGGCAGATATACCGGAACCTATAAGTACGGCATACCCTTCTACTTTATGGATCCGACTGATTCCCCGCTTTATATTCAGCGAGACGGATACATGATCGTTGGCTGGTATCTGGCGGACGAAGAGCTGAACCCCGATATGAATCTGTTGGACAGCAGCTATCTTGTGGACGGCGCCGCATTGACCTGTGAAAAAGAGCTCGTCTTCAAGCCAAAGTGGGAAAAGATTCCCTGTGAGTATAGGGTAGAGCATTATCTGGAGCAGCTCGACGGCAGCTACGTACTGCAGCAGACCGACACGCTGACCGCTTACGTTCAGGATGTAGTTAGCGCACAGGCGGCTGATTTCAGCGGTTTTACTCACAATCCCCTTGCTGCAGGCACGGTCGTTTCCACCACAATCACAAGCGAGTCGGAGAACACGGCGCTGAAGCTCTACTACACCAGAAACAGCTACACAGTAACTTGGTATGACTATGATGGAATCACGGTACTTGCAACCAAGCAGTTCAAGTTTGCTGAAGCGATTACATCTCCCGACGCAACCGCGACCCGAGAGGGCTACACCTTCGACGGCTGGAAGAATTTTGGCACGATGCCTGCGAAAAATACTAAATTTTTCGCCGCTGAATTCGGAATCTGGACGGCACAGACAGGTCCCTACGATTTGGTTCTCGATCTGGGCGGCGACACGATGAAACGTGCAGAGTACAATTCCGATACCGGTCTGATGGAGCTTACGACCTACGGTACCGCAGACGTGATCCGTCAGGTTTCCCCCGGCGCAACGTTGGAGAGCTATCTGAGTGCAGGCGAGGTTACTGCATTTATCAATGCCGCCTATCCGGGCTACACCTTTGCAGGTTGGTATGATGCAGAAGGAAACGCGTATGACGGAACCGAAACGATGCCCAACGGCAATCTGACACTGACTGCAAGATGGACCCCCATTAAAATCTCGGTCACCTTCCATCCCGGTAGCTACGGTTGGTTTGACAGCAGCATCGAAATGGATGCAGTAACGGTGGAATATGATTACGGCAGCAACGTCCCGCTCCCCGAATACTTCTCTATGGATAAATGCACGATCACCGGTTGGTACTTTGGTTTCTCTCAGAACAACTATCCCACGATCGTGGATTGGCCCATGCCTTTGGTATACGGATATTGCGAAGGCTTCTACGAGGGAACAGAGATTACCATTGCTCCTTTCTGGGTAACGAATAGTTCTATTAGACAGATTACCTTCAACGGTAACGGCGCAGGCTCCGGATCGATGGACAACATCAGCTTCGACTCCTCTTCCGCCTGCGGTTACCTCTCTCGCAATCGGTTTGTCAAGGTAGGATATCGCTTTGTTGGCTGGAACACGGCGGCAGACGGTAGTGGAGAGTCCTTCTCCGATGGCGGCTGGTTTAATCTGGCTGACGACACCGTTCTCTATGCGCAATGGGAAAAAATCAGCTAACGATCTGACAAAAGTGTGGGGGTTCATAGTGTTAACCAACCGTAAGCACTATGAACTCCCTAAATCAAAAGACTTCATTTTGATAGGATAATTCCCATCATCAAGGATTCTTTGTATTAACGAGCGAGTACGTATACAAAAACGAAAGCAGTCCAATCGGACTGCTTTTTCGTTTTTGGTTGCAATGAAGCGCACCTGCGGTGCATGAAAAATGAATCAGGACTTCGTCCTATGAAGCGAGCCTTCGGCTCACGGAAAGGTTAGTGTGCGCTTCGCTTTATGGCGGCAGAGCCGCCGCTTCATAGAAGCCGTAAGGCTTCTGCTTCATATTCGCGTAGAGAATGCTTCATTGACAAAGCCTTTAACCAAATTGAACAAATGCAATTATTGGATAAAAAAAGACAAATTGTTATTGACATATACCAAAAATCGTGCTATAATTGGCATATACCAAAAACAAGGAGCTGTGTAATATGCCGAGACCGAAAAAATGCCGCAAGGTTTGCAAATTGCCCGTTGCAGATATATTCGTTGCTAATTCAGCTAAAGAGGAAGCGGTCGTTTTGACCGTTGATGAATATGAGTGTATTCGACTCGTTGACTATCAATGCTTTTCTCAGGAGCAATGCGCTGAGTATATGCAGGTGTCTCGTGCGACGGCACAGCTGATTTGTGATACTGCAAGAAAGAAGATTGCTTCAGCTCTTGTGAATGGATATACAATTCGCATAGAGGGTGGAGATTACCATCTTTGCGACGGAAAAGAAACACAATGCGGATGCGACGACTGTCAAAAGCACTGCCAACGAAAAAGCGACGCTGAGTAAATAACGCTTTCTTGCGAAATTAAATATTTAAGAATTGGAGGTATAAGAAAATAATGCGAAGTAAGAAGTGGAAAAGCATAGTTGCCTTTTTGTGCATATTATTGATCATAGCTTATACCTCTATCATTTTCTTGCCTTATGCACACGACTGCGTCGGTTCAGATTGTACTGTTTGCGTTTTGATCGAGACCTCACGTAACACGATTGTCGGTCTTGTGCTTGCTGCCACAGTGCATCAATTAGCAAATATCGTGTTTGCGATTTTAAACTCATACAAATCTATACCATCGGGCAATAACGGTACTCCCGTTGCTCTTAAGGTGAAGCTTTCGGATTAAGACTTGATCTATTATCAGATCAAATCTTAAATTACGAAAGGAAAAAACATATGATTGAAATTAAAAATCTCGGCAAGCAGTTTCAAAATGAGACCGAGATCGAATACCGTGACATTACCTTTGAGACCGGCAGATCCTATATGCTGCTCGGCGCATCGGGATGCGGAAAATCCACTCTGCTAAATATGATCGCGGGTATTCTCTCTCCCTCAAAAGGCTCCATCGTGATCGATGGTGTAGAAATGAGTGTAGCCACCCAAAAGGTAAAGGACAAATTCAGAATTGAGAAGATCGGCTATATCTTTCAGGATTTTAAGCTGATAAACGATATGACGGTAGCCGATAATATCGGCATTCTCCGTCTTGAAGGTGTGGATATTTCGGGTATGGACGATATGCTTCGTTCGCTTGATATCTACGAAAAGAAGAATGCGAAGATCAAGCATCTTTCCGGAGGTCAGAAGCAGAGGGTGGCTATTGCACGCGCTCTTGTAAAGCGCCCCGACATTATTCTTGCGGATGAGCCGACCGGCAACCTCAATTTCGCTATCGGCGAACAGGTTATCAAGGAATTGATCGAAGTCTCGCGTGGCAAAACTTTAATTGCCGTCACCCACGACGACCGCCTTGCAAAGTATTTCGACGAGGTCATAGATATGAATGAAGTGACCAGCGGGATGCGAGATACGGTTATCGGAAAGGAGGCGGATTGAGATGTTAAAATTTGCGTTTAAAAATATGGCGATCAAAAAGGTACAGATCATTCTTATCGTCCTCTCCATCGTCATCTCCGCAGGCATCGGAGTTCTTGCCTTTAACGTAGCAACTCAGGTTGACGAAGGTATTACCTCGGGTGCACAGTATTATTCCGCTATCGTCGGTCCTGCAGGCAGTAACACACAGTTGGCTATGAATACAATGTATTTTACCGATTCTCCCGTTGGAACGATTCCATATTCGGTCGTATCCTCCTTGCAGCAGGATCAACGAGTTGATTCCGTGATTCCTTTTGCAATGGCAGATAATTATAATGGATACAACGTAGTCGGAACCACCCCTGCTTATCTGAAAAACAAGTCGGTTGCAAAGGGCGAAATGTTTACGGCAACCGAAACGATGCAAGCCGTGGTCGGTTCCAATATAGCAAAGTACTGCGATCTTGAGGTTGGAGATGTAATTTATACCAGTCACTCCGCAAGCAGTACGGATACGCATACCCAAGGGCTCACCGTCGTCGGAATACTTGAAGAAAGTCATTCCTCGTTTGACAATGTCGTATTCACTCAAATCAAAACTCTTTGGGATATGCACGATCACGGAGAGGAACACGGCGAGCATGAAGAGGGCGAGGAGCATCAGCATACCCACGGTACAGTTTGTGCTATTCTTGTCAATACGAAAAACCCCGGATATGCGATGCAGCTGGTTGGGGAATACGATGGCAAGATCATTACCACCGAGGACGGTGACAACTACACCCTTCAGGCAATCGAGCCTATGAGCATCGTTCGTGACGTCCTAAATGACGCCGACGACACGAAATATATCGTGTTTGTGCTCTGTGCCGTTATTCTCATTATGAACATTATGATCATCTCGATCATCACACTTCTTAATATGTACCACTCTGCAAAGGAAATATCTCTGATGCGTCTTATCGGAATCAGTATGAAGAAGATCAATCTTCTCTATATCATCCAAAACAGCATTATGGGACTTGTTTCGGTTCTCCTTGCGTTCGGCATATCAAGAATATGTATGTTGCTTATGAATGGTTACGTTGAATCTATGGGCGTCGTTTTGAATATGTCCAAGGTCTATACGATGGAATTTATTATTCTTCTCGCCGTATTTATTATCAGCGTGCTTCCCACGGCAATTTGGACGTTCTGTATGTCCAGAAAGGATAGCATTGCGGATTGATTATGAAAACTAAAATGAATATAATAAAAATTGCGACAATCTTTCTGTTGCTTGCCGTTTTGATCTCATCCTTCGTTGCATGTAACGATGATGATCCTGTTGATCTAAACGGAGAAAACGTTACCAAGCTAAGCTTTAAGGCTGCGTCCGGATACGATTATTTGAAAACGCTTGACGGAACGCTCGTGACCATCAGCGGTTATATGGCGACAAGCTCACCTGTTGACGGCTCGTTTATGTTTTTGATGAACCTCCCCTATCAAAGCTGTCCGTTCTGCGTACCAAACACCTCTCAGCTTTCCAATACGATGGAGATATATCCTAAAAAGGGAGAGTCCTTCTCTTATACAACTCAGGCAATTCAAGTAGTGGGAACTCTTGAAGTATCCGAGAGTGAAGATAAGCCGTTTACCGATATGTACGGCTACGAGTTCTGTTGTAAGATCGTAGATGCGACCTATACCATTATCAAAGCCGAGGATCTTTCCGAGGATATGGCACTCTGGCAGAAGATCGCCAATACCGACGTAGTGAATGAAATCTACAAAATGTATGATTACGTCAACTTCCTGTGTGCTTGGAATACTTATTTCGTCAATAGCTATACGGATGAAAACGGCACAACTGTTCCGGGATACTTTCTGTATGCAAGTGATGCAGAACGCTTTATCTATAAAGACGGCGCGCAGTATAACTATGGCTATAAAGAGGGGTACTTTGACTCTATCGTAGCCGAGATTGAAGCGGTGGATAAAACCGCATTCGCGGATCTCGTTGCCAACGTGCGTAAAGCGGAAGCTCTTGCAAAAAAGGCGCTCGGTGAACTTGAAAACAAAAACTACACTTCCGAATACAAATACGTTGAAAAGTTTGGCAAAGAGGATTGGATATTCACTCTGAACAAAGGAGAAGAACTTGCCGCAGAGATGCAGCAGGTTTATATGGAATTTTCCAATTGGCTCGGAAGCTGGGAAATGTAATTTATGATAAGGAGTATAAAAATATGAAAATTGCAGTTACTTACGAAAACGGACAGATCTTTCAACACTTCGGACATACTGAACAGTTCAAGGTGTATGACGTAGAGGACGGCAAGATTGTATCAAAAACTATAGTTGATACCGAAGGTCAGGGACACGG
>JAFQPM010000014.1 GCA_017411745.1 Clostridia bacterium | reverse complement strand
GTGCCGTTTACTTCTCCTCCGAACAATACGTCGGAGAGCTCCATGGAACCGACTTCAGCGCCGGCCATATTAACAACTTTAATAGTAGGCATTATTTATTTCCTCCTTCCGATTATGCTTTGATCGAATCGCGAATGAATACGATACCGTCCTTCGCACCGGGAACTGCGCCCTTAACTGCGATGAGGTTCTTTTCGCTGTCGATCTTTACAACTTTAAGATTCTGAACAGTTACCTGCTCATTACCGTACTGACCGGCCATCTTCTTGTTCTTGAAGATTCTCGCAGGGTCGATAACACCCATAGATCCGGACTGGCGGTGTACGGGACCGATACCGTGAGTAGCACCGAGCAAGTGAAGGTTCCATCTCTTGATAGCGCCGGTATAACCGCGGCCCTTTGTCACACCTGTTACGTCGACCTTGTCGCCTGCGGCGAAGGTATCGGCTGTGATGACGTCGCCAACGTTGATCGCGCTGCAATCGTCAAGACGGAATTCCTTGAGATGTCTCTTGTAGGAAACACCCGCTTTTTCAAAATGGCCCTTTTCAGCCTTCGTGATGTGCTTCTCCTTAGCTTCTACAAAGCCGAGCTGGATAGCATCGTAGCCGTCTGCTTCAGCGGTCTTCTTCTGTACTACTGCACAGGGACCGGCCTGAATAACGGTTACAGGGATCACGTTACCCTTTTCGTCGAAAATCTGAGTCATACCGATCTTCTTACCGATAATACCCTTTTTCATTTTCTTTTTCCTCCTGTAAATTATTGGTTGGATAGGATCTTGTCCGTCCAACGTGACTTACAAAGTTACCGACACGGCGTTTTCTTCGCCGCCGGCTGTTGTCTTTGTCATGCAAGTTTCCTTGCTTGCTTGATAAGATAATAAATAATGTAGCGATCAGATCTTAACTTCGATCTCAACGCCTGCAGGAAGTTCAACGTTCATCAGCGCGTCAATCGTCTTCTGATTGGGCTTGATGATATCGATGAGTCTCTTATGAGTGCGCATTTCGAACTGCTCACGAGCGTCCTTGTACTTGTGCACTGCGCGAAGGATAGTAACTATCTCTCTCTCAGTGGGAAGCGGAATAGGACCGGAAACCTCGGAGCCGTTGGTCTTTGCGACGGTAACGATCTTCTCTGCAGCGGTATCGATGAGAGTGTGATCGTAGCTCTTAAGACGAACTCTGATTTTTTCATTAACTGCCATTGTAATGTGCCTCCTTTCAGATATCAGCGTCGCTCATATAATAAAAATGAAGCGATCCGCCTTTAAGTGTTGGGACGCTTCTATCGTACACCGTGCCGTGTGTTTCTCTCGTTTCCCATTAAAACACGGACTTTGCCCGCATCAGCATCTGACAGACAAACTCCGAATAATAAGGGAAAGATCGAACACCAAAGCACCACTATGCCGCATGTTGCTTAGTGTGTGTATGAAAGACTACGTCGCCCGTTCATACGGACATACTCCACGAAAATTACCTCTTAAAGGCGTCCCTTTAAGAGCAACCTCTCGTTTCATCGCATATCAAGCTCGATAATTATACACTAAAAAGCTTAGAAAGTCAATAGAAATTTAAAAATTTTATGCCTACATTTTCGTAAAACTTTGCAGAATTTTTGCCCACGTTTTTGTGCATAGTATATAAAAACTGCGATTTTTCGCCTTTTTGCACATCAAAATCAAGCAAGCAACCCATTTTCAAGGCTAAATTTTTTTCTAAAATCAAAAAATAACGCCACTTGTCTATTTTTCGTTAACATTTTCGTTATATAATAGTATCAGGTAGTGTCCCGTACGGAATGATAGTCCGTACCGGCCCCACTATAAGCACACAAAAGCTACCATTATATTATATATGGAGATATAACAAAATGAACAGTCCCCAAACAAGCGAATCAAAGCGCTCGCCGTTAACGATATACAAGCTCGGCACCTACGTGACGCTGTTGCTCTCTGCCGTCATCGGTCTGATCGCATTCCTTGCGTTTTTTGAGAACGACTCGAGATATTTCGCCAACTCCCCTGTAAAGATCATCTTGTACGTAATATTGGCGCTCTCAGTACTCTTTGCGCTTTCCTCGTTCTTCGCTTCAAAAAAAATAGGCAAAATAGAGATCGCTCAGAAAACGCCCTACAGTCTCTCACTAATACCCACCGCAACCGCAATAGCAACGTTTGCGATTGCCGCAACCGAAATAGCAAAGGGTGACAATAGCGTTATTTCTATCATAATGACAATATCGCTCCTCGGCGTTGCTCTCTATTATCTGGCGGACGTTTTAAGATTCCCAAAATCAGCAAAGATCGCGCTCGGATATGTAAAAATAATTTTCTGCGTTTTACTTATATCAAAGCTCCATCTCGATTTTTACGTTGAGCTAAACTCCCCCATAAAGCTGCTCACACAATTTTCAGCAGCCGCTGCAGTCCTCAGTACGCTTTCGGACTTAAAAATTCTTATAAACCGCGGAAGCGCAGGATATTTCATTTTTTCCAAAGTATGCTTCCTTACCATCTCGCTCCTCGCAAGCATAGGCGCATTGACCGAGGTAGTATGCAACCTTGATAAATACGGTGTCGACCTTTTGATCTACCCGATCTTCTTTTTATCGGTTGCTATTCCAACCGCAGTAAAATTCTTCACCGCATCAGCTTCACCCAAAACAGACGAAGCACCTTTGCCGAGTAATCCGACCGAAAAAGAAACCGAATGACTCGCCACGCGCGCTATATAATATAAATGAAAGGAATTAACTCAAAAAATGAAAACCTCATCGGGAAATTCCGCAAACACAAGAATACAGTGGCTTCACAAAAAGATAGCCAATAAATATTACCCCAATGCCATGCGCCTTGCCGAGAGATTCAAGATCTCGCACCGCCAAGCACAGCGCGACGTGGACTACTTAAGAAAGAAACTCGGCGCACCCATCGAATACAGCCTTGAGCATAAGGGATACTACTACACCGAGCAGTATTCCCTGCCCCTCGTGCTCACGACCGATAACGACGACTCTCTGACCGAGCTCGCCGATAGCGTATCTGGCGCATCCATGCAGGCAGAAACCGCCTTTGTGCAGATGCAGATCCCTTACACCGCAACGGTCGAGATCCCCGACAAGCTCTCTGTCCTTTCGCTCAAGAATTTCATCATCTCCAAGGAGTCAAGAAACAAATACGTCTGTGAATTCCATAACGTCGAGCAGTTTTTAAGCGTACTTATCACTCTCCGTTCGGATTTCAAGATCGTCGAGCCCTTCTGGATCCGCGAGCGACTTGTAAAAATGGCAGAGAATATAATCAAGAATAACAAAGATCAATAAAGCGCGCCATAACCAACGGCGCCATAAAACAAAATCGAGCCGCAAGAAAAATTCCTTGCGGCTATTTTTTAGACCTTACCCGATTATGTCGAGGCTCGTTCCGCCTTTGTTTCGCTTGGTGCAGGGCAGCTTTTTCGGAGGTCTAAAAGATCGAGCCGCAAGAAAAATTCCTTGCGGCTATTTTTTTAGACTTTTGATTTTGTCAAGACTCGTTCTGCTTTAGTTTTTCGATTGCTACAAAACGGATCAGTAAAGTCTAAAAGATCGAGCCGCAAGAAAAATTCCTTGCGGCTCGATCTGTTATCCAAAATTAACAGACAGCTAAATTATAAAATTTACTAAGGTTGCTCTTACCCTTGAAATTACTTAACTTCAACGGTTGCGCCAGCTGCCTCGAGGTCAGCCTTGAGCTTTTCAGCGTCTTCCTTGGAAGCGCCTTCCTTAACGGTCTTGGGAGCGCCCTCAACCATGTCCTTAGCTTCCTTAAGGCCGAGACCGGTGATCTCACGGATAGCCTTAATAACTGCGAGCTTCTTAGCTGCATCAAAGCCGGTAAGAACTACGTCGAATTCAGTCTTTTCCTCAACAGCGGGAGCTGCTGCGCCTGCTACTGCAACTACACCTACGGGAGCTGCTGCGGATACGCCGAATTCTTCCTCAACTGCCTTTACGAGGTCAGCGAGCTCAAGGATTGTAAGAGTCTTGATTTCTTCAAGAATATTTGTGATCTTTTCGGATGCCATTTTAAATTACCTCCTGAAATATGGAAATATAAATTGTTTTTTGTCTTTCTGCGGTCAAATAACCGATTATTCTGCAGCGGGTGCTTCCTCTGCAGGAGCAGCTTCTTCTGCTGCGGGTGCTTCTGCGCCTTCGCCGTCCTTGTCGATAACAGCCTGAAGAGCGTAAGCGAGATTGTAGATAGGAGACTTGATAGAGCCGAGGAACTTCGCGATGAGGACTTCCTTGGAAGGAATGTCCGCAAGGTTGTTTACGCCTGCCGCGTCGATAACCTCTCCATCACAGTAACCTGCGAGGATCTTGAAGGATTCGATCTTTTCAGCGTATTCCTTAAGGATCTTAGCAGGAGCGATAGGATCTTCGGGGCTGGAAATAGCGATAGCAGTCATACCGTTGAGGTACTGCTTGATATCACCATAACCGCACTCGTCGCAAGCTCTGCCGGTGAGGGTGTTTTTCATAACAACGTACTTAACACCTGCTTCACGGAGTGCCTTACGGAGAGCCGTGTCATTCTCAACGGTGATACCCTGATAATTAACGACTACGCCCGCTGCGCTTGCCTTGATCTGCTCTGCGAGGTCTGCAACTACCTGTTTCTTCTGTTCGAGTATTGCGTTACTAGGCATTGTTTTTAACCTCCCGTAGTGATTAAATGAATAATAAATTTTTGACTGCGACAACGCCGCATTCAAAAATCCATTGGATTAAAAAAACTTTCTTCCCGTTTGCAAACCTGCATACCGAGAAGAAAGCGTAATTATAGCCTTGCGGCGAAATATATCGTTTTCACTCCTCGGCAGGGTGGCTTGCGCTTTTACGGGAACCTGCTGTCTTTGGATAAGAGCTTTTCAGCTCACTTTGGCATTATACCACAGTTTTCTCTGCTTGTCAATACCTTTTTTAAAATTTTTTCAACTTTTTTGAAATTTATTTTTAGCCTCAAATAATATGAAGATCCTTCACGTTTTCAAACACGAAATCCTCACGCGCGTCGGGATGATAGGTCTCAACGACGAAGTTTTCGAGCGTCAATCCATTCACGTGACGGAAGAAGATCGCCTTTGCGGGCAAAACCTTGCCGTAAACGTAGACCTCGGGATAAGGAGGAATAACGTCGGGCACAACGGGATTCCATTCGGTAATACCGCCCTCAACCGTGAGCTTGATATTTTTAAACGTAATATTTTCAAGCGGACGGTCGGCAAGACCGCAGGCGTTCGAGGTGCACTGAATACCGTTCTTGTGCTGGGAATTGAAGTCCCAAGGATACTGTATATAGTCCTTATTAACGTAATGAATGTAATTCCAAGGAATTATCGTATGCGGCACATAGGGGCCGTCAGCAACGATATTCTCCAAACGCACGTTGCGGATATATCCGACCTCCCTGCCCTCAGGGCCTCTCATTCTCTGCCCAACGTGAACGAAGAATGCCGTACCTGCGTTTCTGATGCGGATATTTTCAAACGTAAGCCCGTCAATGATCGCACCGTCAACGCTCTCAACGCAGAGCGCGGTGATCCTGATGTCACGAATGTCGAGATCTCTTATATCAATATCGTAGAATCCGCCGTTAGTCTCAGTGCCGAACTTGACCGCGTTGCATCTGCTTCGGATGCGGCAGTTCCATACCTTGATATCGCGGCAAACGTCTATTTTGTTAAGCGTATAAGAGGACTTGAAAACGATTCCGTCATCGCCCGTCTCAATATCGCAATCGTAGATCTTAACGTTCTTGCAGTTGTCGGGCGAAATTCCGTCAATATAAACGATCATGCGAAGACCGTGTATATCCACGTTCTCACAGCCCGCGAAGTATACCGCAAGGTCGGTGACGTGGAAGATACCGATACCGCTTATCTCAACGTTGTTGCAGTTTTTGAGCGCAATGCACTTGGGACCGCGATGCACGATGTCACGCACGTTATCCTCGTCCCAAACGCTCCTCATATCAATGTCGCCCTCTCCGCAGATCGCGATATTCTCGCAATCACGGCCAACGAACATCGAGCAATCAAAATAAGTGTGCGACTGGTCCTGATACGCAGGATAATCTATCGCCTCCTGCGGTGCATAATCGTAGAAATCAAGCGAGCCGAGAATTCTCGCGCCCTTCTCTATACGGATAGTTACGTTGCTCTTGAGAAAAACGGTCGAGAGCACGAACTCCCCCGCAGGGAAAATTACCGTTCCGCCTCCAGCCTCAGCGCACGCGTCAACCGCCGCCTGAACCGCCGCAGAGTTAAGCGTAACGCCGTCGGCAACCGCACCGAAATCAAGCACGTTAAAAATCTTGGCATCCATAAAAATACTCCTTTTGAAAATCGGGGCAACAGGAGATCCCGCGCCCCGAAAATATTACATAATAAGCATCTCGATCTGATTCCAGATCGGAACAAGTAAGATCGGAAAAAGCATCGCAGGTAGATAATTCATTATCTTCAGATTGGTCACTCCAAGAAGATTAAGACCAAGTCCTATGATCACAAGCGACCCGACCGCAGTCATGCAGGTGACGACGTCTGTACTGAGCAAAGGCTGAACGTACGCCGCCAAAAGCGACAATACTCCTTGATAAACGAGCACGAAGGCCGCAGAAAACAGCACGCCGACGCCGAGGGTCGAAGCAAGAACTATCGACGAGATAAGATCCATCACACCCTTCGTTATCTGAATAGAGTGATCGCCCGAAATTCCGCTATTGAGCGCCCCGACGATCGACATCGAGCCAACACAGAACAAGAGAGACGCCGAAACGAATCCCTCGGCAATATTTCCTCCCTTATCCTTCGTCAGCGACTGAAGCTTGTCTCCAAGACGGTTCAGATGCTTGTCAATATCGATAAGCTCACCGACGATAACGCCGAGAACCATCGATATTATAATAACTATCGTTTTCTCTCCGCTTATATCGGCAAGAGTCACGCCACTTCCTGACAAGGCACCGCTTATCTGCGAGTTGACCGCACCCTTGATAGCGCCGCCTATACCAATAAGCAGCACGCAAAGACCGATACCTGCAAAAATAGCATCAGATACACGTTTACCAAACGTTGCCTTCGTTCTCTCACCTGCATCTTCGCAGGCTTCCTTCCGTCTGCCTCTCGCAACTCTGCGCACGAGCAGACCGATAAGCGAGCCGACAACGACAAGCAAAACGTTGACTAAAGTGCCGAAAAGTACAAAATCTTCCATAGGAAAATGAAATTATCAGAACTCGATCTTCTTTTCAATAAAGCTCTTGAGCTCGGAAATCGGAATACGAACCTGCTCCATAGTATCTCTGTCACGAACGGTAACGCATCCGTCGCCTTCCTTTTCAGCGTCTCCGACCGTGTCGAAGTCGACCGTGATACAAAGAGGAGTACCGATCTCGTCCTGACGGCGATACCTCTTACCGATAGAGCCTGCCTCATCAAAATCAACGTTGAAATACTTGGAAAGCTCACAGTATATCTCGCTTGCCTTGTCGGAAAGCTTCTTCGAAAGAGGAAGAACGGCAGCCTTAACGGGAGCTATTGCGGGATGGAAGTGAAGAACGGTTCTGACGTCGTTCTTCGCCTCGTCGATGACCTCCTCGTCGTAAGCATCGCAAAGAACCGAAAGCACAGTTCTCTCAACACCCAGCGAGGGCTCAACAACGTAAGGAATATATCTTTCGTTAGTCTCGGGATCAAAGTAGGTAAGATCCTTCTTGGACTCGTTCTGATGCTGAGTCAGGTCGTAGTCGGTTCTGTCGGCAACGCCCCAGAGCTCGCCCCAACCGAACGGGAAAAGGAACTCAAAGTCTGTAGTCGCCTTGGAGTAGAAGCAAAGCTCCTCGGGATCGTGATCGCGAAGACGAATGTTCTCCTCCTTAAGACCGATAGCAAGCAACCAGTTGTGGCAGAATTCTCTCCAGTAAGCAAACCACTCAAGATCAGTGCCGGGCTTGCAGAAGAACTCAAGCTCCATCTGCTCAAATTCACGCACGCGGAAGATAAAGTTACCGGGAGTGATCTCGTTACGGAAGGACTTACCGATCTGCGCGATACCGAAGGGCATCTTCTTTCTGGTAGTTCTCTGTACGTTTACAAAGTTAGTAAAAATACCCTGCGCGGTCTCGGGACGGAGATAAACGGTGTTCTTCGCGTCCTCGGTAACACCCTGGAAGGTCTTGAACATAAGATTGAACTGACGGATGTCGGTAAAGTTGTGCTTTCCGCAGGAGGGACAAGGAATATTGTGCTCCTCAACGAAAGCCTTCATTTCGGCGTGAGTAAACGCGTCGATGGGCTTGGGGAGCTCAAATCCCGTCTCTTCACACCAATCCTCGATGATCTTGTCGGCTCTGAAGCGCTCCTTGCACTCCTTGCAGTCCATAAGAGGATCGGAAAATCCCGCAAGGTGACCAGAAGCGACCCAGGTCTGAGGATTCATAAGGATAGCGGCGTCAAGTCCGACGTTGTACTTGTTCTCCTGAACGAACTTCTTCCACCAAGCTCTCTTTATGTTGTTTTTAAGCTCTACGCCGAGAGGACCGTAATCCCAGGTGTTAGCAAGACCGCCATAGATCTCACTTCCCGCGAAAATAAAGCCTCTGCCCTTGCAAAGAGCCACGATTTTGTCCATTGTTTTTTCAGTGTTCTTCATTTTACACTCCATTCCGCCGCTGTCGGCATAAATAAATTCCCGCGCGAAGCGTTTTTTAGTTTTTGGAGGAAAAGACCTCGCGCAAGCCTCCGAAAAATACGCACGTCCGCACATTCAATTAAATTATAATCCAATTATAAATTTTATCATAAAACCCTTGTTTTGTCAATAGGATTATTAACATTTTCCATCTCAAAAGCGACACGAATGAAAAATGCGCGAATTAACAAATTGTTCACCGCCCATTCTTACACCGTCAATAGAAACCTCCTATTAATAATGTATAATTATAATGATATAGTATTGAAATAAACGACTCAGGTGAAATAATGAAATCCAAACGACTCGAAACCATTGTAGAAAAGATAAAAGAGGCCTTGCAGTCGGCTATGCCGATCGCGTTGATCATTCTTTTTCTATCATTTACCATATGCCCCCTACCGAATGACATCTTCATCGCATTTGTCGTGGGCACCTGCCTGCTCGTAGTAGGACTTGGACTGTTCTCTCTCGGAGCAGAGCTGTCTATGGAACGAATAGGCGCTCACATAGGAGCAAACCTTACCCGTTCCCGTAAAATACCGATAATCGCGATCATCTCCTTGATCGTCGGTGTGCTGATAACTATCTCCGAGCCCGACCTGCATGTTCTCGCAGGCTATACGGGAGACCAAAAATTCGCATTTATCCTCGCAGTCGCCGCAGGCCTCGGTGTGTTTTTGGTGATTGCGGTATTGAGAATAATTTTCAAGATCAAATTCAAATACATACTCGCAGGCGGTTACGGCACGATCCTGCTGTTGTCCGTTATAGCATTTTTCGTAAACCCTACCTTCCTTGCTATCGCGTACGACGCAGGCGGCGTTACCACGGGAGCGATGTCAGTCCCCTTCGTAATGTCGATCGGTGCAGGTATCGCGGCGATAACCTCACAAAGCGGCGATGAAGACTCAAGCTTCGGTCTTATGGCGGTCTGCTCGATCGGACCGATCATATCGATTCTCGTGATGGGACTTGTCGGAGGCTTTAACGATATTGCGTATAAGCCCCACCCCCTCCCCGAGTTTATCAATTCACAACAAATGGGCTGGTCCTTCATCTCGGCGATCCCGAGCATCGTCAAGGACGTGCTTATGGGACTCCTGCCCATCATCATATTCTTCCTTATCTATCAGCTTTTTACCGTAAGAGTTCAAAAAAAGGAAATGGCACAGATATTTATCGGCGCGGGATATACCTTTGTGGGCATGGTGCTCTTTTTGGTCGGAGTAAACGTCGGATTCATGCCGGTCGGTAGCTACCTCGGCGCAACCTTCGCTAACCTCTCATACTCTTGGATCATCGTGCCGATCGGTATGATAATCGGCTTCTGTATGACCTACGCAGAGCCCGCGGTCGGAGTGCTTAACAAGCAGGTCGAAGAAGCGACCTCGGGTACGATTCCTCCAAAGGTTCTCCCGATGGCTATGGCTCTCGGTGTCGCGGCGGCAGGCGGTATCGCAATGATCCGCGCGCTGACGGGAATACCGATCCTTCCCTTCCTTCTCATCGGCTATATAGCCGCAGTAGTTCTTTCCTTCCATTGTCCCGGTCTCTTTACTTCTATCGCGTTCGACGCGGGCGGAGTCGCCTCGGGCGTTATGGCGGCTACCTTCCTGCTACCGATGTCGATCGGTGTCTGCGAGGCTGTCGGCGGCAACACGGAGTCGATAATGACCGATGCGTTCGGTGTTATCGCGCTCGTTGCGATGATGCCCCCCGTTACTATACAAATAGTCGGCATGATATATAAGATCAAGCTCAAGAACAGCGCCGCAGCAGAGGAAGAAAAGCTCGACACTACTATCATCGACGAGATCTACGGCTTTGAGGCTCATCAGAATCAAAGCAACGACGCAACAGACGATGACGACGTTCTGATCATAGACTTCACCGGGGAGGAATCCTCGATGAGCTCGACTCACACCCACGGAGGTAACTAACGAATGCAAAATATATATTTGTTTCTTACTATAATAAAGAAATCGGACGAGAAGGAGTTTGTGGAGTTCTTCCTCCGCAAAAACGTCTGTCCCGTCTACAGCTCGCTGTGCCGCGGCTCGACCACCTCGGAAACGCTTGATCTGCTTGGACTTGAGCATTCCGAAAAGGTGCTTATGCAAGCCCTCGTCAGCACGAGCAAAATGTACGAATTAAAAAATGCTCTCACGTACGAAATGAAAATAGACCTGCCAGACCGAGGCATCGCGCTCGCAATTCCCTTAACGAGTATCGCCTCAAAGCGAGTGTTAGATCACATCCTCGCGGAGCAAAGCACGGCAGAAGAAAATCACATAACGACCGAAAGGAAAATCGAAATGGAGCTTATAGTAACTATCTGCATAAAAGGAAACAGCAACGCGATCATGCAGCTCGCCAAGGAGGCAGGCGCGGCAGGCGGCACGATAATGAAGGCAAAGGGCACCGCGTCGGAGTCCGACAAATTCTTCGGAGTAACCTTGTCGGACGAAAAGGAGATCATCTACATCGTGGCCAAAAAAGAAACCAAACCCGATATTATGAAGGCTATCGCCTCCTACACCAACGACTTCGGCACTCATCCTCTCGTATTCTCACTTCCCGTCACCGAAACGGCAGGCTTCAGACTGCTTGAAAAATAAAAAAGCGAAAAGGTCGGTTCAATAGAGCGTCGCTCTAAAGGACAGTTTTCAAAATACGGCATATCTCGAAAGGGATATGCCGTATTTCGCGTTTGTGTCCACAAATGCAGTGCTTGTCAGGAAAATTGATAAGCCATAGGTGAACAAAAAAGGCTCCCTTGTGTAAAGGGAGCTCCGCCGCAGGCGGTGAGGGATTGTTTTATTCAAATCTAATTTTTACAATCCCTCCGTCACGCTGACGCGTGCCACCTCCCTTTACACAAGGGAGGCTTTTAGCGTATCCAACCCTAATGTTTCTCTATAAATAAAAATTGATTTAGAAAATTTATGTATTTTGTTATAACATCAGCATCTAAACTTTCGATAAAAATGCAACTCCTAAACCCAATGTACATATTGCTATTCCAAGGAAAACACTTGCTTTAGCACAAAAGTCAAAAGCTCCGATGCAATTCTCATCGTTGTCTAAATATGAAATACGCGGAAATGCTTTGATATAAACTACCCAAGAATTATTTGGTATTTTATGCGGTTTCCTAAAAAACTCCAAAGCACAAAGATAAAGTTTGTTATTCACACTATACAAGTATTTTGTTTTTGTTAGATGCTTTATGGTGAAAGCAACTCTCGGAGGACCATCATATTTCCCAAATCCAGTCCAAACATTAACGTCCTTTTTATATTTACTACTGTACAGTTTTCCAAGAGTCCTGCCTGTTTTATGTGGTGATTTTTCAAATATTAAATAGGCGATAAAATATAATCCCGATATCAATAGTAAAATACCGCCCAAAATAAGAAAGCATATTCCTGCTATTTTCACAATGTTTCTCCTTTTTCATATCATAAGACGTTGCTCATAAGCCTATTATATCACAAAAACCGCAGAAAATCAATCTGCGGTTTCTGCTATTTCTGTCGGTAGGTAAAGTACTCCCTAAAACTGTCCTTTAGAGTACAACCCTATCGAACCGACCTTTTTTATTTGTTCTTATTCCACCTTGCCGTCCCGAACGATCAGCTTTGCGCGACCGCCCTTGCCGACGTCAAGTATTCCCTGCACTCCGCAAACCATTATCGGCTCACGGCGCACAAGACCTATTCCAAAGGGCTTACCCTTCACGACGAACGAAAACCCGTCAATAGTGAGCTCCGTCCTGCCCGTAAGAGGCGAGCACTTGTACTCGACAGTGCTGCTTTCTTCTCCGACCGTAACGGTCCAAACCTGTCTTACCGCCATGATCACTTAAGCTCTATCGACTTAACGTAAAGCACGTCGTCAACTGCCGCACCGCTGAAATAGTCAAATCTTATCTGGTTGATAGTGCCCGACCAGAAAGCCAATCCCGAAACGTCAATGGTCAGGGTGTGATATTCGCCGTCAGCAACAAGCGGTCTGGTAACACTCTTACCGCCAACCGCGCTGGCAGTCGATCCTGTCGACAAAAAGAGTTCCATACTATAATTCGTCGTTGAGTTGGTAGTCGGGATCATATAAACGACCTCAATCGTTCCATAGCTCTCAGCATTATAGACCGTCTGCGATGAGCCAAACTCGATCGCCGCATAAGGATCTCCACCGGTTACAGTGCACTTGAGCGCCTGCTCGGTCGCATCGTATTCAAGCATCGTGTTGTTGGGGCTTGTGAAAATACCACAATACTTTTCATTGGAAAAATCCATATCAGAGAGATCAAGATCGCCGTCGGGATAGCGTATCGATACGCTATTCTTCTCAAGTGCCTCGTTAGTGGCAAAGTCCTTATTTTCCGTAAACGTATTACGGATCTCATCAACCGTTCCCGTAGCGATCATATAGCTGTATTCAAGCGCATCGTACGAAACGAGCTTGAGCTTTTTGAGAGGTGCAACGTATCCGCAAGCACCGTCATCGGGATCCATAGTGCCGTTATAAGCGTTTCTTCCCGCGAAGAATACGTCAGCGTTGGGAACGTAAACTCCCATTCCGTAATTTGTCGTAGCGTTCACCCAAGCGCACCAAGCCTCCGTGTTGGACTGTCTGAGTGTAAACGTGCAATCTGCCGCATATCTGGAATCTCCCCAGAAATTAAGACTGCCTTCATACGACAGCTCGCCGTTGGTCCAGGGGTCAATTCCGTCATACCATACGAACGTGTCAAGATAGCTTACGGTGTAGAACGCGGGTATTTCCTGCGTCGTCACAGGATGATTCCAACCCGAGAAATCAACGAAACGGTTCTTGACCTCAATGTGATCATCGTGAAGTATGTACCAGTTCTCCATATAGCTGGGGGTGATAGCGCCGTCGAGCGACCAGTCCTGAGGCTGACCCTTGATGTAAATACTGGTATCGGTAACTACGATGTCAACAATACGGCTGTCGTTTCCGTATTTATCACCACCCTGAACGGGGTTGTAATTCCACTGCGCTCCGTTGAACTCACCGGGCTCGTAAACACCGGGAATAGTAGGTGTGCCGTAGTAGGACTGCTGAATAAGTCTTCCCTCGTCGGCCTTGTTTACAAGGTTTTCAAGTCCCTCGATATTACAAGTAAGATCGGCAATATAGCAGATCGCTCCGCCCCAGCTCATGTCAACTCCGAGCTTGAAACTGTCGTTGTTGATATAGTACTTGGTATTGCCGTAGCTTCCGGTGTAGCACTCGATCTTTTCCGTCGAAACGTGATAAAGAGTAAAGGAAGCCTTCTTGTTCTCGCACGTATCGACTACTATCTTAGTAATAGAGGTAGCGGTCTTCTTGTCAAGATAATCAAGGATCAGACCCGAAAAATCGCCCTCTCCCTTCTCAATAAAGAAATCCGCAACGGTCTCCTCACCGATATGGTTTGCATAGGTAACGTAGATATGCACGGGAGCGTTAGATCTGTAATTCAGCGTCAAGCGATTAAACTTTTCCGAGAACGTGTCTGCAGAAAAATTAAATTCAAGACCCGAATAAAAGACGAACGCCGCGCCGTTAACGCTTTCATATCCACTGACCGTGTAAGAAAGACCCTTGGTAGTGGTAACCGTAGCTACGCCGCCAGACTCCTCAACGGTCATCTCGGGAGTAACGAAGTCGGTCTCCTCGGTCGTGCCCTCTGTAGTTCCGTCAGTCGTCCCCTCGGTAGTTCCCTCGGTAGAACCCGTGGTGGTTTCGGTCGTCTGCTCGGTTTCTTGATCTCCGCCGTCGTTACAAGCAACGAAGGTTGCAAGAGTTGCAAAGCATAAAACGATCGCCAATAATCTTAAAAATTTTGATTTCATAAACAACTCCCATTAAGATTTGATTTGTAATACTCAATAATTATACCACAAACTCCCTGACTTGTCAACATAGCCGCCGAAATTAACAAAAAGCCGCACCCGATACGACCTTCAAACGAAGCATCACACCGAATGCGGCTTTTTATTCAACGATTATTTTTCAGCAACTACGAATGCAGTAGACTTCGCAGGCACGGCAAGCACCTTGCCGTCAAGCTTTCCGCTTCCGCCTACTGAAACGACATTTTCCTTTATCTCAATGCATTTCTCTGCCTCGGAGCTGTTGAAGATAAATATGATCTCGGTGCCGTCCTTTTCAAGACGCTTTTCGTAGATCTCACCCTTCACGTCGGCATAAGGATATTTTGCAATATCGGCGTCGGCAACAAGATCCTCCACAATATCCGCCCAAATATCCGCGTTGCTCTGATAATAGCTGTATCCGAGCGAGAAGCTGCAAAGATAGAAGCTTCCCTTTCCATACTTGAGCTCGCGCACAGCGGGAGCGCCCGTGTTGAGAGTTGCGATGACCTCGCCGCCCTCGACCTCGTAATCGGTAACGAAGGGCGCGATCGCGCCAACCTTGCCCGCATATTCAAGCGTCTCACCGCGCACGACGTGACGGTGACGCATTCTCGCGTTCATTATGGGCTTACAATCGACATCGTAGGGCTGCATCCACGTGTTCGGTGTTCTGAGTCCAAAGCCCTCGTCGGCAATTATCTTACCGCCGCCCTCGAGGAAGCTCTCGAGATACGGAATGATCTCAGGATCAAGCATCGTGTAATAGGGGAAATAAAGGACCTTGTAGTTCTTAAAGCACTCGGGTCTTGTCGCTCCGACGTAATCGACTCTGTAATTGCGGTCACGGAGCAAGCGGTACATACCCGCGTGAGCGTATCTGTAATAGAACTTGGGATTGCACCAATCAAACGTGTAATCCGCGCCGATGCTGTCGTCTATCTGAGAGATAAGCGAGGAATTGAAATCGAAAACGATCGCAATATCGGCAGGCGCCGCCTCGCAACCAACCAAGCTTTCACGGTTCTCTTTGAGCTCCGCACCAAAATCCTTGACCTCGTAAGCCACGGGTCTGGGCGTGCCGTCCATGTACATAATACCCGAGCAATCGCTCTCGTGTCCGACTCTTTCGGAACGGTATTGCCAGTAAACGACGCCCTTAGTTCCGCTTGCAAGCGAGCTGTATACCTTGAAATTCATATCGTAAGGCGTGTCGTATTTGCGGAAGGTTCCAAGTCCGGGATAGATCTCGTGTACAAAGTAATTTTTGTCAACCGCGCGCAAAAAGTCGTTGAGCATCTGGAAGTCAAGACGGTTTTCGTGCGTGTTCATAGTAGTATCGCAAGGCACGGACGTTCCCCAGAAATCGACCGCCTTCGAAACGGTAAAATCGTCGCAAACGTCGGTCAGTGAGAGCTGGAATGCGCTCGTAAATCCGATGTGAGACATGATCGGACGAACCTTGTCGTACTTGCGGATGCCGTCGTAAACAAAGCGCAGAGCGTTGTATATGTCAACTCCGCCCTTGAATTTCTTGAATTCGTAAATATCCCAATATCCGTGCGCCATTATGGGAAGATTGACATTCTCAAAGCTCTCCTCGGTCGCACCGTAGAACTTGTTAAGAGCCTCAACCGTACCGAACTTTTCCTTGAGATAGCCGCCAAACGCCTTGCGGCAGTGCTCGCAGAAGCATTCCTCAATGGGTCTGTTTCTCGGCTCGTTCCATACGTTCCAGAGAATTATACTTTCGTCCTTGTAATATCTCTCAACGACCTTGTCAACGAACTTCATGGCCCTTTCCTTAACGTGCACGTTGGTAAAGCAGGGCTTCCATCCGCCAAAGAACGCACCGTGATAGCCTCCGCGAAGTCTCTCGCCCTTAGGACCGACTCTGACTCCGTCGTACTTGTCGAATATGTACTGGGGAGCACATTCGAGCAGGAATTTCATAACGACCTTGCGGTTGTACTTCTTTGCAAGCTCAAGCAGTCTGTCAACGTCGGAAAAATCGTATTCGTCCTCGCGAAGCTCGTTGTTTCTCCAGTTGATCCTTATCTGAAAGGTGTCCAGATTGAAGTCGCCCATGCGATCAATATCGCCCTCCCATTCCTCGGGCAGGGGCGTAGGCGATCGGTAATACTGTGTTCCGTGAACAATCTCGTCAAAAAACATGATATTCCTCCGTTGTTGAATAATTTAAGTCAGACCGAGGACAAGCTCCGTCTACTAACTACATTATAATAAAAATAAAAGAGCCCTGCAACTTAAATTTAATCGTGCAGGAACAGTTTTTAACGATTTCCCAATTTTTTTGAGTCTTTTGGCTCGATTTTCGCACAAAATCTCCATTTTAAAGCAGAAAAGATCCGATGGATTCCCATCGGATCTTTTCACGCCACAAAGCTGTCATAACTTCACCGCGGTAACAGATCATTCTCTTTAGCCAAGCTCGGAATTTGTTTTTTACACCCAACACTCTCCCGTTACGGCATCTACAAACACTTCCTTATACGTAACCACGGATTTCGGCGGCAGACTGTACGCAGAATCAGGCATGTGGTTGCGATACCATTCCGCCTGCAAACAAACACGGTAGACTGGCGTATCGCTGTCCGGCTTTTCTAAAATTACAATTTTGTATAATATGTGTGTACCGGCAGCCCCCTCGGTCATTCCGCTTTCAATTTTCCAATAGCTTGAAGCAAGCTCATAGGCTTTTTCCGAAGAAATCGGATACTCACACGAAATATCAAGCGGAGAGAAGATCACTATCTCTCTGTGTTTATTGTAATCAAGAAATTCCTCACGTGTGAGCTGCTCGTCGTCCACGTAAAAATCAAGGTCTTCATAAAAGTCAAGAGGGTTTGCGTGCTTTATTCTGTATATTTCTTTGATACTCAATGATGATCCGTTAAACGTAACTTGACTTAATCCGTGAGCCCAATTTTCAGATTCGTAAGAATCGCTCCAACAAAAAGAGCCGTCGGTGTTTAAATTGTAGAAATTACTGCTGTCAAAGCAATAGCTGCAAACCTTGCCGTCATAGTAACGTAAGATTATATGATCCTTTGCTTCCGATTGAATAACGTATTCGTTAACTCCGTCCCCATCTATATCTAAAATTGCTTTGCTGAGGATCTCGCACTCACCAAACCTTAAATCATTGCTCGGAAAACGGCAGTCCTTTAATTTTATTTCACCCGAGCGCTCGTCAAACACACTGATCTCATCATTGATTGCCGCCTCGTAGGCCTGCATGGCAATATCGTTTGATGAGGGAGGAACATCGTTGATTGTAGTTGTTTCTTCGCCATTCTGATCGTTTATACAACCCGAAAAAAGCGTTAATACCATCGTCAAACACATCAAAATCGCAGCAAGCTTTTTCATCCAAATTTTCTCCAAAAGTAGAATTGTAAGGTCAGTATAGCATGTTCAAAAAAGCTTGTCAAGTGGCTTTTCGAAAGTGGAGCGAAAACCCTAAAATTAATGAATTTCAAGGCAAAAAACGAGTCTCGGTGGGGGGATGAAAATTGTCTGCTAAGCGTCCTTGCACAAGCCTGCGGCTTGGCGACAGATCCAAGTGAGACCACCTCCCAAAGCAGAAAAGAGCCGTTGGAAAAATCCATCTGATCGTGAAGCACGGGACTTAGAACCTTTGCACAAGCCTGCGGCTTGGCGACAGATTCAAGTAAGACCGTCCTCTCGAAGCAGAAAAGAGCCGATGGAAAAATCCATCTGATCGTGAAGCACGGGACTTAGAACCTTTGCACAAGCCTGCGGCTTGGCGACAGATTCAAGTAAGACCGTCCTC
>JAFQPM010000013.1 GCA_017411745.1 Clostridia bacterium | reverse complement strand
GTCTTGTTTCCGACGTAGTTTCCTCTAACGGTTCTACCTCGCAGGGCTCGGTCTGCGGTTCTACCCTCGCTCTTATGGCGGCAGGTGTTCCGATCAAGGCTCCCGTTGCAGGTATCTCCTGCGGTCTTATCACCGCTGAGGACGGCTCTTGGGATACCATGATCGATATTCAGGGTCTCGAGGACTTCTACGGCGATATGGACTTCAAGGTAGCAGGTACCAAGAAGGGTATCACCTCTATCCAGATGGACCTTAAGGTTGACGGTCTTACCCCCGAGATCATCGCTCGCGCGTTCGAGCAGACCAAGGCAGGCCGTGAGTACATCATCGACGAGGTCATTCTCAAGGCTATCGACGCTCCCAGAGCAGAGGTTTCGAAGTACGCTCCCAAGATGACTTCCTTCAAGATCGACCCCGACAAGATCCGTGAGGTCATCGGTAAGGGTGGATCTGTGATCCAGAAGATCTGCGCTGAATCGGGCGCTAAGGTCGACATCAACGACGAGGGCGTTATCTGCATCGCAGCCGTTAACGGCGAGAGCGCTGCTATCGCAAAGGCTATGATCGACGCGATCGTATTCGAGCCCGAGGTTGGCTGCTGCTACAACGGTACCGTTGTTAAGATCCTTGCAAGCAAGGACAAGCCCAACGAGGACGTTGGATGCTTCGTTGAGTACGCTCCCGGCAAGGAGGGCATGGTCCACATCTCCAAGATCTGTGACAAGAGGATCAACAAGGTTACCGACGCGGGAATCGACGTTGGAAGCTCGGTCGTAGTCAAGTACATGGGTCTTGATAAGAAGGGCCGTATGGACTTCTCTATCAGAGACGCAAAGTGATCTCTGATCCCCCTAAAATTTAAAAATTCGGAAAGGAAGCAACAATGGATATTTTGAAAAATGTCGACAAAAACAAATTGCAGAGGATCATGCTTATCGTGGTCTCTGCGCTCACACTGCTTGCCCTCGTGCTTCTTCTCGTTATAATCATGGCAAGCGTTGACAAGAGCTTGGGAGATAAGAAGGTCAACGACATCGTTGACTCCCTCGAATTTGAGTCGAAGCCGATCACTTCTGCTCAGCTCGCCACGGGCTCTCTCGTTCTTGCAAACTCCGATCATCCCTATTCCGTCGATCAGTCTCAGCTCGATCTTATCGGTTGTCAATTCTACCGCAACGAGCACCGAACCGTTGAAAAGGGTCCCTACTACGCGTACAACGAGCACTTTCTCAATACCGCGGCTATGGCGGCGGCTCACGATATGCTAACCGACGCTGAATCGGCGGTCAAGCTGAACGATCTTCTGATCAGATACGCGTACGGAAAGCACGACTCGAGCCACGAGGAATACAATACCGCACTGCTCATCTACCTTTCCAATTACGACGACGGCGAGCTTCACGGCGATTACGCGAGCTGGCTCGACAAGAACGCAGTCAAGTACGGCTTCGTTGAAAGCTTCGAAAACGGCTACCGCTACGTTGGCAAGGTCCACGCAAAGTATATGACGGACGAGAAGCTTTCCCTTTCGGAGTACATAGAGTATCTCAAGAAGAACACTTCGCACGAAAAGCTTTTGAAGCTCAAGGATTCTGACGGCACAAGCTACGCGATCTATTACGTTGCTTGCGCGGAGGGCGACTCGGTCAACCTTCCCGTCATCTCCGACGAAAGCACCGCTGACACTGCGGTTTCCTACGAGATCTCGGGTACGAACGAGGGCGGAATTATAGTAACCGTCAAGCTTAATTGATCACAACTATGAGGCTGCTTCATTTAGCGTAGGACAAAAGCCACTTTTAAAAGCAAGGACAAAACACAACTTAAAATTATAGTTTTGGTCTTTTCAGATGACGAAAACCGTCGAAAATTCGGCGGTTTTCCCCATTTTTGTGGCTTTTTAGTCGCGCTTTGGCTCTCGCTGCCGAGAACCAAATCACGCCTTCTACATCTAAATGACGCCGCCCCATATTAGTCCACACGGGAGGAAAAGATGAAATATTTCACGAAGGAATGGTACAACGACACTCTGCTTGCCGAGATCTGCTTTCAGATGCGGAGCACATCGCAGGCAGACAAATTCTCCGAAAAGCACTTCAAATCGCTCTACGAGGGGCAGAAAAAGTGGTTTTTGAAGAACGAAAAGGTAATTGCAAAGCAAAGCAAGGTCAAGTTTGACGAAGCGGCTGCCGAGGCGGCGTTTGAGGCGAGCTACAACGAAAACCTTGAATTTATAAAGAACAATATCCCTGCCGATATTCTCGCCAAGGTCGCTGACGTGCGTGTGCTTGCTATGGGAAGCGCGTCGTACGAGGTGTTCCACGAGATCACGCGCTTTTGCGGTCAGGTCAACCGTCGCTGCGAGGCGGTCAAGGAGGACTACGACGGCGAGGTCGAAAAGCTTGCCGAAAAGCTCGGCTGGTACAAGATAAACTGTCTTAATTGGATACTCAACGCGCCTATCAGTGCGCTTGAGAGAGCTGAAAACGGCAATTTCGTCATCACGACCTCCCCCGAATACACCGACGTGTCCTGCAAGGTCACACTTTCGGGCGCGCAGTCGCTTCTCTGCCCCGACGAGCTGGTCGGCGCGGCAATTTTGCACCTTGAAATTCTCCCCGCGGGCGAGCTGCTCGAGCTCAATCTGCTTTGTATGACTGCGGGCGGCAAGTCGGTCGAATTTTCGGCGCAAATGACCGATATTGACGTCGAGGATATAACGAACGGTTAAAATTCCCGTTCAACTAATAGTTTCTTCGACACAAAAAGCCTTGACAACGCTTGGCGTTTGTTGTATAATTATATCCCATACTGAAAAAAGGAGGTGTCCGTTTTGGCTGATAAAAAGGGCGGGCATAAGATAATCGCCCAGAATAAAAAGGCATATCACGACTATTTCGTGGACGAAAAATACGAGGCGGGCATCGAGCTTTTCGGCACGGAGGTCAAAAGTCTGCGCGCAGGCGCGGTCAATCTCAAGGACTCCTACTGCGACTTCAAGGACGGCGAGCTTTTCGTCGTCGGTATGCACGTCAGTCCCTACGAGCACGGCAATATCTTCAATCGCGACCCCATGCGAAAGCGCAAGCTTTTGATGCACAAGCGCGAGATCCTCAAGCTGTTCGGTCTCGTCGCGCAAAAGGGAGTTTCCCTTATTCCCCTCTCGCTCTATTTCTCAGGCTCGCACGTTAAAGTCGAGCTCGGACTCTGCCGAGGCAAAAAGCTCTACGATAAGCGCGATTCGATCGCCAAGCACGACGCCGACCGCGAGATCGAGAGAAGATTGAAGGATAGAGGGTAGAAGTTAGTTGATGCAGATGATATTTGGGGTGCCTTTTGGAAAAAGGCTCCCCAAACCCCGCGAAAACTTCCGATATTTTGGGTTCTAACAAGGGTGAAGTGACGCTGATTTTTCGGCAAGCCGAAAAAGTCAGCCTACTGAGATGTGGTACGTCCTGCCGTGTTGGACCTGGGACGAATAGCTTTTCGAGAAAATTGCGTTCATTTAATTAGCAACTGTGCGAAAGCACAACATAACTGCGCCAACGGCACAATATCACTGCGCCAACGGCACAATATCACTGCGCCAACGGCGCAATATCACGTTTGTGAAAGCAAACATATCACTTCAAATCGCCCTGCGATTTGAAATATCACTGCGAAAATGCCCCGCATTTTCGCCCACGGGGGTGTAAAGGTTTCGACGGGGATTTTGAGGTATGATAAGCGGGTAGAGCCGAGTAATCTCTAAAACTGCTCAAACTTTAAAAAATAAACGACAACAATACTGTTGCTATGGCTGCCTAATTGTTGACCCTTCGGGGTTAACAATGGCAGTGCCGCGACCTGCGGGTCGCCCGTTCCTCTCGGTAGGACCACGAACCGAGACTGAGCGTCATTTTAGTGGTGCACGTGCATCGGCGGTTACCGTTGAACCGATCACGCAGAAAGCGGTTGCTTCTTTGACGAGCCTGAGCATCGGCGCGGCGAAGAAAAAGACTCAATAGATGTTCTGCACCCGGAGAAAGTTGTATCAAGAGGTTTTCGGACAGGGGTTCGATTCCCCTCACCTCCACCAAATACAAAAGGACACCCACACGGGTGTCCTTTTGTATTTGGTGGAGGTGAGGGGCTAATGAGAAATTCCTCGCCAAAACGCTTGCGTTTTGTGCAAAGGTTCGATTCCCCGTCCTCACCGTTTAAATTTAACTTGTGGTCTTTTTTGCGTTTGGTATCGGTAAGGGAATCGAACGGGTCGGTAGTGAAAGGCCGACACCTGACCGAGCCCGCAGGCAAGAGCGATTCTTTCGTTCGCTGTCGCTCACTTCCCGAGTTTTGCTCCGCAAAACGTCGCCCGTCCTCACCTTTTAAATTGTGCGGAGTGCCTTTAATTTTTGCTGTCGGCGAGGGGCTGGGGAGAATCCCCCACCAAAATCTCACCCCACATTATTTCTCATTTCCTCTTGCAAAATCTCACAAGATATGATAAAATAGATACATTATAAAAATCTATCCGCAACATTTTATTTCGGAGGAACAAATGAAAAAAGGTTTTCTGTATCTGATCTTCACATTGTCGCTGCTGATGATCGTTTCGGTCGGCGCGATCGGCATTTCTGCCGCCAACACGTCGAGCAGCACCGCGCACGACTTCGGTACGCTGCAAAGTGGCTCAGTCTATTCCGAAAGCGGATCGGTCGCAGTCAGCGGACGGGACTATTGGTACAAATTCACCGTTGAAGAAGCGGGAGAGCTGACCATTAAATTCGAGCACGAGATAATCACCTCTACGGACAGTTATTGGAACTTCGTTTGCTATCAGGCAGACGCAACGACCTATCTGACGGGCAAATCAAGCTCGGTTCCTTATTGGAAGAGCGCGGGCAACGAGTCCAAGACCGTTGTGGACGGCATCTTCCTTGAGGCAGGAACCTACTACATAAGAGTAACGAGTGGCAAAAAGCATTCTACTGCCACCTACACGCTCTCTCTTTCCTATACACACGACAACCGTACCGAGACCGAGTACAATTCGTCGTATGCCACCGCTGACGAGCTGACTCTGAACGAAGCGTACAGAGGCGCTCTTACGGCATCGACCGACGAGGACTGGTACTACTTTACCACCGAGACCGACGGCTATTTCTCGATAACCTTCGACCACGACATCACCACATCCACAAAAAAGACCTGGAGCATATACGTATATCACGCCGACGGCACCTCATACATTTGCGACGAAAATAATTATTGGGCTGTCACAGACAACGATGCATCGTTTGAGACTCCCGAGTTCGGTATTCCTGCGGGAAAGTATTATATCAAGATAGTAGATAACTCAGAGTACAGCGACACCACATACACCTTCACGGTCAACTTCACCGAGGCGGACAACTGGGAAAAGGAAAGCAACCACACGTACCTTTTGGCGACCGATATGGGAACGAGCAAGCTCTGGTACGGAACTACGGCGACAAGCACGTATAACTCGGACGAGATCGACTGGTTCAAGATCAACGTGACCTATACTGCAAACTACACCCTCACATTCTCTCACGCTCAGACGCGCGGAGCAAACGACAACGTCTGGAGCGTTGCGCTCTATAAGGCAGACGGAACGACGAGGCTCGTCAGTGCAAACGTACAGGGAGGCTCAGATCTCGAGCTTGACCTCGGAGAGCTGACCGCGGGCACTTATTACGTAAAGGTCATGGCAAATCTATATCACAGCTCGGAGGTCTACAGCATCGCGATCAGCGACGATCACGCGCACAACTATTCCACAATCGGAACTCAATATTCCTCCACCCAGCATATCCAAGAATGTACGCTTTGCGGCGAGACCGCATATTTCGCTCACACGTGGAATTCGGGCAGAGTAACCGTAGAGCCAACCTGCACCGAAAAGGGAGAGAAGCTTTACAGATGCACGGTCTGCTCCGAGGAAAAGACCGAGGAGCTCGCCCCCGAGCACAAAATAGTAACCGTCGACGGAAAAGAAGCAACATGCACCGAGGACGGATATACCAAGCACGTATACTGCTGGGTCTGCGAGGTGGTTTTTGAGCAAAGCGAGCCGATCACCGCACTTGGACACCTTGAGAGCGATTGGATCAATAAGGGCGAGGTTTCCTGCACCGATGGCGTTGACAGATATAAGGAATGTATCCGTTGCCACACCGTTTTGGACGAGGATCACGTTGAAGGTGTCGGACACGTATTCGATAACGTTTACGGCGTAGCGCCGACCTGCGAGACCTACGGCTACACGTACTACGGCTGCGTAAAATGCGGATACTCTTATGAAGACGATATCAAGGAGGCGCTCGGTCACCTTGAGAGCGATTGGATCAACCGAATCGAGCCTTCTTGCACCGTGGGCGTGGACAGATATAAGGAATGTCTCCGTTGCAGTGCCGTATTGGTCGAGGAGCAAGCCGACCCCATCGGACACGTATTCGATGCGCACGTGGTTGAGCCGACCTGCACAGAGCAAGGATATATACGCGACGTCTGCGTAGAATGCGGATATAGCTACGAATCAGAAACCATACCCGCAACGGGCAAGCACAGCTACGGTGAGCCGACCGAGGTGAACGGAAATATCGTTACGGTATGCAGCGGTTGCGGAGATACGGTATCTACCCCTGCCCCCAAGGACGAAAGCAAGGGCTGCGGCGGCACGGTTGGCTTTGGCGCGGTCGCGGTCGTTGCGGTCGTTTCGGGCTTTGGAACGCTCATTTTCAGAAAAAAGGAAGACTAATTTAATTCTCGAGGAGAAGATATGAAAAAAGCAAAGATAATCATTCTCGCTGGACAGTCAAACGCCGTGGGCGTCGGACACAACAAATACCTTTCAAAGCACTTTGACGCGGCGACCGAGGCAAAATTCCGCGAGGGCTACGACAATATTCTCATCAACTATTCCTCGCACGCTATCAAGAGCAACGGCTTTGTCAAGACGAGGACGAATTGCACCGAGGCGGCGAAGGACACGCTCGGCCCCGAGGTGGGTATCGCGCGAGTGCTTGACGCAAAATGCAACGGCGAGCAGTTTTTCATCGTAAAATGCGCCTTTGGCGGCACGGGACTCTGCCACGATTGGCTCTCGGAGTCCGATCCCGCGCATATTTCGGGCGTTGAGGTCGACTTTAACAAGGCGATCCAGTTCATCGAGCCGACGCCTGCGGGCTGGTGCTACAACGAGCTGGTCAGACTGCTTGACGAAAGTATCGAGATACTTAAACGCGACGGATACGAGCCGACGGTCTGCGCTTTTTGCTGGATGCAGGGCGAGAACGATGCGATGACGCGCGAGAACACCGACGCGTATATCGATCGCTACGAGCGTTTGCTTGGCGATCTTGAGTCGAGATTTGCTCCCTATTTTGAAAATTGCCGCTATATTGAGGCGGGAGTTTCGGAGATCTGGGATTTTTACAAGGAAATGAACGAAAATAAGCGCTCCTACGCCGAGAAGTCGGATCACAGATATATTGACACGATCGCGGCGGGACTGACGACCAAAAACGAGCCCGAGGAGGAGCCCGATATTTACCATTACGACGCAGATTCGATCGTGAAGCTCGGAGAGCTCTTTGCAGAGGCAATAATTGGCTGAAAATCAAAATTTTTATAGGCATTTTTGAGAAAAAGTCTTGACTATTTCATCATTTTGTAGTATAATACTCTTGTTACGCCGGAATGATGGAATTGGCAGACGTGCTGGACTCAAAATCCAGTGGTAGCGATACCGTGCGGGTTCGACCCCCGCTTCCGGCACCAAAAAGGGTACGAGGACACCTGTCCTCGTACCCTTTTTGTCGTCGGAAGCGGCTTTGGTCGAATTCGCCACCGAGCGAAGCGAGTGTATGGGTTCACCGTTTCGCAAGCGAAACTCAGCCCCCGTTTTACTCCGCAAAACGCCCCTAAACAAAATTTTTTGAAAAATTTTCCCAAAACCTATTGACAAATTCTCAAAGCAAGTGTATCATTGTATTAACACAGTAATACAACAAGCCAAAAAGGAGGGAGAAAAACATGGCATGGAGCTTTGCTTCAGACCGCCCCGTGTACGTACAGCTTGCCGAGCGACTGCGAAAAAAGATCATTTCTTCCGAATATAGCGTGGGAGAACAGATCCCAAGCGTCCGCCAGCTCGCAGCAGAGACCGCGGTCAACCCCAACACAGTCCAGCGCGCGCTCGCCGAGCTTGAGTCCGAGGGCTTGCTTGAGGTACGCGGAACTCTCGGTAAATTCGTGACCGAGGACCGCGCCGTTATAGAGCGCTGTCAACGTGAGCAAGCAAAAACACTTGTGCGCGATTTCGTCGCAAGCGCAAAAGAAATGTCGATTCCGACAAAAGAACTTTTATCAATGATAGAGGAGGAGATCAATGAACGTCCTTGAATGTAAAAATCTGAAAAAGGCCTACAAAAAAGGCAACTTTGTCCTCAACAATTTCAATATCTGCATCCCCGAGGGCAAAATAATCGGACTTCTCGGTCCTAACGGATGCGGAAAAAGCACGCTTATCAAGCTCATCGCAGGACTATTACAGCCAAACGAGGGAGAGATCACCGTTTGCGGCATCCCCGTTGGCGAGCAGACCAAGGCGATGATATCCTATCTTCCCGAAAGACCCTATTTCAACGGGTCGATGTCGGTCAACGAGTTGATAGAATATTTCAAGGAATTTTACGCCGACTTTGACGAGGAGCGCGCCTACGGACTTCTCTCCGATCTTGGCATAGACCCGAAGGCAAAGCTCAAAACTCTCTCCAAGGGCACGAAGGAAAAAGTCCAGCTCGTTCTCGTGATGTCACGCAAAGCAAGACTTTATCTGCTCGACGAGCCCATAGCGGGCGTTGACCCCGCGGCGCGCGAGTACATTCTCAGCACGATAGTCAACAACTACGACAGCGAGGCGACCATTATAATCACCACTCACTTAATAACCGACGTTGAGCAGGTGCTCGACGACTTCGTCTTCCTCGCCTACGGCGGCCGCATCGTCGCATCGGGCTCGGCGGAGGAAACGAGAATAAACACGGGCAAGTCCCTCGACCAGCTTTTCAGGGAGGTGTTCAGAAATGCTTAAAAAGTTACTTAAATACGATATTCGCGCGATATTTAAATACTGGTGGATACTGGCAGTCTCGTCAGTCGGCCTTTCGCTCATCGGCGGCACGTGCTTGTACGCGCTTATGAACTTTGAGGACAACGACCCTAATGCAATTATGATCCTCGTTGCAGTGCTCGGTATCGTAGCAACGGTTATCGGTCTGTCGGCATTCTTAATCGTCACTGAAATACTGATATACGTTCGCTTTTACAAAAACTTCTTTACCGACGAAGGATATCTGACCTTTACTCTCCCCGTCAAGCGCTCCCAGCTGCTCAATTCCAAGCTTATCGTAACGGTTGGAGCTTCCCTTGCGACGATCCTCGTGCTCATCGTCGACGTAATTATGGTATTCGCGATCGGCGCGCCCGATTCCTTTAATTCAGAATTTTGGAAGTCGCTCGGCTGGATATTCGGCGAGGTGACAAAGTCCTTGGGCATTTATGCGATCATCTACGCCTTGGAAATACTGCTGATCGGTGTCCTTTTAGGCCTTTCGTCGATACTTTTGCTGTATATATGTATAACGCTGGCTTCGATCATCGTGAAAAAAGCCAAGGTGATAGCTGCGATAGGTATATACTACGGAGCATATTCCGCCGTAACCTTCGCTGCCCAGCTGATGTACGTTTTCGGCTTGATGTTCATCGGCGGCACGTTCTCAAATCTTCCCGAAGCCGCGATGACGGGAACCGTCGCTCTGATTTTGCTCGTTCTTCTCGCGTTTGTTGCGGCGCTCTGCGTTGCTCTGTATCTTCTTGAGTACTATCTGCTCGACAAGAAGCTCAATCTGGCTTAAGGAGGTAGAATGTAATGAAAACAAGAAAATTTTTATTATTCGTATTGGCTCTTGCGCTTATCTCTTCTCTTTTGATAATAGTTCCGTCGGCTGACGGCGGCAATGTCGTTATAAGCGAGGATTACAACAGCGTCACCTACAACGGAAACGATTACGTTTATTTTCCCGAGGCGATCAGCGGCAACTCGGACCAAACTTTTATTCCCGACTCCGAGTTTTCTCTGACCGACGAGCAGAAAGCAGAGATCTCCTCGATTACGGCATACGCCAGCGAGGACGTCTATATGCACATCAGTATTTCCTTCGAGAAGGGCGGATACCTCGAAGACTACTACATCAACGTCGACTATATCGACGACTACGAGACGTTTTTAGCCGAGGGCGGCGCACAATACGTCTTCTATGATCACGAAAATTATGAGGAGATTCACCTCAAGCGTGCCGACATCTTCAAAAATCCCGTAAAAGTCAAGTCATACGAGGTGTATTACTACGAAAATTACTCCCCTGTCCACACCATAAGTACCGACGGATATTTCTCGGTCTATTCGGGTGATATCCTTTGCGACAACGAAGGAAATTACTATTATTATGACCACCTTTCCGCGCCTGTCGGAGAGCACGTAACCCTGTGGAAGCTCGACGGGGCGATATTTGAAGAAGACATCAAATTCTATCCCGATTACGACGGCAACGAGCTTATTATCGGTCTCTCCGCAGTTATCATTTCTCTGTTCTTAGGAGCAATTCCCCTCGCGGCACTGATAGTTTGTCTGGTGCTCTCGTTCAGATCGAAGCAACCCTACCGCAGAGGACTCAGAATAACCGCTATTCTCTGCGCCGTTGAGCTTGTTGCATTTATTACAACAATGATACTTTTGCTTGCTTCCTAAGGCTTGATATTAGAAAGCTCTCCCCCACACCCGTGGGGGAGAGCTTTTATCTTTTTCCTGCTTTGATCTCGCTCTAACAAAAATCACTCAAAATCCTCAACTCGCCACTCGTCGAGCCACTCGATATAGGGCTGCTCCCCGTCGAAGCGGAAGGGCAACCAGACGTAGTCGGCGTTTTTGATATCACGCTGCTCCACGGTCGACATGATCTGAGCCGCCTCGGCGCGCTCCTCGGCGGTCGCATCGGGACGGAAAGCATCCTCGTACGCCTTGGCGTAGAGCTCGTAGGGCACGTCCATACGGTGCGGCAGCCAACGGTCAGCGCAGGCTATGTAGAGATCCTTCTTCCCCGGCACCTTGAAAACGCTCGAGATCTGACTGTGAAACGACGTGCGACTTTCATCGCTCGGGTGGGGATCTCCAATCTCTCTGAACGGTCCGTGCCAGGTGTCCGCGATCGCTACCTCAGAGGGATTTGGCAGATAGCTCGTCGTTCCCGAGGTGACGAGGTAATGCTTGCCGCCGCGCTGAAAATGTGCGGTCGCCTCTCTTACGAATGGCGGATAGGGGCGCGGAAAATGGGTGGAATAATAGCCCGTGACGTCGGTATAATCGTCGGTCAGGTCGGCGCAGATAGTTTCGGAATGAACCCTCTCGAAGTAGTAATACGCCTTGCCGTCGGGCGCGACCACAAGGTCAAAGTCGCCTGCGCTCATACCCAGAGGATAGAGCTTTTCGCGGACGATGGTGTATGGCCCCGTCAGCGCGTCGGCAGTCAGAACGGTCTCGCTCTGCGTGCCGTCGTAGTCCATGATCTTGAGCCAGCAGACGAACTTTTTAGTCCTTTTATTGTATATGATATGAGGTCTGTCCATAAGTGACGAGGGGTGGAGGGGCGAGCGCGGATCCTCGGTGTTGGGCGGAATGATCAATCCAAGATCCTCCCAGTTATAGAGGTCGGTTGACCTGTAGCATCTCACTCCCCAATGCCAGATCTTCTTTGCCTCGTCTGTAAATTCCTTGTTCTCGCCGTACCAATAATAGTAGCCGTCGAGATACATAAGAGAGCCGCCGTGGGCGTGTATGCGCTTCCCTTCGGTGTCAAGCCAAACCTGACCCGGACGGAACGAATCGTAGCAAGTGCTCATAATCAGAAACCCTCCGTTTTTTACTTCCAATCATATTATAATTCATTTTCCCCTGCTTGTCAATAGTAAAAGGGCTTGAACGCTCTCGGGGAAAACCGAGTCGCTCAAGCCCTTGGCTTATTCAGTTAATTAAGATCACTCTGCCGCATCCGTCGGGATCTCCTCGCTGCCGCTGGCGCTGTTAACGAAGGTGATCGACTCACGGTCGCTGTTAGAAGCGATCGCATCGGCAAGCTCGTCGCAGAACGCGATATACTCGATATCGATATACGAGGTCAGAGCCGTGGTCTGATTGAACATATCAAATCTAATAAACTTTATCGAATAGTTGCCGTTAGCGTCGGGCGCGAAGGTCGAAAGGCCAAACGCCGCAAGGTCGATGACCATTACCTGCCACTCTCCGTCCTTGACAACGGCATCGGTACTCATAAAGTCACGGTTACCCGTAGCAGCCTGATCGACCGTGCTGGCAAACACGCCGAAGTGTCCCGCAGACTCGGGATTGCTCTCGGGCAGGCGGTATTTGACCACCATATACTGTCCCGTCACGCCACTGAGCGCGAAATGCGCGTAGGTCTCGCCAAGACCGTTGCCGAAGAAACTGGTATAGCTTTCGTCATCGGAGAGAACGACCTCACCGATACTGCTGTTGGGATTGGACGCGTTTGTCATAAGAGTATTCGCGTCAAGAGTCAGATCGTAGCGCGACTGCTCGATCACCTCTTCCTTCTCGGGCCAGCCCTCGAAGTCCTCGTCGGCAACGATGCGGAAGGTGCGCTCGGCATCACCCGTCATATCAACGACGAAGGAGTAGGAGTACGTGCCGTCGCCGTCGTAAGTGACCGCATAGCCGTCGTAATACTCATAATTTCCGTACTCGTCGGGAGAATCAGCCGAGCTGACCTTGTATTCTACCCACTCGCCGCCTACCATCTCGTAGATCTTGGGTGCGGTGAGCTTGTTGAAGCCGTAGACTCTGACTGCAACGTTGTTTTCGCCGCCCGAAAGAGTGAATTCAGCGCTCTTGCCGTCGGTCGTAAGAACCTTGGGCAGATATACGCTCTCGATGACCTCTGCTCCGTTGCCTGCGGTAACGGTGAGGGGATCGAGCAAGCTGTCGTTGCGAACGTTCTGAACGTTCGTGTCGTCGGTGCACTCGGGCGAGCCCCAAGGCAGAAGGATCATATTGATCTCAATGACGTCGCCCGCCTTGAGCGTGACCGCTTCAAGATCAAGCGAAAGCGAGAGCGAATTGTCGACGTCGGTGACTACAAAGCCTGCGTCAGAAGCCGCGCCGCCAATGGTAATGCTCGAATTGTAGACAAGACAAGCGAGGTTGACGTAGTCGTTCGTGTCACCCTTGATAAGTCCGTAGTAGGAGAAGTAGGGGCAGTTGCTGCCGAGCTTCGTCACCTTTGCTCTCGAGGTCGTGTTCGCGTCCTTGACCGCCGCATTTCCCTGCTCGTCAAGATATCCGACCTTGGAGTATTCGCCAAATCCGACCATCTTGTAGAACGAGAAATCGGTCGCGAAATTAGTAAAGCTTACGTCCTCAAGAACCTCAAGCTTCATCGTGTAGTAGGTTCTGTTCTCGTCGACCTGAGGCATTTCCATATGAGTGTAGGTCGCCTTGATCTTGCCGTCGTCCGAGAGATACTTCATCTCGACCTCGGCATATGTGGGACCTGCGAAGAGCACGGTCGACGAAAGAGTTTCAGCCGCGCAGACCTTGCCGTTAGCATCGGTATATCTGAGGAAATAGTGGTAACCGCCGTTGGTGAACTGCGGCTGATTGCCGTTGGGGTGATGATCGACGTCACTCCACATAATGCCGCTTGCGGCTCTGTGGTCGGGCAGGACCTGAAGGTCTCTGCCGTGTACGTAGTAGGGACAGATACAGTTGGACTCGGTAACGCCCGTGGAAAGATGATAATATGGCGCACACGCTTGAATAGACGAAACCTGCTTAAGCGGGAACTTGCCCCAATTCTGATAGAGATTGAGGATATTGAGCGTAAGCTCCTCGTCCGCCTTGACGACGACGGGAATAAAGGTCTCGCTGTACGCCTTGTCGCCGCGGTCGTAAAGCGGCTCTTCCTTTTCGTGAATGAAGTTCTTGCAGACCTCTATCGGCAAAGGCAGGAGCATATCCTTCTCGGAGAGCACCGCACCGCACTCGATGTTGGTCGAATCCGCGAAGGTGTTTATATACATTTTGCGGTCGAGCTTGTCGCCCTTGATGGTGAAGCGGACGTTGAAATGCTCGTTCTGATGTCCAAAGTAGGAATAGTTGAAGGATACCGTTCCGTCGAGCGTGAAGCGGTAGTATCCGCGCAGAGCGTCGTAGCCCGCAAACGCTCCGTTGTCGGAGTTCTCGGCGTCAACGACGATATTTTCGCTTGTCAGAGGGTGTCTTTCGCACTCTGCCTCGTTAATGAACGTGGCAAAATCGTGGCTCTCGTCGGTGTAGAGGCGGTGACCCATATAAAAGTCGTTGCTCTTGTCGTTGACGGGAGGATTGATCGTGTTATTTTCGGGCGTGCTTGCCTGCACGATGCGGTAGCTGCCGTCCTCGAGCGTGACAGTCATGCTTCCGCTGGTAGCGTGGACGGGCATAATGTAGCCGAAGATACCAACGCCCTTGATATCAAATCCGATATACTCGGCGCTTGCCCAATCGACTCCGTCGAGGCTTTCGTGCGTGCCGTTCTTATCCTTGACTATCAGCTTATCAACGGTATCAGCCGCGATATCGGTGATCATACCGAGCTCGGCAATACCCGTGACCTTCTCACCCGCAACGAAGTGCAGAGTCTGGTGGAGCTTGTCGGAATATACGTTGAGATTGCGGTCGAGATAGAGCGCGGGAGCACCCTCGGCAACCTTTGCGTTGACCGCGGCGATCTCGCTTATCTCAAACTCGTCGCCAGGCTGACCGTATATGTCTAAACGGAGCTGCGTAACCTTGCCCGTATAGTCGGGCATCGTGCTCATAGGGATATAGTAGGTATGAGTCTCGCCGTCGGAAAGAATGTCAAACGAGAGCTTGTGCTTCTCGTCAAGGGTGGTTTTTCCACCTACCAGCATATAAAGATTCGCGTTGGAGATCGTGCCCGAGACCTTGAGCGTGACCGCAACGTAGTTGTAGTCCGCCGCCTCATAGTCAACGGTGTACGCGATGCAGGTGTCGAGATTGGAGGTGACCTCACTCTTAAGCACTCCGCCGCTGATCTTCGGCTTCTTCATATCGGCATAGTAGTCGTAGCTCGCAAGCTGGATCTTCTTCTCGTCAAGGATCTCAAAATCGCTAAAGAAGTTCTGGTCGAGTATGCGGACGTCGTAGTAATAGTAGCCGAGCTTGAGGACGTTGGTTCTCGCCTGCGCGGTCGACTGGGAGGCATAGTATACCTTGCCGTCGTTCATCTTGACGTAAACGTCCATCGTATTGCCAAGGTAAGTCTTGCCCGAGGCGCTCTTGAGCGCGGTGACCTGCTTGGACTGATCCGCGTCGAGCATATATTCGAGCTGCACATTGTTGTTTTTGACAACGTATTCGTTTCTCGCGGGATCGGCAAAGTAGACGTTCACGCCGTTTTTGAGCTCGTGAGCGTTCTGGATCAGAGGCGCGTACTCGCCATCTGTGAGCACGAAGGGCTCCTCGGTAGTCTCCTCAGACGTGGTTTCCCCACTGCCCTCGGTCGTTCCCTCGGTCGTGCTGCCCGCGGTGGTCTCGTCGCCGCCCTTAGAGCCGGGAGTACAAGCCGCAAGCGCGCCCGCGGTCATACATATGCAGAGCAAAAATGCAAGTAGACTTCTGAACTCTTTTTTCATATCGATCTTCCTCCGAAAATAGATTTTGCTGTTACATTTTAATTGTAACAAATTTTCCGTCATGTTGCAACTTATTTTTAACTATACACGCACACTTTTTCACGGTTTTGCACAAAATCGGAATTTTTTGGCGCGATAAACCGAATAAACCGCCTCCCACGAGGCAAAAATAGACTTGCAAACCAAAAAAAGAGAGGTAAAAAATATGTCACCGAAAGAATTGCTCTATATCGACGACGCACTCGGTCACGAGCAGCAGATCAAGGCGTGCTGTGCCGAGTCCGCGAACGCGGTATCCGACCCCGAGCTGAAAAATTTCATATCCGAGCTCTCGGCACGTCATTCGCAGGCGTTCAGCCGATTCTACACTCTGCTCGGCTAAAAAACAGGAGGTCAACTATGAACGAAAAGCAAATTATGGAAAATCTGCTCCTCAATCTCAAGGGAGAATGCGATCTTTTGATGCACGGCGCGGTCGAGTCCTCGACGCCGAACGTGCACGGCGCCTTCACGCAGGCGTTCAACGAGACCCTCGCAATGCAGAACGAGGTCTACGCCAAGATGGCGCAAAAGGGCTGGTACCCCGCCGAGACCGCACAGCCCGCACAGATCTCTGCCGTGAAGCAGAAGTATAGTCAGGCAAATAATTAAAAACAGAAAAGCACTTATGGCAGTTTATTTACCATAGGTGCTTTTTCTTTATTCAATTCTCCTTGGGGAGCTCGATCACGCCCTCTTTTTGCTCAAACGCCTTAATTTCCTGCCTTATCAGGTAAAGGATCTCGCCGTTTGCCGAGCGACCGTAATATTTGGATATAAAGTGAAGCTTGTAATGAAGCTCGGGGTCGATCTCTATTCCAAGATGCTTGTTGTTTTTGTTTCTCATAACACAACCATCAACCCAACTTTTCAACGACCAATCTTTCCGCCTCGTCGACCGTGACGTCAAGCACCACGGACAGCTCGCCGAAAAGACAATGCTTCGCTCTGCTCTCGAAGTCCGTATCCGCCTCGGAAAGACGGCGCTTTTGCGCAAAAAACACCTCGCGGCGAGCGCGAACGGTCTTGATCAGCGACACGAAATTATCGGCTGTCGCGCTTTTCAAAAACTCGCGGTACACGTCGCGTCTGAGGCGCTCCTTTTCAACCGCGATCTCCTCGATCTTGGGAACTCTCTCGACAAGCGCAAGCGCCTCGTCGCGCGTCATTATTTCGCGCATAACGGTCGAGCCGCCCTCGGACGGAGTGACTATTACGTTGCTCGCCGAGCCGTGCAGGGGGCGAAGAAGGTAAAATACTCTCTCGTCCTTGTCATCGAACGGCGAACGGGTATATTCGGACACGGTATAAACACCCTCCGAACCGTAAACTATTTTATCTCCCAGTGCAAACATAATCTCACTTCCCTTCACTTTGACGTCATTCTCGCAAAAACTTGCCGAGGCTACATATTTATTTTACCATAAATTTTCAAAAAATGTAATTAGCAATTTGAACAAAATTCGAACCCCGTTTTTTGACAGATTAACTCATACACGGTGCGCGGTCGGGGATCTCGGCGAAACGAAGGGCGGTAGTTTTCTGCCGCCCTCCTTCAAAATCATGGTTCACAAAACTTCCAATGAATGAGCTCGGATGATTTATAATAAACGTACGTATTAAAACTATATCCTCCGGTAAAGCACCTAAACTTTAAAATTATAAACTAAAAAGCCGCCCGTTTGGGCGGCTCAAATATTAATTTTTTATTTCTGTTACAATTGTTTCAAACGTAATGTATTTTGACAAATTTTCCGATGTTAGATCATAAAATTCTATTCGTTTGTGTTCAAATTGCGAATCATATTCCTGCAACTCCGCTTTGGTCACAGCTATGTCATTAACAAAAAATTCTGCATAGTCCGTGCCGTCGTTTCTTATTGTCCATAAATATATTTTCGAGGTTGTCGGCCAAAATTCCCCATCTAACTTTGCAAGTCCATATTCATGGCCTACGTTTGACATATCATTCCACGAAAACGTACCATCCTCATTTATGTAATACATTTCCCCGAATCCAAAGTGCAGTGCCTTCAGGCTGTTGGTCGTATTATCATAATATATAATACAATGCTCTCCAAATCGTTCGACTATAATTTCGCTCAGACCATCGCCATTCATATCTAATACTGAAAAAGTATAATTATCGGGATCATCAGGGGCGTTGTTTTGCCAAGTATAATCATCCCAATAGAACAAAAAGGCCAAGTCACTTTCATTAAATTTTTCCAAATCCGTTTTGCTAAGCTCTAACAAGCAACTAACAATATGAAGCTCCTCTTCAGACAATTCACGATTAACGGAATTGCTTTCGGTTGTATTTTCCTCAATTATCGTTTCTTGATTTGTTGTAGTTTCGTTATTTGAGATTTCATTTGCCATTTCACACCCACAGAAAACCGACAAAAGAACCAAAGCAACCAAGCACAACACAACAAATCTTTTCATAAAAACCTCCGCTGAAATAATATGACAGTAATATAATTTTAGCACACCGCAAAACCGCCGTCAAGGGTAAATTCCCGACAAAAAAATAATCAGCACCTTGTACAAATTCTGCCCCCATTTTTTGACAGATTGACTTCCCACCCTCGACAAAAAGTAACAAAAACCGCGCCGCCGCATAGAATTTTAGTGATGGGGACTACCCGTCAAAATCAAAAAAAATCAGATCGGAGCTTTTTTGAAATGTATAACGACAGAAACCGACAAAATTATCATTGTGCCCGTCAGATGCCAACGGCGGCAAGAGTCGCGAGTGACATCCCAAGGCTCGACGCCGATCAGGGCGGCAGACGCTGTGACGGCTCCTCACCCGACCACGCACAGCGCGGTCAGGTATCAAACGGCCACGCAGGAAACGGCGGCTGCGGCCGCATGGGAAACGGCAACGGCTGTGCTAACAACTCGTGCGGTCACGCGGGAAACGGCAGAGGCTGCGGCAACGCAGAAAACGGTGCCCACAGAGGCTGGGGACTCCACGATCACCCACTCGCGATGGTCTATTCTCCCTACCAGCACTTCCGCGACACCTACACACCCGACATAGCGCTCGGCCGCGGCACGCTCTTTTCCGAGCTTGACCTTCCCTTCGAGGGCTATCACAACAAAAGAAACGGAGGCTGTGCAAGATGATGAATATGAACTGTAACGGCAATTCGCTCTTGAAAAGACTGCAAGAGGTCGAGTTCGCGCTCTACGAGCTCACGCTCTATCTCGACGCATATCCCGAGTCCAAGGATGCGCTGATGCACTATCACAGCCTGCTCGACGCGAGACGGGCGCTCGTCGCCGAGTATCAGGCGAAGCACGGACCTCTGACCATGTACGGTAACGAGAGCACGACCTCTTGGGATTGGGCGAGCACGCCTTGGCCCTGGGAGAACTGACAATAACACTCATAGGAGAAAGCATTATGTGGATATATGAAAAGAAACTTCAATTCCCTGTCAAGATCAAAAATCCCGACGCGCGTGCCGCCTCGATCATCGTAAGCCAGCTCGGAGGCCCCGACGGCGAGCTCGCCGCGTCGATGCGCTACCTCAATCAGCGCTTCTCGATGCCCGACCGTAAGATCGTCGGAATCCTGACCGACGTAGGCACAGAGGAGCTCGCGCATCTCGAGATGGTGGGCTCGATCCTCACCCAGCTGACCAAAAACCTGCCCGTCTCCGAGATCGAAAACTCGCCCTTCGCGCAGTATTTCGTCGATCACACCGCGGGCGTCTACCCCGCGAGCGCCGCAGGCGTCCCCGCCGACATGAAATATATCGGAGTCAAGGGCGACGTCATCGCCGACCTCAACGAAGACCTCGCAGCAGAGCAAAAGGCGAGAGTCACCTACGACAACATTCTCCGCTTGGTCGACGACCCCGATATTCGCGAGCCGATCAAATTCCTTCGTGAGCGCGAGCTCGTGCACTATCAGAGATTTTCCGACGCCCTCCGTCTTGCGCAGGACAGCATGAACTCAAAGAATTTCTACGCGACCAACCCGAGCTTTGACAAGTAAGATCACCTCGTAATCATAAAGCAACAAACCCGAGCCTTGCGACAAAGAAATTGCAACAAGCTCAAGCCTTGATATAAGTAAAAGCATACAAAAAGCCCAGGTCCCTTACGGGTTGCTCCGCAAGAGACCTGGATTGTTTTTTTTCAACGTTGACGTTGTAATTTCCCTGCAAATTCAAACTTGCAAGCGTCAGCTTGTCATGATGTCAATAATTGCATCAGCCGATTGACGAATTTGATCCTCCGGCTCGATGCGCGAAACACCGTCGCCCTTCTGTTCTCCGTACATACCGAAATATGCGTGGCATCCTCCCTCGATCACAATTTCCACCGCGTCGCTTGGCAGGTTTGGGCGACATTCCTCATATTTGGCGCGGTCCATAACACCGTCCTCGCTACCGTATAAGGAAAGCACCTTAAGATCGGTATTCGAAAGATCTGCCGTTGAATATGCTCCCAGAAGAATGAGACCTTCGTAGTCATCGGTATGCTTTTCGACGTACGATGCCGCCATTGCCCCGCCAAGAGAGTGACCGCCTATATACCACTCCTTGATCTGCGGATAAAGCTCCCTGATTCCGTCAGCCGCATTCATATCAAGCACGGCAAGGCGGAACGGCATATCCACAATGATGCAAAGAACTCCCTCCTCTGCGCATGCCTGCATAAGCGGAATATATGCAGTATGCTCTACCTTTCCACCGGGATAGAAGATAAATCCGCGTGTTGCGTTCTTGGGTTCAATGACGATATTTCCGTTTGATTCGACCTTCCATTCACAGCCATCAGGCAGAAATGCGGAAATAGCGATCTCATCTGCTTTATAGTAGCTGCCAAGGTAGATCGAGCAAGCCGCAATTATTACGGCAAGCGCAAGGCAAACCGAAAGTAAAGCAATAAACGCTTTGCGTTTGCGGCTATCTCGCATAAAACTCATTTAAGCTGCACCTCAATTCTGTTTGCATATTTCAACAGTTTCACCTATCAAGAGGGGCTATTGTAAGACAGCCCCTCTGCAGTCAGATAATTTTTAAGCTTATAGGTCCGTTCCAAAGAGAACCCGCTTGAAAAGCAAGGACGTCTTTTCTTGACCAAGCTCCTTTTTGAATACGTCGGTCGACGGGCCGCCTTGACTCAAAAGTCCGTCCACGTACCGCGCGGAAAGCTCTTTCTTTTCCGCCGTCAACGTCACCTGATCGGCATTTGCGTTAAGGTAAGCATTAAAATGCTCCTCGGCAAAGGCGTCGAAGCTGTTTTTTAGAGCCTTCTTGCCCTTTTTGGAAATGCTTTGGGCAAGCTTGATGGAATCATACCAATGCTCTCCCGGATCGCGCTCGGGCAGTTCGGCAAATTTCGCCTTGACCCCGTCAAGCGCGGAAAGATCTGTGTCCGCGATCAGTGTGTTATAAAGCTCAACGATCAGGGTGTCGTTGCCCATCGCGTAGATTCTGTCATAGGAATACAACGGCAGATCAATATCCGTCGGGACGATCATAAGAGTGTCCATTTTCATAAGACCGAAAAATCCCTTTGCTCTCATTACGGAAACGTGGCCAAGCCCCTCTGCACAATATGCCTCGACCGAGAATTTCATTCCGCTTGCCTTAAGGCTTGCGAACTCTCCCGCATCGAGCTTTGTAAGTGTATATTTTTCCATTAAAGCACCAAGAAGCTTATCCGTCATACCTCTTCACCTCTGTGTATCTTGAGATCTGAAAGCCCGTTTTTGTCAAGAACAACAACGGACAGCAACAGCGTTCCCTGTCCTACGACGTTTACTCCCTCGGCAATCCAGTTCATAGAGGCTTCGGCAAAGTCCTGACTGGAAAGATATCCCATGCCAAGCGAGCACACGAATGAAAGTGTGAGCAGCGCGATTACCCAAGGCTTTTTCAGTTTGACGGCAAGGATGCAAAGCACGGCATCCATAATGCCAAGTCCCGCAACCATAAGACCTACGAAAACGAAGGTTCCCGAGAAGATCGGAGGGGCTACCGCCGCCAAAGCAGAGGCTCCTTTGTTCGGGTTTTTGAAAAGCATCATCAACATTCCCGCGCCTGCAAGCAAAAAGCCTAACGACTGTACGGGAAAAAACATGTGGTCAAGAGCCTCAAAATTGCAAACACCCGCGGCATACAGAAGCTTCCAAGTCGCCTTGAGCGCGCCTGCGATCGTGATATTAAGTGATCCCGCCGCAAACAAGGCAAAGGCTGCCTTTGTCATTTGGTTGTAAAGATCTCGCATGAGGATCGAAGATGCAAAAAAGAATAAAATTACGGGGATATAATCCACAAGTGCCATCGAAATAGAAAAGTCATTCATAAGATGTCTCCTTATGCAATTATTTCTTCTTGTTGAGATGATAGATGGGAAGCAGGGGGATTATTATTGGTGTCTTGTTTGCGTATGCGTTATATTCTTCGTTATCTCCGTAACGCGCCATCTGGCGCTTTTCAAGTCTCTGTGCGCCGTTGAACATAATAAACACAATGCAAATATAAGCAACGATCGCAACGATCCACTGACCGACGGTCTTGTATGCGGTAATTCCGCTTATAAATACGCCTGTCCAGAACGTGATCTCGCCAAGATAGTTGGGGCAACGGCAGATCTTATAAAGTCCCTTGGTCGCTACCATGTCGGGTCTTTCCTTCTTTTGCGCGGACTTCTGCTTGTCAGCGATAGACTCAAGAATAAGACCGAGAACCGAGATCGCAAATCCAACCACGGGAACGATATAGTCGGTCGCACCGTTGTCATAACGGAAAAGCATAGGGCTGACCTGAGCAACGTAAAGAACCGAAACGAATACCCAAATGGTCGCGAGAACGAAAACGGGCATCTTCTTTTCCCCGTTCTTTGCAAGCGTGTCCTTAGCAACGTCGGTCTTTTTGAAGGTGGCGTTCTTAAGCTCACGAACAAGAAGGAATCCCGACAGACGCGCGCCGTAGGCGATAAAGAGCGCAGTTTGCACAAGGACGATCCAAAGAGGTGTTGCCGTGGGGTTTACAAGCGACATAACAAGCACCGCAACACCGCCTGCCGCGATGGCAAAGCCGTATCCGATCGAGAGGAAATAAACGAACTTATAAAATCCTACGGCGCACGCGACCGCGCAGACCGCAAGAAGAATTCCTAAAAGTGTCCAAGGCATATCAGTTTGTCTCCTTTCCAAAGTAGGACTTTATGTATTCGCCAAAGCTCTTGTCTCCGACGACGGTATCTCCGACGAGATCGTGAGAAAGAGTCCACTTGGAGAACAGAATAATATCGTGCTTTCCCGCCTTCTTGATCTTGGGAAGATTTGCAAGAATACCAAAGAGCCAGATGGGTGCCCACTTGATCGCAAGAGGCTTGCCTGCGGCATCAAAGCACATTTTTGCCATCTCCTCGTAGGTGTAGGTCTCCTTACCGCCTACGTTGTAGGTGACGTTGGTGTCGTTCATGTGATCAACGATAAATCTTGCAAAATCAGGGCAATCGACAACGTTTGCCTTAACACCGCCAAATCCCTTGAGCAGCTGCATCTCGCCCTTGTCTACGTAGGGCTTGAATACCTTGGCGATATCGTAGAAATAGCCTGTGGGACGGTAGATGATCCAATCCATCTCCTGCTTTTTGATCTCTTCTTCAACGAGATACTTCGCGTGAAGCATGGGGACCTTTTCAGCGCCCTTTTCGTCACAGGAAATAACCGATATATAGTTGAACTTTTTAACGCCCGCAGCCTTTGCCTCGGCGTAAAGATTCATATTTCCCTTGTAGTCGATGTCGTAAGAGGTCACCTTTGTAGATGCGCCCGTAAGACCGACGGTAGTGATTACTACGTCTGCGCCGTCGCAAAGGCCCTTGAGGGTTTCGGGATTAGTTGCGTCGATCGCCTTGAAGGTATACTTTCCCTCACAGCCCTCGACAGCGGTCTCGCGCAGGTCAGCGGCAACTACCTCGTGACCGTCCGCACAAAGACATTTAAGAATTTCCGCGCCAAGATTTCCAAAAGCGCCTGCCAATACAACTTTCATTTTAAACGATCTCCTTTTTATTTATTATTTTTTTGCTTTTTCTTTTGAACGCTTATCGTTAATGATCTTCATGTGTTCTTCGGTGATCAAGGTCACGTTGTTTTCCTTCGCCCAAGCAACGCAGCCCTTGAGAACGACCGAAAGGAATACTCTCGGCACTCCGAGGATAGTCATAAGCGCCTCATCGGTAAACTTTATCGTATCGTCGGCGCGGTCTGCGGCGTATCGGACCGACTCGAGCGATGCCTGACGCATCTGAAGGAGCTCTGCTCTCATCTTCGTCTTTCTGTGGAACCAGAAATTCTTGGAATCGCGGTATCCGTAGTCGACGGGAAGCGCGGGGAAATCCTTTGCCTTAACGCCGTTTATGATCGCATCGCTGTATTTCTTCTTCATAAGTATCTTGTCAACGCGGAGAATAAAGTGAGCGCCGAATTTCGACGTGATTCCGTTGAAATCGTGATAAGGACCCTCATATCCGTTGAGCTCACCCGCAACGTCCTTGTCCGCTCCGTCAAGCTCTCTCATCCACGTGCATTCGATCGCCTCGATTGCATCGGTCAGAACCATAGGTCTTGCCTCGCCGGTCTCCTCCTCGATCATGCTCTTTTCAAGCTTGAAGTTGCACTTGGGCATTTTTTCCTCGGGCTTGTCACCCGGCCACGAAAGCTTGACCGCCTCCTTAAAGGTCGCAGGCTTGTCGTCAATGAAATTGATCGTGCATTTACCGTTACGCAGAATGTTCTGCGCGGTATTGGACGAGTTGCGGCAGCACAAAAGCATCGCATAATAGTCCTTGCCCGCTACGTAGTAGGGCTGAACAAGAGAGTAAGGACCGAGATTTGTGGTGCCATTCTCGCAAAGCGTTGAGATGATGACGGTTGGCATCGGGAAAAACAGAGATGTCTGATAGAAGTTATCCACGATGCGAAGGTTTTCAAAGCTGCTCATTTTTTGATTCTCCTTTGGTTTATTTTATATTTTTATAATTTTTTCAAGTAAAGGGTACACGGTCTCGAAATCCGAGTCTTCCATAGACCAGCAGATCAGCGCCTCGGCAACGAACTCCGCACAGAAATTTGAATCACAAACAGGCACGATAAAGCCTGCTATCTGATCGCGCAATCTTTTATGACGGCTTGCAGAGCCGACCGATACGAGCTTTACCGCATCGACGTCGGAAAACAGCTTCTCGTTTTCTCCCGCGAAGCTCCTGAGTGAATCAAATATTCCCTTCAAAAGCGCTTGGGGATCGTCGTGCGGCAGATTTTTCATTTCCTGCAAATGCTTTTTCCAATCCTCATAGACGAACGTGGCAATCAGCATTTCTTTGGAATCAAAATAATTATACACCGTGCCAACGCCAAGTCCGCACGCACTCGCGACCGAGCGCATCGTGGTGTCGGCATATCCGCGCTCAAAAATTTGCTTTTTTGCTTCTGCCAATAGCTGCTCGCGCACGTTTTCAATTATCTTCGGCATCCGTTCGCACCTCCAATATTTTTATGAACCTGTTCATATAATATTATACCTCATTCTTTGCAACGTGTCAAGCGGGATAAAAAAATTTATCAAAGACCACTGCCACGCATTTCCCTTCCCCCACAAGACAAATCCCCCATCTGTTTGAAAGAGTAATACCGCCGACGCCCTCCGTCTTGCGCAGGACAGCATGAACTCAAAGAATTTCTACGCGACGAATCCGTCTTTTGATAAATAAATCCGAGCCCCACAAGCAAAAAACGCCGTCGCAGGTGTATCAATGAAGATCCCCCTTAATATGGTGTTAATTACATCCTATTAAGGGGGTCTTGTTATTCATTTTTAACGGACTTGGGCATTTTTATCTCACATTAAGATAGTAAAGCCCCGTATCCTCATCGTAGCAATAGCTTCTGTAACGGATGGGGTTGCTTTGCGCGAGGTCATTATTCGTCGACTCAAGCCACGAGCAGTTGCCAAAGGCATCGTACTTATATTTTACCACAGCAGTGCCCGTG
>JAFQPM010000012.1 GCA_017411745.1 Clostridia bacterium | reverse complement strand
TTGCACCTACTTGTACCGCAACCGGTCTTACAGAAGGTAAGCATTGCTCTGTTTGTAACGAAGTTCTTGTGGCGCAGGAAGTTGTTGCGGCACTCGGACACACCGAGGTTATAGACGAGGCAGTTGCGGCTACTTGTACCGAAACCGGTCTTACCGCAGGTAAGCACTGTTCGGTTTGTAATACAACACTTGTAGCACAGGAAGTTGTTGAAGCACTCGGACACACCGAGGTTATAGACGAAGCAGTTGCACCTACTTGTACCGCGACCGGTCTTACCGAGGGTAAGCATTGCTCAGTTTGTAACACAACACTTGTGGCACAGGAAGTTGTTGAAGCACTCGGACATACCGAGGTTATAGACTCTGCAGTTGCAGCTACTTGTACCGCGACCGGTCTTACCGAGGGTAAGCATTGCTCGGTTTGTAACACAACACTTGTGGCACGGGAAGTTGTTGAAGCACTCGGACATACCGAGGTTATAGACTCTGCAGTTGCAGCTACTTGTACCGAAACAGGTCTTACCGAGGGTAAGCATTGTTCTACTTGTGGTACAGTGCTTATAGCACAGAATATTGTTAACGCACTCGGACACACTGCGGGCAACATAGTCGTTGAAAATAACGTAGCCCCCGATTGCACAAACGATGGCTCTTATGACAACGTAGTTTACTGTACGGTATGTGGAGAGGAGCTCAGCCGTGAAACCGTTACGGTTGATGCGCTTGGACATAATTACAATGCAGTAATAACCGCGCCCACCTTAGAAGATGATGGGCTTGCAGTATATACCTGTTCCGTTTGCAGCCATTCTTATAATGAAGTCATAATCCCTGTTGATTTTACTATCACTGCAGACAATCGAGCCCAAGTTGGTTATATGGGTGGAATCGGTGAGGTTTTGATCCTTCCCTCTATGTTCCGTAATGGTGATACATGGTATCGCGTTACGAGCATAGGCGATTATGCGTTCGACGGATGCAGCAATCTGACCAGCATTGCGATTCCCAGCAGTATCACAAGCGTAGGTAATTATGCGTTTAGAGGCTGTAACAGTCTGACGAGTATATCGATTCCCGACAGTGTAACAAGCATAGGAAATTATGCGTTTAGAGGCTGTAGCAGCTTGGCGCGAATAACGATTCCCACTAGTGTCACGACCATAGGAGAATATGCCTTCTATGGTTGCAGTAATCTGGTGAGTGTAATCATTCCTGACAACGTAACGAGCATTGGCAAATTTACGTTCTATTCTTGTAGCAGTTTGACGAGTATCACGATTTCTGAGAAGATCGCAATCATAGGCGCTTCTGCTTTCAGATCTTGTAACAGCTTAACAAACGTTTATTATGCGGGAACCAGGGCAGAGTGGTCAGGCATAAGCATTGGTTCTAACAATTCTTGCCTTACGAATGCTAAGATAGTTTACAACTACGGCGCGGAGGACAGTGATCCTGATGATGGCGGATCCTCCGGAGGCAACGATTGGGGTCTGGGACCCGTTCCGTTGGGTTGATTTTATTAATAAAGAGCCGCTTTGCGCGGCTCTTTGTTGAAAGGTGATGTATGGAGACTTTTTATATAAAAATAGCAGATCTGAACGTTAAGATGGAAAGCCGATATGAAAAAACGCGCAGATATTGCTCGGATTACATCGTTGAGGCATTTGACTCTGATATCGTTGCAAAAATATCCGACGTAGAGATCGATGAGGAGTTGCGATTGTACGAGAGCCCGCACAGCAGAGAATATTGCGAGGGTATTTGCTTATACCGTTCCATAGCAGAGCAGCTTCCTTTTTTTGATAGGTTCGTTTTCCATGGGGCAGCTGTTTCGGCTAACGGAAAGGGATATGTTTTTACCGCGCCGTCGGGAACGGGAAAGTCTACTCACATAAGCCTTTGGATGAAGCTTTTTGGCGACAAGGTCTCGGTAATTAACGGAGATAAGCCTATTGTAAGGATCTTGGAGGACAGAGCAGTCGTGTATTCTTGCCCTTGGGCGGGTAAGGAAGGCTGGAAGAATAACATTTCTGCATCTTTGGGTGGAATTTGTCTTCTTCGTCGAGGGAAAGAAAACAAAATAATCAAAATATCTCCGTCGGAATATTTTGACGAGTTGATGCGTCAAGTATATATTCCGAAAAATAGCGAGGCGATGCTAAAAACGCTTGAGCTTATCGATGCTCTTGCGAAAATAGTGCCGTTTTATCTTCTTGAATGTGATATTTCGGATGATGCGGCGCGCACGTCGTTTGAGACTATGGTTAAATAATTAAAAGGACTTATTCACTGCCGTGAATAAGTCCTTTTTGATATTTAAAGCAAAGGAACGTTATGCTCCTCGCATACGCGTACCGTTTCGGCATCCCAGATGCTGGACTGAACCTCGCCGATGTGGGCGCAGCCCATCATAAGCATGCAAAGTCGCGACTGACCGATGCCTCCTCCGATAGTCAAGGGGAGCTCGTCGTTAAGAAGCATTTTGTGGAAGGGAAGGTTTCTTCTTTCGTCACAGTCTGCAAGCGTGAGCTGGCGGTCGAGAGACTCGCTGTCAACTCTTATGCCCATCGAGGATATTTCAAGTGAACGGTCAAGGACCTCATCCCAGAAGAACAGGTCGCCGTTGAGCTGCCAATCGTCGTAGTCGGGCGCTCTGCCGTCGTGCGCTTTGCCCGAACGGAGCTTGCCGCCGATCTGCATAATAAATGCGGTCTTATGCTCGCGGAGATATGCGTGCTCGCGGTCTGACGGGGTGAGGTCGGGATAAAGATCCTCAAGCTCTTGGGTAGTGATAAATGATACCTCCGGGCAAAGATCGGTGCGAAGCTGGGGGTAACGGACGTGAAGTCTGTCATTCGTGTTGCAGATAGCGCGGACTATTGCGCGGACTATCAGCTTGAGATAATCGAGGTTACGGTTCTCACGGGTGATTATCTTTTCCCAGTCCCATTGGTCGACGTATATAGAATGTATGTTGTCGAGATCTTCGTCGCGGCGGATCGCGTTCATATCGGTATAGAGTCCGTTGCCGACGCTGAAGCCGTATCTTTTGAGAGCAAGTCTTTTCCATTTTGCGAGAGAATGGACGACCTGTGCGTCGGCATCGATGGCGGGCACGTCAAAGGAGACGGGGCGCTCGTAGCCGTTTAAGTTATCGTTAAGTCCCGACGCTTCGGTGACGAAAAGGGGCGCGGAGACTCTCTTGAGGTTCAGGACCGAAGAAAATTCTTCCTGAAACGTATTTTTGATAAATGCGATGGCGCGTTGTGTGTCGTACGCGTCAAGCACGGGCTTATAGCCCTCGGGTATGTAGCTTTTTTTCATTATTGGCTCCGTTTTTTCGCGAGCTTTTATTGCGGGCGAGGTTTTTGAAAATATATGAATCATTATAGCACAAACATTTTTCTCCGTCAATACGTTTGGAGCATTTTTGTTGTACGTGTTGATGAAAAACAGCAAAACATACGAAAAACACCCTTTTTTGAGTTGAAAAGTGGGCAGATCTGGACTTTTTTATAATTTAGGGGTTGAAAAACGTGGCTTGGTGTGGTATAATTCAAGTATAATTTTAAATAACTGCGCGAGGCGCGCATAACGGAGGATATTGCTATGGGAAAAGAAAGAAGTCAGGTTCCTGCAAACCTTAAGTGGAGAGTAGAGGACATTTATGAAAGCGTTGACGAGTGGAACAAGGTCTACCAGTCTCTTGAGGATAAGCTCGATTTTTCAAAATATGAGGGCAAGCTCGGCACTCCCGAGATCTTGCTTGAATGCTTACAGAATATGAATGCGGTGACGCTCCACCTCGTTCAGCTTGCGGTCTACGCACACATGCGTCACGACGAGGATACGAGAAGCTCTGAATTTACGGCTCTTCAGGCACGTCTTGATATGCTCTGGATGAAGCTTATGGGAAGCGTTGCTTTTATCGAGCCAGAATTGACCGAGCTGCCCGTTGAATACCTCGAGGGACTTATCGCTGACGAGAGATTTAAGGATTACGACTACACTATCCGTCAGACCATAAAGCGCAAGCCTCACGTGCTCTCCAAGGAGATCGAGGCGCTTTTGGCTATGGAGAGCAGAGTTTTTGACTGTCCTTCTCAGGTGTTTGGAATGATCGACAACGCCGATTTCCCCTATCCTACGATAAAGGTGAACGGAGAAAAGGTGACGGTTACTCACGGTATGTACGGAGTTATGCTTCATTCTCCCGACCGCAAGGTGCGTCGCGATGCCTTCCGCGCATATTATAAGGCTTACATAGGTCTTATCAACACTATTACTGCGGCTTACGTCGGCAACGTTGACAAGGACGTTTTCCTTGCTCGCGCAAGAAAATACAATTCCTCGCTCGAGCGCGCGCTTGACAACGAGGACGTTGACGTAAAGGTATATCAGAACCTTCTCAAGAGCGTTAACAAGGGGCTTCCTTTGCTTCACAGATACTACAGAGATAAGAAGAAGATACTTGGATACAAGTCCTTGCATATGTACGACGTTTACGTTTCTCCCGTTGAGGATGCCGAGATCAAGGTCGACTACGAGGACGCTTTCAAGATCGTCAAGGAGGGTCTTGCGCCCTTGGGCGAGGAATATGCAAAGCTGCTTCAGGAGGCTCACGACAACGGCTGGATAGACGTTGAGGAGACCGACGGAAAGAGAAGCGGTGCTTACAGCACGAGCGCTTACGGAACGAAGCATCCTTACGTTCTGCTCAACTATCAGCAGACCACGAGCGACGTGTTCACGCTTGCTCACGAGCTCGGTCACGCTATGCATTCTTACTATTCCGATAAGAATCAGCCTCAGGAGAAGGCGGGATACACCCTTTTCGTTGCAGAGGTTGCAAGTACTGTCAACGAAGTGCTGTTGCTTAAGTACTTGATGAAGACCACTACAGACCAGAAGCTGAAGAAATATTTGCTTTCCTATTATATGGATATGCTCAAGGGTACGTTGTTCAGACAGACTCAGTTTGCTGAATTTGAGTATATTGCTCACGATATGGCAGAGAAGGGTCAGCCCTTGACCAAGGATTCGCTCAATGAGGTTTATTACAACCTCAATAAGAAGTACTACGGCAGAAGTGTGGTCTCCGATCCCGAGATCGCATACGAGTGGGCGAGAATCCCTCATTTCTACAGAGGTTTTTACGTTTACAAGTACGCTACCGGTATAATAACGGCGGTTTCTATTGCCGAGAGAATTTATAACGAGGGCGAGGCTGCGGTTGCAGACTACTTTAAGTTCTTGTCCTCGGGCGGAAGCGACAGCCCCGTTGAGCTTCTCAAGCTTGCGGGTGTCGATCTGACGAAGATGGATGCTTTCAATTCCTGCATGGCTTCCTTCAAGGCTGCTCTTGAGGAATTTGAGACGTTGGATTAATTTTTCTTGTTGGAGGATCTTATCTTGAAGATCAAGGACGGGTTCGTTTTACGTGAGGTCATGGGTAATTACGTCGCGGTCGCGGTCGGTGAAGCGAGTAAGAGCTTTCGCGGAATGATCAAGCTCAATGCGACTGCCGCTGATATCTGGAACTGCGTTTTGCAGGGTATGGACGAGAACGGCATATACGACGTGTTATTTGCTAAATATGAGGTTGACGGAGAAAAGCTGCGCGCTGACATCAAAGCCGCGCTCGAAACGCTTGAGGTCAACGGATTGCTTGAAAGATAAAATGAACAAACGAATTGAGGAACTGCTTGCCGAGGACGGAATGTACGTCAGTACGACGTCCGGAGTAAGCATGATGCCGATGCTCAGAGACAGGCGTGATACTATCGTTATTACGCCTGCTGCCGAGCGTCTTAAAAAGTACGACGTGGCGCTTTATCGCAGAGGGGATGATTATTTGCTTCACCGTGTGGTAAAGGTCCTGCCTGACTCGTATATTATTTGTGGAGATAACTGTGTCACGCTTGAGCGCGGCATAACCGACGCCCAGGTGATCGGCAAGCTGACCGAGGTCCGCCGCGGAGAAAAAGCGCTCAGGCTGGACGGATTTCGGTACGGTGTTTATTGCCGATATATAGTTGCGACCTTTTACCCTCGCAGAGCTTTCAGGAGGGTGAAGGGTGCTGTGTGTTCTGCCGCTAAAAAGCTTTTCGGCAGAAAGAAATAGGGTTGATAACAACCAATGGAGGTATCCCTTGGAGGACATTAAATCAATTATTGCGGAAAATATCGTGCGGCTCCGTCACAGAAGTGGTATGACGCAGATAGGACTCGCTGAAAAGCTGAATTATTCGGATAAGGCGGTCTCGAAATGGGAGAGGGGAGAGTCGGTCCCCGATATTTCGGTGCTTAAAAATATTGCCGACCTTTTCGGTGTTACCGTGGATTATCTTATCTCGTCGGGGCACGAGGACGAGCCCGACGACGTGATCGAGGTAGTGGTTGACGAGGTGGCTATCAAAAAGAAGAAGCGAAGCCGTGCGATGATTACCGGAATGAGTGTTTTGCTCGTCTGGCTCGTCGCTTCGGTGATATTCGTGCCGATCGATATTGCTACGACCGAGGCGGTGGCGCACTGGCTTGCTTACGCTTATGCGGTGCCTGCGTCTATGCTGGTCTGGCTGATATTCAATTCGATATGGTTTAACCGCAGAAGAAATTATCTTATTATTTCGCTGATGGTCTGGACGCTTCTTGCCGCGATTCATCTGTCGGTGCTTGTGGGCGGATTTAACGTCTGGCAGATATATCTTTTGGGTATTCCCGGTCAGCTGATAATTTCGCTTTGGTCGGTTATTGGAAAGAAGATTTGATATAAAACATTTCGGTCTTGCCTGCAGCTTTAGTTGAAGCTGATTTCAACAAGACATTGCGGTGTAATTAGATTGAACATAAATGAGATTTTTTCGAAAGGAGAAAATCTATGAACGGTGAAATTGAACAGATGAGCAGTATAGTTTGCTGTGCAAGAAAAGCCCTTTATGATAATAAAGACATAGAATTTACTACAACGAAAGTTGTACGATCAATAAAGTTTGTTTTTTCTTCTCCGTATGCTATTTGGAGAGCAAACGAGGCGAATTCAGTTCAAAAGTGGTATAAGATTTGCAAAAAGCGTGGTTTATGCGATATCAAGTTTATTATTCCAACAGAAACAAACCATAGACATCTGTTGGGATTTGCAAACACTTCACAATGCTTGATAGTATGCTTTTGGAAAAACGGAGAGGTCTCGTGCTTTGATACAATATGGAATGTTGACAAAAAGAGCAACGGATGGAACGTCGTTTACAGGGAACAGCGCGGAATAAAGATACTGAAAGACGAAATCACTTATACGAATAGATCTGAAGAGTTTAAATCCGTGCTGTCGGACATCGGCGCGTTTGCCGAAAAAATTGGATTTCCTTATTTTTCCGATGTTTTTCACAAGGCATATGAAGCATTGTGTGATTTTGCCAAGATAGAAGAGCAGCGTGTTCCCGATCACATTCCCGATGAGTTTAAGGGAATATATTACGCGATAGAGACCGCCGATGTCTTTGGTGCTATGGGTTCGTGGAACGATTCTCCGTTGTACTGTGTTGAGAAAATCGGATTAGAAAAGGAATATAACCAATTGTCAGACGGTTTGCTCAAGCAGATTCGATATCATTTGATGTATGTGGTTAATCACTGTTGGCAAAAGGATTGATACCAATTTTAATATGTCGAGGAATTTATATTCATAAAACATAATCCACGGCTCGTTTTGAGCTGTGGATTTTTTTGCTTTCTGCATAATAAAAAAGCCTTCTCCTGTGGGAGAAGGTGGCAGCCGAAGGCTGACGGATGAGGAGTCTTTTCGTTTGCTTCAAACACCTCATCCACCGCTAACGCGGTCCCCCTTCCCCCACTGGGGAAGGCTATTCAATTTTATCGCTGATTTTGCACGCCTCCGGGAAGTTTTTTATTGCTTTTTGCTGATGCTTCTATTGTATAGGCGCAGGAGGGTATAGCTTGTATAGCGGAGAATGAAGACGGGAAGGATGCTGAGGATAAAGTTGACAGCGATGACCGGAATACACACGGAAGGGGTATTGCAGTATGGGATAAACACGATGAGAATGCCGAGAAGGGCATTGGCTATGTGGATTATTACTCCGTAATTTGCCTCGATTATGAAGCGCTCGAGATATTCGGGGTCGCTCTCGCTCTTGAGCTCGTTTTTGTGGAAGCTTGTAAATCCTCCAAGCTCGGGAACCTTATCCTTCCACGCTTTTATCTTTAATTTGTTATAAAAGTTCTTTTCTTTTTTTGACACCGTGAAGATCCTGCGGTTCGGTCTGTACCAAGATTTTGGTGTTAGTCGGCGTAGAATGAGCGCCGAGATGCCGTCTATGGCAAAGGCAGCCACGGCACCGATACAGACTGCGCCTGCCGTTGAGATCAACGTTTCAACGGTAAAGGGCACGAAAAACAGAAGATTCATCAATACGGTGAGTATTATTGATATGAAAATTGCTATCAGGTAGTACATACGTCAAATTCAACCTCGGTGGTGTATTCAAGCTTTTTTCCGTAAAAGCTTTCGTAGGTTTCCTTCCACAAACGGTAATTTTCGCGGCAGATGCGCTCGGTGTCCTCGCGCACCGTCAACTTTTTGTCGGGGAAGATGGGGGGAAGGATGTGGACCGTGTAGGCTTGGACGGGCAGTCCTTCCGCGGTCATTTTTTCGGTGTCCTCAAGCGTGATGAAGATCGGCAGGACAGGGACATTTTCCTTGACCGCGAGCCTGAAGCTGCCGAGCTTTAGCGGGCGGGGCTTTTTATAGTCGTGCCACATACCCTGCTCGGGATATATCAGAACCTTTTCACCGCGCTCGAACAGGACGTGAAGCGCTGCGAAAAGTTCTTTCATACAAGTTAGCGTAGACGAGAGTGGCAGGGTGTTACAATGGCGGAAAAGGTAGCCGTAGAGTCCCGGGAACGAGGTATAATTGCCCTCGCGGATGATCTTATAAAGGTCTCTTTTACCAAGCGCTTTTTTGAGCGCTTTATATACGGCGTAGTTGTCAAAAACGCTGAAATGGTTGCAGGTGACGAGCGCTCCGCGGTCTTTGACGCTTGCAAGATTTTCTTGTCCGCGTATTTCTTTGAACACGACATCGCCGTTTTTCATCAATTTTTCAAAATGGTTTTTCCCGATCTTGTTTGCAATTTTAGAGGCGATTTTGGTCGACAATTTTTTGCAGGTATAGTCGACCTCGCCCGGATTTAGCGGCCGGGTGGGCGGATCGTCGTTTATATCTCGGTCGAAATAGCCTTTTTTTTCGTATTCGGCTATTCGGTCGAGCCTTTTTTGTGCTTCGGGGGATATTGGCATCTTACACCTCGGCACATATCAGATTTTCGGTCGAAAGGGTGGTTTTTCCGAGAGCCTCCACCTCCGAGATCGCAAGGTTTACAAGTCCCTCGTACTGTATATGGTCGCGCAGCTTTTCCTCGGCGGTATAGTTCGCCTTCTGATTAAGGAGATCAGCGTAAAAATGGGTATTTTCGGCATATTTCCAGAAAAGCTCGGCATAGGGGATATTGTCGTATCTCCAAGGCTTGAAGTTTATCTTATAGTGGGCGATCTTGGGAATCATGCGGCGGTTTGAGTCAGGCATAGGAGTTTTATTCCACTTGGTCGCGAGCAAGGTGGTCTTGCGGTAGCAGATCACGTTGAGATAGTCCTGATCCTGCGCTACGCGATAGGTTCTTTGACCGAGAAGGGCTGCAAACTGCTCCTCGATTCTTACGTTTCTCATTTCGGCGAGGTTGAGGGTGAGGATTCCCGCGTTGAAATACTCGTTTCTCGGGATGCCGAGTACCTTTTCGGAATATTGCGCGAAAACTTCGATGTCGGTAATCACTTCGTCGGGCACTGCCGCTACGAGATTTTTTCCGAGGGGGGCATGATAGAGCTTGGCGATGTCGTCGGTGATGACTATGTCGCAGTCAAGATACACGCCGCGGTCGTGCTCGGGGAACATCTCGGGTACGAAGAAGCGATAGTAGGTAGCTTTGGTATAGTAGTCGCGCATGTGGAGTCGCTCACAGATACCGCGCAGCTTGTCGGCGACGCTGTAAAAGTCGAGCGTTACGTTTTCGGTCTGCATATCGCAGAGGATCTTTTTGTTTTCATCGCTCAAAGTGTCGATAAGGACGTGTATTTTATAATCGTATTTCGCGGAGCTGTTTGCGATGAGCGAATTGAGGGCTACGCACAAAAAAGGGACGTAATTATCGTCGGTTGCGAAAAATATCGGAATCAGCTCTCTCGTTTTTTTCTTGTCGTTCATAATCGTTGATCCTTTCCTAAATCGAGTTATCTTATCGTTAATACGTGAAGTCCATAAAACGCAGCAATGCGGCTGCCGATGTCGGCGCCGCGCTTTCTGTATATTATAATATCCCGTTTTGGCGGTGGAGTCAAGGAACTGATCAGACAATGGGGTCTACGGCTGGGATATCGCGACTCTACTGTGAGTAAAATGGCGGTTCTACTGTCGGTAGAGATGGCTTGTTACCTTGTGACAAAAGGGGGTTTGGCATAATATGGAAAGTGTGGGGGTTTGAATTCGGGAGATGAACGATTTTGAAATCGACGGATTTTAAAAAATAAATTATCCTCATTTTGCCATACATTTTTTAAAATCGTGTGCGACATAATAACATCAGAGATGCAAAGCAGGTCGATCTCACGAGATGATTTGGTCTGACGCAGGATAATGAAAATTTTGCGCCGCAAGTCACCCTCGGTCATCACAGGGCTTGCGGTGCAGCTCGATTCGATATAGATTTCATTATTAGATATTATTTTTTCGCGTATGCGGAAAATTATAAGGAGAAAAGCGTGAAGATGATCTCTTGCGGATAGGTGAACAAACCGCTTCACGCGAATGTTTTGCCGCAAGGCAAAATATATTGATTATGTTTTGTGCCGCCCAAAGGCGGCGGAATGGAGAAATACTATGGCAAACAAGAATGCTAAGAAGGCTCTTGAACAGTTCAAGATGCAGGCAGCAAGCGAAGTAGGCGTAAATCTTAACCAGGGCTACAACGGTGACCTCACCTCTCGTCAGGCAGGTTCCATCGGCGGTCAGATGGTTAAGAAGATGATCGAGTCCTACGAGAACTCTCTTCAGAACGGTACTGCTAGATAATTGCTTATTCTGAATTGACTTTTGGTAAGAAAAGCCTCCGCGTCATCGGCGCGGAGGCTTGATACTGTCGAAAAAGCTGTTCTACCGCAAGCGGAGAAAAGGCAAAGACAGGAAGGCAGTACAAAAAGAAAAAGTACATAAAAAAGATAAGCACAATAATTTCATCGAGAAATCCTTGTGCTTGCTTTTCCCGTTCTTACACTCTGGCGTACCCTCGTACGCCGACGAATGTAGGAACGAAAAATATACCTACCTTTTTCGAGGTCTCCCAGCGTGTCGAGACTTTCTCGACACACTGAAGCCTCCGCGTCATCGTCGCGGAGGCTTGTTTGTAGTTATGGCTATATGATTTTAGACGTTTTCGGTTTCGGGGGTGTCGTCCGGGGATTCTTCGATATACTCTCTCTTTTTCGTGGGCATCAGCAGAGCTCCGAGAAGGGCTATGAGTAGCAGGATCGTAACGCCAAGACCGCCTTCAAGCCCGAAATCGCCGCCGTGGAGAATTGCGCCGACGTTTGACTGCGTGCTTGTGAAGACCGAGTCGAATTTTACGATTCCGCTGACGTTAAATCCAAAGACGTTGCCCTGACAGAAGTTCCATGCGGCATGGATAGCGCCGACTGCCCAGATACTGCCGCGTTTGAGCATAAACACGCCTGCGAACACTCCGAAAAGGAAGATGTTGATAAACGCGATGAAGCTGAAGCTCGCGTTGCCGAGGTGGAATACTGCGAAGAAGGTCGCGCTTATGAGGATCGCGGGCCAGATCTTCAATTTGCGGGCGAGCGAGGTCATAAGATATCCGCGGAAGAGCGCTTCCTCTGCCATTCCTTGTATCAAAAATGCGAGGAAGAAAAGCCCTATTACAAGGTAGTTTGCGTTTTCGGTCAGTGTCAAGGTCACGCTTCCCGTAAGCACGCATGCGGCAAGAGGCAGGGAGATCATAATTGCTCCGATAACGATGCCCATCAGGTATTCGGGCACGCATCCGCGCACGGTAAAGCCGAGAGTATATGCCTTTCTCTTTTCGAAAAGCTTACAGTAGAGCAGGGCGGCAACGATCATAAACGCCGTTGATGCGAGAATTAGCACATAATATAATGACGGGAGTGTGTTAGCAAAATTGATAGAGTATTCCATCATTGCATCAAAGTCGGGTGTTTCTGCCATGATGAGCTCGTGATATTGGGGGTCGATCATCATAGCAATTGCAGTATACACGAACGAAACGATGCTTTGCGGTACTTGAGCGATGAGTGACACGAGAAGAAAAATCAGAATGTCGATAGTGAACGGCTTTGATCTTTTTTCGAGAGGCAGACTCATTTGTGCGCCTGCGAGCATTCTCGTCAAACCAATATGATATAGCATAAAAACCTCCATTCCGCCGCCATTGCAGCGGTACAATATATATCGATGAATTTTGCCAAAAAGGCAGATTTCGCGCGTGTTACCGCACAGGCGGTGCCGTAAGCTATCCTTCTACGCCTTGCGTTATATACCCTGCGATATAACACTATCAGGTGGAAGCAGCTTTCGCGCTAACACCTCTTTTTTGTTGATTATTTTCAGTATAGCATCGAAATATTAAATTTTCAATAATTTTTTATTAAAAGGTGACAAATATGAGTTTTTATGGTATAATTAATCATGGTGCGTTTGTCGTGCCGACTTGATTTTTTGTTAATTACGAGGTGTTACTGTGAAAAAAACTATATTGAGACAGTATGCAAAAATGCTTGTCAAATGCGGAATTGCGGTCAAAAAGGGTGACGTGGTCATCATCAACGCGGGCCTTGATCAGCCCGAATTCGTAAAGCTTGTGGTTGAGGAATGCTATCGCGCGAAGGCGGCGAGAGTTATGGTCGATTGGTCCTATATACCTCTTACCAAGCTCAACGTGAATAATATGAGTGTCAAGATGCTTGGCACGGTTGAGGCGTTTGAGGAGGAGAAGCTCAAGTACAGACTGGAGAAAAATCCTGCAATGCTTTATCTTGTAAGCGACGATCCCGACGGACTCAAGGGCATCAATCAGAAGAAGTTTGCACAGGCGATGATGGCGAAGCAGAAGGTGATCAAGCCCTACAGAGATCAGATGGACAACAAGTACAAGTGGTGCATCGCGGCGGTTCCCGGCGAGGCATGGGCGAAAAAGATCTTCCCCGATGAGCGCAAGTCGGTTGCTGTCGAAAAGCTTTGGAATGCGATCCTGTATACCTCTCGTGTTATTGACAAGGACGGCAATATGCTCGATGCGGTCGGCGAGTGGGACAAGCATAACGAGAGCTTTGGACGTCGCTGCAAGATCCTCAACGAGCAGGGACTCGTTGAGCTCAGATACAAGTCGGCAAACGGCACCGACCTGAAGGTCGGTCTTATTGAGGAGGGAAGCTTCCTTGGCGGCGGCGAGCACACGCTCGGCGGCGAATATTTCAATCCCAACGTGCCCACGGAGGAGATATTTACCACCCCCAAGGCAGGCGTTGCGGAGGGCATCGTTTATTCCTCCATGCCGCTTTCCTGGAGAGGTGAGATCATTGATAATTTCAGTATGAGGTTCGAGAACGGTCGAGTTGTTGAGGTTCATGCGGAGAAGAACGAGGAGCTGCTTAAGACTATGGTCGGCGTGGACGAGGGTGCTTCTATGCTTGGCGAATGTGCTTTCGTGCCTTACGATTCTCCCATTCGCGAGAGTGGTATTATGTTCTACGAGACCTTGTTCGACGAGAATGCGGCTTGTCATTTTGCGGTCGGCGAGGGCTTTACCAATACGATCGTTGATTATCAGAAGTATACCAAGGAGGAGATGCACGCTATGGGCGTCAACGACTCCGCGCTTCACGTTGACTTTATGATCGGAACGGCTGATCTTTCGATCGTTGGTATCAGAGGGGACGGAAGCGAGTTCGTTATTTTTGAAAACGGTCTTTGGGCATTTTGATCGTTTTTGATCTTTAGATTAAATCTTATCGAAAGGAGGCCACACGATGCCGAGAAGACCGAAGCCGAAGAACACTCTTTCGGCAGGCGAAAGAGTTGCGCTTTTTGAGGCGGAACAGAAAGAAAAACAAAAAAGACTTTCGTCGGGCAAGGACAACGTGACGATTGCCTCCGAGGGTGAGAATATCGCGCCCGCAAGGGACGAGGCGGTTGCGAAAAAAACGGCGCAAAAGAAGCTGCCGAAGCCTCAGCATGCGACTGTTAGGGTCGATTTTGCGATACCTGTGGGCGAGGTGAAGCCGATACACTCCATGTGCAACGGGCCGAGATCCTATGGGGCGGATATTTCGGGTGCTTTCAAGGAGATCGGAGTGCCGTTCGTGCGCTTTGACTGTACGGATACGGCTATGTCCGCACGCGCGGTCGATATTTCGCGAATTTTTAAGAATTTTGATGCCGATCCTTCCGATGAGGGCTGCTACGACTTCGAGTGCACCGACGCTTACGTTGAGGCGGCGCTTTTGTCGGGTGCGAAGGTGATATTCAGGCTTGGAGAGAGCAAAGATATGCTTGAGCCTGAAAGAAAATTGCCTCATATTGAGGATCCAGACGTGCTGGCGCGAGTATGCGTGAATATTATCCGTCATTACAACGACGGTTGGGCGCGCGGATACTATCACGGCATTGAATATTTTGAGCTTGGCGGACTTGGTGGTTCGGACGGCGGATTTGACAGATACCGACACGTTGCTAACTCGATCAAGCTTTACGATGAGAATATCAAGGTAGGCGGGCTGAGCTTTGACGGCTTTGGCGCTTCGGCGAAGGCGTTTTTGAGATATTGCAGGAAAAATCGCGCGCCGATCGATTTTGTGACGGTCGATTGCTTTGCATCCGATCCCGAGGCTGTTGGCGTTGAAGCGGAGAAGCTTGTTGCGCTTGCACGCGAGCTTGGATTTGGCGATCTTGAAATAATTGTCGGCAAGTGGAGCTATATTGATGGCGATGCTTTGTCGGGCTTGTCGCTCGAAAGGGCTCTTGCGGGATATGCCGACGGCGGAGAGATAAGGAGAAGGATCTTTGAGTCGCAGAAGTCTGTCGAGGGCGCGGCGTTTGCTATGGCCTTATTGCTTCGCTTGTCGCGAATCGACGGGATAAAGACCGCTTGCTTTTACGACGCGCAGCCGACGGTGTCTCCGTTTTGCGCTTTGACCGATCGGTTTGGAGCGCCCGAGAAGCCGTTTTACTCGTTTAAGGCTTACTCTGAGCTATATCGCGCGAAAAACGCGGTGCTTTGTGAGAGCGAGCAGATCGAGGGCTTTTTACATACGGGAATTTATGCCGACGCGGCGGTTTCGGACAGCGGGGAAGGGGTCGTTGTGATCTCTTCGTTCGGTGGCTGCGGAGTTATTGATCTGAGGCTTGACAATATTTCCGACGAGCTGTATAATGCCGATATTTACATGCTGGACGGTGTGAAGAATCTGACGCTTTGCGATTCGGTGCCGATATCGGGTATGAGAAAAAGACTTTTGCTCAACGTCAGTGAGTTTGGCGTTGTGATGGTGAGGTTGCATTGATATAAAAAGGAGTCTGCGCTAAGCAGACTCCTTTTTGTGTGGATATGTTAGTCGATGTCCTCTTTTACTATTTCGGGGGGATTGATGAGGGTTGCAGGGTTTTCCATGTATTTTTTGAAGGCTCTGAATGCAGTTGCATACTGGAAGCCGTCGCAGGTGCGCTCGTCGGTAACGACCTTGAGGTCAACTACCTTTTTGGTGGTGACGTTGCCGTTTTTGTCGAGCTCGTAGACCTTACGCTTCGTTCCGTAGGAAATAAACACGGGAAGGTTTCCGAGGTTGTAGAGGTGGTGATATATCGGTTTGATTCCGAGAGAGCCCATGCTCGTGATTATCATCGAGCCCCAGAAGGGAAGGCTTTCGGTGAGAGACTTGGGGCACCAGCCAAAATAATCGAGCGCTTTTACTATACTTACTGCTGCTCTGAAGATAAAACGGGGAAGCTTGGAGAAGCCGTTTGCGATGCCGTCTGTTTCATTTTTGGTCGTGGTTGCTCTGATTACCTGCTCGTTAAATCTTTCGTACACGTCGAAAACCGTATCGCGAGGATCGAAAATGACATTGATAGACGTTTCGGGAGCGTCCATACTCATAGCCTTTTTGACGACCATGAGGACCTCGATCTTGTTACGGGCGAAGATCCTTTGTCCGCTTACGAAACGGTTAAGATAAGGATACTGCGAGATCGTACGGACGTATGCGGCAAGAATGACGTGGAGAAGCGAAAATCCCTCGTTGCCAGCCATAAGCTGCTCGCGGACGAATTCGTCCGCCTTGTCGATGTTTACCTCCTCGGCAAACTGGTTGCAGGCGTCGTTTCTGTCCTTCATAACAAATGGGGTTGCGACGTGCAGTCCGTCAAGCGTGCGGAGCTTTCTTCCGTCGCGGCGGTCGCCGATCTTGCGCTTTCTTACTTTATATGCGGGAGTGTCGTAGGTCTTGGGTCCTTTGGGGGCCTCTACCTCGGTAGAGATGTTATTCTGAACTTCGGTTGTCATATTGTCGACTCCTTTAATTTCTGTTGCAAAGTTATGTTAACATTATATTGCATTTGTGAACAAATGTCAATAGAATTGCGAAAAATAATTGAATTGGTATATTTTAGTCGATTTTTGGCGAATGGCAGGAATTTTTACGATACTGCTTGATTTTTCTTGCGAAAAGTGATATACTGATTATGTCAATAATTTTTCAGGGGTGCTTGATGAAACACGTTTACATATACACTGACGGAGCTTGCCGCGGAAATCCCGGACGCGGAGGTTGGGGCGCGGTGCTCGTTTATGAGGGCAGAGAAAAGGAGCTTTCGGGTGGAGAGGTAATGACCACCAACAATCGAATGGAGCTTTCTGCCGTTATCGCGGCGCTTTCGGCGCTCAAGGAGCCCTGCGAGGTCACCTTGACTACCGACTCTCAATACGTGGTGAATGCTATTGAGAAGGGATGGCTTGAGTCTTGGCGCAATAACAAATGGAGAAAGAGTGACAAGAGTGCGGTGCTCAACGTCGACCTTTGGGAGCAGCTTGTTGCTCTTTTGGAAAAGCACGAGGTCTCTTTCGTTTGGGTCAAGGGCCATAACGGTCATAGCTACAATGAGCGTTGCGATGCGCTTGCTACCGCTTTTGCCGATAGTTTTGAACAGTAAAGCAAAGCCTTTTCCTTTGAGGAGAAGGCTTTTTGATATGTGTTGGTTTTGTGCGGCCGGAGGGTAATTGAAAAACGAGGTACTAATAATTGAAAAAACAAAAAAGTCTATTGACAAAAGTTTTTTCGTATGATATAATATGAAAATAGAGTATCGTTAAAATGCGCTCGGTATGTTCTTATGCCATTTTGCGCTAATTTCATAAATTCGGAGTCTAAAATGAACGAAAATAAAAGTGAAAAAAAAGAGCTCTATGAGATAGATGCGCTACAGATAGTTAAGATGCTGCTAAAGCGTTGGTGGGTGGTAGCTATATCGGCGATCGTTGTCGCAGGCGCTGTTTTCGGATATGCGCAGCATACTACCGTGCCTACGTACAAATCTACTGCAACTTTGCTTATCAACGGAGATAGCTCCGTAGGCTCTGTTTATCAGCAGATCCTTGCGGGACAGTATCAGTCCAATGATTATCCCTATATTTTGAAAGCTAATGACACCTTGAATGAAGCGGTTGATTATCTTAACGATTACGACTTTGCCGAAAACGGAGGAACTCCCTACAGAACATACTCTGCAGGTGTGCTTTCGGGAATGGTTTCGTTTGAAGTCGTTGAGGACTCTCGTATTTTCCTTATAACCGTTACAAGTGTTGATTCCGAAGAAGCTAGAATAGTGGCTGAAGCGGTGTCAAAGGTGTTTATTGAACGCGCTGAATACATAACGAGTGCTGACGTTGCGGTTGTTGACAGCCCTATCGTTCCCCAAGGCGCTATTTCCGCAGGTTACGGCAGAAAGACTACACTCGGATTTCTTGTTGGATTGGTTCTGGGTGCGGTGGCAGTCATTGTATCGGGGCTTATGAACGATACGTTCGATTCGGACGAGTGGTTGCTGACTCAATTCAAGGATGACATCCCCGTTCTTGCGACAGTTCCTGATGCGTATTCGGAGCACAAGTCATACGGATATTACCGATCATCAAAGGGAAGTCACAGCAAAAAAGGGTGACACCGTTTTAAGTAAACTTGCAACGGCATTAAAATTCTGTTGGAGATTTGATAAATGTTTAAGTTTAAGCTGAACAGGAAAAGAGTGGAAACTAAAGAAAGAAAGAGAAAATTTGGCAAGGATCTTGATTTCGCATCGATCGAGGCATACAATCTGCTTCGAACAAACCTATATTTCTCCTTGGCTGACGTTGCCGGGGGTAAGGTCGTGGGCATAACGAGTCCGTGTCCTCAGGAGGGTAAAAGTACCACCTCTCTCAATCTTGCATATGCCCTGGCATCGGCGGGACACAAGGTAGTGCTTATCGATGCGGATATGCGCCGTCCTTCTTTGGCCGGTGTTTTGGAAATGCCTCTTTCACCCGGACTTTCCAACCTTTTGGTAGACGAAAAGACGGATGCGATACATTCCTCGGTGGTTCACGAGAATTTATCTGTGCTTTTATCAGGTGATATCCCCCCGAATCCTTCCGAACTTGTTGTGTCGGATAAAATGAAGGCCCTTATTGAAAAATTCAGGGGCACTTACGATTACGTGGTCGTCGATCTGCCTCCCGTTAATCTCGTGTCTGATCCGATAATGATGTCCCGTCATCTTGATGGTATGATAGTTATCGTAAGACACGGATACACAAGACGCAGAGACGTAAACGATGCTGTTCGCAGCTTGAAGTTGGTCAATGCTAAAATACTCGGTTTTGTTTACAATGGTGCAAAGACCGCCAAAAAGCGTTACCGTAAATCAAATTATTATCACTATAGCTACTACACCTCGAATAAGAGTTGAGTTGTTTGACTGGTTTACAAAAAGATCTCAATATAAAAAATAAACAAAACATACATTTTTGTAGTGAAAGGATCTATTATGAAAAAGTTATTCAGTTTGCTTGTCGCTGTTGCTATGATAATTTCGCTCGGCAGCCTTGCGCTTCTCGTAGGGGCAGATTACGTTCCCAGCGTTGAGTTTAATGATGCTCCCGTTATCGTTCCTCCTTCCATCCCCGAGGAAGATCTTCCCGAGGATTATGATCCCTCTGTTGATGAAATAAAGGGAGTTGTTAATGATGATGAAGGAAAAAAGGATTTCGTTTATAGTAGCGAAATTATTCTTATGTCTCTCTCTGATGCATATAAGGCTATAGATCAGCCTGATGCTGATGAAGAAATGGTTGCTCTCGGCAATGCACTTATCTCTGCCTATAATGACGTTAAGTCTTCGGTTACCGATGCTATTGCAGGCATTCAGGATGTTGCGGAAAATCTTGGATTTACTGATCCTGAGTTTACGATAGAAAACATCTTCAACATTGGTGTGTATGCCGACTCTTTCACAGCACAAGCTTCATTGACTCTTACGTTTGAAAACAATATGGACATTGTTGACGGAAATCTTATTGTTGCTTACTATGCTAACGATACTTGGGTGATCGTTGATTCCGATAAGGTAACATTTGATGAAAAGGGCTTGTCGGTTGAATTTGATGAGATAGGTCCTATCGCATTTATGTCTGTTGCTGATAATGCTCCTGATGAATCTACTACGACCGGAGACAGCGAGTCTACCGAAGAAAGCACTACCACTCCCGGCGGAGAGGATGAAAAGCCCAACAATACTTGGGTTTGGATAGTCGTTGTATTTGTTGCAGTAGTTGTAGCGGGCGGCGTTACAGTATACGTTCTTTGGAAGAAGGGTATAATTCGTTTTAAGAAATAAAAGCGTTCCTTCAAGGGATTAATTTAAAAAATAAGTTCTGACGCGCGTAAAAAAGCGCGAATCGACGGCAGTAGCCGAAGCGAACAAAAACAGCTTGTTACGCGCACAGTCTATTTGAACGTTGCCGTTATGGCTTCTGATATACGACGGGTGGAGTGTGTATGAAAAGAAATAGAAGAACCATCTTGCTTTTCGCGGCGTTTTTGTTAAGTGTTGCTTTGGTTGCTGCCGTTTTGTTTAATCTCGACCGCATAATGTCGGTTATAAACGGTACACCTGACGACGGCGCCGGCGATAGAACCGATACGCTTGATACCGTATATATTGACGGTAAGGCATACCGTCCGAAAGGTACTGTAAAGAATTATCTGATCGTTGGAATAGATCAATTCGGTGCGGTTGAAAGTAATGGATATGCTCAAGCGGATTTTCTTTTGGTGTTATCATTTGATAGCTCTGATAAATCATATACTGTTATGTCGATAAACCGAGACACGATGACTGAAATTTTGGTTTACGATGCGTTTAGCGGAAAATCAGAGAAAACTGTTGCGCAGATTGCTTTGTCTCATAACGACGGAACGTATACTGAAATAAGCAATACAAGAAAATGCAAAAACACCGCCAAGGCGGTTTCTGATTTGCTTTATGGTATTGATTTTAAGAACTACCTATCGATGACGATGGATGCGGTCAGCATCATAGTTGACCACATTGGCGGAGTCGAGGTCTACGTTGATTGCGATATGACATCGGTTGACGAAAGACTCGTTGCTGGGCAAACTGTAATGCTTGACGGAGAGCTTGCTTTGAAATTTATCGGCGCTCGAAGCGGAGTTTCAGACGAAACTAACGTGTCAAGAATGGAGCGTCAGATGGCATTTTTTGACGCGTTTGCTGAAAAAGCAAAGAGTGTAGAGATCGACGAGGAGCTTTTGCTTCAATGCTTTGAGGATGTCGAGAATCATATAGTTACCAATGCTGACGATGGCATATTCAGAGAAATAACCGAAAAGCTCTCAACATATGAGAAGAAGAAAACGATTATTCCTCCCGGAGAGGCCAAGGTGGGTCAGAAATATATGGAGTTTTACGTCGACGAAGAAGAATTAAAGGATATAGTTATCGATGTTTTTTACAAGAAAGCGCACTGATGGCAGGGAGGGGCAAAAGTTTTGTGATGCAACGGATCTCGTGGATCTGCATTCACACATTTTGCCTCATATAGACGATGGAAGCGATAGCGTTGGAGAGTCCCTTGAAATGCTCCGTTGCTCGTATGCCCAAGGGGTTGGGAAGATAGTTGCTACGCCGCATTTTTATCCTAATATGACCAATCCTGTGGATTTTCTTGAGCGCAGGAGCAGGGCGGTTGAAGCGCTTGCGGCGGCGGTTGCCGAACGGAGGGCTTTGGGGGAGAAAATTCCCAATGTTTATTTGGGTGCGGAGGTTGCTTATTTTGATGGGATCTCGAGAAGCGCGGCGGTGTTTGATCTTTGCATTCAAGGAACAAAGCTTCTGCTTGTAGAGATGCCGTTTGAGCGCTGGAGCGAAACTAATATTGGAGAATTGATCTCTTTGAAAGCCAAGGGATTTCAGCCCATAGTCGCCCACTATGACAGATATTGGTCATATCAGGAGAAGGATCTTTTGGATCGACTGCTTGAATCCGGGATTGCTATACAGCTTAATGCGGAAGCCTTTCTCAGATTCGGCACAAAACGGCAGGCTCTGGGAATGATATCGGCGGGGGCTGTTAGCTTTTTGGGATCTGATTGCCACAATATGACGACGCGTATGCCGAATTTGTCGAGTGCGGTGAATGCCATTGAAAAATCCCTCGGATGCGGTTGTGTTGAGGAGCTTATGGCTGACGCGGCTAAGGAGCTTGATGCTGCAGAGGTCATTGCTTAATGTTTTTGTTTGCTTTTTGATCGGTTTTTAGTTTTGGAGGTTAGATGAAAAAGAGATATTGGCTCGCTATAATTTTCGCACTCATTGTGTGCTTTATATGGGGTAACTCTGTTCTTTCCTCACAGCTCTCGTCCTATTTAAGCACGGCGGTCGGAGAGCTTTTGGCTTCGATCTTCGGCACGGGAGACGGTGTGACTACGGTGGGTGGCCTTTCGGTCAGGAAAATGGCTCATTTTACCGAATTTGCCGCTTTGGGTGCCGTTGCGTCCTTGCTTTTTAAACGTGTTTTGAAAAACAAGGGCATATATGCGCTGGGGCTTGCTTCGTGCGGCGTTTTCGTTGCTCTTATGGACGAGACCATACAGATATTCAGCCGTAGAGGCTCGTCGGTCTGCGACGTATGGATAGACGTTTTCGGATATGCTGTTGGTTGCTTGATCGTCACGATCATCTGTATTATTTATACCAAACTGAAAAACAAAAACGCACATATAGAATGATATTTATCAAGACCTTTTTTGTTTGTTCCTACAATTCCCCTTTTTTTGAGGGAAGAAGACAAAAAAGGTCTTGACAATTTTGTTTACTTATGTTATTATAATACTGTGATATTGTTAAGGGAAAAATATGAGGATTTCTGCGACTGACGGAATGAGTGGCATAACCACGGTGAAACAGAAATCTATATTGCCGACCGTCTGGGCTCGCTTGTTTCTATCGGGGATGAGTGTGCCTTTTTTTGATTTTTTGGAGATTTATTTTTAGATGGATATATATTCGGAGGTGTGATCTATGAAAAAAGTTGGTATCGTTATGGGAAGCGCAAGCGATATGCCCGTTGTTAAGAAGGCGATCGACACGCTTGAGGCGTTTGACGTTCCATACGAGGTGCACGTTTATTCTGCGCACAGAACGCCTGAACAGGCGCGAGATTTTGCCCGTAACGCGAGGGCCGAAGGTTTTGGCGTTATGATCGCGGCGGCGGGAATGGCGGCTCATCTTGCAGGGGCAGTTGCGGCTAATACGATTCTTCCCGTTATTGGAATCCCTTGCAAATCGACCAATCTCGACGGACTTGACGCGTTGCTTGCTACGGTTCAGATGCCTTCGGGTATTCCCGTTGCTACGGTTGCTATTGACGGAGCGACAAATGCGGCTCTGCTTGCAATACAGATACTTGCTCTTTCTGATGACACTCTGGCACAAAGATTGATTACAAAAAGAGAGGCAGATGCAAAAGCAGTCCTTGAGAACGACGCGCGTATAACTGCGGAATACAACAAATAATCGCATTTTTTAAGGAGATATGTCTATATATGGGAGGATTTTTTGGAATCGCCTCAAGACGCGAATGCTTGAGTGACGTTTTCTTTGGAACCGACTATCATTCGCATCTTGGAACAAGACGCGGCGGTCTTGCTGCCTATGACAAGGAGCTTGGATTACAAAGAGAGATACATAATATATCCAACGCTCCGTTCAGAACGAAATTTGAACGCATTTTTGAGGAAATGAGTGGCACCAGCGCGATCGGCTCGATCAGCGATAGCGATCCTCAACCGCTTCTCATTAGCTCAAAACTCGGCACGTACGCTATTGCCACTATTGGCATAATAAACAACGTCGATAGGTTGTTGGAAGAATATTTTTCACATACAACGGGACATTTTAACGCTATGACGGGCGGGCAGATAAACTCTACCGAGCTCGTGGCGGCGCTTATAAATCAAAAGGACAGCTTTGCTGAGGGAATTAAGTTCGCCAACGATGTCGTAGAAGGAACGGTCTCTCTTTTGATCCTTAAGGACGGGGGAAGCATTATTGCTGCAAGGGACAAGTTTGGTAGACTTCCCGTGCTTATCGGAAAAGACGAATACGGATACGCGATCGCGTTTGAGTCCTTTGCTTACCAAAAGCTTGGGTATGAGGACGAGAGAGAGCTTGGGCCCGGAGAGATCGTTGAGATAACACCCGATGGCATAGAGCAGCTTTCTCCTCCCCAAAAAAAGAAGAAGGTATGCGCTTTCCTTTGGTCGTATTACGGCTACCCTACTGCGACTTACGAGGGAGTAAACGTTGAAGCAATGCGATATCGCAACGGGCAGATAATGGCAGGATCGGATCGCGAGGCGGGTCTTTGCGACGGCATCGATTACGTCAGCGGAGTGCCTGATTCGGGAACTCCCCACGCGATCGGATATTCAAATGCGAGCAGTTTGCCTTTCTCTCGCCCCTTTATAAAATATACGCCTACATGGCCGCGAAGCTTTATGCCTCCGAGTCAGGCTGACAGAAAAAAGGTCGCGAAGATGAAGCTGGTGCCCGTGCACGATCTTATTCAGGACAAAAATCTGCTTTTCGTGGACGACTCGATAGTTCGAGGAACACAGCTTCGCGAGACGGTCGAATTTTTGTATGAAAACGGTGCGAAGTCGGTGCACATGCGCTCGGCTTGCCCGCCTATTATGTATAGTTGTAAGTATTTGAATTTCTCCAGAGCGACCAGCCCTATGGAACTTATCGCACGAAAGACCATTATGGAGCTTGAGGGCGAGGAGGGATTTAAATATATTGAAGAATACAGCGATGCCAACACCGAGCGCGGCAAAAATCTGCGCCGAAAGATATGTGAGAAGCTTCACTTGGCGTCTCTTGAGTTCCAGTCTATCGAGGGCATAATCAAAGCCATTGGTCTTCCCGAGGATCAGCTTTGCACGTACTGTTGGACGGGAAAAGAATAATTGCATTGCGATAAGCACTACGAAAGGTAAGGTTTTTATGAATAATTCGAGATCTGAGAGCTACGCTGCGGCGGGCGTTGATATTACTGCGGGCTACAAGGCGGTCGAGTTGATGAAAAAGCACATCGCTCGCACGAAAAATGAGGGCTGTCTTGACGACGTTGGAGGATTTGGAGGCTGCTTCGGTCTTCCCTTGGGCTTGGAAGAGCCCGTGCTCGTTTCGGGAACTGACGGCTGCGGAACTAAGGTGAAGATGGCCATTTTGATGGACAAGCACGATACTATCGGTATCGATGCGGTCGCTATGTGTGTTAACGACATTATTTGCTGCGGCGCAAAGCCTTTGTTCTTCCTTGACTATATTGCTTGCGGAAAGAATATTCCCGAAAAGATCGCCGCTATCGTTGGCGGTGTTGCCGAGGGATGCGTTCAGTCGGGCGCGGCACTTATCGGCGGAGAAACTGCAGAGCATCCCGGCTTGATGCCTGTGGATGAATACGACCTTGCGGGTTTTGCAGTCGGTATAGTTGACAAGAAGAAGATTCTTGACAACAAGAGGATGGCCGAGGGTGACATTGTGATCGCGCTTGCATCGAGCGGCGTTCATTCCAACGGATTTTCGCTTTGCCGCAAGGTGTTTGATATTGATAACAATCCCGATTCGCTTTACGCTCCTTGCGAGTCGCTTGGTGGAAAAAGCGTTGCGGAGACCTTGCTCACTCCCACGAGAATATACGTAAAGAGTATACTTGCACTTCTTGAAAAGGTTGACGTTAAGGGTATTTCGCACATTACGGGCGGCGGATTTTACGAAAATATTCCGAGAAGCATTCCCGACGGTCTTTGCGCACGCATTAATAAAGCGGATGTGAAGGTTTTGCCGATCTTCGATCTGATAGCAAAGACGGGCAATATTCCCGAGCGCGATATGTTCAACACCTACAATATGGGTGTTGGTATGAGCGTTGTCGTTCCTGCCTCCGAGGTCGAGGCGGCGCTTGAGATCCTTCGTGCGAACGGCGAGGACGCCTACGTGATCGGTGAGATCGTAAAATCTGAAAACGAAAAGATAGAGATAATCTGATATGAAGATATTACAGAAGATCATTAACGGAGCTATGGCCGGCATTATGATCGCCATAGGCGGAAGCGTTTTCCTTGCTTGCTACGGCGACGGCTCGGTACTTAATCGCACTATCGGAGCGTTCTTCTTTTCGATCGCTCTGCTCTGTATCTGCTATAAGGGATATTCGCTTTACACGGGAAAGATCGGATTCATTCCCGAAAAGCACGACGGCGATGCTTTTGCGGTCCTTTTGCTCGGGCTTTTGGGTAATCTTATCGCGACCGTCGGTCTTGGTCTTGCGGTGAGATACGCTATTCCAAATATTTGCTCTGTTGCAGAGGCTATTTGTGCGTCGAAGCTGACACAGTCGTTTGGGCAGACCTTGATACGTGGAATCTTTTGCGGAATCCTTATGTATTTGGCGGTAAGCATTTATCGCGACAAAAAAACCGTTGTGGGAATCTTGTTCTGCGTTCCCGTGTTTATTCTCGCGGGCTTTGAGCACTCGATCGCAAATATGTTCTATTTTGCGGCGGCGGAAAGCTTTTCGCTTGATACGGTGGTATATATTCTTGTCGTTGTGCTTGGAAACACGATCGGAGGTATGCTGTTGCCTCTGCTTGCCATGGTCAAGCCCAAGCAGGTATGATGATCTTTAGCGATAATTTGATTTTGAAGGGAGAATTGTTATGTCCTTGAAACCGACGAAAATAGCGGTTCTTGTTTCGGGCGGAGGCACTAATCTTCAGGCGCTTATTGATGCCGAGAGGAGAGGGGAGCTTGGTAACGGCAAAATAACGCTCGTTATCGCGTCCAAGCCCGACGTTTACGCGCTCGAAAGGGCGGCAAATGCAGGCATTGAGGGCAGAGTATTGGCTCGCACGGAATACGACAGCATTGCGTCGTATTCGAGGGCGCTTGCCGACGAAATGCTCGCGGCAGAAATCGATCTCGTCGTGCTTGCAGGATTTCTGACGATCATTGACGAGCAGGTATACGAGGCGTTCCCGAACCGAATTCTGAACGTACATCCCGCGCTTATTCCTTCTTTTTGTGGAAAGGGATTTTACGGACTTCACGTTCACGAGGCGGCGCTTGAAAAGGGAGTTAAGATCTCGGGCGCGACGGTGCATATAGTTACTCCCGAGTGTGACGCGGGTCCGATCGTGCTTCAAAAGGCGGTCGAGGTCAAGCAGGATGATACTCCCGAAACCTTGCAGAAACGCATTATGGAACAAGCCGAGTGGAAGATACTTCCCGAAGCGGTGAGATTATTCTGTGATGGCAGGATAACTGTCGAAAATAATAAAGTTTATATTAATTGAGGAGATAAGATGATGAAGATTTCAACTATCAAAGACGAGCTGAATTCTCTGGCATACCACGGCAGAGGCATTATTATCGGCAAAAGTGCTGATGGCAAAAAGGCAGTTACTGCTTACTTTATTATGGGTAGAAGTGTGAACAGCCGCAACCGTGTATTCGTTGCCGAGGGCGACAATATGCGTACCAAGGCTTTTGATGAATCCAAGATGGTCGATCCGCATCTTATCATCTACTATCCCGTGCGCGTGCTTGGCAACAAGACTATCGTTACCAACGGCGATCAGACCGATACGATCTACGATCTTATGGACAAGCAGATGACCTTTGAGCAGGCGCTTCGCACACGCGAGTTCGAGGACGACAAGCCCAATTTTACGCCCCGTATTTCGGGTATCATTCACCGCGAGGGCGGCGAGATGAACTACGCGATGTCTATCCTCAAGAGCGCAGAGGGCGACGACAGCTCCTGCGAGAGATTTACATACGCTTACTCCAATCCCTTGGCGGGCAGGGCAAAGTTTATTCACACCTATAATTGCGACGGTAATCCGTTGCCCAGCTTTGAGGGTGAGCCCAAGACGCTTGAGCTTCCCGACGTAGAGATCGATGAGCTTACCGAGATGATCTGGTCTAATCTTAATGAGGATAATAAGGTTTCCTTGTTCGTTCGCTATATCGATATTGAGAGCGGAGAGAGTGAAACCAGAATAGTTAATAAGAACGTATAAAGGAGACTGTTAGCATGAAAGAATTTGAACTTAAATACGGTTGTAACCCCAATCAGAAGCCTTCCAAGATATTTATGCACGACGGAAGTGATCTTCCCATTGAAATCTTGAACGGCAGACCCGGATACATTAATTTCCTTGACGCGTTCAACTCCTGGCAGCTTGTCAAGGAGCTTAAGGAGGCGCTTGGTCTTCCTGCGGTCACCTCGTTCAAGCACGTAAGCCCCACCAGCGCGGCTGTTGGTCTTCCTTTGCCCGAAAAGCTGAAGAAGGCTTGCTTCGTTGACGACATTGAGGGCCTTGACGAGTCCCCCTTGGCTTGCGCTTATGCGAGAGCAAGAGGCACTGACAGAATGTGCTCATTCGGTGACTGGGTAGCGCTTTCCGACGTTTGCGACGTTACCACCGCGAAGATGATCGCTCGCGAGGTCTCTGACGGCATCATTGCTCCCGGATACGAGCCCGAGGCGCTTGAGATCCTTAAGGGTAAGAGAAAGGGAGGATACAACATAGTTAAGATCGATCCCGATTTTACTCCCGATCCCGTGGAAAGAAAGCAGGTCTACGGTATCACCTTTGAGCAGGGAAGAAACAATTACAAGATCAGTGCGGATATTCTTCAGAACGTGGTCACTGCTAACAAGGATATGCCCGAGTCTGCTATCCGCGATCTCGTAGTTGCGCTTATTACACTTAAATATACACAGTCCAACTCGGTTTGCTTCGCGGTCGACGGTCAGGCGATCGGCGTTGGCGCGGGTCAGCAGTCCAGAGTTCATTGCACTCGTCTTGCGGGCGGCAAGGCAGATACATGGTTCTTGCGCCAGAGCGATAAGGTTTTGAATCTGCCCTTCAAGTCCACTCTCGGACGTCCCGACAGAGATAACGTTATCGACGGCTACATCAATCAGAATGAGGAGGACGTTTGTGCTGACGGCAACTGGCAGAAGTACTTTACCGAGCAGCCCTCTCCCTTTACCAAGGAGGAGCAGAGAGCTTATCTCGATACTATCGACGGAGTTGCTCTCGGGTCCGACGCTTTCTTCCCCTTCAGCGACAATATTGAGCGCGCTAAGAAGTCCGGAGTCAAGTATATCGCAGAGCCCGGCGGATCTATCCGCGACGATCTCGTTATCGAGTGCTGTGATAAATACGGCATGGCGATGGCGTTTACCGGAATGAGATTGTTCCATCATTAAGAGGATGCGGGGGCGCGCGCCTTCGGCGACCTACTTTCTTTGAAAAGAAAGTAGGCAAAGAAACTTCCCGTATGTGTGGGTCCTTTTAGGGTGTTTGTTTTCAGCAAGCAGAAAACGAGGATTTTTTACTTCGCTTTGCTAGTTAAAAAATCCCCATCTTACGTTTATTGATCGATAGGGTATTGAACCTATCAAATATTATTTGTTGTAAAGCTTTAGTTTTAATTCGTGATTGATTGGTTGGGTTCTATACGCTAGGAGGATCAATATCTCAGTAGGTTGAAATTTCGTGTACGAAATTTCAACGTTATCTCACCGTTGTTAGAACCCAAATATCAGGAAGTTCTTTTGCTTCTTTTCTTTCAAGAAAAGAAGAGAATCCCTAACATTCGCTAACTATTTATTGGAGATTAAAATGAAAATAATGGTAGTAGGCGGTGGCGGCAGAGAGCACGCCATCATCAAGAAAATAAAAGAGAATAAGGACGTCGAAAGGATATATGCGCTCCCCGGAAACGGCGGTATTGCGGCGGATGCCGAGTGTGTGGAGATCGGCGCGAAGGATATTGGCGCGATCGTGGAGTTTGCGGTTCAGAATGGCATTGATTACGCCGTTGTTGCGCCTGACGATCCGCTTGTTCTCGGTTGCGTTGACGCGCTTGAGGAGAAAGGTATTCCTTGCTTTGGTCCGAGAGCAAACGCGGCGATAATCGAGGGTAGCAAGGTCTTTTCGAAGAATCTGATGAAGAAATACGGAATACCGACGGCGGCTTACGAGGTCTTTGACGATATGGAGGCGGCGCTTGCTTATCTTGAGACTGCTCCGATCCCCACGGTCATCAAGGCTGACGGACTTGCGCTTGGAAAGGGAGTTATAATCGCGCAGACTCTCGACGAGGCTAAGCAGGCGGTCGTTTCGATGATGCAGGACAAGCAGTTCGGCGCAAGCGGCGACCACATTGTTATCGAAGAATTTTTGACGGGCCCCGAGGTCTCGGTGCTTGCGTTTACCGACGGTAAGGTCGTGAAGCCGATGATATCGTCGATGGACCACAAGAGAGCCGGCGACAACGACACGGGTCTTAATACAGGAGGTATGGGAACTGTTGCACCTAATCCATACTACACCGAGGACATTGCAAAGCAGTGTATGGAGACGATCTTCAAGCCGACGATCGACGCGATGAACGCCGAGGGCAGAACCTTCAAGGGATGTCTTTATTTTGGTCTTATGCTTACGCCGAACGGTCCGAAGGTGATCGAATACAACTGCCGCTTCGGAGATCCCGAGACGCAGGTGGTTTTGCCTTTGCTTGAAAGCGATCTGCTTACCGTTATGATGGCTACCACGAACGGCAATCTGGAAGAGACCGACGTCAAGTTCAGCGACAAGCATGCTTGCTGTGTAATTATGGCTTCTGCGGGATATCCTCAGTCCTACGAAAAGGGATATGAGATGACGATACCCGCTGATATCGCTCCCGACGTTTACGTTGCGGGTGCGAAGATCTCTGACGGTAAGCTTCTTACCAACGGCGGTCGTGTTCTTGGTGTCACAAGCATTTACGACACGCTTCAGGATGCTATCAAGGCATCTTATGAGAAGGTTGAAAAGATACATTTTGGAAACGCATACTTCAGACACGATATCGGTCAGCGCGCGCTGGCGGCGAACAAGGAGTAATTATGGTATACAGAATATTTGTTGAAAAGAAAAAGGAGCTTGCACACGAGGCCGCTTCACTTTACGCGGAGCTGAAAAATCTGCTTGGCATCAATAATCTGACGAGCGTTCGCGTGCTCAATCGCTATGATACCGAGAATATCTCCGAGGAGCTTTTTGAGCAGGCTATCGGCAGCGTTTTCTCCGAGCCTCAGCTTGATATTGCTACATCTTCGATTGACTGCGGTGACGACGTGGTGTTTGCGGTCGAGTATCTGCCCGGTCAGTTCGATCAGCGCGCGGACTCTGCGGCGCAGTGCATACAGATAATGTCCTGCGGCGACAGACCCACTATCCGTACCGCCAAGGTCTACGTTCTCGGCGGCAATTTGACCGAGGATGACGTAGCAGAGATCAAAAAGTACGTTATAAATCCCGTTGAGGCGAGAGAGGCTTGTCTTGACAAGCCCGAAACGCTTGCGCTTGAATATGAGATCCCCACGTCAGTTGCTACGGTTGAGGGCTTTGTGGATATGGATGACGAGGCGCTTGGCAAGATGGTCAAGGAGCTTGGTCTTGCGATGGATATCGACGATATCAAGTTCTGCCGTGAGTACTTTGCAAGCGAAAAGAGAGACCCCACGATTACCGAGATCAGAATGATCGATACTTATTGGTCCGATCACTGCCGTCACACCACCTTTTTGACTACTATCGATAAGGTGACCTTTGAGGACGAGCTGCTTGAGAAGACTTACAAGCAGTATCTTGCTACGCGTGAAGCGCTTGGCAGAACGAAGCCGCAGAATCTTATGGATATCGGTACTCTTGCGGCAAAATATCTTAAAAAGACGGGTCAGCTCCAGAAGCTTGACGAGAGCGAGGAGATCAACGCTTGTACCGTCAAGATAAAGGTAACGGTTGACGGAGTCGATGAGGATTGGCTCTTGCTTTTCAAAAACGAGACTCACAACCACCCCACCGAGATCGAGCCCTTCGGCGGTGCGGCAACCTGCATTGGTGGTGCGATCCGCGACCCGCTTTCGGGACGCTCCTACGTTTACGCGGCGATGCGTGTGACCGGTGCGGCTGATCCCACAGTTCCCGTTTCAGAGACAATAAAGGGCAAGCTTCCTCAGAGAAAGATCGTACAGACCGCGGCGGCGGGGTACTCGTCCTACGGTAACCAGATCGGTCTTGCTACGGGCATGGTCGACGAGCTTTATCACCCCGGTTATGCGGCCAAGAGAATGGAGATCGGTGCGGTCATCGCGGCTACTCCTGCCGAGAACGTCAGACGCGAGTGCCCTCTCGACGGCGACGTTGTCGTTCTGCTTGGCGGACGTACCGGACGTGACGGCGTTGGCGGTGCTACCGGATCATCCAAGGCGCACGATTCTCATTCGGTCGAGACCTGCGGTGCAGAGGTACAGAAGGGTAATGCGCCCGAGGAAAGAAAGCTTCAGCGTCTGTTCAGAAACGCAGAGGCTTGCAGAATGATAAAGAGATGTAACGACTTCGGCGCGGGCGGCGTTTCGGTTGCGATCGGCGAGCTTGCGGACGGTCTTGACATTGATCTTAACAAGGTCCCGAAGAAATACGAGGGACTTGACGGCACAGAGCTTGCGATATCCGAGTCGCAGGAGAGAATGGCTGTCGTTATTGAAAAAGAAAATATAGAGAGATTTATGGCTCTTGCCGAGAGTGAGAATCTTGAGGCGACGGTCGTGGCTCGAGTTACCGAGGAGCCCAGACTTCGCGTTCATTGGAACGGCAAGACGGTTATTGATCTCTCGCGTGAATTCCTCAACTCCAACGGTGCGGAGAAGCATATTGACATTGCTCCCGTGGCGGCGGATTGCGACTATGAAAAGGACTATGTGGAGGATTTCGCAGAGGGATATAAGGCGCTGGCGGCAGATCTCAACGTCTGCTCGAAGCGTGGTCTTTCCGAAAGATTTGACTCGACGATAGGTGCGGGAACGGTGCTTATGCCCTTTGGCGGTAAGCATCAGAAAACTCCTATTCAGGCTATGGTTCACAAGGTTTCGGTCGAGCAGAAGCACACCGATACCTGCTCCTATATGTCTTGGGGATACAATCCCTATATTGCTGAAAAATCGCCCTACCACTCGGCGTATCTTGCGGTAGTCGAGAGCCTTGCAAAGCTTATCGCGGCAGGCGCTTCCTACGAGGACGTTTACCTGACCTTCCAGGAGTATTTTGAAAAGCCCAAGGGAGATATCAGACGCTGGGGCAAGCCCTTGGCGGCGCTGCTTGGCGCGTTCCGTGCTCAAGTTGAGCTTGGCGTTGCCGCTATCGGTGGAAAGGACTCGATGAGTGGTTCGTTTGAGCAGCTTGACGTTCCTCCCACGCTCGTTTCCTTCGCTGTTACCACGGGTAAGGTTGACGAGGTCGTTACTAACGACGCGAAGGCGGCAGGACACAAGCTTATCTGCATTGCGCCCAAGTATGGCGAGGATAATCTTCCCGTGGCAAGCTCTCTGATCGAGACTTTCAACAAGGTCACGGCGCTTATGAGAGCAGGCAAGGTATATTCGGCTTACACTCCTACCTTTGGCGGTATTGCCGAGGCGGTATACAAGATGTGTATCGGTAACGGTCTTGGATTCAGATTTGACGAATCTATGTGCAACAGAGCGATATTCAACTATTGCTACGGTGCTTTTCTGCTTGAGGTCGACTCCGATGCAGAGGGCATGATTGTCGGATATTTCACCGATGACGGCATGATCTCTCGTGGTGATGAACAGGTTTCCTTGACGGAGCTTGATAAGCTGTATGAGGGCAAGCTTGAGGGAGTTTTCCCGACGCTTGAAAAGGACGACAACAAGCTTTACGAGAATATAAGCTTCAATGCTGAAAGCAGGGTCGCTCCTGCTGTCAAGGTAGCGAAGCCGAAGGTGCTTATTCCCGTATTCCCCGGCACGAACTGCGAATTTGATACTGCAAAGGTTATGAGAGACGCAGGAGCTGAGGCGAAGATATTCGTTATCAACAATCTGACTCAGGATGGCATTCAGAGAAGCGTTGAGAATTTCGCGAAGGAGCTTTCTGATAGCCAGATGGTGTTTGTTCCCGGAGGATTCTCGGGTGGTGACGAGCCTGACGGATCGGGTAAGTTTATTATGGCTTTCTTCCGCAACGCACAGATCAAGGACGGAGTTCACGATCTTCTTAACAACCGCGACGGTCTTATGTGCGGTGTTTGTAACGGATTCCAGGCTTTGATAAAGCTCGGTCTCGTGCCTTACGGTAAGATCATTGATACCGATGCTAATTGCCCGACTCTGACGTTTAACACTATCGGAAGACACCAGTCGAAGCTTGTCAGAACGAGAATTGCCTCCAACAAGTCGCCTTGGCTTGCAGCTACCGAGGTCGGAGACGTTTACACCGTGGCTATTTCGCACGGAGAGGGTCGTTTCCTTGCATCCGACGAGCTTGTAAAGCAGCTGATCGCTAACGGTCAGGTCGCTACGCAGTACGTTGACCTTGACGGTCAGGCGACAAGCGATATTCGCTATAATCCCAACGATTCGGTCATGGCGATCGAGGGTATTACCTCGCCCGACGGACGTGTATTCGGTAAGATGGGTCACTCCGAGCGTATCGGTAACGGTCTTTACAAGAACGTGCTTGGCGAGTTCGATATGAAGATGTTTGAAAGCGCGGTTAAGTACTTTAAATGAGATATGCGGAACCTTTTTGGTAAAAAGGTTCCGCGCCTCCAAAAAACTTCCCATAGGATAGATTCTGGTTCTACAGTTCGTAAAATTTAAATATAAAGCTTTTGGAGCAGGCTTCCAAAAGGAAAGGATTTGTAAATGGCATATTTATCTGATATTGAGATAGCTCAGGCTACGAAAATGAAGCACATTCGCGAGATCGCAGAGGTTGCGGGAGTTGACGAAAAATACCTTGAGCAGTATGGAAATTACAAGGCAAAAGTCGACTACTCGCTTCTCAAGGAGAGCGATCGCAAGGACGGTAAGCTGATCCTCGTGACCGCTATTACTCCCACTCCTGCGGGAGAGGGAAAGACGACCACGACGATCGGTCTTTCGGACGGTCTTAAGAAGATCGGCAAGAACGTAGTCGTTGCGCTTCGCGAGCCTTCTTTGGGCCCTGTTTTCGGCGTTAAGGGCGGCGCAGCAGGCGGCGGATACGCGCAGGTCGTTCCTATGGAGGATATCAACCTGCACTTTACGGGTGACTTCCACGCGATCGGTGCGGCTAACAATCTGCTTGCAGCTATGCTTGACAATCACATTTATCAAGGCAATAAGCTGAACATTGACCCTCGCAGAATTACGTGGAGAAGATGCGTTGATATGAACGACCGTCAGCTTCGCTTCGTGACCGACGGTCTTGGCGGCCGTGTCAACGGTGTGCCGAGAGAGGACGGATACGATATTACCGTGGCTTCTGAAATTATGGCGGTATTCTGCCTTGCTTCCTCCATCGCTGATCTTAAAGAGAGACTTTCGAGAATAGTCGTTGCGTACACTTACGATGAAAAGCCCGTTACGGCAGGCGATCTCAATGCGGTCGGAGCTATGGCGGCGTTGCTCAAGGATGCGCTCAAGCCTAATCTTGTGCAGACTCTTGAAGGCACTCCCGCGTTCGTGCACGGCGGTCCTTTCGCGAATATTGCTCACGGCTGTAACTCGGTCATCGCGACCAAGATGGCGATGAAGCTCGGAGATTACGCCGTTACCGAGGCGGGCTTCGGTGCCGATCTCGGCGCGGAGAAGTTCCTTGATATCAAGTGCCGTATGGCAGGACTGACTCCCTCGGCGGTCGTTGTCGTTGCTACCGTTCGTGCGCTTAAGATGCACGGAGGCTTGCCCAAGACCGAACTGGGCAGTGAAAATCTCGAGACGCTGGAGAAGGGAATTCCCAATCTGCTCCGCCATGTTTCGAATATCAAAAACGTATATAAGCTTCCTTGTGTGGTTGCGGTCAACCGCTTCCCGACCGATACCGATGCTGAAATAGATCTTGTGATCGAAAAGTGCAAGGCGCTCGGTGTTAACGTGGTTCTTTCTACCGTTTGGGCAGACGGCGGCGCAGGCGGCGTTGCGCTTGCAGAGGAGGTAGTCAGACTTTGTGAAGAGCCGAACGACTTCAGCTTCAGTTATGCCGACGATCTTTCTATTGCCGAGAAGATCGAAGCGGTGACAAAGCGCGTTTACGGCGGTGTTGGCATTAACATTACTCCTGCGGCGCAGAAGCAGATCGCTCAGCTTGAAGCTCTTGGATACGGCAAGTGTCCTATCTGCGTTGCTAAGACGCAGTATTCCTTCTCGGACGATCCGACCAAGCTTGGAGCACCTGAAGGATTTACCGTTACCGTGCGAAGCGTCAAGGTTTCGGCAGGCGCGGGATTTGTGGTCGTTCTGACGGGAGATATTATGACTATGCCGGGTCTTCCCAAGGTCCCTGCGGCAGAAAAGATCGACGTTGACGACAACGGAACTATAAGCGGTTTGTTCTGATGAAAATATAAAAACAGCGTGCACTGATTGGAAATATTAAGTGCGCGCTGTTTTTATCTCTTGTTCTGAGATTTTTTGTTGACAAAAAATAGCCTTTATGATAAAATAAAGGTGTAGTATGATTCGATCTTTGGTATTGAATCTTTTGAAGGAGGACGATGTATGTTTAAAGAATTTGTTTGCTCTAAATCATGTGTAAAGATAATGGCGGTCGTTTTGCTCTTATGCTTGGTGGCTTGCAGCTTGAGTACGATGCTTTCAGCTTTTGCGGAAGATGGAGATGCCGCCTACGTTGCACCCGACTATCTTGTCGACCTCGTTGATCCCGACAACGTCGGATCGTGCTTCGTTGGAGGGCATAACGTGTCTGCGGAGGCTGTGGATGGCTCGGCTAAGCTGATCTTTCAGGATAACGCGGGTGGAAACTGTGATGACCCTTATATAACGTTAAGACTTCCGTCGTCGGATATCGACTGCGAGCAATATCCGTATCTTGCTATGTTGGTAAAGACCAACAAGAACAATATCAGAGGTGAGCTGCGCTTCAGAACCACCACGACGGGAAATGACTTTCCTTGTCAGGGTATAAGATATAAAGCATCTGAGGATTGGCAACTTGTAGTTTGCAATCTTACAAACCTTTCTACGATGTACTATGCCCCCACCAACAAGGCTTATACCGGAACGTATACCGAGATAAGACTTGATATGTTCGACAACAACTTGGGAAAGATCCCCGCGAATACTCAGTATTACATAAAGGCGATTGCTTTCTATAAGACTGCGGAGGACGCGGCTACCTTTATAAACTTCCAGTCCGATTACGTTGCCGAAGAAGAGGAGACCTTCAACGTAAATTACGCTGATTTCTGGCTTGGTGAGGATTTTGAAAATCCCGATTACAGCAAGAGAATGAACTGGCTCAGCTATGGATTTACCGGAAGCACTGCTCCCGTTGATCAGTATCTGAAGGAGGGCTACGGCGGTATCGTTTCCAACGTAAACTTCAATCAGAAATATCTTAAAGATCCCAATGAGTTTGCCATTCTTAAAACGGTATATGATTACGCGGCAAGCAAGGGAATGACTCTTTGGATATACGACGAATATCAGTGGCCCAGCGGCAAGGCGTACGGTCTCGTGCTGGATGCTCAGAAGGGTCGTGAATGGGAATCCACGGGTATTGAGCACATCGTTCTTACCGGTATGGGCGGCACTGCATCCTATACTCTTGGAGATACGCACGGCACTGATCTTGAGATCGGCATTATGCAGGCGGTTCTTACTGACAGAAACGGCGCTGTAAATCTCAATGTTAGCGATAACGGAACCGTTTCGTCCTCTGCGCTTGGCGACTGGACGCTTGACGTATACGTTCTTCGTTACACTTACGACGGAGAAGAGGACAGGACCGATTTCGACACTCTGCGCGACGTTGACCTGCTCAACCCCGATGCCGTTAAATCCTTTATTGATATTACATATCAGCAGTACTACGACCGTCTCGGTGATTCTTTTAAGAATATTACTGCCTTCTTTACCGACGAGCCTCAGCTTGGTAACAGAGGTATGATTGGTTACGTTGTTTGGACAAAGGGATTTGCTGAAAGATTCTATGAGACCTACGGTTATCATATCAACATCCCCAGCCTGTTTTCAGGCTCGACCGAGTATGACCGCATGGTCAGAATGAACTATTATCAGCTCGTTGCCACTATGTTCAAGGAGTCTTACGTCGATCAGATAACCGAATGGTGTGAGGTTCACGACGTTGCTTCATCGGGCCACTTCTTGTTTGAGGAGAATATGAACGACCATATCGAGACCTACGGAGGCAACTTTATGCAGATCGTAGGCGGCATGACGATTCCAGGAGTCGATGCCCTTTGGGTCGATCCCGACCATCTGCTCAGTCAGAACAACATCGGAGATTTTATGGGACTTCGTTACGGCTCTTCTGCCGCTAAAAACGCGGGCAAGAAGGACGTAATGATAGAGTACAATCCCAATGCGGCAGGCGTTCTCGATTACACCGATGACATTCTCGGGACCTCTATCGGCGGACTTTCGATAACCCGTTTGCTTGGAACTAATATTTATAACGTCATCAATCCTACAAGAGACTACTCGAATATCGAGATCAACAAGCTCAACACTTATATTGGAAGATTGAACACGATCCTTGATGAGACCGTAGAGTGTGGGGAGCTTGCAGTATTCTATCCTATCGCTACCATTCAGGCTTACCACGATGCCGACAGAGATCACTCTTCAAGCTCGGGCAAGGATACGACGACGGTAGAGATGAATTCCAATTACGAGACACTTTGTCTGACCCTTTTGCAGAATCAGTATCTATTTACCGTTCTTGACGACGAAAGCATTCGCGCCGCAAAGATAAACGACGAGGGCAGACTCGTTGTCGGATCTGGCTGTTATTCTACTGTGATACTTCCTTACACCGAGTATATTTCGGTTGAAGCGCTCGAAAAGCTTGCGGCATTTGAGGATGCGGGCGGATCGGTATTCTTCTACAATGCGGTCCCCACTCACGCTCTTACACCTGACCTTGAAGATGAGATAGCAGGTATTATGGAGGGATTTGAGAACGAGGCTATATATTCGGCAAACGCTTTGATGAAAAAGGTGAGAAGCTGTGTTTCCACGAACCTTACCGTAAGAGCGTCGGGCGATAATGCGTCGGCACTTATGATGGGTGACTTTGAGTCTGAGGATCGTGACGTTACCTTCTTGGTCAACTCGAGCGATTCAAAATTAACTGTCAAGTGGAATTACACCGATGGATACGAGGGTACTGCTACCGTATACTATCCCGGATCGGGCAACATAGTGACCGTTGATATGTCCGAGGGTGTTTGCACTGTTACTATCCCTGCGTACCAAGGCGTTTTGATAGTACGTGAGGATGAAAACGACCTGACTCACGGAATAGAAGAAACTACCGAGGAGACTACCGACGAGACCACCGAAGATACTACCGAAGATACTACCGAGAGTGGCACGCTCGAAAGTACGGTGTCGGACGACGAGACAGACAATGCGGGATCTAACGGTAAGAAGGGCTGTAAGTCTTCGTTTGGCGGTGTTGCTGCCGTTATGACATCTGCCATCGTTGCGGGTGCAGTATTTGCAAAAAAACGCAAAGAAGATTAACAGAATAATATCTTTCGCCTATGATGGCGTACGGTTAAAACGATATGCCATAGCCCGTTCGGGCTATGGCATTTTTATAAAGAAATGGAGGGCGGGGCTTTCCGCGACCGAATTTTATGGATAATAAAAAGCTTTGGCTTGAAGAAAAATTTAAAACTCCTGCTCTTGACAAGCGAATTGCTTGGTTAAGCTATGGATTTAACGGAGATACTGCGCCTGTCGATTGGTTTTTGAAGGAGGGATACGGCGGTATCGTTTCAAACATTAATTTTAATCAGAACTACCTTAGGGATCCGCACGAATTTGAGATCTTGAAAAGGGTTTACGATTATGCCGCGGACAAAGGTATGGTGCTTTGGATATACGATGAATATCAATGGCCCAGCGGCCGTGCATTCGGTCTCGTGCTTGACGAGCAGCCCGATCGCGAGTGGGAAGGCACGGGAATCAAGCATATAACGAAGGTTGGAAACGGCGGCATTGCTTGCTATACTCTCGGTGACGAGGACGGCAAGGATATTGAGATAAAGATAATGCGCGCAGTTCTGACTGACGAGAACGGCGTAAGAGATCTTGACGCCACCGAACAGACCGTAACTGCTACGGCTTCGGGTGATTGGACGCTTGACGTTTACGTGCTTCGTTATACCTTTGATAAGGTCGAGGATCGCACGAATTTTGATCTGCTTCGCACGGTCGATCTGCTCAATCCTGATGCTGTCAGGAAATTTATTGAGCTGACGCACGAGAGATACAAGAAATATCTTGGCGAATCGTTTGGCAATATCAAGGCGTTCTTCACCGACGAGCCCAATCTGGGAAACAGGGAGAAGGCGCGCTACGCGGTATGGACCAAGGACTTTGACAAAAAATTCCGTGAGAAATTCGGTTATGAGATAAATATTCCGAGTATATTCTCGGGAGATACCGATTACGACCGCGTGGTGCGTCTTAATTATTATCAGCTCGTATCCAAGCTTTTCAAGCAGTCGTATATTGATCAGATATCCGAGTGGTGCGAGGCTAACGGTGTTGCTTCCTCGGGACATTTGCTGTTTGAAGAGAATATGAACTATCACGTTGAGACCTATGGCGGTAATTTTATGCATGTGATAGGCGGAATGACGATCCCCGGAGTCGATATACTTTGGGTGGATCCCGATCATCTGCTCAGCCAGTGTGATATTGGAAACTATATGGGCCTTAGGTACGTTGCGTCGGCGGCGAAGCACGCTTGCAAGAAAGAGGTCATGATCGAGCTCAACCCTGATGCAGTTAATATTCTTTCGCAGTACGACGGCTTTGGCGTTTCGGTCGGCGGATTGTCTATCACCAGACTTTTGGGTATCAATGACTTTACTATCATCAATCCTCAGCGCAGCTACACGCTTGAAGAGATAAATAAGCTCAACGAGTACGCGGGGCGTATCAATACTGTGCTTGACGAGGTAGTCGAGTGCGGAGAATTGGCGGTCTTCTATCCCGCGGCTACGGCTCAGGCGCTCCACTATGCCGACGTTTTGCACGCGCAGATATGGGGACAGTGCGAGGGAGAGCTTGTCGACATAAATGCAGACTGCGAGAGAATTTGCCTTGAACTGCTCCAAAATCAATACATGTATTCGTCTATTGACGAGGAGAGCATTTGTGCATCCGAGATAGAGCACGGCAGAATGAAGACGGGATTGGGCTGCTATTCGACGATCGTTGTTCCTTATGCGGAGTATATTTCGGTGGGTGCGCTTGAAAAACTCGTGGAATTCGCGAATGCGGGCGGACATATCATATTTATGGGTAACCCCCCTAAACACGCTCATTCGATGAACGGCGATGAGAGGATCGCGGAGCTTATGAGTCGGCTTGCGGACGAGGATCATCTTGACGCTAAGGATATTGATGGATTGCTGGCGCTTCTTAAGAATTACGTTTCTGTTGAATTTGATACTTGCGTTACGAGTGGAGTTGCTTCGAGGCTTCTTGTTGGGGACTTTAAGTCGGACGAGCGCAAGGTGTCGTTCTTCGTCAATGCGAGCGATCAGCCGATGTCGGTCAAGCTGTCCTGCGCTGACGGATACAAGGGAATGGCAAACGCATATTATCCTGCGACGGCAGATATTCAGACGGTTGATCTTTCTTCGGATCTGACGCTTGATATCCCTGCTTACGAGGGCGTTTTGGTAGTAAGAGAAAATCTCACATAATTTTTTGGATCGGAGGTGGCAGAGTGGAGATAGTAATAAATTTTTTGACACAGACCGTTTTTTCTGTTGGAATAATATTTTTGTTTGGTTTGTTTATCGCGCTCTGCCGCCGAGGATTCTGTCGAACGATCGGCAGGAAGGGACCGTTGCTGCTCGTTATCACGGGCGCGGTGGGGACTCCGGTCCACGAGCTTTCTCACGCACTTATGTGTCTTGTGTTCGGGCACAGAGTCGATGAGATAAAACTGTACCGTCCTGCTGCGAATGACGGCAATCTTGGATACGTGAAGCATTCTTACAACAAGAAAAATATATATCATCAGATAGGAAACTTTTTTATCGGGATAGCGCCTATAATCTGCGGAAGCGGCGTGTTGCTTCTTTTGATGCGACTTACTGTGCCGACCGTTTTTGACGAGTTTGTTTCAAATATAGGTCTTATTGCTGAATTTTCGTATTCCGAAATCGCTTTTGCTGATATTTGGGATATCTTTACGATCTCAATCAAGGCATTTTTGGTGGTTTTTGATCTTTCCCACGCCGACAACGTTTGGTGGTGGGTGTTCATCACTCTTGCGCTTATGATATCGAGTCATATGGAGCTCAGCGGCTCGGATATAAGGGGCGGAGTTAAAGGGCTTTTGATCCTTTTGGGTGTGTTGCTTGTAGCGGACGTGGTATTATATTTCGTTTCCTTGCCTGCTCTTGCGGTAGTGACCTCGGCGATGGTGACTGCGGGATTATTTTTGGCCTCTTTCCTTATGATAGCGGCGTTTTTCTGCGTGGTCTTGCTGATGATTGCGTGGTTGATACGCGGTGTTATGATGATCTTCGGAAAACAATGAAACGGTCGGTCGCAAAGCGTTGTGACCGACTGATTTTTTTGCATTAATCAAGCATTTTGACAAAAGCTTGCTGATTGTCGAGATGAAAACTGTTTATTGTGACATTTTTGATAAAAATGCGTCATTTCACTTGACACTACACTTTATATATGATATAATATTATAAATATGGATATCAATGTTTGATAAACGAAACGTTTAACGGAACGGAGGATCAAGATGGCAACTTTTAAGGCTGATATGCAGGCTAAAATGAAAGATAAGGCGTCCTTGGTTAACTGTTTTTTCTCCGCTGAGGGCTTTTCGTCGTTCAATTCTTCGGAATATACTGTTTTTCCCGGTTTTTGTGATGTGCACGTGCATTTTCGCGAGCCGGGTTTTTCTTATAAGGAGACTATCGCCACGGGCTCGTTAGCGGCGGCAAGGGGAGGTTATACCGACGTTTGCACTATGCCAAATCTCAACCCTGTGCCCGATTCCCCCGAGCATCTGAAGCAGCAACTCGATATAATCGAGAGAGATGCAGTTATAGGAGTTCATCCTTACGGCTCGATAACGGTTGGACAGAAGGGTGAGCAGTTGGCTGATCTCGAGGGTATGGCGAAGAACGTCATCGCGTTTTCGGACGATGGTCGCGGAGTTCAGGACGGCGGTATGATGAGAGAGGCTATGCAAAGAGCCCGAGCGCTTGGGAAGATGATCGTGGCACACTGTGAGGTCAACGAGCTTTTGCGAGGCGGATATATACACGACGGAGAGTATGCGCGCTTGCACGGTCATCGCGGCATCTGCTCGGAGAGCGAGTGGAGGCAGATCGAGAGAGATCTGAAGCTTGCCGACGAGGTTGGATGCGCTTACCACGTTTGTCATATCTCGACTAAAGAGAGCGTCGAGATTATCCGCGAGGCGAAGAAGTCAGGTGTAGACGTGACCTGCGAGACGGGACCGCATTATCTGATACTCAATGATATGGATCTTCGCGAAGAAGGAAGATTTAAGATGAATCCGCCCCTGCGAAGCGAGGCAGACAGGCTTGCGCTTATCGAAGGTGTTGTTGACGGTACGGTGGATATGATCGCGACCGATCACGCGCCGCATTCTGCCGAGGAAAAGGGCAGAGGGCTTGAAAAGAGTGCGTTTGGAATCGTTGGTATTGAGACGGCGTTCCCTCTGATGTACACTTACATGGTGAAAAATAGCGTGATATCGCTTGAAAAGCTTGTTGAGCTTTTGGTATACAACCCGCGAGAAAGATTCGGTCTGCCGATCGGAGACGGTCTTTCTGTGTGGAGACTTGATGAGGAATTCACGGTCGATCCTGCGGAGTTTATATCGAAGGGCAAGGCAACTCCGTTTGAGGGTGTCAGGCTGTTTGGCAAATGCTACGGTGCTTTTTATAACGGCAAGGCATATAGGTTTTAATGTGTGAGAGGTGGATTTACACTAACCCATTTGCAATTATGAAATGGAAAACTTAATAACTATCCTTATGGAAGTTCTTTTGCCTACTTTTCTTTCAAGAAAAGTAGGAGAAAATCGAATAATATAGTCACTTGTTGCAGATGATCAAGTGACGGAATGGAGATAAATATGGCAAAGAGAACAGATTTGAAGAAGATTTTGATCATTGGTTCGGGACCTATCGTTATCGGTCAGGCGGCAGAGTTTGACTATGCGGGCACGCAGGCATGTCTTGCGCTCAAGGAGGAGGGCTACGAGGTAGTTCTCGTCAACTCCAACCCTGCGACGATCATGACCGACACTACCATAGCGGACAAGGTGTATATGGAGCCCTTGACGCTTGAATATATTGCGAAGATCCTTCGTTATGAAAGGCCTGACGCTATCGTTCCCGGAATCGGTGGACAGACGGGTCTTAATCTTGCTATGCAGCTTGAGAAGAAGGGTATTCTCAAGGAGTGTCACACCGAGCTTCTCGGTACGTCGAGCGAGAGCATTGAGAGAGCCGAGGACAGAGAGCTGTTCAAGGAGCTTTGCCAGTCTATCGGTGAGCCCACTATTCCTTCCGAGATCACTTACGATCTTGAAGAGGCGAAGGAAGCGGCTGCAAGGATCGGATATCCCGTTGTTCTTCGTCCTGCGTTCACTCTCGGCGGCACGGGCGGTGGATTTGCATATAACGAGGAGGAGCTTGTGGAGATCGGTCTCAACGCGTTCAAGCTCTCGCCCGTTCATCAGGTTCTTATCGAGAAGAGCGTTAAGGGATACAAGGAGATCGAGTTTGAGGTTATGCGCGACTCGAACGACCACGCTATCACCATCTGCGGTATGGAAAATATAGATCCCGTTGGCGTTCACACGGGTGACTCGCTCGTCGTTGCCCCCATTATGACGCTTTCTGAGCACGACAAGAAGATGCTTAACGATTCGGCTATCAAGATCATTCGTGAGCTTAAGATCGAGGGAGGATGCAACGTACAGTTTGCGCTCAATCCCGATTCGAGTGAATATTATCTGATCGAGGTCAATCCTCGCGTTTCACGTTCCTCCGCACTTGCCTCCAAGGCATCGGGATACCCTATCGCGCGTGTGACCGCCAAGATCGCGGTCGGTATGGCGCTTGAGGATATCAAGATCGCAAATACCAACGCGGCGTTTGAACCCGAGCTCGACTACGTTATCGCAAAGCTGCCCAGATTCCCGTTTGATAAGTTTACTGCGGCTTCCAATCACCTCGGAACGCAGATGAAGGCGACGGGTGAGATCATGGGTATCGGCTCGAATCTTGAGGAGTGCTTGCTCAAGGGTATCCGTTCTCTTGAGACCGGTGTTCATCACCTTTATCACCAGAAGTTTGACAACATGGAGAGCGATGCTCTCAAGGCATATATTTCTGAATTCCGCGACGACAACATTTTTGCTATTGCTGAGCTTTTCCGCCGTGGCGTGAGTGTTGACGAAATTCACGAGATCACGAAGATCACGGCTTACTTCCTTGAGGCGATGAAGAATATCGTTGATATGGAGAAGGTGCTTGAAGGCAAGGCGTTTGATCTTGAAACGCTCAAGGTTGCAAAGAAGATGGGCTTTGGCGATAAGTATATCGCAAAGCTTTGGGGCTGCTCGGAGCTTGACGTATTCAAGTTCAGAAGAGAAAACAAGATTTTTCCCGTATTCCGTATGGTTGACACCTGCCACACGGGCGCGTACATTCCTTATTTCTACTCCTCTTACACGGGAGAAAATGCTTCTGTTCTGACGAACAAGAAGAAGATCGTGGTTCTCGGCGCAGGTCCTATCAGAATCGGCCAGGGCGTTGAGTTTGACTATTCCACCGTTCACGCGGTTACCACTATTAAAAAATCGGGATATGAGGCGATCATTATCAATAACAATCCCGAGACCGTTTCCACCGACTATACCACGGCGGACAAGCTCTATTTTGAGCCTCTGACTCCCGAGGACGTTATGAATATTATCGAGTTTGAGAAGCCCGAGGGCGTTATCGCTTCTCTTGGCGGTCAGACCGCTATCAATCTCGCACAGCCGCTTCACGATCTCGGCGTTAAGATAATAGGTACCGATTGCGCTGCTATCGACCGAGCAGAGAACAGAGATGCTTTCGAAAAGCTGCTTAAGGAGCTGGGTATTCCTCAGCCCGAGGGTCGCGCCGTTACCAAGATAGAGGACGGAGTTGCCGCTGCTGCAAAGGTTGGCTATCCCGTGCTTGTTCGCCCCTCCTTCGTGCTTGGCGGCCGCGCTATGCAGATCGTTGCCAATGAGGAGCAGCTCCGCCACTACCTCAAGACCGCGGTTGAGATCGATGAGGACAAGCCCGTTCTCGTTGACAAGTATATCAGCGGCAAGGAGGTTGAGGTCGACGCTATTTGCGACGGTCAGGACGTATTCGTGCCCGGCATTATGGAGCTGGTTGAGAGGACCGGCGTTCACTCGGGTGACTCGATAAGCGTTTATCCCGCTTTCTCGATCTCCGACAAGGTCAAGGGAACTATTCTTCAGTATGCCAAGAAGCTTGGTAAGGGAATCGGTATCGTTGGTCTTTACAATATTCAGTTTATCGTTGACAAGAACGACGAAGTATTTATCATCGAGGTAAATCCCCGTTCGTCGAGAACCGTGCCCTTCCTCTCCAAGTCCACGGGTTATTCGCTTGCGGATATTGCGACAGAGTGTATTCTCGGCAAGTCGCTCAAGGAGCAGGGAATCTTCTGTCTATATCCCGAGGAGAAGAACCGCTGGTACGTTAAGGTGCCCGTGTTCTCCTTCAACAAGCTTCGCGGACTTGACGCATACCTTTCTCCCGAGATGAAGTCGACGGGTGAGGCTATCGGATACGACGACAAATTCTACAGAGCACTTTACAAGGCGCTTCAGGCCTCCGGAATGCATCTGCAGAACTACGGAACGGTGTTTGCTACTATTGCGGACTGCGACAAGGCTGAGGCTCTGCCTCTTATCCGCCGCTTCTACAATCTCGGCTTCAATATCGAGGCAACAAGCGGAACGGCGAAATTCCTCAAGGAGAACGGAATTCGCACTCACGTGCTCAAGAAGATCTCGGATGGCTCAGAGGAGATCGCCGAGTCGATCCGCCAGGGACACATCGCGTACGTTATCAACACGAGCGATCCTTCCTCGTCTGGTGTTACACGTGATGGATTTGAGATCAGAAAGTATGCGACCGAGAACAACGTGACTATGTTTACGTCGCTTGATACGGTTAGAGTTCTGCTCGACGTGCTTGAGGAGACTACGCTGACGATTTCTACGATAGATTCTTAATAATTAAAATGACCTTATGTCCCGCTTTGCGTAAGCCTTCTCTTGTGAGGGAAGGCGTCTCGGCTTAGCCGAGACGGATGAGTAGAAGTCTGAATATTTTAACCGTCTTTGCTTATAAAAAAGACTTATGGTGTAAATCCTCGTGCTCACGCGTGATTAACTCTTCTACTCATCCACCGCTGGCGCGGTCCCCCTTAACTCACGAGGGAAGGCTAAGGCGATTTGAAAGGCATAACAATGAAACAAACAATATTTACTATAAAAGAAAACTTCGCGCTTACGAGCAACGTTTACAAAATGCTGCTTGAGGGCGACACGAGCGCGGTTACGAATTGCGGTCAGTTTGTCAACATCAAGCTTGACGGCTTGTTCTTGCGCAGACCTATCTCGGTTTGCGACTGCGAGGACGGCGTTCTGACGCTTATTTACAAGGTGGTCGGAAAGGGAACCGAGCAGATGAGCGCTATGGGCGCAGGAGAAAAGCTTGACGTACTGACGGGGCTTGGAAACGGCTACGACACGAGTCTTTCGGGTGATAAGCCCTTACTGCTTGGCGGCGGCGTTGGAGTTCCTCCTATGTATATGCTTTGCAAAAAGCTTATTGGAGAGGGCAAGCATGTATCGGTCATTCTTGGGTTTAATACCAAGGACGAGATCTTTTACGAGGATGAGTTCAGAGCGCTTGGCGCACAGGTTACGGTCACGACCGTTGACGGCTCGTACGGAGTAAAGGGCTTCGTTACCGATGTGATGAAGGAGTCTGATTATTCTTACTTCTACACCTGCGGACCCGAGCCTATGCTTAAGGCGGTTTACAGGACCAGCGTTACCGAGGGACAGTTCAGCTTCGAGGAGAGAATGGGCTGTGGATTCGGCGCTTGCATGGGTTGCTCGTGCAAGACTATTACGGGATACAAGCGCATTTGCAAGGAAGGTCCCGTTATGAAGAAGGAGGAGATCTTATGGGAAAGCTGAGTGTGAATCTTTGCGGAATCGAGCTTGACAATCCCGTTATCCCTGCTTCGGGAACCTTTGGATTTGGATACGAGTTTGCAGAGCTTTACGATATAAATATGCTGGGCACGTTCTCGTTCAAGGGAACGACCAAGGAGGCGAGATTCGGCAATCCTACGCCTCGAATCGCCGAGACTCCAAACGGAATGATAAACGCGGTGGGACTTCAGAACCCCGGTGTCGAGAAGGTCGTTTCCGAGGAGCTGCCAAAGCTTGCTAAATGCTTTGATAAGAAGGTAATGGCGAACGTTTCGGGCTTTTCGGTCGAGGAGTACGTTTACACCTGCGAAAAGATTGATAAATGTGATCAGGTGGGTTGGATCGAGGTCAATATAAGCTGTCCCAACGTGCACGGCGGCGGTATGGCGTTCGGCACTACTCCCGAGGGTGCGGCAGAGGTGACCCGTGCGGTCAAGGCGGTCACAACGAAGCCGATCATCATCAAGCTTTCGCCCAACGTTACTGATATAGTTGCTATCGCAAAGGCTTGCGAGGCGGCGGGTGCTGACGGCATCAGCCTTATAAACACCCTGCTTGGTATGAGAATAGATCTTCGCACCAGAAAGCCTGTTATTGCCAACAAAATGGGCGGATTTTCGGGAAGCGCGATCTTCCCCGTGGCAGTAAGAATGGTTTATCAGGTTTCGCACGCGGTCAACATACCCGTTGTTGGAATGGGCGGTGTTTCGAGCGCGGAGGACGTTATCGAGATGCTGATGGCGGGAGCTGTTGCCGTTGAGGTCGGCGCGGCCAATCTCGTCGATCCTTACGCTTGTAAAAATATTATAGAGGATCTCCCGAGGGTCATGGAAAAATACCGCATTGACTCGCTTCGGGATCTGAAGATACAGTGATCTGAATACCTGACGGATCGGGTGTGCAGGAGGTTAGATATGATATACGAAAGTTTTTCGCTCTCGGGAACGTGGAGAATGGATTATTGTGAGGACAAATACGAGTCCTCATATCTTCCCGAAATCAAGGGCGCTGTTATAGAAAATGCTGTGCCGGGGTATTGGGAGGATATGACCGAGAGCTTTGAGAAAGCTCCGTTTTGCCACCGCTTGAAGATAAATCCCGAATACAGTCATCAGCAGTATCCTATCGTGGACACTGCTCCCGATATGCTGCTTCCTAATATAGTCGGCAATTTCTTTTACAGTCGCACGTTTATCTGCGATAAATTTGACTCTCCGTCCTGCCTACACTTCGGTGGCGTTCAGAGCTCGGCTTCGGTATGGCTCAACGGAGTCTTTTTGGGCAGACACGAGGGATACAGCACGCCGTTTGATATCGAGATACCCGACGGAGTACTGATCGACGGAGAGAACACAGTCGTTTTGTCGGTTTGCAATCATAGACTTGAGGGCTTTGACGGTCAGCCCGTGTCGGGAATTACGTCACGCGCGGCGAGCGAATACAGCGGCGGAATTATCGGGGACATTGAACTGAGAGTGTATAGTTGCCCTTTGCGTGACGTGGCGATCCTTGTTTCGGAGGATTGCAAAGCGGTGGAGTGCAGAGTCGAGTCGGTCGGAAAGGCTGAATTTGCTTGGTCGGTGCTTGACGGGGACAGAGTGGTCAAAAGCGGAGAATCGGTCGGTGATTTTTGCTTTGACAGTGAGGATCTTGAGCTTTGGAGTCCCGAAAGCCCAAAGCTGTACGTGCTTAAGATAGTATGCGGAGAAGCCGTGCTTGAAAGAAGCTTCGGCGTTCGACGTCTGACCACAGATGGGCCGCATTTCCGTCTTAACGGTCAGCCCTGCTATCTGCGCGGTGTTTGTGAGCATTGTTATTATCCCATATCTGTCCATCCCGTGCAGGATATTGAATTTTACCGCGATGTGATCGGTAAGCTCAAGACGCTTGGCTTTAATTTTATCCGTTTTCATACTCATATTCCGCCAAAGGAATATATGCAGGCGGCGGACGAGCTTGGAATGTTACTTCACGTTGAGAGCCCGAACAACACAAGTCTTGACGAGTGGAAGGATATCGTTACCTTCTGCCGCCGATATACCTCGGTGGTGATATACTGCTGCGGCAACGAGCTTCAGCTTTACGACGATTTCCTTGAGCATATCCATCTATGTGCCGACGAGGTGCACGGAAGGACCGATTCGCTCTTTTCACCGATGAGCGCTTTGCGCGGTCTTGAATATAATTTCGAGGCAGAGCCCGAGCTTATGAGCGAGGTCGTGCTCGAGCCGATGAGACACAATCCGCGCCGCTTTAGGATAGCGGATGAATTCAGCGATATGTACAGCAGCTATTCGCTTGCTCACTTCAGCTATGCCTCGACCGATGCCAAGGTCAAGGACGTTAGTGAATGGAGCTATATATACAATAACAAGCCTCGTGTTACTCACGAGATCTGTATAGACGGAACTTATACCGATCTGTCGGTTAAGGAGAGATACAAAAACACGAGAATTGGCAAGACAGATATGTTCGACTCGATCGAGAGGCATCTGGCTGACAAGGGCGTTCTTGATAAGGCGCCGTTGTACTTCAGAAATTCGTGCGAATGGCAAAGACGCGTTCGCAAATATTGCTTTGAGGCGACGAGAAGATGCGAAAATATGGCGGGATATGACTTTTTAGGTCCTATCGACACGCATTGGCACACCTTTGGATACGATGTGGGTATGATGAACGAGTTTTACGAGCTCAAACCCGGTGAAAGTGTGCAGAACGTGCTCAGATACAACTCGCCGACGGTATTGCTCAACGATCTTGAGAGAAGGACGAATTTCTTCTCGGGAGAGCACTTGTGCTGCGACATTTACGCCTCCTGCTACGGATTTGAGCAGATCAGCGGAGCAGTGCTTGATATAAAGCTTGTTTCGGGAGAGAAGCTGATCCGACGCGACACAGCGACGGTCGATCTTGTCGGAGGAACGCTGCCAAGGCTTTATAATCTTGATGTGGAGCTGCCCGAGGTTGACAAGCCCTGCGAGATGAAGCTTTGCGCTACGCTTGAGGGTCCCGAGCTTTCGGTTGAGAACGAGTGGGAGCTTTATTTGTTCCCGAGAGTTGAGGCGATCGAGCCCGAGGGATTGGTTGTTTCGGGCGGTATGAGTGAGGAGGAGCTTATCTCGCGCTTGCGCGATGGAGAGGACGTTGTTATATTCGGCGCGGCGCCCTTTGTAAGTCTGCCGACGTCGTTTAAGATAGCGCTGGCGGGAAGAACGTCGGGCAATCTTGCTACGGTCATCGCCGATCATCCGATATTGCAGGATATGCCGCACGAGAGCTTCTGCTCGTGGCAGTTCAACTCGCTTTTAGAGAAGGGACGGGCTATCTGCTTTGAAGCTGACGGGGTTCCGTTTGACCCGATAGTCGAGGTCGTTTCAACTCACAAAAACGTTATTCGTCAGGCGGCTCTGTTTGAATTCAGTGTGCTTGCGGGCAGGCTGATCGTTTGCGGATTCAATTTCAGCGAACTTGATCCTGCAGCGGTTTGGCTCAAAAACGAGATCATAAAATACGCGCAAAGTAAGGATTTTGTGCCCAAGCAGGTTGTCGGTGAGAACGAAATACGCGCTCTTATTCACGGAAAGGTGTCCGTGGGTGTGGGTAACACGAATTTTGCTCTCAATCTCAACGATAAGACCGCTATAAGAAAGAAAAAATAATAATTTATATATGAGGAGAGAAAAATGGGAAAGGACGTAATTATTGCCTGCGATTTTGACAGCGCAGAGAAAACATTTGCATTCCTTGACAAGTTTACCGGCAAAAAGCCCTTTGTCAAGATAGGTATGGAGCTTTACTATGCGGAGGGTCCTTCGATAGTTAAGGAGATCAAAAAGAGAGGACACAAAATATTCCTCGATCTCAAGCTTCACGATATTCCCAATACGGTCAAGAAGTCTATGGCGGTTTTGTCGCGATTGGACGTTGATATGACCAACCTTCATGCCGCAGGAACAAAGAGAATGATGGAGGCGGCTATCGAGGGCTTGACCCGTCCCGACGGCACTCGTCCTATGCTTATTGCGGTCACGCAGCTTACCAGCACCGATCAGGAGAGTATGGAGAACGATCTGCTCATTCACGAGCCTATTGACAAGGTCGTTATGCATTACGCTCACAACGCGATGGAATCAGGCCTTGACGGCGTTGTTTGCTCGCCTCTTGAGGCAGGTAAGGTTCACGACACCTGCGGTAAGAGCTTCGTTACCGTTACCCCCGGCGTGCGTTTTGCCGACGGCGACATTGGCGATCAGAAGCGAGTTATGACTCCCGCCGAGGCGAAGAAGATCGGCTCGGATTACATCGTAGTAGGCAGACCTATTACCGCTGCCGCGGACCCCGTTGCAGCTTACGAGCGTTGCGTAGCAGAGTTCTGTGAGTAATTCTGCCAATCCCTTTTTCCTATATGCTTCGTTGCTCCTCGAAAGCAGATTTACATAGGTAACTATGCCTGCGCTTTGCTTTCTCCGGTGCGCCTTGCCTATAGAAAAAATGAATCGGCATTCGTTTGCTTTGAAAGTTAGCGAGTGCCAAGAAACAAAAATCGAATAATTTTGGAAAGCTTTTGGGATCCAACCCTTTTCTCGAAAAGGGTTGGTCGCCGAAGGCAAAAAGGAGAACAAATAACAATGGAAGCATATAAGAGAGAATTTATACAGTTTTTGGAGAATGCAGGCGTTCTTAAGTTTGGCGACTTTACCGCCAAGAGTGGAAGAAAGATCCCTTATTTCATCAACGCGGGAATGATAAAGACCGGTAGCGACATCGCGACTCTCGGTGAGTTCTACGCGAGAGCTTATTTTGAAAAGCTTGGCAAGAAGAATGCCGTGCTTTACGGCCCTGCGTATAAGGGAATTTCGCTGGCGGTCTCCGCGGCGGTCGCACTTTCGAAGAACGGACTCAACGTACCCTTCTTCTTTAACCGTAAGGAAGTTAAGGATCACGGCGAGGGCGGCGTTTTCGTAGGCTACGTGCCCCAGGCGAACGAGGAAATCGTTATAATCGAGGACGTTATCACGGCAGGTACTGCTATCCGCGAGAGCATGGAGATACTTTCTCACCTTGAAGGCGTTAAGGTTGCGGCTACCTTTATTATGGTCGACCGCAAGGAAAAGGGTCAGGGCGAAAAGGGCGCTATGCAGGAGATCGAGGAGCAGTTCGGATTCCCCGTATATTCCGTAGTTGACGTTTACGATATTATCGAATATCTTGAAGAGGACGAGAAGAACGCGGAGAACGTGCAGAGAATAAAGAACTATCTTGCCGTCAACGGTGCAAAGGCATAATTTGTGCCGAGAAAGGTGAAGTATGAAGCATCTTATTGATATTCAGGAATTGTCCACGGTTGAGCTTGCAGAGATGATAGCGACTGCCGAGGATATTATAGCTAATCCGCAAAAATATGCCGATGCGTGCAGAGGCAAAAAGCTTGCGACGCTCTTTTTCGAGCCGTCGACTAGAACCCGTCTTTCTTTTGAGGCGGCAATGTACGAGCTTGGTGGAAACGTGCTTTCGGTATCGAGTGCGAATTCGTCGTCTGCGGCAAAGGGAGAGAGCATTGCCGACACGGCAAAGACGGTATCCTGCTACGCAGATATTATAGCTATGCGTCATCCCAAGGAGGGTGCGCCGCTTGTGGCTTCGATGAATGCCTCCATTCCCGTTATAAACGCGGGCGACGGCGGTCACAATCATCCTACGCAGACGCTTGCCGATCTTTTGACTATCTGGAGAGAGAAGAAAAGATTTGACAACCTGACGATCGGTCTTTGCGGTGATCTTAAATTCGGACGCACCGTACATTCGCTAATCAGCGCGATGTCGAGATATTCGGGCATTAAATTCGTGCTGATCTCTCCCGAGGAATTAAAGCTTCCGAGCTACGTCAGAGAGGAATTCATTGAGTCGAAGGGTATCGAATACAAGCAGACGACCGATCTTATCGAGGTCATGCCCGAGCTTGACATTCTTTATATGACGAGAGTTCAGAGAGAGCGTTTTTCGAGTGAGGACGAGTACCAGAGGCTCAAGGACAGTTATATTCTGACCCCCGACAAGCTTGAGACGGCGAAATCGGATCTCTCGATTCTTCATCCGCTGCCCAGAGTTAACGAGATCTCGGTCGCTGTTGACAATGATCCCAGAGCCTGCTATTTCAAGCAGGTCTTGAACGGAAAATATATGAGAATGGCTCTGATCTTGAAGCTTTTGGCGGAGAAGGACAGTGAGAGCAGTGGTTGTGACAAGGGTGAGTGCGTTATTGATTCTATTAGGTGTCAAAATCCTCGCTGCATCACGTCGGTTGAGCAGGAGCTGCCTCACGTTTTCAAACTGACCGATAAGGAGCAGGGCGTTTACCGCTGCATTTACTGCGAGAGCAAGGCTAAATAAAGCAATTATTTTAGGTAAATACTTTTATTATGTTAGTTTTCCATAAGACAACCAAAAATAAATTTACGGAGGTTTTGATATGAGTTTTCTGAAAAACAAAACAGCAATTATTACGGGCGCGGGATTCGCGACGCTTTCTGACGGCAGATGCGGCTCTATCGGTTACGGTATTGCGACCGCTTACGCCAAGGAGGGTGCAAATCTGGTCATCACAGGAAGAAACCTTGCAAAGCTTGAAAAAGCGAAGGAGGAGCTTGAGAAAAATTACGGCGTTCGCGTTCTTGCTATCGCCGCAGACATTTCTGCCGGAAAGGACAACGAGGCTGTTGCTAAGGGCGTTGCCGAAGCGGCAATTCGCGAGTTCGGCAGAATTGACGTACTGATAAATAACGCGCAGGCCTCGGCGTCGGGCGTTACTATTCAGGATCACACAACCGAGCAGTTTGATCTTGCGATGTATTCGGGTCTTTACGCGACGTTTTACTATATGAAGGCTTGCTATCCCTATCTTAAGGAGACCAAGGGAAGCATAGTTAACTTTGCTTCGGGCGCGGGCTTGTTTGGAAACTACGGTCAGTGCTCTTATGCCGCGGCGAAGGAGGGAATTCGCGGTCTTTCACGTGTTGCGGCCACTGAATGGGCACGGGACGGCATCAACACCAACGTGGTTTGTCCTCTTGCCTGGACCGCTCAGCTTGAAAATTTTGAGAAGGCTTATCCCGAGGCGTTCAAGGCTAACGTGAAGATGCCTCCCGCAGGGCATTTCGGAGATCCCGAGACCGAGATCGGCCGCGTCTGCGTTCAGCTCGCTTCTCCCGATTTTAAGTATCTTAACGGAGAAACGCTCACGCTTGAGGGCGGAATGGGACTCAGACCTTGATCTGATAAATCATTGGCAATATCAACTTCAAACTTGACAATCGTAGAATTTTGTGATATAATCAAAGGTGCAGAGATGCGATTTCTTAATAAAGCGAGGTAAAACAATGAAACTTACAAACAAATCCGTAGTGGTTACAGGCGCTTCGTCCGGTATGGGAAAGCAGATCGTTGAGCTTTTCGTTAAAGAAGGAGCAAGTGTGGTTGCTGTTGCAAGAAGAAAAGAGAGACTTGATGCGCTCGTTGAAAGCCTTAAGGATGCTCCCGGCAGGGTTATCGCATTTGCGGGCGATGTCAGTAACCGAGAGGATAACGAGGCGATGATCGATCTCGCGGTCAAGGAGTTTGGAAAGCTCGATATTCTCGTAAACAACGCGGGCGTTATGGACGATATGGCTCCTATGGCTCAGGCATCTGACGATAAGTACGAGTCGGTTATGACTATCAACGTTTACGGTCCTATGTGTGCTATGAGAAAGGCGTGCCAGGTCTTCTTGGCTCAGGGAAGTGGAGGTAATATTATCAACGTTTCTTCCGTAGGATCGATGCACCAGGCCGCAGGACCTATCTACTGTGCGTCAAAGGCGGCGCTTAACGCTATGAGTAAGAATACCGCACATATGTATATGAAGGAGAAGATTCGTTGCAACGTCATCGCTCCCGGTGGCATCAAGACCGAGATAGGTGCGGCTATGGGTATGCCTAATCTTGAGGGCTACGGTAGACTTAAGGCGGGTATTCTCGGCATCGCCCCCGAAAGTGGAGAAGCTTCTGATATTGCTAATGCAGCACTTTTCCTTGCTAGTGATGAGTCTGCTTATATCAGTGGCGTTGTTCTTCCCGTTGACGGCGGTTGGATCTCGTTCTGATATTTCTTTTGCTTACAAAGCTGATTTTTGAATATATCGACAAAAAGGGCACTTGTCTCGCCTGCTATAGTTGCGGTGAGAACAAGTGCCGTTTTTTCGTTTGCGGATTTAATTCAGAAAATCTATACGTTCCGCTTGGTTCATTGGGAAAGCGGTGAGGCTCGTGCCGTCGAGGTCGGCGGATCTCATTTTTAAGCCGCGGATATTTCGGCAGTCGTAGGTGGTGAAATAATAGGTCAGGGTCTCGGTGTCCATGCAGGCGGTATATTCGGTCCTCAGATTTCTTTCGTCGGCTTGGAACAGTCCCGCAGGCTGATTGACGGTACTCATAATGTGGAAGAACCGCGAGATCGTTTTGGTCTCTCCGTCGCACGTGTCGGTGTGATCTTTGGCATTTATTGCTCTGACGAAGCGCGAGCTTGAGGAAAGATCGCCGAGCATTGGTCTTCCGCGCTCCTCGAAAATATAGCATTGAGTGGGGAATTCGGGAGCGTTGGTCAGCACGCCGTAGAGGTTGTCGTATATCTTTAAGCCATTTTCGACTGACTCTATTACAAATGAGGTCTTTCTGTCGCCCACGAGCCAATGGAGAGGGGTTGACGGAAGGCCTTTGGAGAAGCTTTCGGGGGTTATATTGACGTTTTCCATGGCTTTTCTTGCGTCTTCTGCGGTCTCATAATTGCAGAGCAGCCAAGGGATCAACTCAAAGGATGCGAGGTTATCCTTGTCCGATCTTGCTTCGTGATAGGTGGTGAGCTCGGGGAGACGGAGGGCTGCGGCGCACAGACCCTTTTCGTTCATCGCGTCATAGTAGAGTGGCGTGTTGTCGACTACGTGCGCCGCGCCGATGATTGCGTAATGCTTGCTTACGCTTCCTTGATACAAGAAATTAAAGGCAAAGCGGCGCGGAGCGATCACTACCTGCTCACCGAGGGATCGCTCGACGTCCAAGGTCCTGCCGAAAAGTTTGTTATCGTTTATTGCCGTACACATAAAAACTCCTTTTTTATTTATTATGGACGGAGATCCTATAAAAAATTCAATAGGCTGTGGGCATAAAAAAGTCCCGAGCGACCTGCTCGGGACTTCTATAAAGATATTTATTTATGCCAAAGCGAGCACACCGACCTCGTTGAGCACGAGGAGGAGCATATATAAGGCATATATTGCAAGAAGTACAAATCCTTGCCATTTTTTGAATCTGCCTTGAATGATGGTGGGTACGACTGCGACCGCACACGCGGCGATACAAACGGGGAAGTCGAAGACAAGGTTGATCTTTTCAACGGGGAGTGCTTGTCCGTTTATTACCGAGCACAAGGGAAGAATGAGAGTCGTGTCGATAATGTTTGCACCGATGATGTTACCGACCGAGAGGGAATTTTCCTTCTTGCGAATGGCGGTAAGAGTGGTGACAAGCTCGGGAAGCGACGTTCCGAGGGCCATTACGGTAAATCCGATGATGGTCTCGCTGATACCGATCTCCGTAGCAATCGTTTTGCCCGAGGAGACAAGAAATTCCGCACCGAAAATAATAAATGCGGTGCCGAGAACGAAAAAGAGGATCTTTGAAGGGATTTCTTTTTTCTCGTGTGCGTCGATATAGTCTGATTCTGCACCCTTTTTGCCTTCGATGACATTACTTACCATAAACACGATGAAGATCGTCCAAAGAATAAATGCAGACCAGACGGGGAGTGCTCCACTCAAAGAAAGGAGGGTAAGTCCTACGACTGCGGCGAGAAAAAGCCCGCCCTTGATAGAGAAGTCTTTCCTTTTGATAACGCCCGCCATAGCTACCAGCGACACACCCATAATAAGCGTCGTATTAGCGGTGACCGAGCCGACCGCGTTTCCGATAGCAAGCTGTGCCGAGCCGTTCATAGCGGCTCTTACCGAAACCAGCAATTCGGGGAGCGTCGTTGCAAAGGATACGATCGTTGCGCCGACTACAAATTTGGGTATTCCAGTCGCTTCGGCAAACCACGATGCCGATTCAACGAACCAGTCGCCGCCCTTTATCGTGAGAATGAGTCCTACGATGAAAATACCTGCCGCAACCGCCAGCAGAGCACCGCCCGTAAGCGAGCCGAAAAGAGTGAATCCGAAAAATTCCATTTTTATTCCTCCAGATAACAAAAAACAAGCATAGCCATACTTGGTGTTCCCCAAAAAGCACAGACTACACGTGGGATATCAACGTGATGATCCCTCAACCAAAAATTATAACATAAAACTCGAATTTTGTCAATAGGTGTTGGAGGGTGAGTGGGGAAAAACAGGGAAGGCACCCGAGTGGGTGCCTTTTGGTGATGATGGGAGTTTGCGCTTGACCGCTATCTTCCGGGGCGCAACGCCATGCTTGTAGATCACCTATTAAATCTATCACATAAAGGATAAAATACATAATTGGAAACGCCATTGACTTAAGCAAGGCATAAAGCAAATTGAAAGTTACATAACACAAATCAATCACCTTTGCCCCTTTTCTTCCTGTATTCCGTAGGCGTCATGCCGGTATACTTTCTGAACAATCTACTGAAATACAGCGCATTTTCGTAGCCCACTTCGTTTGAAATCTCGGCAATATTTTTGGTTGAATTCTCAAG
>JAFQPM010000011.1 GCA_017411745.1 Clostridia bacterium | reverse complement strand
ATGGCGCAATGATTCGGGCTTTAATCTTCCAAACCGAAACGCTTTGTTACCGAATCATAAGTCCCTCCCGCCCTACGCGGCGCTCCTTTGGTTACTTTCCTGTCGCTGATGACAGGAAAGTAACATACATCGTTGCATCAGCTACTTTCGAAAAACATCAATCTAAAACATCCCCCACGGCTTCCAAAAAATCCTCAAACTCAACCCTTTTTGCCAAGCTTTTTACCAAAAAGCGTATAACACCCCGACAGCACTAAAAGCCCCCCAAATATCCGCCGCAAAAGGTCCCCCTCGATCAATCTGCCCATATATCCTCCCACAACAGTTCCCAAAAGCGCGAAAGAAGCAAGATATAACGCCAGCCCAAGATCAATATTCCTCTTATTCTTCAAATGAAACAGAAACGCCGCCGATGCAGAAAAAACGAAGAACAGCAGATTCATACCCCTCGCCTGCGTAGCGCCCACCCCCATCAAAGTAAGCCAGATGACGAAAAGGCCGCCGCTTCCGACCCCAAGTCCCGAAAGCACCGCCACGAAAAAAGCCGCCACCGCGTTGACTATCCTTAATTCCAGATCACTCATCGCATACCCCTCAAAAATCCGAATTTTATACAAGCAACATCCTCAACCCCGACCACGTCACGAGCGCGGCAAATATCCTCGCTATCCATTTGGCGTCTATCCTCGATAAAAGCCACGCGCCCACTCCGCCTCCGATCACCGCGGGGATTGCAAAGACCGAAAAATTCGTCGTGTCAAGTAAGCCGCCCTGCGCGTAGATCAGGCAGGACAGCGCACATCCGGGTATCATTGCCGCCTGCGAGGTCGCGAGAATATCTCTGCGGTCAAGCGCCTTGCCCGAAAACGAGCCGTTTTCTCCGTCTTTGAGAAGAAATCTTCCCATCGTCAGCGAAAGAAATATTCCGCCCCCCGCGCCAAGCAGAGAATTGCAAAATCCCGCCAGCGTTGATACCGTGGCAAGTATTATCGACCTTTTAGCCGTTTTCGTCGAAGAGCTCATCGTCTTTCTCCTGAAATTCAAAAATAAAGTGCCGAAATTTTCGTCTGTCTATTTACAAGTTGTTAAAAGTATGATATAATTAACTTAATAATGCTTAATTGACGTGGTGACGCGTGATTTTTCGGTATATACCGATATTTTGCGCAGAAAATCACGATCCATTCCCAAGTAAGTAAAGATAAGGACGGCAAAAGATCAAATGGCAGACTCCAGAAAGAAAAAAAACTATTCCAATCAGAAAAACGACAAAAAAGATAAGTCCCCCGCGAAGAAAAGATCGTTTGGATATAAGCTGATACCGTATATCCTCGTGGCGATCGCTCTCGTGATGGTGCTTTGCCTTATCACCACGCTTATATTCGTGCTTGGCGACAGCGGCGATCTCGACGATCACGTGCTCGGTCCCTTCGGATATTACTTCAGTACGGTGTTTTTGGGCGTTTTCGGATACTCGGCATTCGCGATCCCCGTGCTGCTGACCATGTTCCTTATTTTCTGGGAGAAATACAATAAAGAGTCGCTCGTTGCGATCAACGCGATAACGGCTTCGGTCTCTGCGATAATCGTTTCGGCGCTTATACATATCTTTGTCAATATGGCTGACGGCAAGCAGGCTTTCACCTACGACGTCGTTGCACTCTACGAGGACGGCGCGGCGCTCCGCGGCGGCGGTGTGCTTGGCGGCTTGGTCAGCTTTGCGTTGGTGCATTTTGCCAACGTAGTAGGCGCGATAATTCTGCTGATCCTCATTCTCATACCTATGATCTTCTTCCTTGCGGGCACGACACCCGTCGACGCGGCGAAGGTCATCGCGGCAAAGATAAAGAAAGCCAACGAGGAGAGAAAAGAGCAGCTCGCGAAGGACAGAGCATACGAGAGAGAGCAGGAGAAGCTCGACAAGGAAGCCGAGAGAGAGCAGGACAAGCTCGACCGCGAGGCAGAGCGCGAGGCGAAAAGACAAGAGCGAGAAGAAGAAAGAGAAGCGGCGCGCATCGCCAGAGAAGAAGAAAAGGCGGCAAAGGCGGCTGCAAGAGAAGCGGCAAGAGAGGCTGCAAGAGAAAAAGCAAGCGAAAACGACGTTGCGACCAAGAACAAAAACGCCGTGTTGAAAATAAATGCCGTTGGCGATACTGATGACGACGGGATCGACGATGACGAGAGCGACAACGTCGCGCTCAAGACCGAGATCTTCACCAACGCAGAAATTGGCAAGATGGACGGCATCAAGGACACCGATCGCCCGTACGTAGACGATGAGGACGACGATGATGACTACGAGGACGATAACGACGACGTCTTGAACACCGTAGTTTTCTACGGCGATGACGACAAGGGCGCGGAAAAGCAGAAATACGGCTTTGAGAGAGTCGATCAGCTCGTTTCCGAAAGATTTGACGAGAACGGAATGGTCATCGACGAGGAGACAGGAGAGGTGTTCACTCCCGCCGTTCAGGATAGAAAGGCAAGATCTGCAAACGAGTTCCGCGCACAAAATGAGCAGAACGAGGAGAGATTTATCGGCGAGAAGCCCGAGCCTGTTCCGATCCCCGAATATAAATTCCCAAGCGTAGACCTGCTCGAGAAGGGCACGTCCCGCTATTCGTCCGATCCCGCAGAGGTAGAAGCAAACGCGGCAAGGCTTCGCGACGTGCTCACCGATTTCCGCATACCGATCAAGGAGATCACCTGCTCCTGCGGTCCTACGATAACCCGTTACGAGATCAAGCCCGAGGCGGGCGTGCGCGTTCGTCAGATCGCAAACCTCGTCGACGATATCGGTATGGCGCTTGCGAAGTCGGGTATCCGTATCGAAGCTCCCATACCGGGCAAGGCAGCGGTCGGCGTTGAGGTGCCGAACGACAAGCCCGCGGCTGTCAAGCTCCGCAATCTTATAGAAACTCCCGATTTCACCGACCACAAGAGCAAGCTCGCGGCTTGTCTGGGTGCGGACGTTTCGGGCAATCCCGTCGTATTTGATATCGAAAAGATGCCCCACCTGCTCGTTGCGGGTACTACGGGCTCGGGTAAGTCGGTATGTATCAACTCTATCATTATGAGTATCCTGTACCACGCAAAGCCCGACGAGGTCAAGCTTCTGCTTATCGACCCCAAGCAGGTCGAGTTCCAGATCTATAAGGATCTGCCTCACCTTTGCTGTCGTGTTATCAGCAATCCCAAGAAGGCGGCAGGCGCGCTCAATCTCGCGGTCAACGAGATGGAAAAGCGCTTTGAGCTTATAAAAGAGGTCGGCGTTCGTAACATCACGGGCTACAACGAGGCAACGAAGAACGATCCCGACAAGCCCTATATGCCCAGAATGGTCATTATCATAGACGAGTTCGCGGACCTTATGATGACCGCGAGAGACGAGGTCGAAACGGCAGTCGTACGTATCGCGCAGAAGGCGAGAGCCGCAGGTATCCACCTGATCATCGGTACGCAGCGTCCCTCGGTCGACGTCATCACGGGTCTTATCAAGGCAAATATCCCCTCGCGTATAGCGTTCACGGTTATGTCGGGCGTTGACTCGAGAACTATTCTCGATACCGTCGGTGCGGAAAAGCTCTGCGGACGAGGCGATATGCTCTACGCTCCCGTCGGCGCTCAGAAGCCCCAGAGAGTTCAGGGAACCTTTGTAAGCGACGGCGAGGTCGAGACCGTCGTCGAGTGGGTCAAGGCAAACAATGCGCCCGTTATTTACGATAACGAGTTTGAATCTCAGCTTGATATCGAGGCGGCGAAGTGCGGCAACCAGCAGGAAAAGAGTGGCGGCGCGGGTGAATTCAGCGGCGGTGCGGGCGGCGACGAGGAGTCCAAGCTCTACGACGCGGCTATGCTTGCGATCGACGCGGGCAAGATCTCGACCTCGCTGCTTCAGAGAAGACTCAGCATCGGCTACGGCAGAGCCGCAAAGATAATCGACACCCTCGAGGAGATGGGAGTCGTTGGTCCCGCGGACGGCAATAAGCCCAGGAAAATACTTATGACCAAGGAAGATTTCGCCGAGCTGATGAATAATCAATAATAGTTGCGCGTAAGTGTTATTCGGATAAAGCATCTACGGCAATTTTACCGCAGAGGCAGGATCTTGACGGATTTTGCCTCTGTTGCGAAAGGAAATAATTTATATGTATCCCAATCAGATATTTTTAGGTCTTACCCTGTACGATATATTGATATGCGTGGGCATAGTCGCGTGCTTTGCTATCTTCGGACACCTTGCCGACCGAAGAAGGCTTAAAGGAAAGCTTCAAAACTTCTCGCTTCTGTGCGGCGGCGTTGCGATAGCGCTCGGCATCGGCTCTGCGATCTTGTTTCAGGCGATATACAATATCGAAAGAAACGGCGGCTTTGAGATAACGAAAAGCACGGGTGCGACCTTTTACGGCGGACTTATCGGCGGTGTGGCGGTCTTTCTCGCCATATATTTCACCGTCGGCAAGCTCGTTTTCGGCAAGACCGATATAAAGGATTATCACGCAAGGCACTTTTTCGATATCGCGTCCTCTGCGATTCCGGGGCTCGTGCTGGCTCACGGACTCGGCAGGCTCGGCTGTCTTACGGCGGGCTGCTGCCACGGCGCGCTGACTGACGCGTGGTACGGTATAAAAATGTACGGAAACGAGGGCTTTGCAAAATACGTCCCCGTCCAGCTTTTTGAGGCACTCTTTCTCTTTGCGCTCTTTGCTTTTCTCTTTATCAGAGCGAGAAGGGGGAAGGGCTACCACCTGCCGCTTTATATGGCGATATACGGCGCTTGGAGATTCTGCATCGAGTTTTTGAGAGCCGACTATCGCGGCTCGGTCGGAATTGACGCGCTGACCCCGTCACAGCTTATCGCGATCTTAATGATAGTCGGCGGCGTGGGAGTCTATTTCCTTGAAAAAGCCGTTACGCGAAGATATGCCGAGGCAGATGCGACCGAAAACACGGACAAATCCGCGACCGAACCCGTTCAAACGGAGCAATAAACCGTCAAAATACTCTGATTTGGTGAAAAAATTGAAAAAAAAGCTAGATAAACGCAAGCTTGGTATCACGATCACCGCGCTTTGCGTTCTGTTGCTTCTTCTCTATGAGATCTTGGGCGCGGAGCGCATATTCGGCGAGATCAACGATGCCACGCTGAAAAACACGGTAGATCTGACCGTCACGCGAGCGATCGGAAGTGCGGTCTTCCTTACCATACTTATATATCTCGGCTATCGCGTGATAAAGCCGATCGGCAGAGGCACGGCACGTGCCTTGCTGTTCTGCCTGCCCGCGTTTGCGGTGGCAGTCAATAATCTGCCGATATATCCGCTTGTTTCGGGACTTGCAAAGGTCACCGCACCCTCGTGGCGAGTCGCTTTGCTCGCGGCGGAATGTCTTTTCGTCGGACTTTTTGAGGAGGCTTGCTTCCGCGGAGTCGTATTTCTCGGATTTTTGGAAAAGAGAAGAGCGACGGCAAAGGGCAGGTTCTGGGCGATCGTATTAAGCTCTGCCGTTTTCGGACTCGTCCACGCGGTCAATCTTTTCTTCGGCGCAGGACCGATAGCGGTGCTTATGCAGATCGGTTACAGCTTCCTGATCGGTGCTATGTGCTCGGTCGTGCTGATGAAAACGGCGAATATATGGATCTGTGTGGCACTCCATTCGATCTTCAATTTCTGCGGCGCGCTCGTGCCCGACTGCGGATTGGGAACGATCTGGGAGCCGATAACCGTAACGATCACGGTGATCATCGCCGTACTTACTACTATTTATATGACAGTTGCGTTCTTCCGACTCGGATCGGAGGAGCTTGAAAAAATATACGTAAAACCCAAGGAGAAGACTGATGAGAGGAATTAACACCGCGCTCCGCGGACTCAGGCACGCGGTCTTTCGCGAGGTCGCGAGAGTGGCGTACGAGTCCGAGGACGAAAATATTAGAGGTGACATCGAGGCGATACCCTATATAATCACGCCAGACGAGAAGCCGAGATACAGAGAGAGTATTTACAGAGAGAGGGCGATCGCGTCCGAGCGAGTCAGACTTGCGATGGGAATGTCGCTTCGCCCCGAGAACAAGCCCGTCCACCCTACGAGTGGACTGAGCAAGAGCAATATTGCCCACAAATACTACGAGCCGCCGCTTATGCAGGTCATTCCGTCTGCGTGTGAGGCTTGCGAAGACAACGTTTACGTCGTCAGCGATCAGTGCCGCGGTTGCGTGGCTCACCCCTGCGTGAGCGTCTGCCCCAAGGGCGCTATTTCGATCGTGAACGGCAGATCGGTGATCGATCAGAGCAAGTGTATCAAGTGCGGCAAGTGCAAATCTGCTTGCCCCTACGACGCGATCGCACACAAGACCCGTCCCTGCGCGGCGGCTTGCGGTATCAAGGCGATCAAGTCGGACAGTCAGGGCAGGGCAAGGATAGATAACGATATGTGCGTCGGCTGCGGACAGTGTATGGTCGCTTGTCCCTTCGGCGCGATCGCTGATAAATCGCAGATCTTCCAGCTTATTCAGTCGATAAGACGCGGAGACAAGGTCGTGGCGGCGGTAGCTCCCGCGATAGTCGGTCAGTTTGGAGATGACGTCGGGCTTGGACAGATCAAGGCGGCGCTCCTTCAGCTCGGCTTTGCCGATATGCACGAGGTCGCGGTCGGCGCGGACGTTGGCGCGGCTACCGAGGCGCATCACTACGTCGAGCAGGTTGCCACGGGCAAGCTGCCCTTTATGCTGACCTCCTGCTGTCCCGCGTGGGCTATGCTCGCGAAAAAGCAGTTCCCGATAATGATCGACGAGATCTCAACCGCATTGACTCCTATGGTCGCGACGGCGAGAAGCATCAAGCAAAAGGACCCCGAAGCGCGAGTCGTTTTCGTCGGTCCCTGCGCGGCTAAAAAGCTTGAGGCGGGCAGAGAATCGGTGAGAAGTGATGTCGATTTCGTCATCACCTTCGAGGAGCTTTCGGGAATGTTTGCGGCAAGGGGAGTTGACTTCGACGTTTACGCGGGTGAGGTCTACGAGCCCGAGGCGACCGCGGCAGGCCGCGGATATGCGGCGGCAGGCGGAGTCACCAAGGCGATTACCGATTGCATAAATGAATATTACCCCGGAGTCGAGGTTAAAATAGAGCACGCGGACGGTCTGGACGAGTGCCGCAAGATGCTGATCTTAGCCAAGGCGGGCAAGAAAAACGGCTGTCTTATCGAGGGTATGGGCTGTCCCGGCGGTTGTATCGCGGGCGCAGGCACGTGTCTGACCGTGGACAAGGCACAGGCTGCGGTCAGAAAGACCGTGGATGCGACCGAGAAAAAGCTTCCCGAAAAGGATCTTTTTGAGATCGAGCTGCCTTGATCCCCTCCCCGAAACTTGCCGCACTCGGCGGCGAAAATTTCAACAAAAATTTTTATTTGTGCCGCTATGGCGGCAGATAAGGAGTAAATATGAGCCAAATAGAAAAGGGCGCAATGCACAAGTTTTCATACGGTCTTTTTGCACTTTTTACGCACGACGGAAACCGTGACAACGCTTGCATTATCAACACGGGCGTGCAGATGACCGACGATCCCAAGCGTATCAGCATCTGTGTAAATCAGTCGAATTATTCCTGCGAGACCCTCAAAAAGACGGGCGTTTTCAATCTCTCGATCCTTTCCGAAGACGCGAAGTTTGACATCTTCAAGCGTTTCGGATTTGCAAGCGGACGTGATACCGACAAGCTCGACGGTCTTGATGCCGTGGCGACCTCGGAGAACGGACTTAAATATCTGACCGAGGGCGCAAACGCGTTTGTCAGCGCGAAGGTCGTTTTCAGCGCCGATTTCGGCACTCACACGCTTTTCGTTGCCGAAGTGACCGAGGCGAAGGTGCTCTCGACCACCCCCTCCGCTACCTACGCTTACTATTTCGAAAATATCAAGCCCAAGGCTCCCAAAGCCGACGACAAGCCCGCCGCCGAGGAGAAAAAGATAGTCGGTTGGCGCTGTAAGATCTGCGGCTACGTGCACGAAAGCCCCGACCTCCCCGACGACTTTACTTGCCCTTGGTGCAAGCATCCTGCTGACGATTTTGAGCCGATCTATGGGTGAGATTTGCGGGAAGTTACTGAATGTGACGAGAGCTTGGGGTGCCTTTTGAAAAAGGCGCCCCAAACCCCGCGAAAACTTCCTGTATTTTGGGTTCTAACTAAGGTGAGATGACGCTGATTTTTCGGCAAGCCGAAAAAGTCAGCCTACTGAGATAAAAAACGCCCTACCGTGTAGAACCCAAGACGCATCGTGTAATTTAAACTTAAAGAAACTTTAAATAAGTGTTGACACTGATTCTGTTAGTGGTCAATCACCGTAAAACGTAGCAAAAGCCATATTATTGATGATTATGGTGATTGATATGGTTTTATTTAATAGATAAAAGGCGGGTTTTGTCCCGCCTTTTTTGTACTAATCTTAACGAATGCGATTAAATATGTTTTCATAATATTGAATGTTGTCAATAGTTTTCTCATTTGCACCGGCGATCCTCCAATCTTGTTTCCAAGTATCAAGATCAGAGACAACTGAGCTGCCGTTAATTACCATCCTTTTGTCGAAATATCCTTTTGAGTTTATTGAAAGAATGAATGTAATACCGTACCAGTTTCTTTTGCGGTAATCAACAATCATATATTTGGTCCCGTTTAGGTTAATAACTAAGTATGGCAAAGGGATGTTTGCTGATAACGAAGTGGAGTATTGATTAAAGAAATCATTACCGTTCATTTGCTGCTTTTTGACGTGATTTTTATACTTTTCTTTTGTCTTTAAAAACTTTACTTTATGATCAAATGTAATCGGAGCATCTTTTCCCTCCGTATATGCTTCTTTGTACGCATTCCAAATGTTAACAGGAATTTTGGGAGGTCTGCTCTTTGAATGAAATTTTATAATAATAAGTGCTAAAAGATAAGGTATGCCCCATATGAAGAATGTTGGAATCATAAAGTATGCAGCAAGTATTTTTAGAGGAACGGTAAAACATCCTGTCTTGCTTTTGCTCCAATGGTTGGTTGACGACGTATAAGTATCCTCTTTTATTGATAGAGTCTTTCCGTCATCACTAAATGTTCCTACATATCCATTACTGTGGGTGCTATAAGAGTATTGCTCTTCTTCAGGGTCTGTAAAATCATCTTCTTTTCGCGAATATAATATCGTAAGAGTTGATACTAATCCACTACCTAATATACTTACACCAAAGACAACTATCGAAATCTCATAATAGAAGTCATAATCCGCAGTACTAAAACTTAAAAGTATCATGAATATTACAAAACCAATCAATATTGTCGATAGACCTATAAAACAGCTTTTGAAATAATGGGATAGTTTTTTCGATTTTAATTTTATTCCAGCAAACGCTCTTTGCGCACCGGAACAATCCCAACATTTGCTTGCTACATTGTCATTTGAGTTAGCTTTTTGGTGAAACAAAAGTTCAAACCTAGTAAGTGGCTTCTTACACTGTGAACATTGGTGCATTGTGCAGTTCTCCTTTAAATAAAAAAGTGTGTGCAATTGAAGATGCACACACAAAAAGCGCAAACTTCAATTGCCGCCCCACAAAACCTTTAACTCATTCTGTAAAAGAGGTTGTCAAAAGAAAAGTCTGCATTTTTTACAAAAACCAGATTTCTATCCGCATAATAAGTATTCGATTTTGCGAGGTTAGGTTTATTTTATCATTTTTTGTTTTGTTTGTCAACTGAAAAAAGCAAAAAATGTTAGTATGATGATATTTTCCATACTATTCTAAATCTAACTCTTCACGCATAAAATGCTCTTGAAGGGCGGTGAGGGGAATGCAGATAATAGACGTGAGGCGGCAGAGAAGCCTTAGTGACGAGCTGCCGAGCTTTTTATTATCGGCATTACCGTACCGCCTTGTCGACGAGATAAGTGCGCGGTGGGGCGGCGAGAGGATAGAGGAGATAAGGCTGCGGAGGGACAGACAAGCGTCCCTTACGCTGCCGAGGGGCAATCTGATGCTTGACACGGTGACCGACGGCACGGCGATCGACGCGACCTTAACGGGAATGTGCTCGGGCTCGCTCTACGCATACAGCGACACGATAAATCAGGGGTATATATCACTGCCGAACGGGGTTCGGGTTGGGGTCTGCGGCAAGGCGACCTGCGAGGGTGAGCGACTGATCGGAGTGCGCGAGGTCACGTCGCTTGTGATCAGAATACCGCACAGAGCGCGAGCCGTGGGCGCGCCGATAAGAGAGCTTTTGCATGAGTTCGACTATAGCAGAGGGGTGCTGATCTACTCACCGCCGGGCGTGGGCAAGACTACGCTTTTGCGCGGTGTGATCACGCTTCTCGCCTCGGGCGAGGGAGGATACGCGCCGATCCGAACGGCAGTAGTCGACACTCGCGGCGAGCTGACCTTTTCAAACGGCGGCAAGGGACTCTGCCTCGACGTGCTTTCGGGATACCCGAGAGCGCTTGGCATCGAGATCGCGACTCGCACATTGTCGGCTCAGGTCATCGTTTGCGACGAGATCGGCGACTATGCCGAGGCGATGGCATTAGTCAGCTCGCATAACTGCGGCGTTCCGCTGATCGCATCGACCCACGCAAGCTCGGTAGACGAGCTTTTGCGCCGCACGGGAATAATGCTGCTCCACGAGGCGCGAGTGTTCGGCGCGTACGTCGGGATAAAACGGTCGGGCGGCATGGACTTTTGCTACGACGTGCATCTGCGCGACGAGATCGGAATATAGGAGGACGGTATGCTTGTTAAAATAATCGGCAGCGTTTTGCTTGCGCTTTCGGGCGTTGTCGCGTCGGTCTCGCTTTGCCGCTACTGTCGGCGCAGACTCGACACGCTCGACGGCTTTATTGCCCTCATTTTTTATATCAAGGGACAGGTCGAATGTTACGCAAGACCGATCGGTGAGATCCTCGCGACTCTCTCTCCCGAGATCCTGCGCGACTGTAACTGCCCGACGGGCGTCGCCTCGATCGAGGAGCTGATCGGTGAGAGCAGGATATATCTCGACCGCGAGAGCTTGCGGCTAGTGTCGGCGTTCTCGATGGAGTTCGGATCGGTCTTTCGCGAGGAGCAGTCGAAGCGGTGCGACTATTATATTTCGCTTCTGAACGAGCGCCGAGCGCTGATCTCGAGCCGACTTTTGCCCGAGATGCGCGCAGGAAGTGCCGTTTGCATCTGCTCGTCGCTTTGCTTGCTTATCTTGCTTTGGTAACTGCGCGAAAGTGAGTTTTCTTTGCGAGTGCCGAATGCTTTTTCGCGCTCGAATTTTGCCTCGGCGGCAAAATTCAACGATTGTTAAGTGCCGCCGCGTGCGGCGGATTGGAGAAGAAATGGACATAGGATTGATCTTAAAGGTAGCGGGAGTGGGAATATTGGTGTCCGCGGCGGCACAGATACTTCAAAAATCGGGACGGGACGAGCAATCTACGCTCGTGGTCATCGCGGGTATTATTGTGGTGTTGATAATGCTTGTGGGCGAGATCGAAAAGCTCTTTGAGCTTGTGATCTCGGTGTTCGGATTTTAATGAGCGCATATCTTTTCAAGGTGTTTGGAGTTGCCGTGATCGCGGCGATGCTGATCACTCTGCTTCGCAAGTGGGGAAGTGACTTTTCCACTCTGCTAAAGGTGGCGGCGGGTGCTATCGTTGCCGCGGCTTGCGTCGGTGGGATAGCGCCGATCATCGAATACGTGCGCGAGCTTGGCGAGACTGCTTTGCCGTGGGAAACGGTGGAAGGGATGCTACGGGTCTTGACGGTTGCGATGGTGACGCATATCTGTGCCACGATCTGTCGGGATTGTGGGGAATCGACGCTCGGCGGATACCTTGAGCTTGGGGGCAAGGTGGAGATAATCGTGCTGACTTTGCCAATGATAAAGGGAATAGTGGAGATGACGGTGGGGATATTGTGAAAAAAAACGACAAAAAGGTGATTAAGATGCCGAGAAGAACAAAATTTGCCGTGATCTGCCTGTTTTTTGCGTTTTTTATGTGGATAATTCCCTTAAAAGTGCAAGCATCCACCACTTTTGACGGAAAACAAGCCTATAATTGTGAGATTGCCACCACTTGTTTGCAAAAACACGACGAAAAACTAAATTCATTCACCACCAAAGCGCCAAAAATCCGCAATTTTTCAAAATCATTCACCACTTCGGGTCAAAAAAGCAGCTCGGACGACGAAATATCCCCCGAAGAAACTCTCCCCGACGAATACGGCGAGTTTATCGGCTCTCTGCCGAACGGGGTGACCGATTCGCTTCCCGACTCGGCTTTTTCATCCGATTCCGCCGAAATACTCGGCGCGGCAGGCGAGCTTGGCAGCGTGAGCTATCTCTTGGGCGTGCTTTTAGACTCCTTCGGCGGAAAGATAGGTGAGATTTTGCCCACGCTCGCGCTCCTTTGCGGGATCGTGATCTTGGCGGCGGTCTGTCACCTTTTTGCCTCGAATCTCGGTGGCTTGTCGGCTACGGTGACCTTCGCCGCGCGGCTGCTCTCGTTTTGCTCTATAGGCGCTGCGGCGGTCTCCTCGCTCTCACGACTGCGCGACTATTTCGATTCGCTCTTCTCGGCGGTCGCGTCCTTTTTGCCGCTGACTGCCGTTCTTTACGCCTCGGGCGGTAATCTGACCGCCGCGGCGTCGGGTACGCTTACTCTGAACGCTATTCTTTCGGTCTGTCAGCTTGTTTTCACCAAGACCGTTATTCCCGTGTTCTCGGTCTGCCTTTCTATGTCGCTGCTCTCGGCCTTTGACGGTGTCGGTGGGTTTGCCGCGCAGTCGATCTCCGCGACGGTCAAAAAATGGTACACCACCGCGCTCGCCTTCGTGATGATGATCCTCACCACCGCGCTCGCCGCCCAGACGATACTCTCCGTCAAAGCCGATAACGCCGCTATGAAGGGAATGAAATTCGCCGCAAGCAGCTTTATTCCCGTCTCGGGCGGCGCTGTGTCTTCGACACTCGGTACGCTCGCCGCTTCGGTCGAGCTTATGCGCGGTGCCGTCGGTGTCATCGGTGTCGCCGTTATTCTCATTTTGCTGATACCGATCATCGTCGAGCTCGCGCTCCTGCGCGCCGTCTTTGCCCTCGCCGCCTTTCTCGCAGGTATGCTCGGCTGCTCCTCAGAGCACAAGCTCCTAAATGAGATCGGCAGCCTCTACGGCTACCTCGAGGGAGTTGCCGTCCTTTCTTCCGTCGTATTTATTATCGCTTTCGCAATCTTCGCCGCTACTTGCTCTGCTGTGGGGTAGGGGAAGTTAGCGAATGCAAAGGAGTTTTTGGGGTGCCTTTTGGAAAAAGGCGCCCCAAACCCCGCGAAAACTTCCTGTATTTTGGGTTCTAACAAGGGTGAATTGACGCTGATTTTTCGGCAAGCCGAAAAAGTCAGCCTACTGAGATAACAAACACCCTACCGTATTGAACCCAAGACGGATTGTCTAACTTACCACCGTAAACCGTAGGGGCCGACGTCCTCGACGGCCCGGTTTACGATTTGAATAAATATTGTTGGTTTGTGAATTGATTTTTTAATTAATGGAATTTATCTTCACCATTGCTATTTCATCGGGCCGTCGAGGACGTCGGCCCCTACAGTTCCAAACCCTTGCAATATAAAAACGATAGACAGGGATTTTTTCAAGGCTTGCCGAAGAAAAAATCCTACGACACCCTAAAAGGACCCAAAATATCGGGGAAGTTTCTTTGCCTACTTTCTTTTCAAAGAAAGTAGGTCGCCGAAGGCACTCCCTACATCCGCTAACTTTCCAACAAGGAGCAAAAAATGAAATCATACATCATTTCAATAATATGTGTCGGAGTTATAGGGTCGATAATATCGCTGATCGCGCCCGATGGGGAGGGCGGAGGACTTGGCAAGCACGTGCGGCTTGCTGTCGGTTGCGTGCTTATTTTGACGTGCGTGTCGCCGCTTGGCGAAGTGATCGAGGGGATACGCGGACTTGACTTGAGTGGACTTGTGCCCGAGATAAATGAGGGCGCGGTCGAGGAATACGAGAGTATATTTGGGGAAAGCTACGGGGCGGCAGAGCTGTCGAGCTTGAAGGAGGGTGTTGCGGAGATGCTGGACGAGAGGTACGGAGTGGCTCGCGAGGACTGCGAGGTCAGAGTTATCGCAAACAAAAACGGGTCGGGAGAGCTTGAGCTGAAAAGGATATTCATAACCCTGTACGGCTCGGCGATCTGGAAGGACACGGGCGAGATAGAGCGATATTTAGGAGGACTTTTCGACTGCGAAATAGTCACAGCGATTGGCTGATGGAGGTAAATTATGGCAGACAATACGGGGATCGAAGCGGCACAAGTGGTCAACCACATGAAGAAAAAGGGAAGCTTCAAGATAATCATTTTCGGGTTCATTATAGGGGTGGCTCTGCTTTTGATCGGCAGCTTCGCCTTGCCGAGCGAGAAAAAGAGCGCCGAGAAGACCGACGACGTGAAGAACACTTATGAGGAATTTCTTGCATATAAGGAAACCGTGCGCCGCGAGATCGAGGAGCTGTGTATGAGCGTCAGCGGAGTCAAAAGCGCGGAGGCGGTGGTATTTTTCGACGGACTCGGCGAGAGCATCTACGCAACGAACACGCAGTCGGGCAACAGTGATAAGATCGAATACGTGATAATCGGAAGCGGCTCGAACGCGCACGCGCTCTATCTTGGCGAGAGCCTGCCGGCACTCGTCGGCATCGGCGTGGTCTGTGATACGGGCGGCAACGCCGGAATCAAAAACGAGCTTGCCGCACTGCTTTCTGCCGCATACGGACTGCCCCTGACGAGAGTCCGTGTCGTTGAATATTAGAAAAAGTTTTCACCGATCGGTCAAAGTAAGCATATAGAGGACGGTTTGAAAATATAATGTAGCGTAACAAATTTTTCGGGAGGACTGAAATAATGGCAATCAATGACAAAATCAAAGCGGTAAAGAACTTCTTTATGAAGTCAGGCAAAAGAAATCTTATCATCGCGTGCGCGGTGGTGCTGATCGGCGTGGCGGTCTGGGCAAATTGGCTCTTTTTTTCGAACAACGACGACGGATTTGACTATAGCGGCAGCACGGGAATGTCGGGCGAGCTTGACAACAGCAAAAATCCCACGTCAGGCGAGGAAGAAACGGGCGCGAGTGACGTTTCCACCGACAGCTACTTCGCCACGATGCAGGTGAGCCGTCAGAGATCTCGTGACGAGGCGCTTGAGGTGCTTTACGCTATCATCGACAACGCTAATGCCACCGAGGAGGTAAAGGCAGAGGCGGCTGCAGAGGTCGCGCTGATCGCGGAGTCGATCCAGCAGGAAGCCTACATAGAGGCGGCAGTTGGCTCGCAGGGCTACGAAAATTGCGTTGCAGTGGTCAGCAACAATACGGTCAGCGTGGTCGTTCAGTACGACGGTAAGCTTTCCTCGACCCAGCTCGCGCAGATCAACAGCGTGGTCTACGAGTACACGGGAGTCGAGCCTGTGAATATCACCATCATCACCAAGGCGTGAATTGATTTTGGGGGCTTCTCGGAGAAGTCCCTAATTTTATTTTTCACACGCGTTTTGGCAAAAAATCGAGGAAAACTGCAAACGAACAAGCCGTGCTTTGCATAGAATGTATCGAGAATTAAGCAAAAGGAGAAACTTTATGCAACACGAATATTTTGCCGCTTCAAACTCGTCGGAGGGCTTTAAAAGCTACTATCCCGAGGTCTTCGGACGCGCCGACCGACTCTACGTGATCAAGGGCGGGCCCGGCACGGGCAAATCGAGCTTTATTAAAAAATGCGCCGAGAGCGCAAGGAAAAACTCTCTTGAGGTCGAGTATTATTATTGCTCGTCCGATCCGCGCTCGCTCGACGGCGTTTTGATGCTCGGGGAGGAGAATATCGGAATAATTGACGGCACGTCGCCGCACGTCTGGGAGCCTATTCACCCGGGTGCGCGTGAGGAAATGATCAATCTCGGGCAGTTCTGGGATCCAAGATTGCTGCGGCTTCAAAAAAACGAGATCTTTTCGCTCTCAAACAAAAAAAGCGCCGCCTACAAGCGCGCTTACGATTATTTGAGGTCGTGCGGCAATCTGCGGGCGGTCAGCGACTCGCTTCTCTCGCAGTTCGTCGATCGCGAAAAGCTACAGGCGGCGGCTGATCGGCTCGTGCGCTCGCTCGATCTGCCTCGGGGGACTGCGACCGTCATTCCGTCACTTCTCGACGCGGTCGCGATGACGGGAAGATTCAGCTTTGACAGCTTTGAGCAAAATGCGGATAAGGTAGTCAGGATAGACGATTTTTACGGTGTCGGTAAGGTGTTTTTGGTCGCGCTTTTACGGTCGCTTTCGTCGGTTGGCGAGACCGTGCGCGTGGCGTACGATCCCGTCGACTTCAGACTTGTAAACGGAATCTTCCTCGAGAACGGCAAGATCGCATTTCTGCTTTGGGACAAGGACAATACGCCGAGCGACGAGGGCAAGATCGTCAACGCAAAGCGCTTCGTCGACGTCGAAAAATTGCGCGTGATAAGGGGAGAATTGCGTTATGCCACAAGGCTTTACTCCGATTGTCTTGACGGCGCTCTGCACGCGCTGCGTGAGGCGAAGGTCTACCACTTTTTGCTCGAGGATATATACAAAAACGCGATGGATTTCAAGGCGCTGAACGAGTTTACATACGATTTTATCGCAAAGCTGTCGCTTTGAATAAAAAAATCGCTTATGGTTCTCATAAGCGATTTTTTCTATTTACAATCAATTATTTCTGCGGATCGAGGTATTTCCACGCGCCGACGATGTAGTTGATGCCCGAATGAATGGTCAGATAGATCATCAGAACCGTCGTAACGAGCGTGATCGGTGCAAAGCCGAGAAGCTGAATATTCACGCCAAGCGCCGAGTAAAGCACGGGCTCGATTATCGCCGCACAGATAGCTACGATCTGAGTTACAGTCTTGAGCTTGCCCAGCATATTCGCCGCGATAACAACCTTTTCCTTGCTTGAAGCCGCGATAAGACGGATCGCGGTAACCGCCAACTCACGAAATACTACTACTACGAGAGCCACGAAATAGAGGGTAAACATACGGATATTGCCCGCATTGGTGAAGAAAATGCACATCAATGCGCCGATGACCATAAATTTGTCGGCAAGGGGGTCGATAAACTTGCCAAAGTCGGTGACGAGATTGTATTTTCTCGCGATCTTGCCGTCAAGCATGTCGGTCAGGGACGCCGCGATGAATAAAAACGCACCCACGAGCGTCAAAATCGTGTCTACAAGCGGTTCAAATTCGGTAAATACTGGCAGAAGCATTACTACCATAAATATCGGTACCATTATCAGTCGCAGTACCGACAGCTTGTTTGGAAGATTCATTTTCATTGTCTTTTTTTGCCTTTCTTTTGTTGTTGGGAAGTTAGTTAGATTGTGCTACGAGTTCTTAGGGAACTTTTTGGAAAAAAGTTCCCTAAAACCCTCAAAAACTTCCGGTATTTTGGGTCCTTTTAGGGTAACGGAGGATTTTTTCATCGGCTCACCTCGAAAAAATCCCTGTCTTTCGTTTATGTATTGCAAGGGTTTTGAACCCAGCCAATACGGCGCAACTTATTTTATAATCTCTTTAAGTTAAAGTTAGACTGTGTGTCTTGGGTTCTACACGGTAGGACGTTTGTCATCTCAGTAGGCTGACTTTTTCGACTTGTCGAAAAATTAGAGTTTTCAGCTTGCTGAAAACAAACACCTTAGTTAGAACCCAAAATATCGGAAGTTTTCGCGGGGTTTGGGGCGCCTTTCTCAAAAGGCACCCCAAGTCTCGTAGGATCAACTAACTTTTCACTCCTGCAAAGCGAAACCGCAGAGGTCGTATTCTTCGACACGGCGAACCTTGACACGAACGAACTGACCGGGAGCGATCTGCTTTTCGGACTTAAAGAATACCTTGCCGTCGATCTCGGGCGCGTCCGCGACGCTTCTGCCGAAATAATATTCGCTAACGGGATCGTAGTCCTCGCAGATAACGTCGATGACCTTGCCGATCTTTTCGGCGTTTTTCTCCTCGTTGATAAGCATTTGCGAGCGCATAAGAATGTCCATTCTGTCCTGCTTGACCTGCTCGTCGATCTGATCGGCGAAATCGTAAGCGGGAGTGCCTTCCTCGCGCGAGTAGGTGAAGACGCCTGCGCGGTCGAAGCGCTCGGACTTAATGAACTCTGCAAGCTCGGTGAAATCCTCGTCGGTCTCGCCCGGGAAGCCGACTATAAAGGTCGTGCGGATGGTGACGTCGGGGATCTCCTTCTTTAATTTTGCAAGAACCTCGCGAATGAGCGCGCCGTTGCCGTGACGGTTCATTCTCTTGAGCACCTTGTCGCTGATGTGCTGAAGCGGCAGATCTATGTAGTTGAGGATTCTCGGGTTGTTCTTCATCTCCTCGATAAGACCGTCGGTGATCTTGTCGGGATAGCAGTAGAGCACGCGGATCCACGGAATGCTCGTCGCCTCGGTGATCTTGCGGAGCAGCTCGTCAAGACAGTACTTGCCGTAGAGATCGATACCGTAGCGCGTGGTGTCCTGCGCGATAATGGTCAGCTCCTTGACGCCAAGCTCGTCGAGCTCGCGCGCCTCGTCGATCAGCTCCTCCATGGGACGACTGCGGAATTTTCCTCGAATATCGGGGATCGCACAGTAGGTGCAGCGATTGTCGCAGCCCTCGCTGATCTTCAGATACGCCGCGTAATCGGGCGTGGTCAGAATTCTGTCGCCGCCGAGAGCGACCTTGTTTTTGTCCTCGTGGGAGTAGTATCGGCAGTCGGGCGCGTTCTTTTTGCGCTTTTTGCCGATATTTGCGGCAACGCTGTCGACCGCCTCGACTATATTGTGTATGCTGCCGACACCAAGTACGGCGTCGACCTCGGGAAATTCGTCGAGGATCTCGCGCCCGTATCTCTCCGCCATACAGCCCGTCACCACGATTCCCTTAAGGGAGTGATGCTTTTTGAGGTAAGCGATGTCGAGAATATTGTCGATCGCCTCTTTCTTGGCGGATTCAATGAACGCGCAGGTGTTTATAATGACTATGTCCGCCTCGGTCTCCTCGGGAGTTATCTCGTGGCCCGCGGAGGCAAGGTGGTGTAGCATGACCTCGGTGTCGAGCTGATTTTTCGGGCAACCGAGGGAAACGAATCCAATTTTCATATACTTTGCCTTTGTTTTGTGATTTTGTGAATTGAATAGCTACGTCTATAAGCCGGGTTCTGTCTTAAACGGTCATCAATCTTTGCTTTTCGTCGCCGAAAAGCTCTAACGCTCTCGCGTTATGCCACCTCGGAGTATCCTTGCGGAGCTTGGGCGACTTCCTCCGGGGGTGTTGCTTCGGATAGGGTTTACAGCAAACCTATGTTACCATAGGAGTGGGTGAGCTCTTACCTCGCCTTTCCACCATCACCTAAATCGCTTTGGAAGGCACAGAACAATGCTCGCGAGCCAATTATTATACAAAGCTTGTGCTAATAATTACGCTTTTTTCAGAGGTAGAAATTCTCGCTTGGCTCGAATTTCAATTTTTATGCGAGCATTTAGCCGCGCTTTTTCGCTCTGCCGTACCCAGTACGGCGACGAACGAAAAATCACGACTTCTGTATCCTCCACAGCGATTTAGGCAGTCTATTTCTGTTGCACTTTCCCGACGGTTACCCGTGGCTGACGTTATCAGTTATCCTGCCCTATGAAGCCCGGACTTTCCTCACGCGGAGACCTTTCGGCATGACCGCGCGCGACCGTTCGGCGTAGCTATTCAGTATATTATAACATTAAATTATATAATTGTCAATCGGTTTGCGAAATTATCTTTCGGTGAAGCAAAGACAAGGGCAGACCGCAAAAGTCCGCCCTTGAATCGACAATATATAAACAAATAATAGAGAAATAAACTAAATATTACAAAATATGCTTGTTTTACAGGATTTGGGGCAGTGTAACAGTGAAGCTTGAGCCCTTGTCGACCTCGCTTTCGACCTTGATCTCACCGCCTGCAAGCGTGACGATTCGCTGAACGATGTTTAGCCCGATGCCGTTGCCCTGAAGCGCGTGAGAACTGTCGCCCTGATAGAATTTTTCAAAAATTCTTGCCTTGACCTCCTCGCTCATGCCCACGCCGTCGTCGGATATGCGGAACTGCGTGCCGTCCTCGACCGCCTTTAGCGTGATCGTGATCCTTCCGCCCTCGCGAGAGAATTTGATCGCGTTTGAGAAAAGATTTATCCAGACGTGCGACATCATCTCCTCGTTAAAGACGTATTTTATCTCGTCGAGGTCGATGTCAAGCTCAATATCCTTGTCGCTCCACGCCTTTTCAAGCAGAAGAATACAGCTTCGCACCTGCTCGTCGAGGTAAAATTCGCTTTTTTCGGTGACTATGGTCTGATTTTCAAGCTTGGTCAAAAGCAGAACGTTCTGCGACATGGTGGCAAGACGCTCGGATTCGGACACGATAATGTCAAGATATTCCTTTTTCTGCTCCTCGGTAAGATTTCCGCTTTGAAGCTGACGCGCAAATCCGCGTATCGACACGATCGGCGTCTTGAATTCGTGCGAGAAGTTGTTGATGAAGTCATTTCGGAACATTTCAATGCCCTCAAGGTCGCTCGCCATCTGATTAAAGGTCTTCTCAAGATCGCCAAGCTCGGTAAGCACCTGCTTTTTGTCACTTTCGGCAACTCTTGCCTTGAAATTTCCCTTGGCGATCTCGCGCAAGCCCTCGGTAATTCCGTTGACCCGTCCAAACCAGATCCTCAGGGTCGCGCCCGTGATCATTACGCCGATCGCGATAAACGTCAGCACCATCACGCCGACAAGCAGAGGACCGTTGTCGAACAGACCGTCAAAAAACGGGAAAAGCTGAAGCAGATAGTAGATCAGCGCGGTGATACCGCCCGCCGCGGCAAAGAGAATAAGGACGATAAGACCGAAGCGCGACCTTATTGTGTTGACCGTTCTGATCCGCTTGCCCGAAAGGGAGAGCAGGTGATGCCGCTTTTTTCCCTTCGGCTTGTTTTCCTTTGCCTTGCTCATCTTTGATATACCGCCTTGTAGCCGAGTCCGCGGACGGTGACTATCTCAAAATCGGGGCAGCCTCGGTATTTGTCGCGCAGGCGGCTGATGTGAACGTCGACGGTTCTCTCGTCGCTCTCGCTCTCCATATCCCAGATCTCGTCCATAAGCTGACGGCGCGTGAATATTTTTCCCGGGTAGGAAAGCAGCTTGAACAGCAAGAGAAATTCCTTTTGCGGATGCTCGTAGCGTTCGCCGCCGCAAACTACCGAAAGGGAATCGTAATAAAGCGTTGTCGAGCCGATGGTCAGCTTCTTTTCGCTGACTATTTTTGAGCGACGGAGCAGAGCACCCACGCGGAGCACCATCTCCTCCTCGTCCACGGGCTTGGTCATGTAGTCGTCCGTGCCGATGATGAAGCCCTTGCGCTTGTCAACGGGGGATTGCTTCGCCGTGACCATAAGTATCGGGAGATTGCAGCCCGACTGGCGCAGAGTTTCGGTGAACTCAAAGCCGTCCATTCTCGGCATCATAATATCGAGAATTATCAGGTCGATGTGCTTTTTGTCGAGCACGTCGAGCGCGTCGATGCCGTCGACTGCCTGAATAACGTTGTATCCGTATTGCTCGAGCACGGTAGCCATCAGCTTTCGCTGATTGGCATCGTCCTCAACTATCATTATATTGAACATAATACCTCCAAAAAGAGTATTTTTTTGCCTTACGATACCATTTTAGCACTAATTTGTTAACTGAAGATAAATGCAGAAGATTTTTGCGAGATTTTTTACCTTTGGCATTGTAAATATTTTGAAACGATTTGGAGATAAAATATATGAGGGCTTTTTTAGGCGGGCGTATCTTTGCAACGATTGGAGAGCGATTGGGAAGGAGAGTTTATATACAATGAAATATGAAGAATGGATAGACATATGGTTGGAAAATTACGTGAAGACTATGACAAAGTTAAACACCTACGAGCATTACAAATATTTGTTGAAGGCTCATGTCGTGCCGTACATTGGGCGGATGGAGCTATCGGAAATAACGGCGATAGATCTTCAACGGTATGTGTCCGAGCAAATTCAAAAGGGAAATAAGATAACGGGAGGGGGACTTTCGCCTAATACCGTTAACACGATAATTAGCGTTTTGCAAGGCTCTTTCAGAACGGCGCAAAACGCAGGACAGGTAGAATTTGATCCGAGCGATAAGATCAAGCGCCCCAAAAAGTCAGAAACGCGTGTAGAGTGCTTTTCGCTTGTTGAGCAAAAACAAATTGAGCAATGCGTAATGACGCATAAGAAGATCAAAATGTTCGGGGTCTTGCTTTGCCTTTATACAGGCTTGCGAATTGGTGAGCTTTTGGCTCTTGAATGGAGTGACGTGGATCTTGAAAAGGGGTTGCTTTCAATAAATAAAAGCAGCAGAGATAACAAAAGCAGCGGCGGCGAAAAACGGATAGTAGGCACACCGAAATCAAGGGCATCAAGGCGCGTTATTCCTTTGCCAAAGCAGATAATTCCAATGCTAAAAGAATACAAGCAAAGGTCGAGCTCGGTTTGGGTCATTTCGGACAGGGGACAGCCCGTATCCACGCGTTCTTATCAGCGAAGCTTTGAACTTCTCCTGAAAAAAGCGGGAGTGGAGCACAAGGGCTTTCACGCCTTGCGTCATACCTTTGCGACGCGAGCGATCGAGTGCGGAGTGGATGCCAAAACGTTATCCGAAATTCTTGGGCACAAAAATCCCACTATAACGTTGAACGTATACGTGCATAGTTTGCCGGATCACAAAAAGGATATGATGAACAAAATTGGAGAAGCCCTCTGAAAAAGCAAAAAAAAAAACGCCCCAATCGGAGCAAAAAAAGTTCATTTAATATAGTAATAGGCGAACTACCGATACATATTATATCAGAAAATCAAGAAATTGTCAATATCTTTCGCGGATTTTTTCGTTCTGATTTTCCCGTATAAGTAAAATTTTCTAAAAAATCATTGTATTCCTCCTAAAAAGTATGTACTTTTGTTATAAAAATCGTTCGCCTATTACTATATTAGTCGGACGGAATAAAAAGTTCTTCTAACAGTAACAGACGAATCACTAAATCGATATCCTATAAGAGAGTGAGCTTTAATGGGATGGTATCATTCGGCGGAGATTTATTGCTTCACTCATTATAGAGTCGTTGTTTTGTTCAAGCAGACCTAAAATTTTTTCAGAAAGGAAACACAATTATGAAAAGAACAAACAAAAAAGGCTTTACGATCGTTGAGCTGGTAATCGTAATTGCTGTTATCGCAATTCTTGCAGCAGTACTTATTCCTACGTTCGTATCTCTCACACAAAAGGCTAACCGTTCTGCTGACCAGCAGGCAGTAGTTCAGATGAATAAGCTTCTCACTGCAGAGGCTGCCGGTGGCGAAGGCCCTCAGAAGATTCAGGACGTCAAGGCAATTCTTGCTGAAAACGGATACAATCACAAGCTCGATCCTCTCTTCAAGGGATACTACTTCGCTTGGATCGCAGAAAAGAACGTTATAGTTCTCGTTGAGGACGAAAAAGTTGTTTACCCCAAGAAGTATGCAGATTACGATTTTAGCAAGGTTGAGCTTTTCAACGTTGTTAAGGTAGGCTCTGCTGACGATCTTAAGGATCTTGCTAACGGTACGTTTGCAGATATCAACGGCTTGAACTCCATCGTTCTTGAAAAGGACATGAACGTTCTTGCTGATGCAGGCTACTTGAAATTCAATAACGCAGGCGATATCGAAATTGACGGTAACGGCAATACCATCAAGGCAAATATCGACGTGACCAGCGGAACTACTCTTACTCTTACAAACGTTACCATTGATGCAACAGACGGCGCAGATAATCGTTCAGCACTTAAGCCCACCGCGGGATCCGTTTATATCTCCGATACAACTATTAAGGGCAATGCGTTTGCTTTTGGACAGAACGTTGGTCAGGCTGCTGATGTAACCGATGACATCGATTGCACGGTTGAAAACAGCACTATGGATGGTTGGAGCTCGCTCTATATCGGACATGGTAACTGGACGTTTGAAAATTGCACGTTCGTTGGAACTGTTACTATCGCTGGTGGAAACGTAACGTTCAAGAACTGTACCTTTACTGCAAAGTCTGCTGGTGATACTGAATACGATGCAGAATCGGAATACACAGACGGTAGTGGTGCTTGCTGGAGTCCGAATGCTATCGTTATTATTCAAGGACGTAATGCTGAAGATTATGAGAGTGGAAAGGTAACCTTCACAGGATGTACTGTAACAAATGCTGAGGGCGCAAACGTAGACACAGATGGTGGAGCAAACTACCGTTTCTGCAAGATCGAAAACGCTACTAACGGCAACACCATTACTGTTGAGTGGAACTAATCAATACGTATTGTCTGCTTGAAAGATCTAATGGTCATTAAAAGATAATAATCGATAAAAATTAATGAAGCAAGCCCTCTGAACTCCTTGTGAGTTCGGAGGGCTTTGCGTTTTTTATCAATAAAAAACACGGTGGGAGCAGGTTCGCCCACGGCAAACGCGATCGCTTTTTTGAGATCTTAAAAAAGAAACGGGGAAAACACCTTTCTTGGAAAGGGTTTTCCCCGTATATCTTTTTTAGATACTTACAAATTACTTAAGTGCTGCCTGAGCTGCTGCAAGACGTGCGATCGGTACTCTGAAGGGAGAGCAGGATACGTAGTCAAGGCCGATCTGGTGGCAGAACTCAACGGACGTGGGATCTCCACCGTGCTCGCCGCAGATACCTACGTGGAGGTTCTTGTTTGCGGGTCTGCCGAGCTGGATAGCCATGCTCATGAGCTTACCAACACCGGTGGTGTCGAGCTTAGCGAAGGGATCGTTCTCGAAGATCTTTGCATCGTAGTAAGCCTCAAGGAACTTACCTGCGTCGTCACGAGAGAAGCCGTAGGTCATCTGAGTGAGGTCGTTAGTACCGAAGCAGAAGAAGTCTGCGTTCTGTGCGATCTCATCAGCGGTGAGACAAGCTCTGGGGATCTCGATCATAGTACCAACCTCGTACTTGAGGGAAACGCCTGCAGCTGCGATCTCTGCGTCAGCAGTAGCAACTACAACGCTCTTAACGTACTTGAGCTCCTTAACGTCGCCAACGAGAGGAATCATGATCTCGGGAACAACGTTCCAGTCAGCGTGAGCCTTCTGGGTGTTGATAGCCGCGCGGATAACTGCCTTGGTCTGCATTGCTGCGATCTCAGGGTAGGTAACTGCAAGACGGCATCCACGGTGACCCATCATGGGGTTGAACTCGTGGAGAGAGGAGATGATAGCCTTGATCTCTTCAACGGACTTGTTCTGCGCCTTAGCGAGAAGAGCGATGTCCTCATCGGTGGTGGGAACGAACTCGTGGAGAGGGGGATCAAGGAATCTGATACATACGGGAGTGCCCTCGAGTGCCTCGTAGAGCTTCTCGAAGTCGGACTGCTGGTAGGGAAGGATCTTTTCAAGAGCAACTTCGCGCTCAGCAGCGGTGTCGGCACAGATCATCTCACGGAAAGCAGCGATTCTGTCTGCCTCGAAGAACATGTGCTCGGTACGGCAAAGACCGATACCCTCAGCGCCGAGCTCGCGAGCCTTCTTAGCGTCAGCAGGAGTATCAGCGTTGGTTCTTACCTTGAGAGTTCTGAACTTGTCAGCCCAACCCATGATAGTACCGAAGTTGCCGGAAATTTCTGCATCAACGGTAGGAATGATACCGTCGTAGATAGCACCGGTAGAACCGTTGATGGAGATGTAATCGCCTTCAACGTAGGTCTTACCGTTGAGAGTGAACTTCTTGTTCTCCTCGTCCATAGCGATATCGCCGCAACCGGATACGCAGCACTTACCCATACCACGAGCAACAACTGCTGCGTGAGAGGTCATACCGCCACGAACGGTGAGGATACCCTGAGCTGCCTTCATACCCGTGATGTCCTCGGGAGAGGTCTCAAGACGAACGAGAATTACCTTCTTGCCTGCATTCTTCCAAGCCTCAGCATCCTCAGCAGAGAATACTACCTGACCGCAAGCCGCACCGGGAGATGCGCCAAGACCCTTACCCATGGGGGTAGCAGCCTTGAGTGCCTTTGCGTCGAACTGGGGATGGAGAAGAGTGTCGAGGTTTCTGGGGTCGATCATAAGAACTGCTTCCTGCTCGGTCTTGTGGCCCTCTTTTACGAGGTCAACTGCGATCTGGAGAGCTGCCTGTGCGGTTCTCTTACCGTTTCTGGTCTGGAGCATGTAAAGCTTTTCGTTCTCAATGGTGAACTCCATGTCCTGCATATCGTGATAGTGGTTCTCAAGGATCTCGCAAACCTTTACGAACTGCTCGTATGCTGCGGGGAACTTGTTAGCCATTTCCTGAATGGGCATAGGTGTACGAACACCTGCAACAACGTCCTCACCCTGTGCGTTGGTAAGGAACTCACCCATCATCTTCTTCTCGCCGGTAGCGGGATCGCGGGTGAATGCAACGCCGGTACCACAGTTATCACCCATGTTACCGAATGCCATTGCCTGTACGTTTACAGCGGTACCCCAGCTGTAGGGAATATCGTTGTCGCGGCGGTAAACGTTTGCTCTGGGGTTATCCCAGCTGCGGAATACTGCCTTAACTGCGCCGATGAGCTGCTCCTTGGGATCGGTGGGGAAGTCGTTTCCGATCTTAGCCTTGTACTCAGCCTTGAACTGGTTAGCAAGCTCCTTAAGATCTTCAGCGGTAAGCTCAACGTCCTGCTTAACGCCCTTTTCTTCCTTCATCTTATCGATGAGCTCCTCGAAGTACTTCTTGCCGACTTCCATAACGACGTCGGAGTACATCTGGATAAATCTGCGGTAGCAGTCGTAAGCCCAACGAGCGTTGCCGGACTTCTTTGCCATAACCTCAACGACCTGCTCGTTAAGACCGAGGTTAAGAATGGTGTCCAT
>JAFQPM010000010.1 GCA_017411745.1 Clostridia bacterium | reverse complement strand
CCCCCACATATTATATCAATCAAACCTTCACAGTCCAACCGAAGCTGTCCTTGGTCTTGCCCCACTGGATGCCTGTAAGGGTATCGTAGAGCTTTTGCGCGATCGGTCCGATCTCGCCGTTATTGATTATCATCTTTTCGTCGCCTGTGTCGAGCAATCCCATAGGAGAAACGACTGCGGCGGTACCCGTACCGAACGCCTCGTCGAGCTTGCCCTCGGCATAAGCCGCCTCGACCTCTGCCAAGGAGAGCTTTCTCTCCTCTACCTTGTAGCCCATGCTCTTAAGGAGCTGGATGCAGGACTTTCTCGTAACACCGGGAAGAATACTTCCCTCCTCGAGCGCGGGAGTGATGACCGTGCCGTCGATAACAAAGAATACGTTCATCGCGCCGACCTCATCGATATACTTGTGCTCGATACCGTCAAGCCAGAGCACCTGCGAGTATCCCATCTTCTCTGCCTTTTCCTGACCGATAAGCGAGCAAGCGTAGTTGCCGCCGACCTTGGCAAAGCCAGTGCCGCCTCTGACCGCGCGCACGTACTCACGCTCAACGAAGATCTTAACGGGCTTGAGTCCCTCTGCGTAGTACGCACCGACGGGACAAAGAATTATCATAAATTTATAGGTCTTCGAGGGGTGAACGCCGAGCTGAACGTCGGTCGCGATAATAAAGGGACGGATGTAAAGCGACGTGCCCTCAACCGCAGGAACCCATTCCTCCTCGACCGAAACGAGAGCCTTGAGATAGCCGATGACCTCGTCAACATCGATCTGAGGAATGCAGAGACGCTCGTTTGTGCGGTTCATTCTCTCAAAATTCTGATCGGGTCTGAAAAGCTGTACCGAGCCGTCGGGCGTGCGGTACGCCTTGAGTCCCTCAAACATCTCCTGCGCGTAATGGAACACCATACAGGCAGGATCGAGAGAAAGATTCTGGTAAGGAACTATGCGCGCGTCGTGCCAGCCCTTGCCGACCTCATAATCCATAATAAACATATGGTCTGTAAAATACTTGCCGAAGCCGAGGTTGTTCCAATCGGGCTTTGCTTTTCTTTCTTTTACCAATTCGTATCTGATATCAAGCATTGTTTTTTACCTTCTTTTTTATAAGAATAAATTTTGATTTCAAATATTTGCGGCGAGAATATCGCCCATCTCTGTGCAACCGACCTTCTTAAATCCGTCCTTGTAGATGTCGGGCGTGCGGTAGCCGTCGTCCAGCGACTTGTTGACCGCTGCTTCGATCGCGTCTGCCTCATCCATCATATCGAACGAGTAACGAAGCATCATAGCCGCACTCATGACCGTTCCGATCGGATTTGCAATATCCATTCCCGCGATGTCGGGAGCCGAGCCGTGAATAGGCTCGTACATACCGAGAGTTCCCGAGGAGAGAGATGCCGAAGGCATCATTCCGATCGAACCCGTCAGCATGCTCGCCTCGTCTGAGAGAATGTCGCCAAACATATTCTCGGTTACAAGCACGTCGAACTGCGTGGGATTCTTTATAAGCTGCATCGCGGTGTTGTCCACGAGAATATCGCTGTACTCGACCTGCGGATACTCCTTTGCAAGTCGGTGCATCGTCGCTCTCCAAAGTCGCGACGAATCAAGCACGTTTGCCTTGTCAACGCTTGCAAGCTTTTTGTTTCTCTTGAGTGCCGACTCGAAAGCAACGCGACCGATTCGCTCGATCTCGTGCTCGGAGTAGGTCATATAGTCGGTCGCGACCTTCTCGCCGTCAACCACCTCGGTGTATCTCTTGCCAAAGTAAATGCCGCCCGTCAGCTCGCGCACGATCATCAGATCAATGCCGTTGCCAACTATGCTCTGCTTAAGCGGAGAGGAATCGGCAAGCTGAGGGAAAAGCCTTGTGGGACGGAGATTTGCGAAAAGTCCAAGCTCGCGTCTGACCGCAAGCAGCGCCTTTTCGGGTCTTATCGAAGGATCGACGTTATCCCACTTAGGTCCTCCAACCGCGCCAAGCAATACCGCGTCGGCATTCTTGCACTTCTCCATTCCCTCATCCGTGATCGGCACTCCGAATTTGTCAATAGAGCAGCCTCCGATGTCGACCTCGGCGTAGTTAAATTTGTGTCCGTATTTCTTCGCAACGGCATCAAGCACCTTCACCGCCTGATCAACGATCTCAGGACCTATTCCGTCGCCCTTGAGTAATACAATATTTTTTTCCATGATCCTGCCTCTTATTTCTTTAAGGAGTTGAGAAGTCCGTCGGAATTGATAATATCCTTTATAAACTCCGGGAAGGGCTCTGCCTGATAGGTCTCGTTTTTGGTGATATTGGTAATAACTCCCGTATCGAAGTCAACCGCCACGTTGTCGCCCGCCTCGATTCTTTCGCTTGCCTCGGGGCATTCGAGGATCGCAAGACCGATATTGATCGCGTTTCTGTAAAAAATTCTTGCGAACGTCTTTGCGATAACGCAGGAGATGCCCGACTTTTTGATCGCTATCGGCGCGTGCTCTCTTGACGAGCCGCAGCCGAAGTTTGCACCGCCGACCATAATGTCGCCGTCATTGACCTTTTTAACGAAGTCCTTGTCGATGTCCTCCATACAGTGAGAGGCAAGCTCCTTGTGGTCCGCGGTATTGAGATATCTCGCGGGAATGATAACGTCGGTATCGACGTTGTCGCCGTATTTATGTACGAATCCGTTTGCGTTCATTACTCTGCCTCCTTTTTAAAGCTCTGTGGGGTCTACGATCTTACCCGCAACCGCACTCGATGCCGCGACCTCGGGGCTGGCAAGGTAGATCTTCGAGGTAACGTGACCCATTCTGCCCACGAAGTTTCGGTTTGTAGTCGCGACCGCGATCTCGTCCTCGGCAAGAATACCCATATATCCGCCAAGGCAGGGGCCGCAGGTGGGAGTTGAGACTACGCAGCCCGCGTCGATGAACGTGTCGATATATCCGCGCTTGATGCACTCCTTGTAAATGCTCTGGGTCGCGGGGATAATGATGCAACGGACACCGTCGGCTACGTGCTTGCCCCTAAGTATCTCTGCCGCCGCCTTCATATCCGAAATTCTGCCGTTCGTGCACGATCCGATTACGACCTGATCGGGCTTTACGTCGCCAAGCTCACGCGCAAGCTTGGTGTTCTCGGGGAGATGAGGACAAGCCACGGTGGATTCGATCGCCGAAAGGTCGATGGTGTAGGTCTCGTCGTACTCTGCATCGGGATCTGCCGAATAGACCGTATACTCGCGGCTTACTCGCTCGCCAACGTATGCAAGAGTGATCTCGTCGACCTCGAAAATGCCGTTCTTCGCGCCTGCCTCGATCGCCATATTAGCCATACAAAGACGGTCATCGATAGAAAGCGATTTCAGGCCCTCGCCCGAAAATTCCATCGAGCGATAAAGCGCGCCGTCAACACCGATCATTCCGATTATGTGAAGAATAACGTCCTTGCCCGAAACGTGAGGCTTGAGCTCACCCACAAGATTAAATTTGATTGCGGAAGGAACCTTGAACCAACCCTTGCCGGTCGCCATTCCAGCCGCCATATCGGTGCTTCCCACGCCCGTGGAGAACGCGCCGAGCGCACCGTACGTACAGGTATGCGAATCCGCACCGATCACGCAGTCGCCGGGAGCGACAAGTCCCTTCTCGGGAAGAAGAGCGTGCTCGATTCCCATATCTCCAACGTCAAAATAGTTCTTGATGTTAAAAGACTTCGCAAAAAGCCTGCACTGCTTGCACTGCTGTGCCGCCTTGATGTCCTTGTTGGGCACGAAGTGGTCCATTACAAGCGCGATCTTGTTCTTGTCAAAAACCCCCTCAAATCCATTGTTCTTGAATTCGTTGATCGCTACGGGCGTCGTAATGTCGTTGCCCAGAACCAAGTCCAAGTTCGCCATTATCAACTGTCCCGCCTTTACCGATTCCAATCCCGCGTGCGCCGCAAGGATCTTCTGTGTCATCGTCATTGCCATAATATTTTACCTCTTTTCTGTGGGGAGGGAAAACCATTTTTGCAAAATAGGTTTTCCCTCCCCACACCCCGCCCTTTCCAAAAAACTCTCAATAAAGGGGTTCAGGGGATAAATGTTGTTTAACTGCTTAATTTTTCATCATCTGCAAGGGTAAGACGTCTGTAATAACATCTATCCTTATTGAAGTTTTGGGGAGGTGCGGAACCCCTTTTTACAAAAAAGGGTTCCGCATTCCTCACATAATCTTTTTATTAATCGCCGTAACGAGTGCGTTAATGGAAGCGGTGATAATATCGTCGTGGACACCTGCGCCCCAATAGGTCTTGCCCTTATCGTCGGTAATACTTACGTATGCGACCGCACGGGAGGTCGAGCCTGTTTCAAGCGCGTGCTCGTGGTAGGTCATATTGGAGTAGACAACGCCGAGATTACGCTTGAATGCGTTACTGACGGCATCGAGACGGCCGTTACCCTCGGCAGAGATATCGCGAGCTTCGCCGTTATATTCGACTGTAAGAATTGCTTTTATCTGATCGCCCTTTCTCACGAAATGGCAGTCGCTTACGCACATAGGAGCCGCGACGTTAACGTATTCACGGGTGAAGATATCAAGTACCTCGGAAGCAGAAAGCTCCTTGTGTGCGTGGTCGGAAACGCTCTTGACTGCGTAGCCGACGTGCTCGCGCATCTTTCTGGGGAGCAAGTAGCCGTAGTTATGCTCAAGCAGATATCCGATACCGCCCTTGCCCGACTGCGAGTTGATACGGATAACGTCGGTCTCGTATTCCCTGCCGACGTCTCTCGGATCGATGGGAAGATAAGGCACTGTCCAATAGCGGCAGGTGTGCTCCTCTCTCCATCTCATTCCCTTTGCGATAGCGTCCTGATGCGAGCCCGAGAAAGCCGCAAACACGAGCTTGCCCGCGTAAGGCGATCGATCGTAGACCTGCATTCTGGTCACTCTCTCATAAAGCTCGGTGATCTCGGGCATATTCGAAAGGTCGAGCCCGGGATCGATTCCCTGCGAGAACATATTCATTGCAACTGCGACAAGGTCGGTGTTACCCGTTCTCTCACCGTTGCCGAAAAGCGTGCCCTCAACTCTGTCACCGCCTGCAAGCAGACCCATTTCGGTGTCTGCCACCGCGCATCCGCGGTCGTTGTGCGGGTGGAGAGAAATGATAACGTTCTCGCGGTATTTGAGGTTTTCGTGCATATATTCGACCTGGTTTGCGTAAACGTGGGGCATCGATACCTCAACGGTTACGGGCAGGTTGATTATTACCTTCTTTTCAGCGGTCGGCTTCCAGACGTCGAGCACCGCGTTGCAGATCTCAAGCGCAAACTCGGGCTCGGTGCAGGTGAATGACTCGGGAGAATACTCGTAGCGGTAGTCAACGCCCATCTCCTCGCTGATCTTGTTAAAGAGCTCTGCGCCCTCGACCGCGATAGCGATGATCTCCTCCTTGGACTTCTTGAAGACCTGCTCTCTCTGTGCCACCGAGGTGGAATTGTAGAGATGAACGATCGCATTCTTGACGCCCTTGAGGCTCTCAAAGGTCTTTCTGATTATGTGTTCGCGCGACTGAGTGAGCACCTGAACCGTTACGTCGTCGGGAATGAGATCCTCCTCGATCAAAGTGCGCAAAAACGTATATTCGGTCTCGCTTGCGGCAGGAAAGCCGATCTCTATCTCCTTAAATCCGATCTTGACGAGCAGCTTGAAAAATTCGAGCTTCTCCTCAAGGCTCATCGGGATCATAAGCGACTGATTTCCGTCGCGAAGATCGACCGAACACCATACGGGAGGCTTCGTCAGATAATTTTTCTTGATCCATTTCGGCTCGCTGATCGGTGCCGGGAAATACTGTCTTGTGTACTTGCTTGCGTTCATTATGTTAACCTTTCTGTTTATTTCGGGACTCTGTCCCGAACCCTGCTTAAAAACTTTTTGAGAAAAACCTACGCAAGCCACGCGCGGCTTGCTCTGTGAATTTGCTTCGCAAATTTCAGTTTTTAAGAATTTCAAAAACTTCCAAAAATGGCTTTTAAGGCAAGGAATTGGAAGGAATATTATCAAATTTAAAGGCTAAATGCCTCATCGTCTTCAAGGATAAACCGTCTGTAATACGGTCCGTCCTTTTTTCGCCAAAAACTTCATCATCTTCAAGGATAAACCGTCTGTAACCAAGTCTATCCTTAATTGAAGTTTTTGGGAGAGCGCGAGAACCTTTTTTACCAAAAAAGGTTCTCGCATCTCTCTAAAAATCTCACTTCATAACCGCGCCTTGATCTGCGCCGCTTACGAGGCGAGCATAGCGGGCGAGCCAGCCCGATTTGATGTTAGGCTCGGGGGAAACGTACTTTTCACGGCGCGCGGCGAGTATTTCGTCGCTGACCTGAACGTTAATAGATGCGCTCGGAATATCGATCGAAATGATATCGCCTTCTTCGATGAGAGCGATATTGCCGCCGTCTGCGGCTTCGGGGGAAACGTGACCGATCGACGCTCCGCGCGAAGCGCCCGAGAAGCGTCCGTCGGTGATAAGGGCAACGGTTTTATCGAGCTTCATGCCCGCAAGAGCCGAGGTAGGATTGAGCATCTCTCTCATTCCGGGACCGCCCTTGGGTCCCTCATATCTGATAACTACAACGTCGCCGTCGACGATCTTGCCTGTATAGATCGCCGCGATAGCCTCGTCCTCGGAATTGAAGACGCGAGCAGGACCGCTATGCACGAGCATTTCGGGAGCGACCGCGCTTCTCTTGACGACGCAGCCCTTCTGTGCGATATTGCCCCAGAGGATCTGTATTCCACCCGTCTGGCTGTAGGGATCGTCGATAGGACGGATCGCGTTGGTGTTCTTTATGTAAGCACCCTCGACGTTCTCACCCACGGTCTTACCCGTGACGGTAATAGCATCGACGTCAAGCAGACCCTTCTTGATAAGCTCCGCCTGAACTGCTCTGATTCCGCCCGCCGCGTCGAGATCCTGCATGTGAGTCGATCCTGCGGGAGCGAGGTGGCAGAGGTTGGGAACCTTTGCCGACATCTGATTGAAAAGATTGAGATCAAGAGGAACGCCCGCCTCGTTTGCGATAGCAAGCAGGTGCAGCACGCTGTTCGAGCTGCAGCCGAGAGCCATATCGCAGGCAAGTGCGTTTCTGATCGATCTTTCATTTATAATATCGCGGGCGCAGATATTTCTTCTGACCATTTCCATAATAGCCATGCCCGCGTGCTTTGCAAGCATTATTCTCTTGTTGCTGACCGCGGGAATAGTGCCGTTTCCGGGGAGCGCAATGCCCATGGACTCACAAAGGCAGTTCATGGAGTTCGCGGTGTACATGCCCGCGCAAGAACCGCAGCCGGGACAAGCACCCGTCTCGCACTCGCAAAGCTTTTCTTCATTTATAATACCCGCCTTGTACGCGCCGACCGCCTCGAAAAGCTTAGAAAGGCTGACCTCCTCGCCGTCATACGTGCCCGCAAGCATAGGACCTCCCGAGCAGACTACGGTGGGAACATTCATTCTGACCGCCGCCATTACCATTCCGGGTACTATCTTGTCGCAGTTGGGCACGAGTACCAGACCGTCAAGCTGATGTGCCATAGTCATAGTCTCAACGCTGTCCGCGATAAGCTCGCGACTCGCAAGCGAATACTTCATTCCTATATGGCCCATCGCAATACCGTCGCAAACGCCGATCGAGGGAATAAGCACGGGCGTGCCGCCCGCCATTCTGATTCCTGCCTTGACCGCCTCCGCGATCTTGTCAAGATGCGCGTGACCGGGTACGATCTCGCTGTGTGCGCTGACTACTCCGATAAGAGGACGCTCAAGCTCCTCCTTCGTGTATCCTATAGCATAAAAAAGACTTCTGTTCGGCGCTCTTTCAGCACCCTTCGTTACGTTATCAGATCTCATAGTTACCTTTCTTGAAAGAAAGGTAACCCAAAGAACTTCCAAGCATTTAGTCCTTTGAAAGTCCGAGCCGATCTTTCTTCCATACGTGAATGTTGATTTTATATCCCCACCCCTCCCTTTCCAAAAAACCTTCAAAAAAGGGATATAGGGGAAATTATAGTTGTTTTTATTTGATTTTCTTTTTGACGACTTCAACGATACGGATTATCGCGGGAGTGAGAATGATATTGATGCCGAGCTCGATGACGAAATTGATCCAGATCAGTCCCGCAATAAACAAAAATACGTTTTGTCCGCCTGCCCATTTTTCAGAAATGGTGTTGCTGAAAAACAGTACCATTCCCAAAAGGAAAATACCGGTATTTATGATCGGTGCGGATGCGGAAGCGAGCAAGGTCCTCAAATACACGAGCTTGCCTTTGAATGCTTTGTCCAAACCCTTATAAATTAGTCCCGAGCCAAGTCCAGCCGCGATTGCTTTTAAAGTTGCGACGATTACGTACATAATGGGATTGGACTCCATCAAAATGTACGTCATACCGCCCGGCGCCATGACCGTTAGCACCACCGTCATAATTCCGAAAACGAGTCCAAGAACTGCTCCCTCTATCGGACCGAGCAAAAACGCTCCGACAACGATGGGGATAAGCACGAACGACAGCTCGATACCCATTGCCGCAAACGGTGCGGACACCAATGTGCCGACGTACTGCATAACGAATATCAGTGCGATCAAGATCGCAAGCTGTGCAAGCTTCAAAACCTTTTGCTTTGACGATGCTCTCATTTTCCTGCCTCCTTTTTTCCGCGTGCGGTCAGACGTACCGCCGCCAAGGTGGCTTCGTTGAAATAAAACATATAAAGTTCTCCTTGAGGGATTCTCACCCTCCGCTGTCGTCTCATAGTGAGTACGGCGCGTAAAATTTATAATCGCGGAAAAACGCATTCGGCATTCAACGGCAGGAGCAAGCCCCTGCCCTACGGTCTCGCGATAACGAGCTCCGAATTTCTGCGCTCTGCATTTTCCGTTATTATCAAGGTCAAAAAATCATCCCACCGTGTTTTTGTAAATACACGCAAGACCCTTGAGGGTCAAGGTGGGATCGTAGCGGAAGGTGCGAGTGCAATTCGCGATCACGCCCTTGCACTTCTCTCCCGTGGCGAAAAGCAAGGCCTCGCCATTCTTACATTTGAGTTCTTTTTCAAATCGGTCTATAAGACCGTCGATCATAGCCGCCTGACCGAGCACAACGCCCGAAATAAGCGACTCCCTCGTGTTCTTGCCGATCGCGCGGGCAGAGCCCGTCAGCTCTATGCTCGGCAGAAGCGCGGCTTCTCTGTGTAAAGCGTCCAGAGACATATCTATGCCGGGAAGAATGGCGCCGCCGACTACTTCCCTGTTCTTATTTATCGCGAAAAGCGTCGTGACCGTTCCCATGTCGAGAATCAAGGCGGGATTTTCAAGCTTTTCACTCTTAATTGTCGCAACCGCCGCACTCGCGTTGGCTACGATGTCCGCACCGAGCTCCGCAGGGTCGTCGATACGGATCGCAAATCCCGTTTTCACTCCGGGACCTACGACAAGTGGCGTTTTGTCCGTCAGAGCAAGAATGACGTGACGGATCACGTCGTTAAGCGGAGGCACTACGCTTGCCATGATCACACCGTCAACAGCCTTTACGTCAATTCCTGAATAATCGAGTAATTGCTTGACTAAAATGACGTATTCATCGGCAGTTTTTCTGATGTCGGATGCGACACTGAATTTCACAGTCGGTTCTGCATACGGATCATCAAATATTGCAAATGAAATATTCTTATTTGCGACGTTAACTGCCAAAAGCATAGCGTTTCTCCTTTCTGTGTTTACTGTAGGGCTCTGCCCTACGACCCGTCTAAAACCTTTTTGGAAAAAGGTTTTAGAAATTCCAAAAACTTTCCTGCAAAAAGATAAACAAAAATATCATTTCACCGTTAAGTGACATAAAACGTCTGTAAACAATCTATCCTTATCGAAAGTTTTTGAGGGGGTGCGGGGGAACTTTTTCCCAAAAAGTTTCCCCGCAATCCTATCAAAATCTTACTTTTTAAGCCAAGACATCATCTGTCTGAGCTCCGCACCCGTCTGCTCAAGCTGATGCTCGGACTCAACGCGGCGGGTAGCAAGGAACTTAGCCTTACGTCCTGCGCTGAACTCCTGCATAAACTCGGAAGCGAACGTACCGTTCTGGATCTCGTCGAGAACCTTCTTCATTTCCTTACGGGTCTCGTCGGTGATAAGTCTCTTACCGGTTCTGTAATCGCCGTACTCTGCGGTATTGGAGATAGAATATCTCATCTTTGCAAAGCCGCCCTGGTTGATGAGGTCGACGATGAGCTTCATCTCGTGGATACACTCAAAGTAAGCCATCTCGGGCTCATAGCCTGCGTTTACGAGAGTCTCGAAGCCTGCCTTCATAAGCTCGGTAACGCCGCCGCAAAGAACTGCCTGCTCGCCGAAGAGGTCGGTCTCGGTCTCTTCTCTGAAGCTGGTCTCAAGAATACCTGCTCTGCCTGCGCCGATGCCGCAAGCGTATGCGAGTGCGTAGTCCTTAGCCTTGCCGGTGTAGTCCTGATATACCGCGATAAGAGAAGGAACGCCCTTGCCCTCCTGATACTGAGTTCTTACTGTGTGACCGGGGCCCTTGGGAGCGACCATGATAACGTCAATGTTCTTCGCGGGCTGAATGAATCCGAAATGGATATTGAAGCCGTGAGCGAACATAAGCACGTCGCCGTCCTTCATATAGGGGGCAACCTGAGCGTTGTAGATGTCAGCAGCGAGCTCATCGGGAACGAGCATCATTACGATGTCAGCCGCCTTTGCCGCGTCCTCAACCTCCATAACCTTGAAGTTGGGGTTCTTTTCAGCGAAGGTAGCAGCCTTCTGCCAGTGTCCGCTTCCCTTGCGCAGACCAACGACTACGTTGCAACCACTCTCTGCGAGGTTCATGGAATGTGCGTGTCCCTGGCTACCGAAGCCGATAACCGCGATAGTTTTGTCCTTTATAAGGGCAAGATTACAATCGGTGTCATAATACTTGTTGATCATTGTTTTGTTCTCCTTAGAGTTTATAAAAATTTTAAATGAAATCAATTTGAAAATCGCTCGGCGATTTTCTTCCTCAACGCTTTGCCGCAAGGCAAAGCATATCACGTTTCGCTTGGCGAAACATATCACTCACCGAAGGTGAATATCACGCTTTGCACCGCAAAGCATATCACTTCATACGAATTGCTTACAATTCGTATGAAACGTTTCCTCTTTCCATCGCAATAACGCCCGTGCGTCCAAGCTCGATAAGCTTGAATTTTCTTGCGGCGGAGAGGAAATCGTCGAGCACCTGCGGAGTGTCGCTGAGCTGTGCGACTATACAACCGTCGCTTGCGTCTGCGATCTTGCCGCCATAGCTTGCGATAAGCTCGGAAAGCTCTGCAATCTCGTCTGCCGAGGTCCTATATTTCGCGAGCATGAGCTCTCTTACCATACTGAACGAGGGCTCAACGAGGAAAATAAGTCTGGTTTCTACGAGCTTGCCCGTCTGCTTGATTATCTGCTGAAAGGTCTTTTCGTCACCCGTGGTCATAATGGTCAGCCTCGAAAGCTTCTCATTTTCCGTGGGAGAAACGGTAAGCGAATCGATATTGAATCCGCGCTGAACGAAAAGAGAGGATATCCTTGCAAGCACGCCCGCGTTGTTGTCAACGAGAACGACCATACATCTTTGCTTCATAATCTTCACCGTCCCTTTCCTATCAGTTGAAAATGGTGTCGTGGACCGTCTTGCCGCCGGGGATCATGGGAAGAACCTTCTCCTCGCGGTCAACGATACACTCGATCCATACGGGACCGTCCATCTCCATCGCCTGCTTCATCGCCGCCTCGAACTCGTCGGGGGTCTCGCACCTGAATCCGTGACCGCCAAAGCCCTCGGCAACCGCCTTGTAATTAGTAATTCTCTCGGGCTCGCTGGACGAGAAGCGTCTGTCGTAGAACGCGCCCTGCCACTGACGTACCATTCCGAGAACCGAATTGTTGAAAATAACCGTAATAACGTGAACGCCGTAGCTGACTGCCGTGCAGATCTCGTTCATATTCATGTGGAACGAGCCGTCACCCGTGAAGTGAACCACCGTGGTGTCCTTGCCTCTCGCGATCTTCGCGCCGATCGCCGCGCCGTAGCCGTAACCCATCGTGCCAAGTCCGCCGCTGGTCAGGAAATTGCGGGGGTGAGTGTGGTGCAAGAACTGTGCCGCCCACATCTGATGCTGACCTACGTCGGTGACGTAGACCGCATCCTTGCCCGCGATCTCGCAAGCCTTTTCAACGAGATAGTGGGGCTTGAGCTCGGTCGTGCTGTCCTCGGGCTTGTAGTCGTCCTGCTTCCAGCGCTTTATCTGCTCGTGCCATGCGTCGTGCTTGGTCGGCTTGACGTATTTGAGAAGCTCGGTGAGCACCTCCTTGACGTCGCCGACGATGCTGTAATCCGCAATTATATTCTTGTTGATCTCGCTGGGGTCGATGTCTATATGTACGATACGCGCGTTGTGACCGAATTTGTCGGGATTGAGCGCGACTCGGTCGGAAAACCTCGTTCCTATCGCGAGCATAACGTCGGCTCTGTTCGCCGCCGCGTTCGCACTATAGCAACCGTGCATTCCGATAAGCCCGAGATTGTTTTCCTCACCGTATCCGAGAACGCCCGCCGCCATAAGAGTATACGACGCAGGAATATCCGCGGTCTCGATAAGCTGACGGAGCTCCTCGCCCGCCTCGGAAAGACGAACGCCGCCGCCGAAGTAGATGAAAGGTCTCTCGCTGCGGTTTATAAGCTCTGCGACCTCTTTGATATCGCCCTTGATTCCGTTGCATCTGACCGTCTTGACCGCAGGCTTTGCCTCGTACTCGGTCTTTGCAGCCGTTACGTCCTTGGGAATATCCACGAGGACGGGTCCGGGTCTGCCGCTTCCCGCGATCTCAAAAGCACGGCGGAGAGTGTCTGCAAGATCCTCAACGCGTCTTACCACGAAATTGTGCTTCGTGATAGGGAGCGTGATTCCCGCGATGTATACCTCCTGAAAGCTGTCCGCACCGATAAGATTATTCGGAACGTTACCCGTGATAGCGACCATAGGAACGCTATCCATATACGCCGTAGCAATACCCGTGACGAGATTGGTCGCACCGGGGCCGCTGGTTGCGATGACTACTCCCGTCTTGCCCGTTGCCCTTGCATAACCGTCTGCCGCGTGGGACGCACCCTGCTCGTGCGCGGTCATATAATGCGTGATCCTGTCGCTGTATTTATAAAGCGCGTCGTATATGTTCAGGACCGCACCGCCCGGATATCCGAACACGGTATCTACTCCCTGCTCAAGCAATACGTTAACAAGTATTTCAGAACCGTTTAATACCATTCTATACCTCCAAATCCGTTTTTTTCTAAAGCATATCCTCAAAAAAGCAAAAAAACCCTTGCCTCCCCGAAAAAGAGACAAAGGTTAAATAACACTCTGCGGTACCACTCTTATTGGAGCGCTAAACTCCCACTCTGCTTTTACCTGACAGTAAAACGTCCGTGATAACGGGGGACTTCCGTTCGTCTCTACACAGCCTTTTTATTAAGACCTTCGGGCGACTGCTCCGGGATGAGCTTCATTCACAGACGACCATCGGCTCGCACCTACCGCCGACTCTCTTTTGATCCTTTGCGAATTACTTTTTCCCTTCATTGCATTTTTGAAGAAATATGTACTGATTATATCATATACCGCTTGCTTTGTCAAGAAAAACGGCAAATTTTTTTCTTTCAAAATTAATATATATATACTTTTCACAGTTTCGGCGCATTATTTTGCCGGTTTGTCTGCGTTTTAACCAATTAAATCGGTAAAATAATGCACCAAAACCGTTTTCGCATCAAGCTTAAAGCTCGGCAATTACCTCGACCTCAACAAGCACGCTCTTCGGCAACTGCTTTGCTGCAACACAGCTTCGCGCAGGCTTGCCCGTAAAGTACTTGCCGTAGACCTCGTTGAACGCGGCAAAATCTGCCATATCGGCAAGAAAACAGGTCGTTTTGACCGCCTTCTCAACACTCGTACCCGCCGCTTCAAGCACTGCACACAGATTTTTGCAGACCTGCTCGGTCTGTCCCTTGATGTCGGTCGCCTCAACAGCTCCGTTTTCAGGGTTTATCGCGATCTGTCCCGATGTAAATACAAGTCCTCCAACCTTTATAGCCTGACTGTACGGTCCTATCGCGTCAGGCGCGTTTTTCGTGTATATTTTCTCCATGATATTTCCTTTCCGCAGGGCTCTGCCCTGCACCCGCAAGAAACTTTTTGAAAAAAAGCTTCTTGACTTCAAAAACTTTCGATAAATTGGTTTGTGTAGTTGGTTTCGTTCTTCTTTTCGGAAAAAGAAAAGCTTTGGTTTTCACTCCACCGTTTTAAAACCTAAACCGTCTGCATCCTTCTCTTGCCTTCGGGAAGCTTTTGAAGGGTTCGGGAAATTTTTCTCGAAAGTTTCCCGAGCGCTTCTCCATCGCATCCTCCGCGCATCCCCTCGCATCCTTACACGAGCTTATAGCCTGCAGATGTGAGGGCAGATTCGATCTGGCGGATATGCTCGTGGTTTCTCGTTTCAAGCACTATTCTTAAGTAACAGCCGTTGATATCCATAGTTTCGCTGGCTCTTTCGTGGTGGATCGAGATTACGTTAGCGCCAAGTCCTGCGATGATCTCGGATACACCGAGGAGCTGACCGGGCTTGTCGATAAGCTCAATGCAGAGGGTATAGTTTCGACCCGACATTAAGAGACCGCGCTTGATGACTCGCGAGAGGATGGTAACGTCGATATTACCGCCCGAGACTACGCAAGCGACCTTTTTATTCTTGATCGGTAATTTATTAAACATGACCGCGGCGACAGATACTGCGCCCGCGCCCTCGGCGATCATTTTATGCTGCTCGATAAGTGCCAGGATCGCGGACGAGATCTCGCCCTCGCTGACGGTGACTATCTCGTCGACGTACTTTTGGCAGAGCTCAAACGTGTTGTCGCCCGGCTCCTTGACCGCGATACCGTCGGCTATCGTGGAAACGCCCTCGAGCTTTTCCTTTTTGCCGTTTTTGACCGAATTGAACATACTCGGCGCGCCCGCCGCCTGCACTCCGTAGACCTTGATATCGGGCTTGAGGTGCTTTGCCGCGTACGCAACACCCGAAATAAGACCGCCGCCGCCAACGGGTACGACTATCGCGTCGAGATCCTTGATCTCATTGAGGATTTCGATACCTATAGTTCCCTGACCCGCGATAACATCGTCGTCGTCGAAGGGGTGAACGAAGGTGTAGCCCATTTCGTCGCGAAGCTCGAGCGCACGCTTGTACGCATCGTCGTAAACTCCTTTTACCATAACGACCTCAGCACCGTAGTTCTTGGTCGCCTCGACCTTGGAAATGGGCGCGCCGTCAGGTAAACAGATGACCGCCTTAATGCCGTATTTCTGCGCGGCGAGCGCAACGCCCTGCGCGTGATTTCCCGCCGAGCAGGCGATAACTCCCTTCGCCTTTTCCTCGTCGGAGAGCTGGGAGATCATATATCCCGAACCGCGAACCTTGAACGAGCCCGTGACCTGCAGGTTTTCGCTCTTAAGGTAAAGCTCGCAGTCCGGCGCGATCTTGGAGCGCACGAGCGCAGTGGGTCTGATCACGTCCTTGAGGACGTATGCCGCGTGGTAGATCTTGTCAAGTGTAAGCATCTCAAAATCCTTTCTGTATATATCAGGGCGCTGCCCTGAAACCCGCCAAGAAAACTTTTAGAAAAAGTTTTCTTGGAACTTTCAAAACTTTCAAAAAATATTGGTTTTACGGTGGAGTTTTTCTTTCAAAACAGCAAAAATTCGGAGCGAATGTCTGTATATAGATTCCACAAGAGAACAAAAAAAAGCCCGTCTCCAAAGAGACGAAGCCAATGCAGTCCTCGTTATACCACTCTTTTGTTTTATCACGTACAACCTTTATACGCCTTTCTTTAACGCAGAAAATACGCGTCGGTCTACTTGCAAAACTGCGTTCGGCGACGGGCTCCGGGGTGATTTAACACAAAAAGCAAACTTTACCGTCTCACACCGTGAGGACTTTATCCTCTGCGACGGCTCTCTGAAAAGTGCTTAAGGGTCGCTCCCCATCCTTGCTTTCATTAATTATAATCTTCTTTTTTTTCTTTGTCAATATCGAATTCGTAGAAAAACGTTCTTTGCGCCTTTGCGCTTTTGGATATTTTGAACAAATAAAAATTTTTCAAAAAAGTTAAAAATCTCTTGAAAAAGCGCGAATAATGTGATACAATAATATTTGTATTTGTTATTATAACGCTCTTTGCGAGGAAGGTGAGGCGCTTTATGTGTAAGATCGGCTTTGACAACGACAAATATCTCGAACTGCAATCCAAGCATATTCGTGAAAGAATAGCAAAATTCGGAGGCAAGCTCTATCTCGAATTCGGAGGTAAGCTTTTCGACGATTATCACGCGGCGCGTGTGCTCCCCGGCTTTGCACCCGACTCCAAGCTGCAGATGCTCCTTCAGCTTAAGGACGAGGCAGAGATAGTCATCGCCATTAACGCAAGCGACATCGAAAAGAACAAGGTCAGAGGCGACCTCGGTATCACCTACGACCTCGACGTTATGAGACTTATCGACGCATTCAGAAGCGTTGGTCTTTACGTTGGAAGCGTAGTCCTCACAAGATACGAGTCACAGCCCTCCGCAGAGCTTTTTGCCAACAAGCTCGAAAACCTCGGAGTCAAGGTCTACCGCCACTACTCTATCCCGGGATATCCCTACAATATTGAGGGCATCGTCAGCGAAAAGGGTTACGGCAAAAACGATTACATCGAGACCACAAGACAGCTCGTTATCGTCACCGCCCCCGGCCCCGGAAGCGGCAAGATGGCAACCTGCCTCTCCCAGCTTTATCACGAAAATCTGCGCGGCATCAAGGCAGGCTACGCAAAATTCGAGACCTTCCCGATCTGGAACATTCCGCTTAAGCACCCCGTAAACCTCGCTTACGAGGCGGCGACTGCCGATCTCAACGACGTAAATATGATCGACCCCTTCCACCTCGAAGCCTACGGTCAGACCGCGGTAAACTACAACCGCGACGTCGAGATCTTCCCCGTGCTTGAAGCGACCTTTAAAAAGATACACGGCTCCTCTCCTTATAAATCTCCCACGGATATGGGCGTTAATATGGCAGGCAACTGCATTATCGACGACGAGGTCTGCCGAGAGGCATCAAGGCAGGAGATAATCCGCCGTTACTACGCGGCGCTTTGCGAGCAAAAGGAAAATATGAACTCCAACAGTACCGAAGTCGTCGGTAAGCTCGATCTGCTTATGCAGCAGGCAGGAGTGACCGTGCACGACCGCAAGGTCGTTGCGGCGGCGAAGGACAGAGCCGAACAAACCGGCGCTCCCGCGGCGGCTATGGAGCTGCCGAACGGCAAGATAATCACGGGCAAGACCTCGTCCCTGCTCGGCGCTTCGGCGGCGCTTATTCTCAACGCGCTCAAGGAGCTTGCTGGGATCGACGACAAGGTCGAGCTCATTTCCCCCTCGATCATCGAGCCCGTTCAGCATCTCAAGGTCGGTCATCTCGGCAATCACAATCCCCGTCTGCACGTAGACGAGGTGCTCATCGCACTCTCTATCAGTGCGGTCACGTCTGAAACTGCCGCCAAGGCTCTAAGTCAGCTCTCCGAGCTGAAGGATTGCGAGGCTCATTCCTCGGTAATTCTTTCAATGGTCGACAGCCGAACCTTCAAAAAGCTCGGCGTCAACATCACCTGCGAGCCGCAGTATCAGGTCAAAAAGCTTTATCACGCAAAATAAATAAAAATCGGCAGAGGACATCCTCTGCCGATTTTTATTTAATTGAACTTAGGTGTATATTTTTTATCCGCCGACGAGATCTGCTGGAAATAGCCTTCAAACCCGAGCTCGACAGCCGTCCTCATAACGCTGTCGTATTCAAACGAGGTCACTCGGCGGGAAAGATTTTTAAATCCGTCGGGACACCCCGATTCGATGTAAAAGTCGGGCGTGTATTGGCTCATAAGACTCAATCTGACACTGTCCACACCGTATTTTGCGGCAAGCTGCCTTAACACCTCGACCGAATCGGCGCGGTGACCGGGCAGGACGAGATGACGTACAAGCACACCGCCCTTCATCATTCCCCGCCCATCAAATCTCGGTTTACCGACCTGACGTATCATCTCCCCGATCGCCTCGATCGATCGCTCGAAATAATCGGGAGCGCTTGAATACGCCGCCGCGACCGCGGGATCGAAATACTTGAGATCGGGCATATAGACGTCAACAAGGCCGTCAAGCATACGCAAGGTGCCGACCGATTCATATCCTCCGCTGTTCCATACGACAGGAACGGTAAGCCTCGGCTTTATCCTCTCAAGCACGCGAGCAAGCGCGACGGTATAGTGAGTCGGGGTGACGAATTCTATGCACTCCGCGCCCTGCGAAACAAGGTCGAATATAGCAGCTTCAAGCTCATCGGAGGTCATAGACCGTCCGCAAGCGCCTCCGCTGATATCTCTGTTCTGACAATAAACGCAGTGCAGATTACAGCCCGAAAAAAAGACGGTTCCCGCGCCCTGCTCTCCCGAGATACACGGTTCTTCCCACTTGTGAAGCATAGTCTTTGCGACCCAAAGCTCCTCGGGAGCATTGCAGACTCCGAGAAGGCCTGACGCGCGATCAGCTCCGCATTTTCTCGGACAAATATTGCATTTGCTCAATCCGTGCACCTCCTTTGCATAGACTTTCTACTGAATTATACTATAAAAATCGGCACGAATCAAGTCTTTTGAAAATTTTGTATTTACTTTCGGTAAAAAAAGTGGTACAATATATCTATCACCACGCGAAACGGAGATAAGCTGATGAGATCGATAGATATAAGCAAGCTAGAGCTTGATTGGATATTTTCAGAAACAGACACCGACAGACAATTCCCTTCGGCAGTAAAGCTACTCACTGCGCGCAAGCTCACAGTCGCAACCGCCGAATCCTGCACGGGCGGACTCATTGGAAAGATGTTCACCGACGTGTCGGGTGCGTCCGCGGTATTCGTCGGCGGTATGATAACCTATACGAACCGCGTTAAAATGCGAGGTCTCGGAGTCAGCGCCGAAACGATAGCCGAGCACAGCGAGGTCAGCGCCGAGTGTGCCTGCGAGATGGCAGAGTGCGCGCGTGCCTTTTTCGAAAGTAATATAGGGATCTCGGCAACGGGCTTCGCAGGTCCTTCGGGCGGTAACGAACGCGACGAAGTCGGAACGGTCTATCTCGGAATATCGATCGCCGCGGACACGGTGGTCTACCGCCTCTGCTTCGGTCAGCTCTCCCGCGATGAGATACGCACTCGCACCGCGATCTTCGCAGCAAAAGAGCTTGTCAATATGCTGAAAAAGGGCTGATCGCTCCGCAAAATCGGCTTTTTTGTAAAAAAATGCAAATTATTTTTGATAAATTTGCGTTAAGCTCTTGATTTAATGCAAAAAATATATTAAAATATACCTTGGCTTCGGCTGATAAATAACGTAAATATATCCGAAAGGAATCTTATAAAATGGCAAAATTCAGAAAAATAGGCGTATTGACCTCTGGCGGTGACGCTCCCGGTATGAACGCGGCGATCCGCGCCGTGACCAGAAAGGCGCTCTCCGAGGGCATCGAGGTCGTTGGAATCAACGAGGGATACAGCGGACTCATCAACGGAGATCTTCGCACCCTTGGAAGCCGCGACGTTTCCAACATAATCACCCGCGGAGGCACTATGCTCTACAGCTCGCGTTGCCCCGAGTTCGCAACTCCCGAGGGTATGGCAAAGGCTATCAAGACCTGCGAGGAGAACCAGATAGATGCAGTAATCGCACTCGGCGGCGACGGAACCTTCCGCGGCGCGACCGATCTGACCAATCACGGTATACCCTCCATCGGTATCCCCTGCACTATCGACAACGACATAAGCGCGACCGAGTACACCATCGGCTTTGATACAGCGATGAACACGGTTCTCAACATGGTTGGCGCGCTCCGCGAGACCTGCGAATCCCACGCAAGATGCAACATCATCGAGGTAATGGGCAGAGACAGCGGTATGATCGCGCTTTACGCGGGTATTTCTTCGGGTGCGGTTGCGATCGCGATCCCCGAGGTCCCCTTCGACGAGGAGTATGCGATCTCGCGCTTCAAGCACGCAAGAGACTGCGGCAAGAGAGGTATGGTCGGATTGTTCGCAGAGGGCGTTTCTCTCGACCGCGAGCACAAATACAGCGAGGTTTTCGGAAGAAAGCTCGAGGAGCAGACGGGTATTGAGACCAAGTTTGCACGTCTCGGTCACATAGTCCGCGGCGGCTCGCCCACGCTCCGCGACAGACTCACTGCAACCCAGATGGGCGCAAACGCAGTAAGCTGCTTGCTCGAAGGCAAGAGCAACGTCGTAATGTGCGTTCACGAGGGTAGGATCAAGTCCGTAGACATCAACTACGCGCTGGTGCTCGACAGAATGTATAAGGGCAGACTTAAGGACGGAGACCTCGACAAATTCAGTCCCGACGCGATCGCCGAGATGAAGTCGGAGTGTGCTTATAAGCAGGCGAAGATGGAAAGACTTTACCGTTTGTCCTTCGATATCGGAGTTTAATATTTTTGCGAGGAGCTTTGCAAAGCTCCTCGCTTTTTGTTTTAAAGCAACTGATGCAACGATGTATGTTACTTTCCTGTCATCAGCGACAGGAAAGTAACCAAAGGAGCGCCGCGTAGGGCGGGAGGGACTTATGATTCGGTAACAAAGCGTTTCGGTTTGGAAGATTAAAGCCCGAATCATTGCGCCAT
>JAFQPM010000009.1 GCA_017411745.1 Clostridia bacterium | reverse complement strand
AGCAAGGTCAGAACCATCTTCAAGATCGTTCTTCCGTCAGCGGCAGGCGGTATCGTGACCGCAATTATTCTTGCAATCGGGCGTGTTGTATCAGAGAGTGCCGTTCTGCTTCTGACTATCAATATGGTGGTCAATAAGGTTCCCGAAAGTCTTATGTCACCGGGCACAAGTCTTGCCCTTGATATCTACTATTTCGCAAGCCACGGTTATCCCGATGAGGCGGCGGCAACGGCTGTCGTGCTTCTTGTCTTTGTTATGATACTGAACCTGCTCGCAGGCTTTATCGGCAATCTAATCAGAAAATCTACTTACGGAGATTAGCGCGAAGATAACATTTATTCGAAACTGCAACAAAACTGCTTCGCGCATGAGTTTTCGCAAACGAAAACTCCCAAGCATATATAAAGGAGTAATGCATGAATGAATTTATTGGAAGTATGGATATTACCGCCAAGGGATGTAATCTTTACTACGGTGATTTCCACGCTTTGAAAAATATAAACATAGAGATTCCCGAAAAACAGGTCACGGCTTTGATCGGACCTTCGGGATGCGGAAAATCCACCTTTCTCAAAATTTTCAACAGAATGAACGATCTTGTGGAAGGCTGTCGCATCGAAGGCGAATACCGTATCGGCGGCGTTGATATCTTCGACAAAGAAACCGACGTGAACGTGCTTCGCAAGAATGTCGGCATGGTGTTCCAAAAGCCAAATCCGTTCCCGATGAGCATTTACGATAATATTGCATTCGCTCCGAGAACCTTTGGCATTACCAAAAAAAGCGAGCTTGACGAGATCGTAGAGAAGTCGTTGCGCCGTGCAAGCATTTGGGACGAGGTTAAGGACAGACTTCGTAAAAACGCTCTCGGTATGAGTGGCGGTCAGCAGCAAAGGCTCTGTATCGCGCGTTCTCTTGCCGCAAGCCCCAAGGTGTTACTTATGGACGAACCCACCTCGGCTCTTGATCCTATTTCTACTGGCAAGATCGAGGAGCTTATGGAGGAGCTGAAAAAGGACTTGACCATAGTGATCGTTACGCACAATATGCAACAGGCAACGAGAATCGCCGATAAGACCGCATTCTTCCTTCTCGGAGAGCTTGTGGAATACGGCAACACAGACGATATCTTCACCGCACCCCACGATGAACGCACCGAACGTTATATTACGGGAAGATTTGGTTGATTTTTCGGAAAAAATATGGTACAATAAAAGGGAGTATAGTATGTCTATCAGAAAAATATTTGAAGAAGAGCTTGCCGACCTGAAAGTTCAGCTTGTTGAGATGTGCAGACTTACCGAGCAGATGATCTCGGATGCCATCACCGCGCTTGTCAACCGTGACCGAGAGCTTGGCAAAAGCATCGGCGTGATGGATAAGCGTGTAGACGAATATGAGATGGCGATTGAAAAGAAGTGTATGCGTATCCTTCTCAAGCAACAGCCTGTTGCGAAGGATTTTCGTGAGGTATCCACCGCGCTGAAGATGATCACCGACATTGAGCGCTTTGGAGATCAGGCGGCAGACATCGGAGATCTTGTTTATACGATGCCGGGCGATGCTTATATCAAAAAGCTCACACACATTACCGCTATGGGAAATCTCGCCATAAAAATGGTCAGAGAGAGCGTAAATTCCTTTATTAACAATGACGAGGCTCTTGCTGACGAGGTCATCGCTCTTGATGACCGAATGGATGAACTTTTCGTCACGGTAAAAAACGAGCTTATCGAGCTTATCAAAAAAGACGGCAGCAACGGCGACCAAGCGATCGAGCTTATGATGGTTGCAAAGTATCTTGAAAGGATCGGTGACCATGCCGTAAACGTAGCTGAGTGGACGAAATATAACGAAACGGGGGTACATCAAAAGTTTTAATGGGAGAACTTATTTACGTAGTAGAAGATGATGAGGGTGTAAGAGAGCTGTACGATGGCGCTTTTGAAGGGCTGTACGAAACGAAAATGTTTGAAAACGCGAGCGAATTTTTCGAGAGCTTTCTGAGATCGCGTCCCGACCTTGTTATTCTCGATATAATGCTGCCCGATATGGACGGATATACCATTCTTTCGAAGCTCCGTGAGATCGACGAGAAGATACCCGTCATTATCGTCAGTGCGAGGTCAGACGAGATCAGCGCAGTCAAGGGACTCAACAAGGGCGCTGACGACTATATGTCAAAGCCTTTTTCGGTCCTTGAGCTTATTGCACGCGTCAAAACAAATCTTCGCCGTGCCAATCTTTACGTTACAAATCAGAACGGCATCGTTGTCGACAACAATGTCTATAAGATATTCTGCGATGGAAAGGATCTGGGGCTCACCTTGAAGGAATTCAAGCTTTTGAAGCTTTTGGTAAGCAAAGCAGGGACGACAGTCTTGCGCGAAGACCTTTTCCGAGAGGTGTGGGGCGAGGGCTTTATGGGAGAAACTAGAACTCTCGATATGCATATAGCACAGATCAGAGAAAAGATAAAGACGAGTGGAGGCGGCGAGATGATCGTAACCGTGCGAGGTGTGGGCTATCGCTTTGAAAAACAATGAGAAGGAAAATATTTTACAGATTTTTCGCGGTAACGCTTATATCGGTTCTGCTGATGTTTGCTTTCGGTGTAGTAGCCGTAAATCTGAACACGAAAAACGTAGTGAGTCAGAGGTTGAGGGAGGAAGCCGAGCTTGCCTCGATCTTGCTTAACGATGAGAGCGACTTTGCAAGCTTTGAAATGTACGAGGGCAGCCGCGAATTTCGCATTACAATATTCGATCTTGACGGGAACGTTCTATATGAAAGCGACACTACGGCAGAGCTTGAAAACCATAAGGACCGCCAAGAGATCAGGAATGCCCTTGAAGGTAATCCCAATACCGTCGAGAGATATTCGGAGACCTTCAAGTGCGAAATGACATATTACGCAACGAAAACGATGCTTTCAGACGGCAGTGAGATCATCCTTCGTCTTGCGGTCAGAAGTAGCCAAATAACCTCTTACATTACCGCGCTACTTCCGCTTCTTGTCGTAGTCCTGATCGTATCCGTTGTTATCTCTTCTGTTTTTTCGGGAGTTATGTCAAAGGGGGTCTCGGCGAAGGTGACCGAGATCGGCACAAGCTTGAAAAGCCTGAATGGCGGTCGGTATTCTCCGATAAAAACCGATATGAGCGAGCCGGAGCTGTTTGCTGTTCTGAACGAGATCAACGAGCTCAATGCAAATATTCACAATCATATGCGTATAGCGGACGGAGAGCGCGTCAAGCTGAATACCGTGCTTGATAACGTTTCGCAGAGTATTATCGCGCTTGATAAGAACAAAAGAATAGTTTTTGCAAACAAGAGCGCGCTCAATACTTTCGGCGGTACACATCGTGACGTGGGGAGAGATCTGGTCTTTTTGATAGATGATCTTGAGATCCGAGAGGAGATAACAAAGCATCTTTCTCAGGACCATGCTTTTACTTGCAACTACAACGATAAGGAGCTTTCGGTCGTTATCAGCAAAGTCACAGACGTCGCTATTTCGGACGATATCTCGGCGATCCTTATTATTACGGACATCACCAAGGAAAAGCTGATCGAAAGGCAAAAGAGTGATTTTTTTGCCAACTCATCGCACGAGTTGAAAACACCGATCACCGTTTTACAAGGGCTTTCCGAAGTGCTTTTGTCCAAGGAAGGAATTGATGAAGGATCAAAAAAGCAGATCGCCCGCATACATAAGGAGAGTCTGCGGCTTGGCTCGCTTATCTCGGATATGCTTATGCTTTCCAGGATCGAAAGCGGAGACACACCCGAAAAAACGCTTACTGAAATATCTCTTGATGCGATATCAAGAGATGTCATAGGTGAGTTGTCCGAGGAGATCAAAAAGAAAAATATCAGCACCTATATCGTTGGAAGTGCCAATATCGTCGCGAGTCAGGATATGATATACGAGCTGATCGAGAATCTTGTGTCCAACGCGGTCAAATATAACAAAGACGGTGGCTCGATCACAGTATCGATAACCGAGACCTTTAGTGGAGTTTGTTTGCGAGTAAATGACACGGGAATAGGAATCGAGAAGGAGCACCTGCCTAGACTATGCGAGCGCTTCTATCGTGTGGATAAATCCCACTCCAAGCGCATCGGCGGCACCGGCCTCGGTCTTGCTATCGTTAAGCATATCTGTGCTGTGTGCGGTGCGGAGCTTGCCATCGAAAGTGAGTTTGGAATAGGAACGACAGTTACGGTAGTATTCGGTAAATAAAAAACATCCCACTGTGCTGCGATAAGCGAGTAGTACAGTGGGTGAACTTGTTGCTGCAATCATTTTCCAAAAAAACGAAAAAATTTTTCAAAACCCTATTGACAACCCCGATCTTTTGTGCTATAATACTCGGGAACAAAGAGAAGTACCGCTTCCACCCAGCCGCAAGAGCGCGCTCGGTCAATAGTTTTGATTCCGACCCGTAACTGTCGGAAAACTATGCTCGCGGGACTTTTCGTCCGGCGATTTTTTTGCCCCAAAGACGACAAATATTATAAAAATATACATATTCAATAAATGGAGGTGTGTAACCATAGCAGCAAACAACTCAAAAGACACTCTTATCAACGAAGCGATAAACTTCCCTCAGGTCAGAGTGATCGGCTCCGACGGCGAGCAGCTTGGAATCATGAGTTCCGACAACGCACTTAAAATGGCGTACGATAAGGGTCTGGACCTTTGTCTTATGTCCGCGCAGGCAAATCCCCCCGTGTGTAAGATCATGGACTTCGGAAAGTTCCGTTTCGAGCGTGAAAAGCGCGAAAAGGAAGCGAAGAAGAAGCAGCAGACTGTTGAGCTCAAGGAGATCCAGTTATCTCCCCGTATCGACACGCACGACTTTGAAACAAAGGCAAAGCAGGCGCGCAAATTCCTTGAAGCAGGAAACAAGGTTCGCGTAGTTATGAGATTCCGCGGAAGAGAGATGAGCCATATGGCTATCGGACGCGAGATCATCGACAGATTCGCAGATTTCTGCTCAGAGGTGGGAACGGTTGATAAAAAGCCCGCAGTTGACGGACGTATAATGAGTATGGTCGTCACACCCATAAACACCAAGTCATCCAAATAATATTTGTAAATTTTTTAGTATAAGGAGTATATAAAAATGGGAAAAGTCAAGACACATAAGGCTTCTGCCAAGAGATTTTCGGTTACCGGCACAGGAAAGGTAAAAATGAACCACTGCCACCACCGTCACAACCTGGGTCTTAAGACACAGAAGAGAAAGAGACACCTTCGCAGCGGCGCTATCATGAGCGAAGCAATGGCACCCAACATCAGAATACTGATCCAGAAGTAATTTTAGTGTAATCGAGAAAGGAAAGAGAAAAAATGGCAAGAGTTAAGGGCGCGATGATGACGCGCAAGAGAAGAAATAAAGTATTGAAGGCAGCGAAGGGCTATTGGGGTGCAAAATCCAAGCACTTCAAGATGGCTAAGCAAGCCGTAATGAAGAGTGGCAACTATGCGTTTGCAGGCCGTAAGCTCAAGAAGAGAGATATGAGAAGACTCTGGATCACCAGAATCTCCGCACAGGCAAAGGTATGCGGTATGAACTACTCTACCTTTATGAACGGACTCAAGAAGGCAGGCATCACTCTTAACAGAAAGATGCTCGCAGAGCTTGCAGTATCCGATAAGGCAGCTTTCGCAGCTCTCGCAGAGCAGGCAAAGGCAGCTCTCTGATTTTAACCTAATACAAAACCCGGTAATGGATATTACTGGGTTTTTGTCATAGATAGGGATAAATATTTTTGGCCGAAATGGGCTGAAATTTTAAATTCACAAGCCTAAAAAATGTCATTCGAGGCAAAAAATGGTACCAAATTACCCGAAAAGGAGGCTGATAAAGGTGGAAAAGATCATAGAAACAGTAACCTCTTCACAGAATAAATATGTCAGCCTCGTTCGAGGTCTGGCTAACAAAAAGAACAGAGAAAACGAAAAAAAATTCCGATTTGACGGTGTTAAGCTTATGTGTGAAGCTGTCAAAAAAGGACTTGAGCTCGATTTTTTACTGATCTCGGAGAACGAAGAAAAAGCGGTTTTCGATAAGGCGGAAAAGCTATACGGAGTAAACGAAAACGATATTAACTGTAAGGCGATAAGGGTCGTTTCCTCGGTTTTTGATAAGCTCTCCGAGGAGCAAGCTCCCGAGGGTGTTATCTGCGTGGCTAAATATGCCCAAGATATGCATTGTGAGCGTGATGCAGAGTTTTTCAAGAGCATCGATAAAAACGAAAAGATCTTGCTTTTAGAGTCGGTACGAGACCCCCAGAACGTCGGTGCTATCATAAGAGTCGCCGCCGCTTTCGGAGTCGACCGTATCGTTATGAGCAAGGATTGCGCCGATATTTACAGCTCCAAGACGGTACGCGCGTCAATGGGAACTCTCTTTTCGATGAAGGTCGACAGAGTGGCAGATATCCCTTGCGCTATAAGGAATCTGAACGATTCGGGCAGAAGGATTTTTGCCGCCGCACTCAACAGAGAGGCACAGAAGCTCGGCGAATTCAGCATCTGTAACGGCGACTGCGTGGTCATCGGTAACGAGGGTCACGGACTCAGCGACGAGGCGATAGCGGCGTGTGGAAGAACTGTATTTATTCCTATGTCGGATCGCGTGGAATCGCTGAACGCGGCAACCGCCGCGGCGGTTTTAGTTTGGGAATTTTTCGGATCACAATCCAATGGAGAAAACGTAAGATGAGCAATGCTTTGAAATGGATATGGCTTAGTGAAAAGTGCGGTCAGGGAAGCTCCGAGGTGTTGACGCTTGTAGAAAAATTCGCCTCGATCGATGAGATCTACGACGCGGATTACGACAAATATTCCGAGCTCGGAATAAGTGAGCATCTGGCGGAAACGCTTTGCGATAAAGCACTTGACAACGCACAAAAAATAATCAATTATTGCCAGAGCGCAAACGTCGGTCTGCTTACCTACGACGGATACGACTATCCCGCGAGCCTTCGCAGTCTGAAAAATCCTCCCGTCGTGCTTTACTATGCAGGCACGCTTCCAAATTTCAACAGAAGCCTGTGCATCTCGATAGTCGGCACGCGTAAAATGAGTGAATACGGAATGAGAGCCGCGTATAAAATATCCTATGAGGTTGCGTCGGCGGGAGCGATCGTCGTAAGCGGAATGGCGCTTGGAATAGACGGCATAGCGTCCTGCGCGGCAATAGCCGCAAAGGGAAAGACCATCGCGGTGCTGGGATGCGGCATCGACGTCGTGTATCCAAAGGAGCACGAAAAGCTCGAATCGATAATTAAGCAGAACGGCGCGGTGATCACCGAATATCCGCCCTCTACCGAGCCGAGAGGCTCGAATTTCCCGATGAGAAACCGCATAATAAGCGGGCTTAGTCAGGGAACAGTCGTCGTTGACGCCGACAAGGGAAGCGGTGCTTTGATAACCGCTAAAAACGCGATACTGCAGGGCAAGGATATATATGCCGTGCCTGCCAATATTGATGCGGATAACTCGTCGGGCACGAATATGCTCATCAGAGACGGGGCTCAAGCGGTCATGTGCGGAAACGATATCATACGAAACTATATGTTCATATACCGTGACCGTCTCGACGTTCAGAAAATGATAAGCGCCGAGGCTCACTCGGAATTTGACGGCAACGTCGTCAAGAGTATGGGCGTCGCGGTAAGAGTTTATACTCCCACGGCGCAAAAGCAGGGCGGATTTGAAAGCTTGCATAAGGCGGAGGGAAGAAAAAGATCTCCGTTGGTTCGCAAGGAATCAAAGCGCACAGAGCCTGCAAAAGCAAACAATGAAGATAAGACAGATCAGATAAAGCACCACGAAGCTCCTCCTTCTCCTCAAAAGAGCAGCGGAGACGACTCGGCAAAGGTGCTCGAAAAGCTCACCGAAAAGCAAAGACGCGTGTTCGACGAAATGCCGCTTGACAGAGCAGTTACGGTCGATTACCTGACTAAAACGGGCTTCACGCTCGGCGAAGTTATCTCCGCGCTTACCGTGCTGGAGATCAAAGGGCTCGTTTCATCCCTCCCGGGAGCACTTTACATACGAAGATAATTTGAAAGGATATATATTTTTTAATGGCAAACCTTGTAATAATGGAGTCACCCTCCAAGGCAAATACCGTAAAGAGCTATCTTGGCTCGAACTATAAGGTCATCGCATCGGTAGGACACGTCCGCGACCTGCCCAAATCCACCCTCGGCGTTGATATAGACAATAACTTTGAAGCGCATTATATCAATATCCGCGGCAAAGGCGATATAATCAAAGAGATCAAAAAGGAAGCAAAGCACGCAAACAAAATATACCTCGCGACCGACCCTGACCGCGAGGGAGAGGCTATCTCGTGGCATCTCGCGACCGCGCTCGGAATACCGATCGAGAAGACGCAGAGAGTCACCTTCAACGAGATCACCAAGAGCGTGGTAAAGGCAGCGATCAAAAAGCCCCGTAACATTGATATGAGCCTTGTTGACGCACAGCAGGCAAGAAGAATACTCGACAGAATAGTCGGATATAAGATATCCCCTCTGCTTTGGAAGAACGTCAAGAGTGGACTGAGTGCGGGAAGAGTGCAGTCTGTTGCAACGAAGATCATCGTTGAGCGAGAGGAGGAGATTAAAAGCTTCGTTCCCGTAGAATATTGGACTATCGAGGTCACTCTCCTTTCTGACGAGGGCGTACCCTTTACGGTCAGATTCTTTGGCGACGAGAACGGCAAGATAGAGCTTTGCAACGAAGCCGATGCAATGAAGGTAGTAAATGCGGTCGATGGCAAGCAGTTTGCCGTCAAGTCGGTCAAGCGCTCTACACGTCATAAAGCACCCCGTCCCCCCTTTAACACCTCCACACTTCAGCAGGAGGGATACAGAAAGCTGGGATTCCAGCTTCAGAGAACGATGAGAGTTGCTCAGGAGCTTTACGAGGGTATCAACATCGGAAGCGAGAACGGCGGCGTTCAGGGTCTTATCACCTATATGCGTACCGATTCTCTCCGTGTTTCTGCCGAGGCACAGGAAGCGACCCGAGCATATATCGCGGAGAAATTCGGCGATAAATACAATACCGACGAACCCAGAGTATTCAAATCCGAGTCTGGAATTCAGGATGCGCACGAGGCGATCCGTCCCTCAAACGTCACCCTTGAGCCCAAGAAGATCAAGTCCTATCTTTCGGCAGATCAGTATAAGCTCTATAAGCTTATCTGGGATAGATTTGTCGCAAGCCAGATGGAATCCGCAACGCTTGCAACGCTTAACGTAGAGGTAGAATCGGCGGGATATCTGTTCCGCACGGGCGGATATACCGTCACATTCCCGGGATATATGGCAGTATATGAGGAAAGCGTTGAGGAGAGCAATCCTGAGGGAGAAGAGCAGAAGAATGCCAAGATCCCCGAGCTTGCCGAGGGAGAAACGCTTGACTTCGACCGAATAGATCCTACCAAGCATTTCACCGAGCCGCCCGCACGCTTTAACGAGGGCTCGCTCGTTCAGTTCCTCAAGGAAAAGGGAATCGGACGTCCCAGTACCTTTGAGTCGACCATTACTACCATAATTTCGAGAAACTACGTCAAGAGAGAGGGCAAGAACAAGTCGCTCGTGCCGACGCCTCTGGGCGAGATAACCACCAAGCTTATGCGCGAGAACTTCGATAGCATAGTCGACTACGAGTTCACCGCAGAGATGGAAAATAAGCTTGACGCGATCGAAAAGTCGGAACTGACTCTTAACGAGGTACTCGCAGACTTCTGGAAAGATTTTTCGGTACAGCTTGAGAAAGCAACCGAAAAGCTTGGAAACGAGAGCATCGAGATTCCCGTTGAGGAGACCGACATCGTCTGCGATAAATGCGGAAGTAAGATGATCGTCAAGAACGGTAGATTCGGCAAATTTGCCGCTTGCCCCAACTATCCCAAGTGTCGTAACACCAAGCCTCTCACCGCAGCCAATCCCGAGGGAACGGCTGAATCCGAGGAAAAGAAGGTAGCAGAGAAAAAGACGATAATTGCAGACTTCAAGTGCGACAAGTGCGGCGCGGATATGGTGCTCAGAACAGGTAAATTCGGCTCGTTCTACGCTTGCGCGAACTATCCCGCTTGTAAGAATACAAAGCAGAGAACCAAAGAGGTCGGAGTACCCTGTCCCGAGTGTGGCGCAAAGATAGTTACCAGATACAGCAGAAGCAGGACCGTGTTCTACGGATGCGAAAGATATCCCGAGTGTAACTTCTCGTCCTGGGATATGCCCGTAGCCAAGAGCTGCCCACAGTGCGGCAAGACCCTTTTCCGCAAAAAGGGCAAGGCGTTGCTTATCTGCCACGATGAAAAGTGCGGATACAGCGAGCCCTACGTCGAGACCGAAAAGGACGACGGAGAAGAAAATTAATTTGATCTTGATTCAGGATAAAGAATGGAAAACAGAAAAACGATAAACGTCTACGGTGCAGGACTTGCGGGCTGCGAGGCGGCATGGCAGATAGCCAAAAGAGGACTGCACGTAAGACTTTTTGAAATGAAGCCCCAAAAATATACCCCCGCGCATCATAACGAGGGCTTTGCGGAGCTCGTTTGCTCAAATTCGCTTCGTTCGGACAGAGTGACCAACGCCGTAGGACTTCTCAAGGAGGAGCTCTGCCGCCTTGATTCGCTCATTATGGAGGCGGCGTATGCAACGAGAGTTCCCGCGGGCTCTGCGCTCGCGGTGGACAGAGAGTTGTTCTCAAAGTATGTCACCGATAAGATAAAGAATCATCCTAATATTGAGATCGTCGAAAAGGAGGTCTCGGAGGTAGAGGACGGTGTTATCACCGTTATCGCTACGGGACCGCTTACAAGCGAGCCGATGGCGGAATATATTGAGAAAACGCTCGGCCTTGAGGGCTTGCACTTTTTCGATGCGGCTGCACCGATCGTTGACGCGTCGAGCTTGAATATGGACATAGTCTACGCGGCGTCGCGCTATGATAAGGGAGATGCGGACTATCTCAACTGCCCTATGACGCGCGAGCAATACGACGCGTTTTATACCGAGCTTATCACGGCAAGAGAGGCCGAGATCAAGGACTTTGACCGCGAGATGCAAAAGGAACTCAAGGTGTTTGAGGGCTGTATGCCCGTCGAGGTCATGGCAAAGCGAGGATATGATACTCTGCGCTACGGTCCGCTCAAGCCCGTGGGTCTTGTTGATAAGAGAACGGGCGAGGAAGCGTATGCGGTGGTTCAGCTCCGCAAGGAGAATTCCGAGGGAACGATGTATAATCTCGTCGGATTCCAGACCCACCTTGCGTTCCCCGAGCAGAAAAGAGTCTTTGGAATGATCCCCGGACTTGAAAACGCAGAATTTCTACGCTACGGCATTATGCACAGAAATACTTATATAGATTCACCGAAATATCTCGACGCGGACTATTCGATGCGAAGCAATAAAAATATCTTTTTCGCGGGTCAGATGACGGGCGTTGAAGGATATATAGAATCGACGGGCTCGGGCTTCGTCGCAGGCATCAACGCGGTGGCAAGAGCGCTTGGCGAAGACAGCGTCGTCTTCCCGAGGACGACTATGATAGGAGCGATGTCGCACTATATCAGCACGGGAAGCGTCAGCGGAAATTTCGTTCCTATGAATGCGAACTTTGGCATAGTAGAACCGCTTGAAAAGAGAGTCAAGGGTGGAAAGATAGCCAAGTATGAGGTCGTTGCCGCAAGAGCACTCGAGGCACTTGAGGCATATTGCACGCGCCTTGGTACCGAGGGGTTCAAAAAACAGACCGAAAAGGAAACAAACAATGAAGATAATAATTGACGTAATGAGTGGGGACAATGCCCCTGTCGAGAATCTTCTCGGCGTAGATAAGGCGTTGAAGCAATCCTATTCCGACGGAGTAACGTATATCCTCATCGGAGATGAGAAAGCAATCTCTAAAACCGCAGCAGAGCACAAGCTCGACCTTTCGGGATGCGAGATAAAGCATACAGATCTTGTTCTCACGATGGATGACGATCCCATGGCAGTAATGAAGGATAAGAAAAACTCATCCTTGGGCCTTGGACTTCAGATGCTCGCCGCGGGCGAGGGAGATGCTCTCGTCAGCTGTGGCAACACGGGTGCGCTCTTTACCGGCGCAACGCTTATCGTCAAGCGAGTAAAGGGAATACAAAGAGCAGGTATCGGTGCGATCCTGCCGTTGACTGCTCCCTTTATGCTCATTGATTCAGGTGCGAGCGTAAAGCCCAACGAGGACTATATGGTCGGATTTGCCATGATGGGAAGCGCGTATATGAAGGCAATATATGGAATAGATTCTCCCCGCGTGGCACTTTTGAATAACGGATCCGAGGAGCATAAGGGAACCGAGCTCCAGCAGAATACGTATGCAAAGCTCAAAGAAAATAAGCGTATTAATTTCGTAGGCAACGTAGAAGGCAACGGACTCGCGCTCGGTGCGTGTGACGTAGCGGTATCCGATGGATTTACAGGTAACGTGACCCTCAAAACTATAGAGGGTATGGGCAAGCTTATGTCGAAGGAGCTTAAGGGGATCTTCAAGGGCGGACTTGGCGGTATGCTTGCATATCTGCTTGTTCGCGGAAAGCTCAAGAAGTTCAGGAAGAAGTTTGACGTCAGTGAGCACGGTGGCGCACTCATCTTGGGACTTTCCAAGACGGTCGTCAAAGCACACGGCTCGTCCGATGCAAAGGCATTTGCGAATGCTATCCGTCAGGCTGTAAGCTGTGTAAATAAGAACGTAGTTGATATAATAGCCGCAGACGCGGCAAAATATGCCGAGGAGAAGCTCGAGGCAGAGAAAAAAGCCGCAGAGAGTGAAACTCGGGCAGAGTGATTATTTGATTGTCGATCAAAAATAACAAAAAAGATTCAGGAGAGATTATGATGAACAATCGCCCCGATTGCACCCGCCTCGAAGCGAGGATAGGATATAATTTTAAAAATCAAAGCCTGCTTGAGCGTGCACTGACCCACTCGTCTTATTCGAACGAGTCGGGCATGAAAAATCATCATCTGTATTGCAACGAGAGGCTTGAATTTCTTGGTGACAGCGTGCTGTCGCTTATAACGAGCAACTATCTTTTCAGTAAGTTTGAGGACTGCCCCGAGGGAGAATTGACGAGAATGAGAGCCGAGGTGGTCTGTGAAAGAGCGCTTGCGGGATATTCGGAAAAGATAGATCTTGGACAGTATCTTCTTCTCGGAATAGGAGAGGAAAGAAATAACGGCAGAAGCCGTAAGAGCATTCTTGCTGATGCTTTTGAGGCGTTGCTCGCGGCGATCTACATAGACGCGGGTGAGAATGGAATGGATACCGTCAAAAAGTTTCTGCTTCCGTTCATATGTGCCGAGATAGAAAATATCGGGAAGAGTAAGGGATTTGGAGGCGACCCCAAGAGCCTGCTTCAGCAGTTCGTGCAGCAGGCAGAGGGAGATTTTCTTGAATATATCGTAGTCGGTCAAAGCGGACCCGATCATATGAAGATCTTTCGCGTAGAAGCAAGGCTTAATTCGAACGTCATCGGTCGCGGAGAGGGCAGGAGCAAGAGAGAAGCCGAACAAAACGCAGCCATGGAGGCGCTTAAGCTCTTCAGCGTTATTCCGAACGAAAATGAAAATTAAGCGTAAAAATATCCCGATCTTCATTCCTCACCTCGGTTGTCCCAATATGTGTGTTTTTTGCAATCAACGCTCGATCTCGGGAAAGCAGAAATTCGACCGTGAGGCTGTTGTGGGTGAGATAGAAGCGGCACTTGATACGCTTGACCCTACCGCCGAGGTTGAAATTGCATATTTCGGCGGTTCGTTTACAGGCATCGACCGCGAATTGATGATATATCTGCTCGACGTTGCCGAAAGCTATGTCAACCGAGAGTGCGATGGCAGAGCGAAAATAAGCGGGATCAGAATGTCGACCCGCCCCGACTATATTGACGGCGAGATAATGGCGATCCTGTCAAAATATTCGGTCAAAACCGTTGAACTCGGGCTTCAAAGCATGGACGACGAGGTCTTGACGCTTTCAAACCGCGGACATACGGCAAAGCAAGCCGAGGATGCGTGTAAAATGATAAAGAGCGCGGGATACGAGCTCATCGGACAGATGATGATAGGTCTGCCGGGCTCAACTCTACAAAAAGAGATAGCAACGGCGAAAAAGATCTGCGATCTTGGAGCAAGTGGGGCAAGAATTTACCCCACAGTCACGTTTTTTGGCACAGAGCTTGCGAATATGGTGGACAGAGGGGAATATCAGATGCTCTTGCTTGACGACGCGGTATTTCGTTCCAAAGAGGTATTAAAGGTGTTCAAAGAGCACGGCGTTGAGTGTATTCGCATCGGACTTTGCGCGTCGGATAACCTTAGCGACGAAACTCAGGTCAAGGGCGGAGCAAACCACGCGGCACTCGGAGAGCTCGTCGAGGGCGAGCTTTGCTACGATATCATGCGAGAGCTTGTGCGGACTTCGACAAACGGCAAATACCTTTCGGAAAAAACGCTTGAGTTTTCCGTCCCGATAGGAGAGCTTTCAAAGTCGATCGGGCAAAACAGCAGAAATAAACAGCGACTTTTTGAGGAATTTAAACCAAAAAAAATCACGATCAGAGAAAAAAACGTGCCAAGCATTACCCTGGCACTGACATAATAAAACAGACGGAGGTATATTTTGTATCTTAAGTCAATAGAAATGCAGGGATTCAAATCCTTCCCCGATAAGACGAAGCTGGTTTTCGACTCGTCGAGCGAGGATTTTGGAACAGGCGTTACGGTCATCGTAGGACCTAACGGAAGCGGAAAATCGAATATAGCCGACGCTATGCGTTGGGTGCTTGGAGAAATATCCTCAAAGACCCTCCGAGGCACAAAGATGGAGGACGTTATCTTCGGCGGTGCGGATAGCCGTAAGCCGATGGGATATGCCGAGGTCTCGGTAACCTTCGACAACACCGTGGGAACCAGACTCGAATGTCCCTACGACGAGGTGACGGTAACCAGACGCTATTTCCGCGCAGGAGAAAGTGAATATTACATAAACCGCCGCGCAGTCAGACTGCGTGACATTTACGAGCTCTTTTTGAATACGGGTATCGGACGAGACGGCTATTCGATCATCGGACAGGGCAGAATTGCCGATATGGTTTCCAAAAAGAGCGAGGAGAGAAGAGACATCTTTGAGGACGCGTCGGGAATAGCCAAGTTCAGACATAAAAAGAGCGAGGCAGAGCGTAAGCTCAAGCAGACCGAGGACAATATGGTCAGAATCAACGACGTATTTGCCGAAGTCGCCGCGCAGGTTGGACCGCTTGAAAAGGAGTCCGAAAAAGCGAAAAAGGCTATCGAGCTTATGGAAATCAAAAAGAAGGTCGACGTCAGCCTTTGGCTTTTCGATACCGAAAAATACCGCGCAGATATAAGCGCGGCAGAGGAGGCACTCCGTCGCTCCGAGTTTGACCTGAAGAACGCCGAGGACTCGATGCAGTCTCTCGACGCGAGAAATGCCAAGCTCTACGAGGCTTCGCAGAACGGTAAGATTGCGCACTCTCAGTTGCTCAACCTTATAAAAGAGCAGACGAGCGAGGCGTTCAGACTCGACAGTGAATTCAGAGTCAACGACACCACGATAAAGCATACCGACGAGCTTATCGAGACCGCAAAGCAGTCGGTCACCTCTGCTAAAAACAATTTAGCGGAAGAAAAGATAAAGTCGGACGCTCACCGCGAAAGGATCGCGGCGCTTGAGACGACCTTGTCCGAGGCTCACGACAAAGCCGAAAGCATAGAGGATAGCATCTTTGACGAAAAATGCAACATCGACCGCTTGGACAAGGCGATAGATACCGCATTTGCGGACATCAAGAGCGCCGAGGAAGCGGCGGTCGATATCAAGGTGCGTATATCAGTCCTTGAAAATTCCCGCGAAAGCGGAAGCGACCGAAACGCCGATATACTCGGCGATATAGAGCGCTATGGCGAGGAGTCGGCAAAGCTCGAAAAGGCTATTGCCTCCAAGCAAAAGACCGTCGACGAGTATTCCGACGCGATCGCGGAGATCGACGAGGAAAATGAAACGCTCGACCGTCAGCTCGCCGATCTCAATTCTGACCTCGGCGAAAAATACGACGAGATAAATAACAAAAAGCTCCGACTTGAATCGATCCTTCAAAGAATAAAGACCATGAAGGCGATGGAGGAGCAGTTTGAGGGGTATAATAATTCCGTCCGCTTCGTAATGAACAGCTACAGCGCGGGCAAGATAACCGACCGAAACGGTGCTCCCTGCGGAAAGATCTACGGACCTCTCTCCAAGGTCATAACCGTTGACACGAAGTACGTTACCGCGGTTGAAACTGCGCTTGGAATGAATTTGCAGAACATCGTAGTTGAGGACGAGGAGACCGCCAAAGCGGCAATGTTTGCCCTCAAGCGCGGAGAAGCGGGAAGAGCAACCTTTTTCCCTCTGACCTCGATGAGACCGCAGACCGAAACTCCCGAAATGCGCGATGCGCGCGGTTTTGCGGGCTATATCGGCAGAGCAGACGAGCTTTGCGGCAGTGAAGATAAGTTCAGAAACGTTATCAGCTCACTTCTCGGCAGAACGCTTGTATTTGACAGCATAGACAACGCCACCGTAATGGCAAAAAGGCTCAACTACAAGGTCAGAGTCGTTACCCTTGACGGTCAACAGATCAACGCGGGCGGTTCGTTCACGGGCGGTTCCGTCAAGCAGGGTGGAGGAATTCTGTCGAGAGCCGATGAGATCAAAAGACTCAAGAGCGAGTCCGAGGAGCTTGAAAAGAAGCTCAAAAATCTTCAGAGCGAGGCGGCAGAGCTTAAAGAAAAGCTCACCGACCTTACCGACCGCCGCACCGACCTTGCCGACCGCAAGGACCTCATCAACGTGCTCAAAAACACCGAGATGCAGGGACTTGAAAAGCTTACGGGTCAGTATGAATCGAATAGATCTCTGCTTGAAAAGCTCAACGCCGATTACGAGCAGATAGTCAGAATGAGCGAGCGATACGAAGACGACCTCGCGGCGCTCAAGAGAGAAGAGGAGTCGCAGAATAAGCGAGTTGAGGAGTTTACCGCAGTCCGTTTGGCAAAGCATAACGAAAAGGTCGACGCGGAGGACAGACTCAAGGCGCTTGAGGACGAAAGGACTGCAAACGTCATTCGTATAAGCGAGATCCAAAAGGATATCGAAACGGCAAAGGCGCTGCTTGAGGTATCTCTCGAGAGAATACGCGTGTGCGAGGAGGATATGAGGGCGGCAAACGATCGAATCGAAAGCTACCGCGCACAGATCAACAACCTCACGGTCGCGCAGACCGAAAACCGCAAGAAATATACCGAGTGCCAGTCCGAGCTCGATATGCTTAACGCAAAGCGTGCCGAGATCGAGGAGGGCAATCTCGAATTTGAAAAGAAGCTCAACGAGATCAACACTATGATGCGCGATAAGATGGCAGAAAAGGAGCTCATCTTCCGTGTTCATACGACCAATCAGGCAAAGCTCGAGGGACTTCAGGACAAATACGACAAGGTCGCAGGCAAGCTCTGGGACGACTACGAGCTGACGAGAGCCGATGCGGTTGCGCTTAACTATCCCGCAGTAACCGCGGAAAACCGCCCCGAGTACGCAAAAACGCAGATTGAGTGTCAGAACAAGCTCCGTCATATCGGTAGCGTAGACCTTGATGCCGTCAATAAGTACAAGGAGCTCAAGGCGCGTTACGACTATATGAGCGAGCAGATAAAGGATCTTGAAAAATCCAAGGAAGAGCTTATCGGAATCATCACCAAGCTCGAAAAGGAGATGAAGACCGCCTTTGTCACCGCATTTGATCAGATCAACGAGAACTTCGGCAAGACCTTCTCCGAGCTGTTCGGCGGCGGATCTGCCGAGATCTACCTTACCGATCCCGAAAACGTGCTCGAGAGTGGAATCGAGATCAAGGCGGCACCTCCCGGAAAGATCATCAAGAATCTGATGCAGCTTTCGGGTGGAGAGCAGGCGTTTATCGGAGTCGCGCTCTTCTTTGCAACGCTCAAGGTCAACCCCACGCCCTTCTGTATCCTCGACGAGATCGAGGCGGCGCTGGACGAGGTCAACGTAGAGCGTTTGGCGCAATACATAAAGAGATATTCCGACGGCACGCAGTTTATCATGATCACACACCGCCGAGGCACTATGGCGGCGGCGACCAGACTTTACGGCGTAACGATGCCCGAGCACGGTATATCCAAGATACTCACGCTTGACGTCAAGGACGTCGAGAAGAAGAAAGATGGTGAATGGAATGGCATTTTTGAATAAGCTTTTCGGCAAAAAGGATAAGAACAAAAAGGAAGACGAGGAGATCCGCGAGAACGAAGCCCTCGATAAAGAAGAAGCCGAGCAGGAAGAACCGATCGATATCGATTCTCTTATGCACGACAAGGACGCAGAGCCTATAGATATCGATTCTCTTATGGACGATGAAGACGAGCTGACCGAAGAAGAGATCGCGGCGGCTGAAAAGTTCGAAGAGGAGCACAAGGAGGAGTACGAAAACGTCACGCCCCTTGACTACGACGGCGATTTTATTGACTTTGACGGTATTGCGGATGACGATGCCGAGATAGAGGATGAAGAGACCCCCGACGAGCCCGAGGTTGCCGATGATACGGCGAACGAGGTGGTAGATGAAGACACCGAGGACGACGAAGAAGACGAGGAAAAGGTATCCTTCTGGGAAAAGCTCAAAAACGGTCTTTCCAAGACTAAAAAGGCACTTTTCGGATCTGTCAACGACCTGCTGAAAAACTTCGTCAGAGTCGACGAGGATCTGCTTGAGGAGCTTGAGGAGCTTTTGATCATGGCAGACGTCGGAGTCGGAGCGACCGAGGAGATAATCGAGGAGCTTCGTGATAGAATAAAGGACGGCAGACTCAAGGAAAAGGATCAGGTGCTCGATACCCTCAAGGAGATACTCGGCGATATGATCGGCGAGCATCAGCCTCTGAAGCTCGAGACCTCTCCGTCAGTCGTGCTCGTTATCGGAGTCAACGGCGCGGGTAAGACCACGAGCATCGGTAAAATATCCAAGAGACTGCGCCTCTCGGGCAAAAAGGTCGTAGTTGCGGCGGCAGATACCTTCAGAGCCGCGGCGATAGATCAGCTTGAGGTCTGGTGTAACAGAGCCAAGGTCGACATCGTTAAGCAGAGCGAGGGAAGTGACCCCGCAGCAGTCGTTTTCGACGCGATCAACTACGCCAAGAAAAAGGAAGCCGACGTGCTCATCATAGATACCGCAGGCAGACTTCACAATAAGACCAACCTTATGAACGAGCTTGCAAAGATCAACCGCGTTATCGACCGCGAGCTGCCCGAAGCGTCTCGCGAGAACCTTCTCGTTCTCGATGCGACCACGGGTCAGAACGCGATAATTCAGGCAAAGGAATTCAGTAAAGCGGCAAACATCACGGGTATTACCCTCAACAAGCTCGACGGAACCGCAAAGGGCGGTATCGTCATCTCTATCAAGCGTGAGCTCGGTATCCCCGTCAAATTCATCGGTGTCGGCGAGAAGATCGACGATATGCAACAGTTCGACGCAAAACAGTTTGTCGACGCGCTTTTTGAGTGAGAGGGGAGGCGAGCGAGAACCTTTCTTGCAAGAAAGATTCTCGCGCTCTCCAAAGAACTCCCCCGAAGGATAGATTAAAATAAAGACGGTTTAGGTTTTAAATCGGTGTGAGTAAAGAAATCTCTTACCTACACCTATTGAAAGTTTTTGAAGTTCTTAGAAACTTTTTCCGAAAAAGTTTCTAAGTGGGGTATGGGGCAAAGCCCCAAATAAAAATCAATATGAAAATAGTATTAGCATCAAGAAACAAAAAGAAAAAAGCCGAGCTGCAAACTCTGCTCGCGCAGTACATCGAGGGGATCGAGATACTCTCTCTTGACGACGTAGGGATCTACGGCGAGATAGAGGAGGACGGAGTTACCTTCGAGGAAAACGCGCTTATCAAGGCGAGAGTAGCGGCAGGATCGGGATATATCGGTGTCGGCGACGACTCTGGACTTGAGGTCGACGCGCTTGGCGGCGCGCCCGGAGTTTACAGCGCAAGATATGCGGGAGAGCACGGCGACGACGAGGCAAATAACGATCTTCTTCTCAAAAATCTTGAGGACAAGACCGACCGTAGCGCGAGATTCGTATGCTGTATCGCCTGCGTTTTCCCCGAGAAATACGGTTATGAGCCGATAGTAGTCCGCGGATACGTGGAGGGCGAGATTCTTGAGGAGAGACACGGAGACGGAGGATTTGGATACGATCCGTTGTTCTATTTCCCCGAGTTCAATAAAACTCTCGCAGAGGTCACCCCCGAAGAAAAGAACAAGGTAAGCCACAGAGGAAACGCCATCGCCGCGTTTGCCGAAAAGCTTAAGATGCTTGAGCTTGCCGAATGATCACAGGAGAAAAAATATGATAACGTCAAAACAGAGAGCATATCTTCGCGGACTTGGTCAGTCCTGTCCCGCGATAATGCAGATAGGAAAGGGCGGAATTACCGAAAATCTTATCAAAACGGTTTCCGATGCCCTTGAAGCGCGCGAGCTTGTTAAGCTGACCGTGCTTGAAAACAGCGGAGAAAATCCCCGCGAGGCGCTTGATAAGCTTTGCGAAGCGCTTGGTGCGGAGGGAGTTTCCGCAGTTGGTAGAAAAATCGTGCTCTACCGTGAGTCGAAGGACAAAAAGACGATAGAGCTTCCAAGATAATATGCTGAGAGTAGGAATTTACGGCGGCACGTTTTCACCGATACACACGGGACACGTTGAGGCGGCGAAGGCATTTATGAGTCAAATGTGGCTTGACGTACTATTCGTTATCCCGACGGGAGTGAGTCCGCACAAGGAAATGAGCGAGGACGTGAGCAACGCCGACAGACTCAGAATGTGTGAGCTTGCCTTTGAGGGCGTAGAGGGCGTCATAGTCAGCGATATGGAGATGCGCCGAGAGGGAAAGAGCTATACGGTCGATACGTTGCGCGAGCTGACCGATACCGACCGCAGACTTTTCTTGCTCTGCGGCACGGATATGATCCTCACGCTTGATCAGTGGAGGGATCCCGATGAGATATTCAGACTCGCATATCCCACGTATATTCGACGTGAGGAGGACGCGGAGCTTGACGAGAAGTTGATCGCAAAGATCACCGAATATCGCAACAAATACGGCAAAAACGTGGTCAGAATAAACGCTCCCGCCGTCGTCGTATCGTCAAGCGAAGTAAGGGCAAAGATAGAAAACAGAGAGGATATCACGGGACTTGTACCTCCCGCGGTAGCCGAATACATCAAAGAAAAGGGACTGTACGCAAAATGAGATATACGGATGAGCAGATAGACCTTTTGAGAGAGCACGTAGGCAAATCTATGTCTGTGCGCCGCTTCGAGCATACCCTCGGAGTTGAAAAAATGGCGGCAAAAATTGCCGCGATATATTGCCCCGAGAATGAGAGCACCTTGCGCGCCGCGGCTTTGCTGCACGACGTGACCAAGGAGCTTTCCACGGTCGAGCAGATAGAGATATTCCGCCTCCACGGCATCATTCCGACGAAGGAGGAGCTCGATTGCCCCGCAACGCTTCACTCGGTGACTGCGGCGCTCGTCATTCCCGAAAGATATCCCGAGTTTGCCGACGAAATGCTTGTAAACGCGGTGAAATATCACACTATGGGCAGGGAAAATATGACTCTTGCCGAAAAGATAATCTATCTTGCCGACTATATCGACGAAACGAGAACTTATGACGATTGCGTAGCGTTGCGAAACGAATTTTTCTTGGCACGACCCGAAAAAATGTCTAAAAAGGAGCAAATAGACCACTTAAACCGCGTTATTTTGCACTCTTTTGAGATCACGATAGCGGATCTGACCAAAAGAGGCAAGGTCATCAGCTCTTGTACTATAAAATCAAAAAATTCGATAATTTCCGAGCTGAAAAACAGCTGAAAAAGAAAGGAACAGAGATGGAAGAGATCAGAAATGAAGAAATAAAGTCCTTGGTTGGAGCCGAGCCCGAGGAGCTGGCGGCGGCTATCGCCGAGGTCCTTGACAACAAAAAGGCAAAGGACGTAAAGGTAATCAAGGTTGGCGACAAGACCATTATTGCTGACTACTTCGTGCTTGCAAACGGTAACACGAGCACCCACGTGCGCTCGCTTGCCGACGAGGTAGAGTACAAGCTCGGTCTGGCTGGAGTTCAGCCCATAAGAGCAGAGGGAAAGGGCGGCAACTGGAGAGTGCTTGACTACGCGAGCGTTATCGTCCACGTGTTTGACAGAGAAGCGCGCGAGTTTTATAACCTCGATAAGCTCTACACCGATTTCGAATAATTATTCATAATTTTGGCGAAGTTTACGCCAAAAAAACCGCAGGCCTTGGAGTCTTCCAATGCCTGCGGTTTTTCTTTTGTTGGTTATTATTTTGAAATCCTTTCGCTGAAAAAGAGGTGCTCATGGTCGATATTGCATCCGCTTGATATCGTATAGTCTCCATCTACTACCACGTTAGGAGGGTCTATATCCCGTATGACCTCCACACACAAGCAAAGACAGCCTTCGGAATCTGTGCTTAGATAGTATCCGGAATTTTCGGGATAGTTGGCAATAGCGGCGGCAATCTTATCCTCGGCTTGCTCGATTTGTTTGTCCGTTATAGATGAAAGATATCTTTCATACTGCTTGTCAACCTCGATAACGGTTTGGCTATCGGGCAAGGTGATCGTGTACGTACCGTTTTTGCACTTGATAAGACTTTCACTATCACAACCTGCTAAAACGAGCAGAAAAAATATAGCTATCAGAAAAGCAATAATCTTTTTCATAAGAAACCTCCCGCTTTTTGTCCTTCATAAAATAAGTCGTCATTATTTGGAAAAGGTTACATCTTCAGTTTAAATTTTTATTTTGCGAAATCAGCAATCGCCTTTATATCGTTCTTCGTAAGCTTATATTCCTTTGTGGGATAAGTGCAGTCGTAGATCAACAGAGTGCCGAGCGATCTTTCGTTGTAATCGATCTCGCCGACGTAGTATATGTCGATGTATATTGCAAGAACGCTCTTGTCCACCTCCACACCGTCAAATACGTATTTGTGATAGTTGTAAAGCGTTTTCTGATAAGAAAGCGCCTCGCCCGAGGGCGATATTCTCACGTATTCGACCGCATCGGGAGTCTTGCCGTCGTTGTCCTTTTCATTCTCGGGCGTCAGGTCGTACATAATGACCAGACTTATGTCGAAAATGTTTTCTTCTCTTGAGGGCACCTCGGAAAGCTTAAAATCCTCGGCTACGTGTTCAAGTGTGCTTTTGTTGTAGCGCAGAATGAACTGGATCTGATCTGCCTCGTCGATAAAGACCGTGCCCGCGTTGGCAAAATAGCCGTAGTTGTGTTCCTCCTGCGTATATTCGTTCTGCTTTTGAGTGTAGAGGGTCAGCTTGCCATTGTTCTTTTCGTACACCTCGCAGAGCTTGTGGTTCGGTATTATAGTTTTGACCTGCTTTGGCGTAATGCTTCGGTCTATTATGCGCCAAGCCAAAAGTCCTATCACCAATGCGATAATAAGTCCGCATAGGGCTTTGAAGATGAATCCCGCTATTCGCCATCCGTATCTTCCTTTTACCATAATTGATCTCCTAATTTATCGATATTTAAGCATGCGCCATATTTTTCAGTCTGTCGAGCGCATTTTGCAGGATTATCTGTGCCGAGAGGGTGTCGATGACCTGCTTGCGCTTCGCGCCTCGGGTGTCGGTCTCGTTGAGATATCTTGCCGCCACCATCGTGGTCATGCGCTCGTCGAGCATAACTATCGGCAGTTTTGCGGTGCTTTCGTCTTCGGCAAGCATCTCACCGAGTATTCTCGCGAACTTTTCGGCGTGCTCGGCTCGAGGACCGTGAGAGCCGTCCATATTGATAGGGAGACCGACCACTATACCGCCGTTTATATTTTCTTCCTTAATTATCTCTGCGATCTTCGCCGCCGTCCTTTGCATTCCGCCAACGCTTATCTGATAGAGCCCCGAGGCAATAATGCGTTTGGGGTCGCTTACGGCAAGTCCCGTTCTCTTGTCGCCAAAATCTATGCCGAGCAGCTTGCCTTGTGTGTCAAGAAGTCTTTGCATTATTAATTTCCTTTTTATAATTCTACTGAGGTCAGCTTGATCAGAAGCTTCAGATTGTCGGGCTGTACCTTTGCCTCGTGTGCCGCCTTGTTTCTGTGTATCTCGCCACAGCCCGTGCATTTGTGCAGTATTATATAGCCCTTGCGCGGGTCGGTGACCACCTTGACGGGCTCCATTGGAGCTCTGCACTCGCAGGCGCGGTCCCCGGGGTTGATGTCAACGTGGAGTGACCACAGACAAAAAGGGCAGTGGTTGCGCGAGGTGTAGCCGAGAGGCTCGACCTGCTTACCGCAGTGCGCGCATATAAATCCGTTGTCGTTTTTTGTAAATCTTTTTTGTTCCATATTTTCCTTTTTAAAAAGTCTGTCAAAACTCGATTTCGAACATTCTCGCCTGAATATCCTTGGTGAATTTTATCGAGAGCTTGTCTGCATAAAGCGTATATTTCAGTGAATATTCATTTTCCTTGTTGCATGCGGGATATGCTATTTTTGCCGACTTGGGAGCAACGTCAGCAAGCGGGATCTCGACCTCACGCTCTCCGCCGAGATTCCATACGGCAAGATAGAGCTTTTTGTCACAGAGAAGTCCAGATGCAACGAGCTTTTTACCGAATTTTGTGAAGCCGATGGGAAGATAGGGAAGAGCATTCTTCTTATCTGCGACCATCGAGGTGTAGTATCTCACACCCTCGCGGATAAGAGAGAGCTTGTGCTCGTCGAAGAGCTCAAGGTGGCTTGCAAGGTGCATACGTCCGAGGAAGCTGTTGATCATATTCATAATGACCTGCTCGTCCGAAACGTTGGCAGCTACCCACTCCTTTGTGGGACTGAAGCCGCCTACCCACGAGTCGATCGGGTAGCTCCAGACTGCCGCCTGCTCGGGTATGACCGCAGAGAGAATGTTGCCCGCGATATAGGGGTACTTTTGATAATTCGTCTGGTCGGAGGTCGAAATGATAGAGAAGTGAGAGAGTGTGCCGTAGTCCATTCTCATGCCGCCCGACGAGCAGGTCTCGAAAAGGACGCTCGGGAATCTTGCTCTTATGTCATCGATCCACGAAAGATATGCGCGAGAGGCGCTTTCCAGGCCCTCGCCAAAGGTAAGAGAATCGATCTCGGTACCGATTCCGCAGTCCTGGTTGTAGTCAAGCTTAATATATTCCGCGCCGAGATCCTCGACCATATAGCGAATAGTTTCGCTCATATAATCAACCACCTTTGCATTGCGGTAGTCGAGGAAAAGTCGGTTGTTGACGCAGACCGGCTTGCCGTAGCGACAAATGAAGCAGTCGTTATCGTAATACCCGATCATTTCTGTGCATTTCCAACCGACTACCTCAGGCTCAATCCAAAGACCGGGCTTCATGCCGAGCGAGCGTATATAGTCCATGGTTTTGCGGACGCCGTTCGGGAAGCGAGCGTTGCTTTCTCTCCACTTGCCAACGTAGTGATAAAGTATATTGGCGTCCTCCTCGTCGTGCCAGCCGCAATCTATAACGTAGTATTCTACACCTGTGCTTGCGACAACGGGAGCGTAGATCGCCGTTGTTGCCTCGGAGGGGCTATCCCACGAAAGGTGCATATATTCGTTGAAGATAGAGGGAAGGCTTTCGTCAGGAGCGCATTTGCCTGCAATGTGACGGCGGTGCTTTGTCATCTCGCCAAGCAGCTCGTTGAGATTTTTGCCGAGGGCAATGGATACTGATACGGTAGAGTAGGATTCGCTCGGATCGAGCTTTTTGCTCCAGTTGCCGTGAGTAGAGTTAGCGCCGCCAAGATAGAGATAATATTTCTGATTATGCGGATAGTCACCTATCTCGTAGTACCAGGAGTTGTTGGACTCGATCTGGAACATCAGCATCTGACCCTTTGTTTTATCCTCGATTATGCCCTGAGGAAGCTCCTCCTTGGTCGACCAGCTTCCCGTGTTGGCGAAGGCTATGCGCTTCTGACTCTGCACGTTGGCGCGGTAGAGACCGAGGTGAGAGAAGGAGTAGGTCTCGGGCTGACATTCGCCGTGGTGACTTTGAATAAAGCGTGTGAAGTTGATGTCCTCGGTAGTTTCATATGATCCAATGCCCGAGAAAACGAAGGAGGAAACTCCCTCGAGCACGATGGGGTGATCAACGATATTAGTTACTCGGGAGCTGATCTGAACTGCCTTGCAATCGCCATAAGAAACAAACGTAGTTTCTACCTCTGCAAGCTCGGAACGCTGTACTATCACGAGCTTATTATCGGTGAGAGTGTGACCAACGTAGCAGAGCTTGTCTGCTTCGGAGGAATTTATCATTTTTACTCCGAGATGCGAGCATTTATTTTCGCCCGCTATCTGAAGCTCACAAAATCCGCGTCCCTCGGACTGTGCAAAGGCACCGACCTCTGAAAGAAAGATCTTGTTGTCTATTATTTCAAATTTCAGTTGTGAAAAGCGTATTTCCATAGCTTTGATCCTCCGTGGGAGATTTGGGCATATACAATTATATGATACTATAAATTTGCCGATTTGTCAATAAACAGGGCGGTAGTTTCACATTTTTTTCAGACAAAAAATATCCGCCCGTCAAAAACCTTGACGGGCGGATAGGGTTATTTGATATCAAACACTGAGCGAAGCTTCAGCTTGTCGGCATTGCCCGAGAGGATACGTACCGTTTTCTCGCCCTTTTCCATATCGAAAAAGTTGTCGTCAAGCAAGAGGTCGCCGTGCTCGGACTCTATCTGGACGCTTGAAGCGTAAGCGGTCGAGTATACGGTTATCTCGTCGCCGATGACCTTGTAGCTGAGAGTGGGATCGGCAAATTCGTGATGCTTCGGTGCGGCGAAGAGCACGCTGCCCTCGGAGATGATCTTGCCGTCGGTCCCAAGCGAGAAATGCAGATGCTCGGATGCAGGGTCAACAGTATTGAAATCCAATTTGGGCAACCAAGCAACGCTCATAGGGGCTACTGTTATTTCGCTCTCGCCCGATGACAAAACGTTACTGCGACTGTCGCGAATCTCCCATTTTACAATTCCCGAAACCGAGCTTCTTGTATCGTTGGTCACGCAAAGGCGAGCCGATTTTTCTTGTCTGTACGTACCGTTCTCGGCGTTGACAGAGCGTTTTGTCTGCTTCTCGCCGATCTCCTCGCAGGAGAGAAGAACGGGGGAGAAAAAGCGCTTTGCGGCGTATTGCAGAGCCTTGTATCTGCCAAAGTAGTCGATGCTTGCCCAAGACGTTACGGGCCAGATGTCGTTGAGCTGCCAATAAAGCGCACCCATGCAACGACCGCGGTTTCTTCTCCAGTGTTCGACGCGGTATCTGATCGCCTCTGCCTGCAAAAGCTGGGAGGCGTATATCAGAGCTTCAAAATCGCTTGGATAGAGATAATTTCTTGAGAGATAAGTGAGGATGAGCTCGTTGCCGCCATAGCTCCTCTGATGTCTTTCCATTATTGCGCTATTGAGGTTTCTGTCCTTTTCCTCGGTGAAGCTTTCAATGGTTTTCAGGCAGGGAAGCGACTCGAAGCCGAATTCGCTGACGTAACGGTAGAATTTATTACGGCAGGTTAGATAGTCGGGCTCCCAATCGTGACAGTCGCCCGAGGCTTCTCCGTTCGGGTCGGCAAAGTGAGCGATCGAGGTGGGGGAGGAGGGAATATATGCGATATAGGGCGCGACCTCACTTACGGTCTTGGGAATGAGCTTTTCAAAAAGCTCGAGGTAGACCGCTTCAAGATGCTCGCGGTCGGGTCTTCCCGAAATTGCGACGTATTCGTGGAAGTGCCATTCGATCTCGTTATTGCCGCAGACAAGTCCGAGGCAGGCGTGATGTCGTATGCGCTTCAGGTTCTGCGAGACCTCATCTACGATGCTTTTCTTCATCTCATCGTCGGGATCGTAGACCGAGCAGGCGAACATCAGATCAAAGAATACGACAAGTCCGAGCTCGTCGCACATCTCAAAGAAGAAGTCGTCGGGGTAATATCCGCCGCCCCAGACTCTGATAGCGTTGAAATTGCAATTTTTACAATGTGTGAGCAGAGCTCTTGTGCGCTCGGGGGTTATTCGGATGAAGATATTGTCCTCGGGGATATAGTCCGCGCCCATCGCGAACATATCGACTCCGTTGATCTCGTGATAAAAGCTTTCACCGTATGCGTCCTGCTTTCGTACGAGCTTCAGCTCGCGCAGACCGATCTTCATCGATCTTTCGTCGACCGTGGCTCCGTTTTCCTTTAAGGAGATCAGGATATCGTACATATCCTGCGCTCCGAGTCCGTTTGGCCACCAGAGGCGCGCGTTTTCGATCTCGGTCTCCTGATTTGGAGCGAGGGTGATCTTTTCTCCCTCGGGGGAGGTCAGTATTATTTCGATCTCGGCGTTTCCGTTTACTTCAACGCTCGGCGTGAGGTATACCTTGCCGCTGTCGTGTCTTTGCAGAATATGGACGTCGGTAATTTCTGCGCTGTTTTTCTCAAGAAGATATACACTGCGCCAAATTCCCGCGTCGGGAAGACGGGGACCCCAGTCCCAGCCCATCATACAGTGCGCCTTTCGCAGATAAGGGTAGCCCTGCATACAGTCGGTCGCGCCAAAGAGCCTTGCGGACTCATTTTTCTCACGCATCCACGTCGTTGCGGGGTGGCAGACGACCTTTATTAAGTTTTCGCCATCCTTGAGAATCTCGGTGACGTCAAACGAATATTTTAGGTGCATATTTGAGGTGTCGGCAACCTTTTTTTCGTTGAGATAGACCGTGCAGAGCGTGTCCAAGCCCTCGAACACGAGGCTTGTTTTGTGCTCGGTCGGGGTGTGCTCGAACGATCTTTCAAAGGTATATTCGTGCTCGGCGAGCGCTATATAGAGCTTTTCGTTGTCGCGGTAGTGCGGATCGGGGAGAAGCTTGTTATCGAGATATAAAAACGAGTACACGGAGCCGGGGATTTTTCCCTCGACGTCGTAGCCGTTACCTGTCATTCTCCATTTTCCGTCAAGAAGGTATTTTTTCATTGTTTTTTTCTCCATAGAACTATACTCTATCGACAGGTGTGCCATCGATAGAGTATAGTGAAAACGATTTGCGGATTTAGTAAAATTGATCTTTTCTATGTGGATTTTATTATTGCTTGTATTGGAAGATAGCCCCGCTGTAAGCGAGAACAACCTCGTTTGGCTCGTCATCAAATGTAACGACATAAAATACGTCGCCTTTGTTTGAATGCTTACCGGCGAATTCAAGTCTTGTGCCGTCTTTTTTTGCGGTGTTGACGACGAATTGCCTTCCGCTTTCAAAGTCAAATACGTATTCATGGATATCAACTCTTGAACGGGTGCTACGCTTAGGTCTTGTTCGTACGTATACGTTGACTAAAACGTCCTCTCTTACCTTGAAGTGACCATCATTTATCTTGCCTGTCTGACGCATGCATATGATCGACAAATAAACGGTATATCCAATAATGAGAGCAATAGGGATAGAGACCACTATCGCGTATTCATAGACTCCTCCCATGATCATCATTGGTAAAGGAATGCATATTGGGACAGTGCACGCAATCATTAATGCGATAATCATACGCTTTGAAGTCAGCATATTCTTTTTCAAATTGCTGGCAACGTCTTTGTAGGTTATTATCTCTCTATGGTCTTCCGTGTACACGATATCAATCCTTTTTCAGTGACTTCTTAGTTCCGTCGGGATACTGAACCACGGTGTTGTCGAGCTGGGCTCGGAAGTTCTTACGGAATGCCGCCAAAAACTCCTGACGGAGCCGATCGCGGTCGGCGATCTCCTCGGGGGTGAGCACCTCACCCGCCTTGACTCTTGCCGCGTATTCGTTCAGCTTTTCTATTCTTGATTTTTCTGCCATATCGTTATCAACCTCGAATATTAATGCCAAGCTTGAAGGAAAGGTCCTTGATGATCTTGTTCGAGACCTTATCTGCCTCTTCAACGGTCAGGGTGCGGTCGGGAGCGCGGAGGATCACGCGGAACGCGACGCTCTTCTTGCCCGCACCGAGCTTTTCGCCGCGGAAGATGTCAAAGAGCTTGATGTCCTCAAGAAGCTTGCCTGCCGCCTTTGCCATGATCTCCTCGATAGTTCCGACCTCGACCTCCTCGTCGCAAACGAAGGAGAAGTCGCGGGAAACTGCGGGGAACTTGGGAAGGGGCTTATAGTCGATGGTCATATCAGCCGCGTCGAAGATCGCGTCAAACGAGAGCTCTGCCGCGTAAACGGGAATGCTGATATCGTAATTCTGCGCGGTGAGAGGGTGGATCTGACCGAACACACCGAGCTCTTTGCCGTCAGCAGTTACTATTTTCGCGCATCTGCCGGGGTGATATGCCTTATCGCCCGAGTAGGACTCGAATTTTGCCTTTTCGATGCCTGCGGACTCGAGCACGTTCTCGATAACACCCTTGAGCGCGTAGAAGTCCTCTCCCTTGCCGTATGCGGCGAGAGTAAGAACCTTGTTTTCATCGGGGAGTGCGTTGTACTCCTCGTTGGGGATATATACGGTCGCCATTTCGAAGAGGCGGACGTCCTCGTTGGAGAAGTTGATATTTCTTGCAACGACCTCCATCATAGAGGGGAGCGCGGTAGTACGCATAACGCTTGTGTCCTCGCCGAGAGGATTGCTGATCACGATCGACTTGCGGAGCTTGCTGTCCTCGTCCATTCTGATCTTATCGTAGTACTTGGGGCTGATGAAGGAGAAGGTCTGTATCTGATCAAATCCCATTCCGTAGAGCAGGTGCTCGGTGTCGACCTCAAACTGCTGCTTGGGGGTTCTGCCGCCCTGAGTGGTCTCTGCATAGATGCAGGTGGACTTGATGTTATTATAGCCGTAAATACGGATTATTTCCTCTGCGATGTCGTTCATGCAGGTGAGGTCTGCGCGGAAGGAGGGAACGGTTATCTTATCGCCCTCTACCTTGCACTCAAGACGCTCGAGAACGCTCTTCATATAGTCGTAGGAGATGTCGGTTCCGAGGAACTTGTTGATCTTATCTACGTCGAGAGGGAGAACCGTAGGCTCGGGCTTGGTGGGGTATACGTCGATCGTGCCGTCGACCACGTCGCCTGCGCCGAGAAGCTGAACCATCTCACAAGCGCGGAGCAGACCTGCCATGCAGTTCTCGGGGTCGAGACCCTTCTCGAAGCGGGCGCTTGATTCGGTTCTCATGCCGTTCTTTTTTGCGGTCACGCGCACGGAGGGACCCGAGAAGCAAGCCGACTCAAAGACGACGGTGGTGGTGCTATCCTTGATCTCGCTGTTTGCGCCGCCCATAACGCCCGCGAGAGCGCAGGGCTTCTTTTCGTCGCAGATAGCGAGCATCGTGCTGTCGAGCACGTGATCCTTGTCGTCGAGCGACTTGAAGAGCTCACCGTCGGTAGCGCGGCGCACGTTGATCGCAGAGCCCGAGAGCATAGCGTAGTCAAACGCGTGCATAGGCTGACCGTATTCGAGCATTACGTAGTTGGTTATGTCGACGATGTTATTGATAGGACGAACACCTGCGGCGCGGAGTCTCATCCTGAGCCAAAGCGGCGAGGGCTCTATCTTTACGTTCTTTACGACCTTTGCGGCATAGCGATAGCAGAGGTCGGGGTCGCTTATCTTGACAGAAAGATAATTTTCGATCTTATCCCCGTCGCCAAGTTCCTTGACTGTGGGTGTGGGGATGTTCAGGGGCTTATCGAAGCTAATCGCGGTCTCGCGAGCAAGACCGATGACAGAGAGACAGTCGGGGCGGTTGGAGGTTATCTCGAACTCAACGACGGTATCGTCAAGCAGGAGCGCTTCCTTGATGTCCATTCCGACCTTGTCCTCAAAGTCCTTTCCGAGAATGAGGATTCCGTCCTCGATCGCCTCGGGCATATCGTGGAGTGTGAGATTCAATTCTGCTATAGAGCAGAGCATTCCGTTCGACTCAACGCCGCGGAGCTTGCCTGCTTTGATGGTAACGTCGCCGGGAAGATGCGCGACGGGGATAGCCGCGGGAACAATGTCTCCCTCGTGTACGTTCTGTGCACCCGTGACGATCTGGGTCACCGTCTCTCCGATGTCGACCTGACAGATCCAGAGGTGGTCGGAGTCGGGATGGCGCTCCATTTTGAGAACCTTTGCAACGATCACGTTGCTGATATCCTCGCCGAGAACCTCGTAGCCCTCTACCTTAGAGCCCGTGTCGGTCATTCTGTCGCAGTATTCCTTTGTGGAGATGCCGTCTGTATTTGTAAAATCGTGAAGCCATTTAAGTGAAAGATTCATTATTCGTTACCTCCTTTATCAGAACTGCTCGATGAATCTTACGTCATTGTCGTAGAAATGACGGATATCGCCCACGTGGTACTTGAGCATTGCGATACGCTCAACTCCCATTCCGAACGCGAAGCCGCTGTACTCCTCGGGATCGATGCCGCAGTTGCGGAGCACGTTGGGGTGAACCATTCCTGCACCGAGGATCTCGATCCAGCCCTCGCCCTTACAAAGTCTGCAGCCCTTGCCGCCGCACATAAAGCAGGAGATATCTACCTCTGCGCTCGGCTCGGTGAAGGGGAAGTGGTGGGGACGGAAGCGGACCTTTGTGTCCTCACCGAATTCGGTCTTTGCGAAGGTCTCGAGCATGCCCTTGAGGTCGCCCATGGTGATGCCCTTGTCGACTACGAGTCCCTCCATCTGATGGAAGAGGGGAGAGTGGGTCGCATCCATAGCGTCGCTACGGTAAACGCGGCCGGGGGAGATTATGCGGATCGGAGGCTTCTGAACCTCCATGGTTCTTGCCTGAACGGGAGAGGTCTGCGAGCGCAACAGGATCTTGTCGGTGATGTAGAAGGTGTCCTGAGTGTCGCGCGCGGGGTGATTTTCGGGGATGTTGAGCGCCTGGAAGTTATAGTAATCGTACTCAACCTCGGGTCCCTCTGCAATAGAGAAGCCCATACCGATAAAGATGTCCTCCATATCTCTCTGAACGAGAGTTAGGGGGTGACGATGACCGACCTTGGTCTTTTTTCCGGGAACGGTTACGTCGAGCTTTTCTGCGATAAGCTTTGCGTCGAGAGCCTCGGATGCGAGGGCTGCCTTTTTTTTGGTGATTGCCGATTCGATCTCGGCTCTGACCTCGTTTGCAATCTGTCCGACTACGGGTCTTTCCTCGGGGGAAAGCTGTCCCATTCCGCGAAGAACGGCAGTAAGCTCGCCCTTTTTGCCAAGATACTTGATTCTGAGCGCTTCAAGAGCCGCGTCGTCGGTCTCGGGGGAGGCGATAGCTTCAAGCGCCTCCGCTTTGATTCGATTCAAAGTTTCTTTCATTTTGATTTCCTTTCTTTTTTCTCGGGGCGTTGCCCCGAACCCCACAAGAAAACTTTTGAGAAAAGTTTTCTTGACTTTCAAAACCTTTTATAAAGGTTTTTGAGGGATATATTTGAAATTAAATTTTTAACGCTTTAGATAAATAAAATTGTCTGTATTATAAACTGTCCTAGGGGAAGTTTTTGGAATTCTTAAAACCCGAAGTTTGCATAGCAAACTCGCAGAGTAAACCGCTTGCAGTTTACGTAGGTTTTTCTCAAAAAGGTTTTAAGCCGTCGGAGACAAAAAAGTCCCAATTCTCGAAAGAGAATTGGGACGGAAAAGCATAATTTCCGCGGTACCACCCGCATTTTGACTTTTACAGTATCAAAGCCAACACTTTGTTGACGGATAACGGTGTCTGCCGTGCTTGGCTAATCGAATAATCATTCACCGAGCAAGCTCCGAAGGGAAATGCCTTGTTTTCGCATATATCCGCTTGCACCGACCGCGGACTCTCTGAAATATGACCTGAAAACACGCCGACTTCATCAAGGCTTATGTTTTATTTACATTAAATATTATAACATTATTTGCGGATTTGCGCAAGTGTACGGTTTGCAAAAATAATACGATGTAAAAGTTGGTATTTTGTGACTTTTGCACAAATCAAAGAATGCCAAAATAGAAAAGCAGATACACCGCTGCGGCTTGAACGATCATTATAAGCGGAATACCGAGCATAAATTTGACGTGCTTGGTCTTGTGGCGGATGAGCAGCATAGTGATAAACATAGCGACACTGCCGCCAAGCGCCGAGAGCAAAAGCAGCGTTTTTTCGGGCGTGCGGAGCTCAACTCGGTTCTTCTTGGAGATCTTTTTGTCGTAAATGCAGACGATTATCGAAATCAGCGAAATTACCGCGATATATGCGATAAGTATTGATAAAATGGGGTTGTTTCGGATAAACTCAGGCATTTTATTTCTCCTTTTATTGAAAGTTTTTTGGAAGGGGAAGGAACATTCTTTTTAAAGAAGGTTCCTTCCCCACAAAATACCATTACTTCTTAGGGAAGCTGTCCTTAAGGCTAACAACACGATTGAAGGTGTTTTCGTTCTTGGAATCCTTGCAGAAATATCCTACGCGGACAAACTGGAACTTGTCACCCGATTTAGCGTCTGCGAGACAAGGCTCGACCATGGCTGTGTCTATGCGAGCAAGGGAGTCGGGGTTGAGAAAATCAAGATAGGTCTTGCCCTCGGGAACGTCGGCGGTGTTCTCAATGTTGAAAAGACGGTCGTAGAGCATAAGCGTTGCGGGCTGTGCGTACTTCGCGGAGAGCCAATGGATAGTGCCCTTGATCTTTCTGCCGTCGGTAGGCATACCGTTGCTCGTTTCAAGGTCTGCGGTTGCGTGGATGCACTTGATGCTGCCGTCCTCGTTCTTTTCGATTCCTGCATACTTGATGATATATCCACCCATAAGGCGAACCTCGCCGTCGGGCTTAAGACGGAAGAATTTGGGAGGCGGAACCTCGGCAAAATCGTCGGCGTCGATATAGATCTCACGGGTCATAGGAACGTCGCGGCGGCCGAGCTCCTCCTTCTGAGGATGGTTGGGAAGGCTGATCATTTCTTCCTTATCCTCGGGATAGTTGTCTATAACTACCTTTATGGGATTGACTACTGCAACGCGGCGCAGAGCGTTTTCGTTAAGATCGTCGCGCACGCAGGCTTCGAGTTGACGAACGTCTACGGTGTGGTCGGTGTTTGTTACTCCAGCCTCTCTGACGAAGGTGAACAGAGCCTCGGGAGTGTAGCCGCGGCGGCGCAGACCGCACAGAGTAGGCAGACGGGGATCGTCCCAGCCGTCTACGTGATTTTCCTCAACGAGCTGACGGAGGTAGCGCTTCGACATTACCGTGTAGGTGATGTTCATACGACCGAATTCCCACTGATGAGGCTTCTTTTCAAAGCCTATCTTATCTACTACCCAATCGTAAAGGGGTCTGTGGTTACGGAACTCACTCGAGCAAAGCGAGTGGGTGATGCCCTCAAGCGCGTCCTGAATGGGATGAGCGAAGTCGTACATAGGATAAACGCACCATTGGTCGCCCTGACGGTGATGGTGGATGTGCTTGATACGGTAGATAACGGGGTCGCGCAGATAGGGGTTATCGCTCGAGGGGTCGATCTTCGCGCGAAGTGTGCGAGCGCCGTCGGGGAACTCACCGTTCTTCATACGCTCGAAAAGCTCGAGGTTTTCTTCAATGCTACGGTTTCTATAAGGAGATTCTTTGCCCGCAACGGCACGGTCAGTGCCCTTGTAGTCGGTCAGGTCGTCCTTGGAGAGATCGCAAACGTACGCGTCGCCCTGCCTGATAAGCTGAACTGCGAATTCGTAGCATTTTCCGAAGTAGTCCGAGCCGTAGAAAACTCCTCCCGTGGGGGCTGCACCGAGCCATTCGAGATCCTCGCGGATCGAGCGCACGAACTCGTCGGATTCCTTTGCGGGATTGGTGTCGTCGTAGCGGAGATTGAACAGTCCGTTATATTTGTTTGCAACGTCGGTGTTGACGCAGATCGCCTTCACAGAGCCGATGTGCAGATAGCCGTTGGGCTCGGGAGGAAAACGAGTGTGTATCTTGAGCCCGGGGTTGTTGGCAAGATCGTCGTCGATGATCTCGTGTATAAAGTTGCTGTTTATTTCTTCCATTGTTTTATATCCTTTCGGGATCAGTTGAGCGATCCTATCATTCTTTCGATTCTTTCAATAGTTTTTTCCTTGCCGATGATCTGCATTACGGTATAAAGGTCGGGTGCGTTCTGCTTGCCTGTGACCGCAACTCTGATAAACATACTGATATCGGCGACGTTGCCCTTGAATGCGGAGGGGTCTGCCTTGTACGCCTTCATATCGGATGCAAAGCCGAGCTGGTCGGCGATCGCCTTGACCTTATCGAACCAGGTGTTCATATCGTCCGCTTCGTCGTAGGTCTCGGTGAAGCTCCTGAGCGTTGCGACGATGTCAGCCTTGTCGAAGTGCTCGGGGTACTGATCCTTGATCTCGAAGAATTTATCGTAGAAGAATCCCATATAATCCTTCGCGTCCGCCCAGGTTGCAAGGTCCTTTCTCGGCTTCTTGCCGCCGCGGCCGATGGCGAAGATCTTTTCTGCAAACGCTTTATCTGCCGCAAGCTCTCTGCCGAATTCCGCATCAAATTCGAGTGCCCATTCGGTAACCTTCGCGGTCACTTCCTCTGCGGTCATGCGGGAGATGATGTTCTTGGAAACGTCGTTGAGCTTATTGAAATCAAACAGACATCCAGAAACCGACATCTTCTTGATATTGAAGGGGAATGCGGTGTAGGGCTTGTCTGCGTTCTGCATGTGCCACTCCTCGTAGTTGGAGTTGAGCAGGGTCATAATGTACTCACAGACTGCCTCGGGGCAGTAGCCCATTCTCGTGTAGTCGTCCATATTCGCGCCCATATCGCGCTTCGAGAGCTTCTTTTTGTTTCCGTTCTCGTCGAGCTTCATTATCTGCGCTATGTGCATATATTTGGGAAGTCTGAAGCCGAGATAGGAGAAAAGCTGAATGTGCTTTGCCAAGCTGGGCAGCCATTCCTCGCCTCTAATGACGTGGGTAGTGCCCATAAGGTGATCGTCGACCGCGTGAGCAAAGTGGTAGGTGGGGATCCCGTCGGATTTGAGGAGCACGAAGTCCTCGTCGTTTTCGGGCACCTCGAGATTGCCTTTTACAAGGTCGGTGAATTTGGTCTTCTTTTCGGGATCACCAAGAGCGAGGATACGGAGCACAAAGGGATGATTTTGCTTAAGATGCTCCTCAACCTCCTCAATCGTAAAGCTACGTCCTGCAAGCATAGCGGCTTTCTTTGCCTCTGCCTCTGCCTGCCAGTCGGTATTCTTGATCTCTTCTTTTTTATTTATTGCCTGAAGCTCGTCGAGCTCCTCCTCGGTGGTGAAGCAGGGATAAGCCTTGCCCTCACAAACGAGCTGTTTTGCGTAGGTCTGGTATATCTGTCCGCGTTGGCTCTGCTTGTAGGGTCCGTACGCACCCTTGTCTGCGATATTTCCGTTTTCGTCGAGGATCGCGCCCTCGTCGAAGTTGATTCCGTATTTTGCGAGGGTCTTGATAAGTCCCTCTGCCGCACCTTCGACCTCTCTTTTAGCGTCGGTGTCCTCTATTCTAAGGTAGAAAACGCCGCCCGACTGATGAGCGAGTCGCTCGCCGACGGTGGAGGGGAAAAGTCCGCCAAAATGGACGAATCCCGTGGGGCTGGGGGCAAATCTCGTGACCTTTGCGCCCTCAGGGAGCTGACGAGCGGGATATTTTGCCTCAATATCGGCGGGGGTTTCGGTTACATGCGGAAAAAGCAATTCTGCAAGATAATTGTGATCCATAGATTTATATCCTTTCGTTGTTGTCGTGGTTGTTTCAATAATATAATACGTTGTCGAGGGCTCGTCCGAGCTTGGACTCTGCGCCGTGCCCTGCGTAGATAGTGAGATTTGGGTCATACTCTCGCAACAGCTTAAGTGAGCTTACGAGCTTATCGGGATCTCCTCCGTGGAGGTCGTATCTGCCGTATCCGTCGGCAAACAGGGTATCTCCCGTTATCATAAAGTCTTTCGTCAAAAGGCAGATCGAGCCTTTTGAGTGTCCCGGTGTCGAGATGACCTCAAGCGTTTCATCTCCAAGGGTTATCCTATCACCGCCCGAAAGGAGCACTTCGGCGGCTTTCCATTTTCTTTCCTGACCGAAGAAAAACTTGAATGCGTTTTTCTCTCCGTCGGTGAGCATTTCGGCATCGTCCTTGTGGACCAATGCAGGAGCGTTTGTCGCCTCTCTGAGTGTATCGAGCGAGGTTATATGGTCGAAATGACCGTGGGTCAGAATGATATATTCGAGCGTTGCTTTCTGATCGTTGAGAAATTCAACGATGCCCTTGGCAGATGCGCTTGGATCGACGACCGCCGCGTGACGTTGTCGTTGATGATCTTCGCTTATGAGAATATAGCAATTTGAGCCCCAGGAGCCCGGAAATAAATTGAATATCTCCAAATCGGTCACCTCGCTGAAAAATTATAATCCAATTTACAGTATACCATATTTTTGCGCATTTGTCTACATTTATTATTAATATTTTTTAAAATATTGCAGAGAGCTGAAAAAATATCACCCGTGGCTTTTGCCACGGGTGATAACATGGTTTTATTTCTTTTTATCCTTTTCCTGCTCTTTCTCGAGCTTTTCCTGTTCCTTCACGGTCTTGGGGGTAACCTTTTCAAAGAGATACTTGTAATACGAGGATTCATCTTTGAAATCTTCCCAAGCGATGTCTACGAAAGCACCGTTGCCAAGGTATGTAAGGGGGTCTGCCTTGTACTCTTCGTACTTGGATTCGATGAATGCCGCGCAGTCGTCAAGGTATGCGTCGTAGTTGTCTACGGTAGCGTATCTGAGAGTTGCACCGGTTGCATAGTAGTTACTGTTCTTCTCCTTGCCGAAGAGCTTAGAGTTATTAAGATCGAGATTGTCGTTTACGAGATATGCGGACTTATTGAATACAACGGGGATAACGGGCATATCGTTCATAAGGATATCTTCTGCCTTGTGGAGCTTTTCTGCGCGGTCTTCTGCCTTCTTGATCTTGTAGATCTCTTCCATAAGAGCGTTGTACTCCTCGGAGCAGTAGCCGGTAACATGGTTGGAGAGCTGGTAGTTATCTACCTGGGACATATCCATTGCCTGACCCGAGAACTGAGTTGCATAGGGAGCAAGCACGCCGAAGGGATCTGCAGAGTATGCCACAAGGTCAAGGATTATAACCTCGAAGCTACCCGATACGAGATCTTCGTAGTACAAGTCGTCGCAGATGTCGGCGGGGATCTCCTTGGTGCCCTTGTAGTAGTCGTTGTTTGCAACGGTTCCGCGGGCGTTGAGCTCTACGTCAAATCCAAGCTCGTTCCATGCCTTAGCGACGGTCTCGGCAATATAAGCGTGGACCTCGTCGTAGGCTGCGTAGGTGATAGAGAAGGAGTAATCGGAGGGATCGATATCAGCATCCTTGAGAAGCTGCTCTGCAGCAGTTTTGTTCAGCTTAAGATACTCGTACTGAGTATCTGTTGCGTCGCGGAAGGTCTTCTTTGCGGAGTTGGAATCAAACACGCCCGTGGGAACAAGTCCGGTTGCCGCTTCTGCGAATACGAGTTTCTTTGCGATCGCTTCACGGTCGATGACCATTGAGAGTGCCTGTCTTACTTCCTTGATGGCGAAGAGCTTATCGCCGTATATCTCTGCATTTTCGTTGAGATAGATCAGGTTGGTTGACAGCGAGTCCTCAACGACTGCATCGTTTGCGTAGGTCTCTCTGAGGGACATTGGAATGTCGCCTATGTACGTAATAACTCCGCTTTCGTATGCTGCCTTGATATCCTCGTCGGACATTGCGCAGTCAACGAAGATCTTGTAAGGAGTTACAGATATGTCAAGGCTTTCTTCCTTTGCGCTGTTTCTGTAGTAGTAGCTGTTTCGCTCGATAACGAAGGCGCTGACCCTGTTTTCATCAAAATCGTCGGGCTTGGTAGCGTTAACGTAAATGGTGTTATCGTTCTGATCCTTTTTCTTCTCGGTGTAGTTGATGTCAGAGTATTCGATATCAGAATTTTTAGCGAAGCTTATACGGGAAAGCTTGAAGGGGCCGCTGCAGATCATCGTGCCGGGTTTCTTTGCCCAGTCGGAATCCTTGTAGCTTCCTACGTAGTCCTCACGCAGAGGAGCGAGCGCCAAGCTCGTAAGGTTCAGAAGGAACTGATCGTAATCGATAGCAGTTTCAAACTGAATGGTAAGACGCTTCTGGTCTGCGATTATCTGAACGTCGTCCTTGGAACCCTCGCCCTCGTTGTATGCACGCGCGCCCTTGATGTCGAAGAGAAGTGCGGCTGCCTCGTAAGAGTTGTTGGGGTTAAGGAGACGCTTCCATGCAAATACCACGTCGTCTGCCGAAATGGGAGTGTTATCGGACCAGTTCGTGTTGGCGAGAGTTATGTACATGAAATATTCGTTTTCTTCCTTGTTTTCCTTTACGGTATAGCTCGCTGCAAGAGAGGGCTGTACCTTTCCGCTTTCGTCAAGAACGAAAAGCGTATCGAAAAGAAGACTTACCACGTTTCTGGTCGACTCGTTCTTATATGCACGGGCAGGGTCCAGATCGTAGATGGTCTCGGTGAGATACATGGTGAGCTGCTCGCCTCTGTATTCGGAATCGGGCGTTATTCCTCCGGAGCATCCGGGGAGCATCACGATGAGAGAGGCAAGGCAAAGGAATAAAGCGATTATGCGCTTTTTCATAGTAGGTTCCTCCTGGTTATTGTGTAAGATCGCAAACGAAACGTTGATTTGCTTCATATTACATCGATTATTTTTTATTATACCATAAAACTTAGAATTAATCAATAGAATTGAAGCGATAAAAGCAACAATCGTGATTGTGCACAGTTGGCAAGCTGCCGTTTTGTGCAATTCGCACACGAGAAAGGCGCTTGTTTTTTCTTCATAACTAATTATAATTTCTTTTTTTAAACAAAGTGTCAAATTACCTTAATTTTTTGTAAATTTTGAGTGAATAGCAAATAAATTTTACCGTGTCATATTTGCAGCGCGAGAGAAATAAAATTTATTGGCGCCGTTTGGTGCTGATATTCATTGAACGGAGAGATTGCGATGGATGAGATGAGAAAAGACAGGGAACTTGAGAGGATACTTGGAGATCGGCGAGCAGTGGGATTCCCAAGGCGAAAAAATCGAGCAATTTTTTATGTAAAACTGCTCGTTATTGCTGTTGCGGTGTGTGTGATTGCCGTGATTTTGCTATCGGCTGTAGGCGGTAGCGGTGAAAACGGATTTTTGGGGAAGCTGTGCCAATTTGCTTTTGGAAACGGATTTATTTTTGACGATAAAGGCTTTGGAAAAGGCGAGGAAACGACGGCCGACGAGAATAGTACAGAGGGGTCGGATACCGAAATTGAGAGTAGCTTTGCGGAGAGCGAAGAGGAAAGCTCCGTTGCAGAGAGCACTGACGAAAGCGAGACGGTCGGTAAGGACGAGTCGGGTTCTGTTATTGCGATCGATCTATCGGAGGCTGAGAAGGGAGACGGGCACGTCATCAACTATTCGGATAGGACGTACGACGCAGAGGGCTTGCTCGAAATGGGATTTCATGCGGAATATTACCCCGATTCGCCTGCGCCGATGGTGTTGATACTGCATACTCATACGTCGGAGGGATATGCAGAGCTTGATCCCGACGATCCAACGTCGGTGCTGACCGACAGCGTCGTTGCGGTCGGGGATATCTTGGCGGCGGAGCTCAATCGGGCGAAGATACCGACGGTGCATTGTTCTGTAATACACGATGCGGATGGCGATGCTTACGAAAACGCCGCCGAGACGATCGAGACTATGATGAAGATATACCCAACGATCGAATACGTGATAGATCTGCACAGAATGGAGTTAACCGATGCTGACGGCAACGTTGTCAAGACCTATTCGGCAGAGCAAACCGCGCAGACGAGGATAACTGTGAGCACGGCAGGGGTACTGTCAAGGGGAGCTTTGTCGTTGGCGCTGTGCTTACGCAGAGAATTGAACAAAGACGGTGCGAGAGTATGTATGCCGATCGTTTTGACCGACAGCGAATACAACGCGGCGAGCGCTTTGTATTATCTGAAGCTGGACGTAGGCTCGCTCGGGAACTCGTCCGATGAGGCACGCGCGGCGGCGATCCTGTTTGCAGAGGCTTTTGCCGAAATAATTCTTGGATGATCTGAAAAACGGGCTTGCTCAGACAGAGCAAGCCCGTTTTTTAGCTATGGCTATGACCCTGCCATAGCTTTTGGTGGAGGGAAAACTACACGCTATATTATTTATGAGTCTTCTTTCCAAACAGACTCTTAAATATCAAAAGCTCGATTCCGCCGATAATGGCGCAGAGGAAAAGACCTGCGAGCATTCCTACAGCTCCGCTTTCCATACCGCCGATAACGCCGAAGAATCCGACGAAGCAGACTGTGCAAAGCACTGCCTTTTCAACCTTGATCGCCACGCTGCACGTGAGGGCGGCTACTATCGTACAAATGAAAGAGATCAGCTTATCGCCGACGGTGACGGAGGGGTAGGGACGTATATCTGTTGCTCTTGTGATCTTGGGATTCTGATAATAAGCGTTCATATTGTTACCTCGCTTTAAAAATCGTATATGGTGGAGATTTTCTCGAAATGGAATGAAATTTCTCGAATTTGGTCGAAATTTTGTTCTTGTGAGGCTATTATAACACCAAAAACGGAACTTGTCAATACCTTTTTGAAATGTTTTTGGAAAATTTTTTCGAATTTTGGAAAAATATTTTCAAAAACCCCTTTACAAAACGATTTTTCTGTGATATAATAATTCCGTAAACAGAAAAACGACGCGGTTTGATTCCGATTAAGAACCTGCCGCGCATTAATAAAGGAAGGGTGTTGAAATATGGAATACACTTACATTGACAGACTCAAACAGATAAAGAGCGAGAGAAGGATCACCAACGATCAGCTGTCCGAGATGACGGGTATACCGCTTGGCACTCTGTCCAAAATATTGGCGGGAATCAGCGACTCACCCAAGCTTTCCAATATCGTGGCTATCTGCGCCGCGCTTGAGTGCTCGGTCGATTATATTCTGACGGGCATTCCCGAAAACACCAATAACTACACGCTTTCCGACAAGGAGATAACTCTTATTGAAAATTACCGTAAGCTTGACGCGCACAGCCGCGAGCTTGTGGCTATGGTGATCTCCAAGGAGTCCGAAAGGGAGGCTGGAGGCAGCGACAGAGGCTTCCGCGGACAGATCATTGCAGGCGGCGCGTCGGTGCGCGGTGCGGCGATGAAGAGCGCGGTCGGGCTTTCGCGCAGAAAGATCTCGCTTTACGATCTTCCCGTGTCTGCGGGAACTGGAGTTTATCTGACCGATACAGAGTCGGTTGAGATCAACATTCCCGACAATCACGAGACCGCGGCGGCAGACTTTGCGCTTCGCATCAAGGGTAACAGTATGGAGCCGAAATATCGCGACGGCGACGTTCTGCTCGTTGAGGAGTGCGACTCGGTTGAATACGGCGAGCTTGGAATTTTCATTCTCGACGGCGACGGATATTTCAAGAAGTTTGGCGGCGACCGACTCATTTCGCTCAATCCCGACTATGAGCCCATTCTTCTCAAGAATTTTGAAGAGATCGTCTGCTGCGGCAGGGTAGTTGGTAAGCTTAAGAGAAAATAAAAATTGTTTTTATACACAAGGAAAGGACTGCATCGCAGTCCTTTCCTTCAGCGTGTCGAGAAAGGCTCGACACGCTGGGAGACCTCGAAAAAGGTAGGTATATTTTTCGTTCTTACATTCGTCGGCGTACGAGGGTACGCCAGAGTGTAAGAACGTAAAAAGCAAGCAAGCACAAGGATTTCTCGATGAAATTCTTGTGCTTATCTTTTTACTGAGTTTTTTCTTTTTATGTTGCTTTTCTATCGACGCCTTTTCTCCGCTTGCGGTAGAACAGCTTTTTCGACAGTCTCAAGGAAAGGACTGCATCGCAGTCCTTTCCTTATTTTGATTTTCCAACGAAAAGCAGATGGTTCGTCATACCAAGAAGCTCCGGCTTTTCGCAGATATAGAAGTGATAACGGAGATACTGCGCATAGTCCTCGTCGCTCATTTCGTTGATCCTTGCAGCCAAAAGCTCGCTTGCTCCGTCTGACGCGACCTCATGCAATACGTTTATGCCACCGTCCGTAAGAAGTTTTCGTGCCGCACCGACTGTGTGGAACACAAACGGAAAGTCGTTGAGCTTGAATGTTTCCTTATCGTAGTCACCGTTCGAAAAATAATTTGCGTCGTATCCGAACTCGGTGAGAAAAACAAAGTCATTGGAAATAAAGGCAAAGAAGATCTTGCCGTCATCTTTACAAACACGCTTTGCTTCGCTGATGCATTTCTGTTTGTCCGCATCATTTTTCAAATGATAAAGCGGGCCGAACAGAAGGACAATATCAAACGACTTATCTGCATAGCGAGAGAGGTCAAGTGCATTACCTTGAACGAGGTCGATCTTATCTTCGGGTGTGAGCTTCTTTTTGAAAGCGGCAATATTGGCATCGGCAAGTTCAAGAGCCGACACTTCATAACCCTTACGGGCAAAATAAAGGCTGTATTCACCTGCGCCTGCACCGATGTCGAGAATCTTGTCGCCATCCTTCAAGTATTTTTCTATGTAGTGAACGGTAGTCAGAAATTCAACTCTCGCAGCTTTTGAATGATTAAGCCTTGCGTCCTCGTTGAATATATCATAGGTTCTGTTTACACGTTCGCTTTCGTTTTCTATTTTTGCAAGTTGTTCAAAGTCCATAGTTACTCCTTCTGTACATTCAACTTTTTAGCAAGTTGATTCACATTATCACTTATTGGCAATATTCCACCTACTCTGATAATAGGGCAGCATATCGTTGATAGCCAATCCTCAACTAAATTTTCATCCCTTGAAGCACAAAAATTATGGAATGACTTGATTTGCTCGTAATAATCACCGCCTTCACAGCTTTTCTCGCCGAAAAGATTGTATGACCTATCGTATACTCGCTTTAATCGTATCTCCTTTGGAACTTCAATGGAGATTACACACTTCAAGTGAGAAATAAACTCATCTCCAAAGCTACCTGTTACCGATGCCAAAACAAAATCTTTTTCATCGGTGACAAGGTTTGTAAGCATTGATATAACTTCTTCATAAGGACGGGATTTTTCATACGGATAATCCGGATTGTCTTGACGAGAAAAGTATATATCTTCAATATCAATGAAGCGGAGATTTAATCTTTCGGCAAGTGCTTTTGCCAGTGTGCTTTTGCCTGCGCCATTCAAACCGCAAACTAATATAACGCTCCCCATACGTTCACTCCTTATAAACAAAGTACACTATCTCGTTAGGTGTATTCACGATGTATTCTTTTGCCTGCGGCGGATAGATATTCTTGAACAGTACGTCTTCAAGCGGTATCCAACACATATCAAGCTCTATACGCTCGTTGCCAAGTTCGTCGAGTGCCTTGAAATTTCTGTCAAGCGGTATTTGCGTTTCGTCCTTTAATGAAACCAAATAGTATAGGTTTATCTGCTGACAAGGACGAGTACCCCAAGGGAAGAAATTCTCGTTCACCATAAAGAGTCTTTCTACCTTGATGTCCGCGCCGATTTCTTCCTTAAATTCTCTTACGATCGTTTCTGCGGTCGTTTCCCCAAAGTCAACGTGACCGCCGATAAAGGCATAGCCGTCCTCACCGACAAGCTTTTGCATAAGTACCTTGCCATTGTGGATCAAAAGTCCACCGACACGGTACGAAAAGATGTAATCATCTGTTTTGAAAAGTATGTCTGCCATTTATCCGTTCCTCTCGCTTTCCTTTTTCCACGCAAGCCAATTCTTATCAAGTACGGTAGAGTGTGGCTTGGTCATAATCGTATCACACGGAAAACTCTTGCACTCTCCGCAGAAATTCAACTTCTTTTCTTTCACGCAATCACGGGTGAAGCAATCTCCCATAGTGTGTTCTTCCTCACAACCACGGCAGCCGCCTTTTATGTATGTAGGGCAAGCACCGCAGTAAAAGCCACATTTGCCAAGCAACTTTTCGTCCATTGTCTTATTCTCCGTCGTAATAGTCCACATCACTTGCCTGCGGATAGAGCTTGTTAATTCCCATACCCCACACTCCGATCTTTTCAGAGTCGGGATAGATGGTAATATCTACATCGTGTACTACATCAAAGTCGATATAAACAAGGTTTTCAGTTTCAGATGAATTTGTTAGCTTGTGCGCACCTTCCGCACCGGTAGGAAAGAACAAAAGATCTCCTGCGCTCACCTTACGTTCACCATTCGGAGTTCGCAAAATTCCTTCACCGCTGATAATATAGAACGTTTCCTCGTTGTTATGATGGTAATGGTAGGGGTATGCCGCTTTCATCGGGGGTATCTCATAAATGCTAACCAAAGAGTTTTGGGCAACTCCAAAGGGTACAAATTTACGGCGATAATATTCGTAGCCCTCGTGTTCGTTTTTATGGCTTTTAGGTATGTTATCGATTGACTCGTGTTTAATCTCGCTCATAGATAGACTCCTTGATTCATTCCATTTTCACTAAAAACTTCGATTTCAATTTCAAATTGGTGGCATCGCCGTATCCGAGCTTACCATAGAAATGCTCGTGCATTTCATCATTGACGGATATGAGCTGAACCATAGCAGCTCCCATTTTTTTTACTCGTCCTTCAAGCTCTGCCATCATTTTTGTGCCAATACCGCTTTTTTGGTATTCGGATGCCACAATAATCTCCACAAGATTGTACGCCGTAAGATCGTAGAAGGTTTCAAATCTGCCCATTGCGAACCCAATGACATTTTCGCCGTCCTCGGCAATCATACAATAAGAATCGGGAGAGCCAAGCACCTGCCAAACTCTGCTGTATACAAGTTCGGGAGTCCATTCGTCGCCCGTTCCGTTCCAATATTCGATGAAAAGAGGTGTAACCTTTGCAATATCCTCTTTTTGCATTTGTCTGTATGTAATGTTCATTTTGCTTTCTCCAAATCAATTCAAACACACCATCATATATATTTTACCACTTTCACCGTCAACTTTAGTGACGAGAAAATCCACCGGAGCTAAAATAACCTCATCCGGCTCGTTCTGCACATCGGGCATCAAGTCAAGTCTGATGGCAGGTGTACCAACGGGAGCGATTATTTCGCACAAAGTACATCCACCCGAACCGTACATTGCATCCTCAGCAGTATGCGGATTTAGGCTGCAAGAGGAAAAGCCCAAATACTTAATAATGCTGCCTTCTTCAAGGTTGCTAACAAAGTTTGTTTTTATATTCCGATACAACGTGAGTTCCGATGTAAGCGGTTCTAAACAAGACATCATATTTGCAATATCGGCTTTTGCCCGTTCAATGATTTGGACTCTTATATCCTCGCTATCAATAATCGGAAAACGCTTTTGATAGATCTGATATCGTTTTTCGCCTTCCTCTTTACTGCAACCCCACCGAACATCGTATCCCATTTCGGTAGCTTCTTTCATCACAGCCTGTCCGTCTTGATTGATGATGTCGATATATGCGTTAATCTTTTTTTCGCTTTCTCCCCAAAGGAGTCCGTTAATTAGCAAATAGTCATTCGTCGTATAAAAATTTAGTGTTTCTTTCTGTGCTTCTGTCATTGTTCTTTCTCCAAATTCAATTCAAAAATGCCGCCGTCAAACACAATATCGTTGCCCTCGGCATCCTTATAGAACGACACCTTTTCTGTTTCGATCAGCTCAAAGCCCAAGGATTTGAGAAGCGAAACAGAAGGCGTGTTACTCAATGCCGTGCCTGCGGTCAGCCTTTTGATGCCAAGATCACGCATATAGTCAATGAGTGCCAAGTGACTTTCCTTTGCGTAGCCCTTGCCGTGGTATGCGGAGTGGAAGCAATACCCGATCTCGTGTCCGTTTTCTCGGATGTTAAAGGCTATGTATCCGATCACGGTATCTCCAAGGCAGATAGCAAAAAACATATGCTCGGTGCCGCTGTTCGCTACCGCCCACTTTGCAATTCTCGGCTGAACATCCGCATCATCTGTGATGTGGGGCTTGTCGTACTGTGAAAGGGCGGAAGTGTTAAAGTCCACCCATATTTCTTTTATGCTTTTCCAATCATCCGCAACGATGTGGCGGATGGTTAATCTTTCAGTTTTAAGTATCATAGTTCTTTTCCTAATTTAGAGGTAGGCGGCGACTCGGCGAACCGAAGCGCCGCCCTTTTGTTAGTTATTCAATGTGTGCGAAAGTTGTACCCAAGTGGGTGTCAAAGCCAAGTGCTTGATACATCTTTTCATCACACGGGGCACAGCATACCGTTAAGCTCGATATGCCATTATCCTTGCACCAAGCCTGTGCAGCCTGCGCTAATTTCCGAGCAATGCCTTTACCACGGAAAGCCGGTTCGATGTAAAAATCCTCATATACGCCCGTGTCCGAGCAAGAGAAGGTAGAATAGCATTTTACAACGCTACACATACCGACAGCACGGTATCCACGCTTTGCAACAAAGAAAGTAATCTTGCCGTCCTTGATAGCTTT
>JAFQPM010000008.1 GCA_017411745.1 Clostridia bacterium | reverse complement strand
GGATATTGGTTGGAGCTTTTGTATAAGACAAACTACATTGACGAAAGTGAGTACAAAGCGTTCGATTCTGCTTGCACGAGTATTCGAGTAATGCTTATTTCTTCTATCAATACAGCAAAGGAGAATACAAAATGAAAAAGTATCTTCTCTTTCTTGCTGTATTTATGGTAATTTTATCTCTTGTGTCGTGTTCTTTTGAGCCGATTGTAACTACATATGGTGACAGCGTTCACGAAGCTGTAAAAGAGCACTATGAAACTTATGAAATTTTGGGGCTTGTTCGTCTTGAAAAAGATGACAAACCCACCTTGCAAAACTTTTGCATAATAAACGATATGCAAGGTAAAATGGATATTCTGTGTATTGCGTATGCTTTAAGTGAAGAAAACAGAGATGATTATATTGCAACAAGTACAGTGCTAAATGATAATATTGAAATTGGAAAATATTATTCATCAGAAGCTGTGTTGGAAAACACAGTTGTAAATTATACCATTTGTAAAAAAAGCGATATGCCTGATTCCGTATTACAAAAGGAAAAGATAAAGTTTGGTGGTCAGGAGCTTTATTTTTGCATAATAGAAATTGTAGCTTTAGGTTGATTATTCATTGAAAACAGAAACCTTTTGTTCCTTTTTACCCCCGTTTAGACACCTTTTCACTCGTTTAAGGCAAACAGAAGCCACCCAATCGGGTGGCTTTTTTGTATCTGCCGCGTCAAATAGAAGTTGACATTCTGTAAAACCTATGCTACAATAAATTCAGAAGAGAGGTGAGGCTATGAAAAAACGAAAAGTAGTTGTAATCGTATGTATATTTATAGCCATTCTGCTGAGTTGCGTAATTCCTGTTCCACAGAAATTAAAGGACGGCGGGACGACATATCTAAGACCAATCATTCCCATATATGAAGTGTACCTTTATAATGTGGAAATGGTCGATGAAAACAAGGGCGGAGTATATTATCAAAAGGGATATGGAATATATTTTTTCGGAATAGAAATTTGCGATAATGTTTATTACGAAAGCGAATAACATCACTTTGACACCGAGGACAGAAAGGCGGTGCTGATCTATGGCAAACGTGGCGGATATTATTATTTTTGGCGGACAGAGCAATATGGAGGGGCAGACCGAGGTGCTTTCGGAGTGCGAGGTCGTAGAGGGTGCGTATGAATACAAGCTCATCGGTGACAGGTTAGTTCCTCTGAAAAATCCCGTTGGCGAGGATATTCGCTATGACGGACTTGCCGGAGAGACTTTTATGCAAAATACGGATGCAGGGAAATGGCTTGACGATCACGTTCTCGGGAGCGCGTGCTACGGGCATACCAATATGGTGCCGTCGTTTTGCGGGGCATATATAAAGGAAAGACAAACCGCTGTTATCGCGGTTCACGCCGCGAAGGGAAGCACGGTCATCAAAGATTGGCTTCCCGATTCCGACGGATATCGCGCGCTGGTTGCGAAGGCTGCCGCAGCAATCGAAAAGGCGAAAAAGCAGTATGAGATAGGACATATTTATTTCGTCTGGCTTCACGGGGAGAGCGATGCGATCTTTGCTAACAGCAAGGAGAATTACAAGGACAGTCTGCGTGTATTGATGGGCAGTCTTGCCACAGAGCTTGGCGTGGAGAAGTTTGGTATTATACGCGTGGGCGCGTTTGCGAACGACGAGCGCGATTTTGAGATCATTGGTGCTCAGGACGAGATATGTGAGGAGGACGAGCGCTTTCTGATGCTTTGCAGAGAGGCTTTGGCGTTCAACAAGATGCCCGAGATGATGAATCCTTACGTTGACGGACATTACAGTGCTCGCGGGCTTGAGGAGCTTGGTAGGATCGCGGGCGGTGTGCTTGGGGAATTTAGCAAAGGCAATAGGCTGTCATAGGCACATTGAAGAATATCGAACGCGAAATTTTGCGGAGCAAATTTCGGAAAGCAAGTGCGTGTGCTTGCGGAAGATTCAGAACTCATACGCACAATCGCAAGCGATTGTGGTGAACGATTCTCATTGACATTCGGATAATTCAAAAAGTTAAAGAAGGGGGCGAGCCCCCCTTCTTTAACTTTTTGGCCTACCCGAACGGATTCGAACCGTTGACCTTCAGAGTCGGAGTCTGACGCGCTATCCAGCTGTGCCACGGGTAGATTTTTTGTGCACAGAACAGTATACCATATTTTTATGCGGTTTTCAAGTGCTTTTATAAATTTTGGCGGCGATTTTGGCTTGGAATTCGGCTTGCGGCGAGGAAAACGTTGCTTTGGGGGGATTTGTGTTGAATTCTCTGCAAGAAGTACCTCGGATATCGAAAAAACAAGATCGTCACGGACTGTGGTCGGGCAAAATGCCTTCATTAGTCCGCGGCGATCTTTATTTATGCGAAAAATCCAATAAGCGTTATTGCAATATAGAGCGCAAATGTGACGATGGCGCAAACGAGGGTAGGAGTATATACAAACGCGCTTTTGATCTCTCCAAACAGCTCTTGACGCTTGATCTTGGGCACGCGCGAGCTTTCTTCTCCGTTTGCTACTCTTGTTGCCTTCATTCTATATATTCTTGCCGCCTCGGATACGAACAGAGCCGTGCTCACGAGCCACGTGCCGATTATTATGACGATCAGCAGGGTGTTGTTTGGCGACGATATAAAATATTTTGACAAATTGGTATTGATGAAAAGACCGTAAAGATTGTAGATGAAGTGAAGTATTATACAAGATATCAGCGAGCCCGTTGTAAATCTGACAAAGCAATATACAAGGGCGCAGAAAAGCGCGGCGGGCAATCCTCCCAGTGTGAATGCGAACAGCGCTGACAACAGAGAGGACATACAACACGCAAGGCCTTCGCTTATCTTAGATAACTCGCTATACACTATTCCTCTGAACACAAGCTCCTCGACGACGGCGGGAATAACCGCGTACACGATAATCAGATATAGAGTGTTTACGGTATATTCGTTCTCTCCTGCGGTGAATGCGCCGAGCAGAGTAAAGCCCTCGGAGGAGGCATAGACTCCGCCGAAAATAATATTAAGAACAAGCGCGGAGCAGACAAGAAAAAGGGAAGTGAAGATAAGAAAAAATACGTATTCGTATCCGATCTTCGCTATACCGACCCCTTTGAGCTGCGAAGAAAGCTTTTTCTCGGGGCAAAGGATAAGCATACAGAGATATGCGGGGATAAGCATAGCAATAAGCTGTGCTATAATTGGCGAGAGCAGGTCTTTGCCGAACGGATATATGAATCTGTCGATGATCACCGACAAAAACGCGACCGCTATACAGACCGTTACGAGCAATATAGGCAGAAATGCTCTGTCGTCGGGGAGAGCAGGAATATTACCTATTGATTTTTTGATTTTCTTTATTTTGTTTTTCATGTTTTATTTGGCGAAGATCGATTTTTTGATCTGATCGGCAGCTTCGTTGTCCTTAAGTGCGCGGACAAGCTCGAGTCCGAATTCGAGAGCAACACCCATACCCTTTGCGGTGATCACGTTGCCGTCGCGGACTACGGTCTCGGTCTCTGATACCGTTGCGCCCTCAAGGTATTGTTCAAATCCGGGGTAGCAGACTGCTCTCTTTCCGTTCAAATATCCGCGCTTGCCGAGCACCATAGGCGCGGCACAGATAGCGCAGAGAAACGCGCCCTTTCGTGAAGCGGCGCGAAGGGCGGCATCGACGGTCTTGGACTCGTCGAGATTGCTCGAACCGGGCATTCCGCCGGGGAGAATGATCATATCGGGGGTTGAATCGCGGTACATAACGTCGGGGATATCGGCTTGCACCGTTATTCCGTGTGCGCCGATTATGGTATCTTTACCAATTCCGACCGTTGTGACCTCAAGCCCTGCGCGGCGGAGGATATCAAGCGGACAAAGCGCTTCGACCTCCTCAAAGCCGTCTGCCAAAAACATATATATCATAGCTTTGTTTCCTTTCGGGTTTTATGCTTTCTTTTCTATAAAAAATTATAACATACGCGCACTCTTTTGTCAACGCGGGGCGGGGAAAGAATTTTATTTATTTTTCCGAAAGGACTTGACCTTTGGTTTTTCAGGTACTATAATTAAAATGAGATAGTTTGCGGACGTTTTCGCGATGGAGGCGATTTTTGATGGCGACGAAAGCTAAACAGCAATACGATATGACCGAGGGGGCGTTGCTCCCGAAGCTTATAAAATATTCTCTGCCGCTTATTGCGACCGGAATTTTGCAGGTCTTTTACAATGCGGCGGACATGATAGTTGTGGGAAGATATGCGGGCGACTTTGCGATGGGCGCGGTCGGTGCTTGCGGATCTCTCATAAATCTTATAGTAAACGCTTTTATCGGACTTAGCGTGGGAACGAGCATTTGTGTGGCACACGCGATCGGTGCGAAGGACAACGAGAAGGTCAGGCGGCTTGTTCACACGTCGCTTTTTCTTGGAATCGTTTTTGGAATAGCCGTCGGTATTTTCGGATTTTTTATGGCAGAGCCGCTTCTGCTTATGATGCAGACGCCCGAAACCCTGCTCGTTGAGGCTGTGCCGTATATGAGAGCTTATTTCGTTGGTATTCCTGCGGGTCTGATATACAATTTTCTGGCGGCGGCGCTACGCTCGTCGGGAGACTCCAAAAGACCGCTTATCTTCCTTGCGCTGTCGGGAATAATCAACGTAGCTCTGAATCTGGTCATGGTTCTCGGATTTGGAATGGGAGCTGTCGGAGTCGGTATTGCGACGAGCGCTTCGCAGGTCGCGTCTGCTTTGATGATCGTCGTATTTATGATGAGGACAAGCGGCCCTTGCCGTGTTCGGCTTCGCGACGTCAGGGCGTACAAATGCGAGCTTGTCGATATCGTTCGCACGGGAGTTCCCGCGAGTGTACAGAGCGTGGTGTTCTCTTTGTCGAACGTGCTTATTCAGTCTAGCATTAATCAGTACGGAGATATTGCCGTTTCGGGCAATACTGCCGCTAACAACATAGAGTCGTTTATATACGTAGCGATGAACGCGGTATACCAGGCGACGCTGACCTTCGTGGGTCAGCACGTTGGTGCGGGCAAGCTCGAAAGGATCAAAAAGATAGTGCTTTTATCGGTGTTGATAGTAACTGCTTTGGGCGTGCTTCTCGGAACGCTTGCGTATATTTTCCATGAGCCGCTTCTTGAGATATACAAGCCCGGAGAAGCGCCGATACAAGTCGCGATACGGCAGGCGGGAGCTAACCGAATGAGCATGATCTGCACGACGTACTTCTTGTGCGGCATAATGGAGGTGCTCAGCGGCACGCTTCGCGGAATGGGGCAGTCGGTCCTGCCGATGGGAGTTTCGATCTTCGGCTCGTGCTTGCTGCGTATAGTCTGGATATACACGGTCTGCCCGATCTTCCCCGGAAACATTTCGGTTTTGTATCTTGCATATCCCGTTACGTGGGCGATCACGATATTGGGGCATTTTGCTTGTTGCGTGGTGGCTTATAGGATAATGGTGCGTAAGCACAATGCGCGGCTGATGTCGGATGCGGCAGAAAAAGCCGAGAGCTTGGCGATCTGACGGGGCGTTTGGCAATCTGCAACAAAAAAATCGTCGTCTGCACGCAAAAATTTACTTTCTACCACTTGATAAATATATAAATTTGTGGTAAACTATAATTTGGTAAAAAATTTGGCGAAATGCCGATCAAAATAAGAAAGGCGGAATTTATCATGACCTACAACAAGAAGTCTATTGAAGACGTTGTTATCAATCCCGGCACGAAGGTGTTCGTTCGCTGCGATTTCAACGTACCCAGCAAGGATGGCGTTATCACCTCTGACAAGAGAATAGTTGAGGCGCTTCCTACGATCAAGTACCTTATGGCTAAGGGCGCAAAGGTTATTCTTGCTTCCCACATGGGCAAGCCTCACAACGTATTCACCCCTGATTTCAAGCTCACCAAGAAGGAGCTTAAGAAGGTTGCAGAGCTTCCCGAGTCCGAGCAGGCTGCAGCTACTGCGGAGTATCTTGAAAAGGCAAAGAAGGACGTTAAAAAGTATTCTCTTAAGATCGTTGCAGACAAGCTCAACGAGTATCTTGACGGAAAGGTAGTTCACGCTACCGATATCATCGGCGACGATGCCAAGGCAAAGATCGCGGCTATGGAAAACGGAACCTGCGTGCTTCTCGAGAACGTTCGTTTCGACGCAGGCGAGGAGAAGAACAAGCCTGAATTTGCAAAGGCACTTGCTGATCTTTGCGGCGAGGGCGGCCTCTACGTTAACGACGCGTTCGGTACTGCTCACCGTGCACACGCTTCCACTGCGGGCGTTGCGGCTTATCTTCCCGCGGTTTGCGGTTATCTTATCGGCAAGGAGATCGGCGTTATGGGCAAGGCTCTCGCAGATCCCGAAAGACCCTTCGTTGCTATTCTCGGCGGCGCAAAGGTATCCGACAAGCTCAACGTTATCAACAATCTTCTTACAAAGGTCGATACTCTTATCATCGGCGGCGGTATGGCATACACATTCCTCGCGGCTAAGGGCTACGGTGTAGGTAACTCTCTGCTTGACAGCGAAAAGATCGACTACTGCAAGCAGATGATGGAAAAGGCAGAGGCTAATGGCGTTCAGCTTCTTCTTCCTATTGATACCACTATTGCTGACGGTTTCCCGAATCCCATCGACGCTCCTATTGAGGTCAGCGTTGTAGACGCGGACAAGATCCCTGCTGATAAGGAAGGTCTTGACATCGGCACGAAGACCATGGAGCTTTACGCGAATGCGGTCAAGGCTGCAAAGACCGTTGTTTGGAACGGTCCTATGGGCGTTTTCGAGAATCCCACTCTTGCAAAGGGAACTATTTCGGTTGCACAGGCACTAGCTGACAGCGATGCTACAACTATCGTTGGCGGCGGCGATTCTGCTGCTGCTTGTGAGACTCTCGGATTTGCTTCCAAGATCACACATATCTCCACCGGTGGCGGAGCTTCTCTCGAGTTCCTTGAGGGACTTGAGCTGCCCGGAATCGCAGCACTTCAGGATAAATAATTATTCGATTCAGCCTTGAAAAATCTTCCAATGCTACGTTGCTCCTCAAAAGTGGCTCGACTTACGTAAGTAAGCCTTCGCCTTGCTTTTTCCGGTGCGCCTTGCCTTGAAAGATTTTTCTGCGGCTTCTGTTAGTTAATGAAGTTAGATTACTTCAAAAACGCTTGAAAGTTTTTGAAGGGTGCGCGAGGGAACCTTTTTTCCAAAAAGTTTCCCTCGCAAAAAAATAAAATTAAATGAGGATATTTTAAAATGAGAAGATACGTAATTGCAGGAAACTGGAAAATGAACATGACGCCCAAGAGCGCAACTGCTCTTATCAATGAAATGAAGCCTCTCGTTGCAGGCAAGGACAACTGCGACGTGGTACTTTGCGTACCCGCGATCGACATTCCTGCTGCTATCGAAGCGGCTAAGGGCTCTAACATAAAGATTGGCGCGGAGAACGTTCACTTCAAGGCGTCGGGTGCTTATACCGGCGAGATCTCCGCAGAGATGCTCGTTGAGGCAGGCGTGGAGTACGTCGTTATCGGTCACTCCGAGAGAAGACAGTACTTTGGCGAGACCGATCAGACCGTTAACCTCCGCACTCTTGCTGCTCTTAACGCAGGTCTGAAGGCTATCGTTTGCGTTGGCGAGACTCTTGAGCAGAGAGAGCTTGGCTACACCGAGACTCTTCTTAAGTTCCAGACAAAGATGGCGCTTACAAACGTTACCGCAGAGCAGATGAAGAACGTGATCATCGCTTACGAGCCCGTTTGGGCTATCGGTACCGGTGTTACCGCTACCGCTGATCAGGCTGACGAGGGTAACGGTTACGTTCGCGCGGCTGTTGCCGAGATGTTTGGCGCGGCTGTTGCAGAGCAGACTACTGTTCAGTACGGCGGATCTATGAACGACAAGAACGCTGCAGAGCTTCTTTCCAAGGAGAACGTTGACGGCGGTCTTATCGGCGGCGCATCGCTCAAGTCCGCGGCTTTCGCTGCTATCGTTGAAGCGGCACAGTAATTCAAATTTTTTGACTTTTACTGATGAAAGCGGTATTTTATAATAAGCGTATAACAAAGGCTATGGCTGCGAAAATGACAAAAAGTGTTTTCGCAGCTTTGCTGCTTGTTGTCCTGTTGCTTTGCTCCTGCGGTATCGGCTCGGGCGATGGCGACGGGATCGAAACGACCGGCGGGACGATTGATGAGACAGGGGCTGAAACTACTCTGACGGAAACCGAGACTACCGAGTCTGATACGGGTTATCTTGAAATAGACAGAGTTGAGCCGAAGGATTATATAACCAGCTGCTTTGCGGCGGACGGAAGCGCGTTTGGGCTATCCTTACGTATGCCTGAGGATTGGAGATTTGAAAAGCAATCCAAAAGCATCTTCAATATATACACCAACGGCAGACATATCGGCGAAGTGATTTTCGGATCGGACGGTAAGGACTCCGATTGGAAGGAATTGTCTACTTACTTCGAGGATTCGGGCGAACAGGACATTAGTATAAGTATTGAAAAGTCTGTTTCAAGCGGAGCATACAGGCATCGCATCTGTTTTGACTTTTCTGTAAACGACGAGACTCAAAGGATAGCTCTCACGGTCGACTATCAGGAGCTCAGCGAGGCAGCCATAAACAAGATAAAGACATACGCGCAATGCAAAAAGGTAGGATCTGATCCTCAGTTTGGTATTATTGATATAGAAAATAGCAACGCTGACAGGGTTCTTATTTTGGGAAACAGCTTTATCCACTCGTCAAGGGTCGGAAGCATTTTGCAGGAAATGATCGACCGAAACGGGAAGCATACAGTTGTGGATCACATATCCATCGGATACGCTCTCGTTGAAACCTTCGCTTACGATGAGCTTATTATGGATGACATCAGAAGCGGGATGTACGGCGCGGTGTTTATTTGCGGCTTTTACAGCAACGATCAGGCAACGCATCTTGCGGTTTTGAAGGAGGCTTGCGATGCTTCGGGAACTGCTCTCGTTATGTTCCCGGCACACAACGAGCAAGCGAGCTCTGTAAAATACGCTCATAAAAGGGTTAAAGGAGTCTATCTTCTTAATTGGAAGGATGAGGTGCAGGCCTTTATCGACAATGGCGGAAATAAATGGGATTTCTGTATTGACGATCAGCATTTGCACAGCACTCCCATGGCAGGATATGTAGGCGCGCATATGATCTATCGTGCTATATACGGCGAGATACCTACGAGAGCCGGAAATCAATTCGTTTCGCAATCCGACGTTAAAAGAATATTGGGGGACTATCCAAAAACGGGAGTAATTTACGACTCCGGGGCGTCCGATATATATTTCTTTGGTTGATGCGGCACAGCAAGATAGTTATTGAATTAGGGGCAGAGGGTGACTTTAGGGAAAAGCCGCCCTCTGCCCCTATCTTGTCGGCTTTGCCGACATCGTAGCGATGTTTTGCAAGCAAAACTCGCAGCACAGCTTGCTGTGCAACACCCCCACGCCCTTCAAAAACATTAAAAAAGAGGAGTATGGAAGTGTCTGTTGCACAAAAAGCAGGGAGTTTTTCAAAAAATGGGTTGAAGTGGCGAGAAAAATGCGGTATAATGTGTATAATGGAAGTCAAAATGACTTCAAGGAGGACGAAATGGCAGAATTTTCGAGAGTTGAGATAGAGACTATAAGTCCCGATGATGAATATGACTACTTTTTCGCGTATTACGATCTTCAGCCTTACGACAGGGATTCGAAGCGGCATCTTGCGCACCGTGTGAGGTTTCACGACAGGATACCGAATGCGGACGACATTGTAGAGATCGGTTACATAACGCTTGACGACAAAAGGTTTTACAAGGTTGCCGAGAGCCGCGCGTGGAATTTTCAGCAGGGTAGTCTGCTGCAGTGGTTTGACGATGAGAGCATCATTTACAACGATTACAGAGATGGGGAATTTTGCAGTGTAATCAAGAACATTGAGAGCGGCGAGGAGCGCGTTTTGTGCGCTCCGCTTGCGCATCTTTCGCTTGACAGGCGCTGGGGGCTTTCGATCAACTTCCCGAGAATTTGGGATTTTCGTCCCGGGTACGGATATTGCAACTATCGTGATCGCCACTATGATGAGAATTCCCCCGAGGACGACGGAATTTTTCTTGTTGACGTTGAGAACAACACCTCAAGACTGATCATCAGCTACAAGCAGCTCAGCAAGGCGTTTCCCGAAAAGCCGCACTGTGACCGAAAGCTTGTGGTCAATCACATTACGTTTAATCCGTCTGCTTCGAGATTTTTGTTCTTGCTTCGCGATTTTCCCGAAAAAGCGGGGGACAAGTGGGGAACTATTCTCGTCACAGCCAACCGCGACGGGTCGGATATGCGAAATCTGACGAATTATTGTGGTAATTCTCATTATCACTGGAAGAATGACCGCGAGATAATGATCTACGCGCAGCTTCCCGAGTGGGGCATATATTTTATTGATGATATTACGGGCGTTTGTCGTTTGCTTGGCGACCCTGCGATCGATCGCGCGGATATTCACTGCATATATCATCCCGATAGGAGTTGCTTTATCGGTGACGGTTATCCCGAAAAAACGCCGTACAGAGACATTATGCTTTACGATTTTGAGACTGAGAGGAGCGTCAAGATCGCCAGCATTTACTCCAAGGACACGGGAAATACCGATTGCAGATGCGATCTGCACGACCGATTCAATCCCGACGGCACATTGGTCTCGTTCGATTCACTTGGTGAAGGGAACAGATGCATTCGTCAGTTTAGGTTTGACAAAAAGGCAATTTTGGAGAGTGAATAACGAGTAGAGAGCAAGGCTTTTTGCCTTGCTCTTTCTTGTTTATTGGGGCATAAAAATATTTTTGAAATCTCTTTACAAAAATTTGTATCTGTGGTATAATTACTTTGCGACACGAACGAGGTTTTTCGTTCATACATTTGTAATACCCTGAATACGTACGTCTTAAAGTGTACATTCTTTACTTCGGTAAAAATGTATGCTCGTTTTTCGTATACTTTGGGACGTAGTGATATGTATTCAATTGGAACGATCTGTTCGTGTCGCAACAACAGGAGCTTACGTTTTTCGGTGCGTAGCTTCGGCTGCGCACCTTTTTATTTATATGGAAATTTTTGGGGGAAATTATGAAGTTGCTGATTGCGGGATCGAGAGGTATACTTGATTTTGATCTATCGCCGTACGTATCGGAGAAGGTGGACCTGATTATTTCGGGTGGTGCTGACGGTATTGATTCCGTTGCGGAACGATATGCGGACGAACATAATATTCCCAAGTGGATATTCCTGCCCGAATACGTGAAATATGGGAAAGCAGCACCGATCGTCAGAAATCGGCAGATGGTAGACGAGGCGGACGAGGTGCTCGTTGTTTGGGACGGCAGATCGGCGGGAAGCTTGTCCACGATAAAATACGCGAAGAAAAAAGAAAAAGAGCTGACGGTGGTGCAGACGATAGAGCGAGATTGATTTTTTGATCTCGCTTTTTCCTTATTCTATAAGGGGTTTGCGAATGTGTACCGAATTAGTAAAAATTTTTTGAAATTTTTTTCAAAAACCTATTGACAAGTCGTTTTTGATGTGTTATAATCAATGTGTACCCGAGAGGTAGACATTTGAAAAGGAGGGTAAGTCAATATGAGAGTTACACAAGAAGCCGACTATGCCATCCGAATATGTCTGATACTCGACAGCCTCGGAGAGAAGACCGGCGCGTCCACCATAGCGGACATTGCTTGCATTACTCCGAAGATCGCGCTGAAGGTTCTGCGCAAGCTGAACACGGCAGGGTACGTCAGGTCTTACAAGGGTGTTCAGGGAGGATACGAGCTGACACGCTCGGGCGAGGAGATAAGGGTGCTTGAGATCATTGAGCTGATCGACGGGCCCGTGCGGATCTCGAAATGTCTCGAATGCGATCACGAATGCTCGCGAAACCCCTGCAAGCTTGATTGCAAGATGCACGTCGCGTTTGATGCGATAAACGATAAGCTCATTGAAAATCTCGGCTCTATAACGGTGAGGATGCTTCACGACAAAAACGTGAGTCACGCCGACATAGCCGATATTATAAAAAACTAAAAATTATTTTATATTTACTTAAAAGGAGATTTTGATTATGAAAAAGTTTGTATGTTCTGTTTGCGGTTACGTTCACGAAGGTGATTCTGCTCCCGAGAGATGCCCTCAGTGCAAGGTTCCTGCCGAGAAGTTTAACGAGGTCAAGGAAGAGGAGAGAATGTGGGCTGCAGAGCACGTAGTTGGTGTTGCTCAGGGCGCTCCTGAGGAGATCATGGAGGGTCTTCGCGCTAACTTTATGGGCGAGTGCACCGAGGTTGGTATGTATCTCGCTATGGCAAGAGTTGCTCACAGAGAGGGTTATCCCGAGATCGGTCTTTACTGGGAAAAGGCTGCTTGGGAGGAGGCAGAGCACGCTGCAAAGTTTGCTGAGCTTCTCGGTGAGGTCGTTACCGATTCTACCAAGAAGAATCTTGAGCTCCGCGTTGAAGCAGAGAACGGCGCAACTCAGGGCAAGTTCGAGCTCGCTAAGATGGCTAAGCAGCTCAATCTCGACGCTATCCACGACACCGTTCACGAGATGGCTCGCGACGAAGCAAGACACGGCAAGGCTTTCGAGGGTCTGCTTGCTAGATACTTTGGTTGATTGGTGGGATGCGGTGCGAGGGGAGCTTTTTGAAAAAAGTTCCCCTCGCGCTCCCCTCAAAAACTTTCAATAAAAATTTAGAAGGGAGATTATTATGAACGATAAGATAAAGGCACTGCTTAACGAGCAGATCAACAAGGAGCTTTACAGCGCGTATCTTTACGTTGATATTGCAAATCATTACGACGAGCTCGATCTCGACGGTTATGCAAATTATTATATGATCCAGGCGCAAGAGGAGCGCGATCACGCCCTTCTGTTCTTAAAATATATGCAGAACAACGGCTGGAAGGTCACGCTTGAGGCGATCGCTAAGCCCGACAAGACATACGAGGGTATTCTTAGTCCGCTTGAGGTAGCGGCGGAGCATGAGAGATACGTGACCTCGCTCATCAACGCGATCTACCACGAGTGCTACGAGGCGAGAGATTACAGAACGATGAAGTTCCTCGACTGGTTCGTTGACGAGCAGATGGAGGAAGAGGACAATGCCGACTCGATGATCAACCGCTACAAGCTTTTCGGAAGCGACCCCAAGGGTCTGTATGCGCTCGATCAGGAGTACGCGGGCAGAGTTTACACTGCACCGAGTCTTGTTCTGTAATTAAAATCGAAACAAACATTTACTTTCCCGTGCGAATAGAATAATTTTTCGGCGGGAACAATCTATGATACATATGACAATTAAGGAGGATTTTTTTATGAAATACGTATGCCCCTGCGGATATGAATATGATCCCGCGCTTGGCGATCCCGACAACGGTATCGCTCCCGGAACGGCTTGGGAGGATATTCCCGAGGACTTTGAGTGCCCGATTTGCGGTCTTGGTAAGGACGCTTTTGAGGCGGAGGAATAATACAAACAAAACATAATCAGCGGCGATTGCCTCTTGCAGATGTGGAGGCGGTTGTTGCTGATTTTTTGTTTCTTTTTGTTGATTTATGAGTTATTGACTAATTTTAAAAATTATGCTATACTTAACGTGTAAAGCTCAAAGGAGGGATGATTATGTCAATACCGATGTTAATAGGAATTGCGGGAGGCACGGGCTCGGGTAAGTCGACCTTTGCAAACGGACTCAAGAAGCTTTTTCCCGAGGACATAACTATTATTTCTTACGATAATTACTATAAGGCGCAGGATCATCTTACGATGGAGGAGAGAGTTAAGACAAACTACGACTGTCCCGATGCGCTTGACACCGATCTGCTCGTAAAGCATCTCCGTCAGCTCATTTCAGGCGAGTGCGTTGACGTGCCTAATTACGATTTCTGCATACACACAAGATGCTCCGAATTTACACGGATCTGTCCGACTCCCGTTATTATAATTGACGGTATTCTTACCTTCCACGACGAGAGGCTGCGCGAGCTTTTCGATATTAAGATATTTGCGGACGCGGATGCCGACGAGCGAATTTTACGCCGTCTTCGCCGCGACGTAACCGAGAGAGGCCGCGATATTGACGGGGTTATCAATCAGTACGTAAGCACGGTCAAGGTCATGCACGGCATTTACGTTGAGCCCACGAAAAAGTATGCGGATATTATTATCAACGGAGGGCGAAACAAAACCGCGCTTGATATAGTTGCGGCGAGAATACAAAAAAAGCTTTCGAAAAAGGCGTGAATATCCCAGCCTTCTGGTGAAAGAGCGCTTTATTTGTGTAAAGAGGTTGAAAAAAGCGGTTTTTTATGGTACAATCAACGTAATAGTTTTATGAACGTGGAGGCAGATATGCTATCTTTTGAATGTGATTACAATACAGGTGCTCACCCGAGGATATTAGAGGCGCTTGTGCGTACGAATATGGAGGCTTGCAAGGGTTATGGAAACGACGTTTACACAGAGCAGGCTCGCGAGAAAATACGTGCGGCGTGCGGCAGAGAGGATGCGGACGTGCGTTTTCTTGTCGGAGGCACGCAGACCAACCGAATCGTGATCGACTCGATGCTGAAAAATTACGAGGGAGTCATAGCCGCGACGACGGGGCATATCAGCGCTCACGAGGCGGGTGCGATCGAGGCTTCGGGACACAAGGTGTTGACCGTACCCGGATACGATGGAAAGCTTCGCGCCGGGGATGCGGCGGCTTTGATCGAGAACTTTTACGCCGACGGCGCGCACGAGCACATGGTCTTTCCCGGAATGGTCTATATTTCCCATCCGACCGAGTACGGAACGCTCTACACGCTTGAAGAATTGAAGGAGATCTCGGCACTTTGCCGTCGATATTCTATTCCGTTATTCCTTGACGGTGCGCGTCTTGGCTACGGGCTCATGAGCCGCGAGACCGACGTCAAGCTGACCGAGATTGCCGAGCTTTGCGACGTTTTCTACATTGGCGGCACTAAGGTGGGCGCGCTTTGCGGTGAGGCGGTGGTCTTTACGCACAACAATGCGCCGAAGCATTTCTTCACTACCGTGAAGCAAAACGGAGCGCTTTTGGCGAAGGGAAGGCTGCTTGGAATTCAGTTTGACACTCTTTTCACTGACGGGCTTTATTTTGAGATCAGCAAGAACGCGATCGATCGCGCGGAGGATCTCAAGCAGCTTTTCCACGAAAAGGGATACAGATTTTTTAAAAATTCGCCGACAAATCAGCAGTTTATCGTTCTTTCGGACGAAAAGATCGCAGAGCTGGAGCCTCTCGTGCGCTTTGAGGTTTGGGAGCGTGTTGACACGGAGCATTGCGCGGTGCGTTTTGCGACGAGCTGGGCGACTACGAAAGAGGATATTGAGGCGCTTAGCAGGATAATTTGAGTTTAAAAATTGCAGAAGAGCAGAGAAATGATATGCACCCCAAAAGTTAGAAACTTTTGGGGTGCATATCATTTTTTCTTGATTTTCACTTTAATATTTTGTTGAGCTGGCAAAGAGCGTCGTCGTAGTCCTCAAAGCTTATGACGTAGTCGCAGAGTGCCGCGTTTTTTTCTATATATTCAAGCGCTGCCAAGCGATTGACCTTATCCTCGACCGAGGAGTTTTTGCGAATTATATTTGCCATAAGTGCACGCTTTTCACGCTTGATATACACGGTGGTCACGTTCTTGAACTGGGTTTTGAGTGACATCGCGCCGCAAATGTCCATGGTAGTCAGCACTCGCTTGCCGCCCGCGAGTATCTTTTCAATATCACCCTTTTTGGAGCCGTATCCGTGACCCGCATACATCGTGGACTGCAGCATTTCACCACTATCACACATACGTCTGAAATCTTCAAGGGAAACGTAATTATACCACGTGTTTTCCTCGAGGGCAGTGGGGTCCTTTGTAGTATAGCTTGACAATTTTTCAAAATTGTCGTTTTCCGCAAGGAAACGCGCAGCGAGCTTTGATTTGCCCGTACTGGAAGGACCGACGAGCACGACGATATCGGACTTTGCAGGCTCGCTCTCACTCGGCTTTGCCGAATAGCTTTCCGCGATGATCTCCACGATCTTCAAAAACTCGTCGTAGTGATTGACTGCCAGCATTCCCGTTGCCTCCTGATTCCACGGGCGGCGCATCAAAACGGGATATTTTGCGCTTGAATTAAGAATGTTATGCATAGCGTCGTCAAACAAAATATCCGTGTGGATATTATCCTTGCGTGCCCCCATATAGATGTGATCAGCGGGGATCTCGGGGAATTCCTCCATAATACGCTGGGCGCGAATGCCCATAAATTGCGGCGGTACTGCGGTGCATACGTACACCTCGGTCATTTGACTCAGCTTGCGGACAAATTCCTTTGCGCCCTCATAAACGGGCTGTGTGCGATAAAATTCGGCATCGTTAAAATAAGGGTAAATGCTGTCTATTCGCTTTCCGATCTTACCCCAACGGTCCTTTTCGTACATAGTCATAGGGGGATCGAATTTATATTTTTCGTTAGCCAGACGGATCGCATAGCTTGTGCATTCCATTAAAAGATCATCTATGTCCAACGCGGTGGATAATCTGTATTTTCTATTCATATTTCACTCTCTTTCTTTGCTATTGGTTATTAGTATGCGCGGCACGCGTACAAAATGAAGCTTTGGCGGTATTTGGGGATAAAAAAAGCAGCTTTTCGCGTTTGATACAGAAATCGCGCAAAGCTGTTGACTTATTGTGTAGTAATTATACCATATTCTTCCCAAATGTCAAGAGGTTTTTGCGAAAAACTTATAATGCTTTGAAGATAATTTTGATTTTTGGGTCACAACCATCAAACATAGTGCATTATCCCTTTTTTTAATGAGCAACTTGAAGTTTAGAAGCTAAAAATGAAACCGACTCGCGACAATTTTTCGCGAGTCGGTTGATTATTATTTATTTGCTGAAATTCAGCTCGTTACAGGTCTTGCTTCCGTCTGCGTGTCTGACTGCGAGGACACAGCCTGTGTAGTAGGTTTTAGCATTCCAGTTACAAGGAGCGATCTCGACAGTTATTTCCTGACCGTTGTACTGCTTGAGGAAGCCGTACTGGCCTGCGCTCGCGCAATACAGGGAGATGGTGACGTTGCCACTCTTGAGCTTCATGCTGGTGTAGTAGGGTGTTTCGACCACCTCGACGGTTGCGGTGAGAACGTAGACCTCGGTGCCGTGATCCTCATTGGGATCAAGGTCGGCGAAGTCCTTGGGAGATATGCCCTCTATAAATGTTGCGGTGGAGTAATCGTGTGAGCCGTAGTTGTTGACTAGGATCTCGCACGCGTCAAGGTTGGTCTGACCGAATACGGTTGCGCCGTCCTTGAGTCTTATTGCTCTCGTTCCCTTGAGGATGATCTCGTTGCCGAGCTGTACCTTTGCAAGCTCGTCCTTGGTCATAACTACTGCGATAACACCGGTTTCGTCTATGAGGTAGAAGCCGTCCTGATTTACTAAGGAAGGACCAACTATTCCTTTGACGGTCACGATCTCGCCGATCTCTGCATCGATTGCCTCACCGACCGAGATGGAGGGGATCTCCTCCGTGGGAATGTTAACCGTAACGGTTACGGTTTCGGTGTGTTCTATGTCATTATAAGCACCCTTGACGCTTATTGTAACGGTACCGCTTGCAAGACAGTGCATAACGGTCTTGCCGTCTTCGACAGTGAACTTGATCACGGTCTCGTCGCTCGAGGAATAGGAAAGAGTTGCATTCTCAAAGCCGAGAAGCTCGGAGGATACGCTCGTTACAAGCTCAAGCGCGGGATCGCCCGTATAGAGCTTATCAAACTGGGTTGCTCCGTGGTATATTGCCGCAAACTCCGAGGCGTCGTCGGTGTTAAAGGTGAAGCCTTCGTCCGCGACGGCTACGGGCAGGAAACGATATACGCATCCCGAAACCGAGGACTTGGCGTTGAGAACTACGAGGTAGACCGTGCAGATCTTGCCGTCGAACTCGTCAAGCCATTCGAAATCGCCGCCGTTGCACTGGGTGTAGGTGTAGGAGCCGGTCTTGTCATCGAGGTCGTTGATGTAGTAATTTGTGAAGCCGTTGCCGGGAACCTTCTTGACAAGCGCGGTAACCTTGAATATCTTAGTAGTGATGTCCTCGCTTACGGGGGTATCCATAAGCTCCTTTACGGTTGCGGATTCAATAGCTGAGCTTATCCACTCGTTGTTGCCCTTGTCGTTGGAAACTATAGTTGCATCCTCAAGCTGATTACAGCCCTTGTATCCGTGAGCTGCCGCGTTGCCCGATTCGGATTCAAGTATCCAATAGGTCTTCGATGCGGCAACCGTTACGCGATTTCCGATCTTGACCTGACCTGCGGCATCGTTATTATAGACGTAGATGGATTCACCGCCGTCTACGAGAATGAAGCCCGAGGGCTTGTATCCGTTTGCATAAGTAATACGAGCCACAATGCCGCTGACAAGGAGCTTTTCGCCCGTCTGTGCGGCTCTTGCCTCGGCGATGGTCGCGCTCTTGTATTCGGAAACGTCAAAATTGCCTTGGTTGGAAACGAATTCTATAAGTCTTGCATTCTGAACCTCTTTGGTTCCGTTGTAGTTCTGGAGGATACAATGCAGAAGCACCTCGTCGCCCTTGACGGGTGTTTCGTCTATTTCGGAGAAGCGCAGCTCGCCGTCTGAGCTGTAGGTTCCGTATACTTCGATCTCACCCGTTCCATCGGTGATTACCATTGCACCGTACGTGGGGTTGGTAATGGTTTTGATCGTGGCGCGGATGTAGTAACGTTCAGAAGTTATGTGGCCGGGCTCGCCGCAAAGCTCGAGCGCCTCTGCAATGGTGATTACCTTGATTTCATCCTCGGGTTTATCGGCGGTCTCCTCGGTGGTCTCCTCGGTGGTCTCCTCGGTGGTACCTTCGGTAGTGCCTTCGGTGGTGCCTTCGGTGGTGCCTTCGGTAGTACCTTCGGTGGTGCCTTCGGTAGTACCTTCGGTGGTGCCTTCAGTAGTACCTTCGGTAGTGGATTCTGTGGGTTTGTCTGTTGTTTCTTCGTTATTTGATGAGAGATCACACGCCGCGGCGGAGATCAGCATAACGAGAGCTAACAAAAGCGCAAGAAATTTTGAGCGATTCATTGTTATGTACCCCTTTTTCTGATTGATACATCTATTATACTACCAATTGATATAAAAGTCAATCTTTTATTTCGTGTTTTGACAGAATGTTTTGACAGAATAAAAAGTTTTTGGCACCTTGTTTGTTTTCAGGTTTTTATTTCGTAGATAAATTGGTCGATAGCACTTGATTTTGGCTTTCCTTTGTGTTAAAATGAAGAAAACGATCTGCCGCTTTGGAGGTGTTTTTATGGAATATACGAAGAATTTTACGATCTCGGGCTGGAGCTGCCGCGGAATAGACAAGGAGCCTTCCGAAAAGGTCAAGGAATGGCATGATCTGGGATTAACTCTTACGATAGCGTATAGTGACAGCAAGGATTGGGCAAGAACTCACGCGTTACTTGATGAGGCTCAGAAATATGGAATGAAGCTCATCATTCAGGATTGGGGTGCTAACGTGGATAATCTGATCGTTAACGGCGAGGAGCATTATCGCGAGAGCATGAAAAAGCTTGTTGACGAGTTTGGTTCACACCCTGCGACCTTTGGCTTTTACGTTACCGATGAGCCCTACGTTGACAATATTGAGGCAACGCTGAAGGCGTGCCGTATCAACAACGAGCTCGCGCCCCATCTGACGGCGTATATAAATCTGCTACCGTGGTTTGATTGGATCGCCGAGAGAATGGGCACAAAGGAGTATGCTCCCTATCTTGATAAGGTGGTCAAGGAGGGAGAACTCAAGCTGCTCTCATACGACTGCTACACACAGATGTATGCAAATAAGGTTGGCTACAACGATTATTTCAACAATCTTCGCGAGCATAGCCTTGCAAGCAAGAGGAATAACGTGCCGTTTTACAATATAGTGCTTTGCACGGGGCACTACGACTATATGTGTCCGACCAAGGACGATCTTCTCTGGCAGCTCAACACCTCGGTCGCGCACGGCGCGAAGGGGGTGTCGTGGTTCTTGATTGATGTTCCCGACGGACACAATTACAGAAATGCGCCGATCAATCTACTTGGTGAAAGGACTCCCGAGTTCTATGCACTGAGCGAGGTCAACAGGACATTTAACGAGTATCACGGTAGGGTTTTTGCGGCTCTGACGCTTGACGAATGCTATCACGTTTGTAAGGCTTACGGTGGTATGTCACTCTTTGAGTCGTTTGGATGTGTTTTGGACATCGAGTCGCGAGGTAACGTGCCGTTGATCGCATCGAGTTATCATAACGACAAGGGCGATAAATTTTTCGCGATATGCAACAACACGACTGACACGATTACTTGCGTATCTTTGACGATCAAAGAGGGCGCGGAGATATCGAGATGCTATTTTGGTAACCGCTTCGGTCGCCCGACTTCGCTTACCGACCCCGTTGGAGAGAGAGAGAACAAGGTTGGCAACACAAAGACCTATACTTTCTTTTTGTCTGCAGGACAGATAGCGCTTTTTAAGGAAGAAAAGGGAGAATAAGGATATATAAAAGCTCACTGCCGCAATACGCGGCAGTGAGCTTTTTGTGTTTTCGGCCTTTTCCAAGAGAGGATATTATTTGCCCGAGATAGCATGGTTGCATATATTGATAAAAAAGAAGGGAGCTTTATCGATGGAGTTTGAATATTTGAGCCAGCTTTTTTTGTCATGTCTTGATGCTGATTACCGCGAGGTCGAGAATGGTGGGAGCTTTGCGGTCGTGCGCGACGGAGATCTTTTATATTTGTTTTTTGAAAAGAGCAACGGGGGAGAGGATTGGAAAAATAATCTTTCTTATCGCGCGGCGGACTGCGAGTGTGAAGGAAAGTTTTTCTGCCACGAGGGGTTTTTACGGGTCTGGAAAAGCATTTTGCCGTATATCGAGAGGTTTATATTAAGCCCTTCGGTCAGACGGATAATTTCCGTGGGGTACAGTCACGGGGCGGCGCTTGCTCTCCTTTGTCACAGCTACGTTTATTCTGCGCGGAGCGATATTCGCCGAGAGTGTGAAGGCTATGGGTTCGGTTGCCCGAGGGTTATTTGGGGCAGGATATCCGATGCCGCGCAACGCTTTGAGAATTTTTTCAGAGTGAGTGTTGCGGAGGATATCGTTACGGGGTTGCCCCCAAAGATATTCGGCTACCGTCATGTTGGAGAGGCAATAACTGTGGGAAGATCGGGCAAATATTCACGAGTAGATGCGCACAGACCAGAAATTTATCTTTTGGAGCTTGAGTCGGCGGCAAACGACTTGACAAAAGGGCAAAAATCCACTATAATATAATATGGGTTGATTTGTACCGCGATTGCGGGACATTTTTGAAATCGGTCTTGGAGGTTTATTTTGCGGTTACTGAAGGACGATGCATACATATTCAGTGTTGCGAGAGATGGATACGGCAGGATAGTTGCGTGCCGAGCGAAAGATTCGTCGGATGTGATCGGCAAAAGCATATATAAGCACCTTGGGATGTCGCCATCGGAAATAGAGTTTCTTCAAAGCGAATTGAACGCCTTTGGGAAAATGAATATAGCCGTTATGGGACAAAATAAAGCGGTGTTTTTCTTTAAATACTTTGCTTACGACACTTCTCTTTGTCTGGCGGCCTCTTTTGATCTGCCTGTCGAGTCGGTTTCGGTCATAATGCGAGGCTTTTTTTTCGAGAACTTTGCGGTTTCGGAGGAATTGAGATATGCCGCACCCCTTGAAAGACGTTTTTCGGTGAGCGAGGATAAGGAAATATACGATTATCTGACAGAGGTGATCGGTCAGATAGACGCATTGTCGTGTCTTAAGCTTCAAAGAAACGCAGAGCATGTCGGAACGCTTCGTGCTTCTTTGATCTCTGCGGCGGAGTTTGTCGAAGTTTTGGCTGACTGCGAGGTCGACACTGCCGGAGAAGACGAATTTTATTATAAACGCCCTGAGATATTCGACGGACGATTTTGCGCGGCTTGCTTTTTGACCTTGGCGATGATCGCCCGTGCACATTCGCGAGATCGGCATTTGAGCTGTAAAATCGTGGGCGGATTCGAATATCTTCGCTTGAATTTTCAGTTTGATGCCTTCGATGACGGTTGGAAAAGCGGTCTTGAGCTGCTTTCAAGGATCGCACACGAAAAGCACGGTATGGATTTCGCTTATGAAGTTTATGAGGGGCTGGTAACGGTTACTTTTTCGCCGTTTTATGCCGACGTGGGATTTGTGGGAGTCAAGCAGGACGACGGATCTGTTGGAATTGAGGAGCTTGGCGAGCTTTATTGAGTTCAAGAATAAATCAACGTGTTTACGTACAATAATAAAATATTGCCCAAGGGGCAGGAGGACAGCGTGCAAGCTATTTCATCCAATAGTGAAATATGCTTTTTCACGCACGAATTTCGCCTTGACGGCAAAATTCATAGATTACTATATTTGCCGCCTACGGCAGAATGGAGACTTACATGGCAAAATACAGACAGGGAAGAATCAACGATGAATTCCAAAAGGAAATAGCAATGATCTTGCGCGACGTGAAGGACCCCAGAGTCTCGGGCGCATTTATCAGCGTTACGGGAGCTACGGTCACTCCCGATCTAAGAAACGCAAAGGTGTATTATTCCTCTTTGACGGGAGATAAAAAGGAGATAAAGAAGGGTCTGCAGGCGGCAAACGGTTTTATTCGCAGTCAGATCGCTCGCAGAATGAATCTTCGTATCACTCCCGAAATAGCCTTTATTGAGGACGGATCGATAGAATACGGCGCAAAGATATCTAAGATACTTGAGGGTATAACCATCACCGATCCCGATGACGAGGTCGCTGTTGACGGAGAAGAAAACAATGATTGATGAAATGAACCGATTTCGCGCGCTTGCGGCGGATGAGGCGGCAGACATACTCTGCTCGAGCGATGACGTGCTGATACTTTTTCACGTTCATCCCGACGGAGATGCTGCGGGATCTGCCTTTGCTTTGCGAGAGCTCATAACGGCTTTGGGCGGTCGGGCTTGGTGTGTTTGCGCCGACGAGCTGCCCGAAAGACTTGCGTTTATTTCTGAGGGCGTTCAGGATAGCGTTTTGCCGTCGTCGATCCCCGAGGATCTTGATCCGACGCTTATCGTGACGGTCGATACGGCTTCTCCTTCTCAGCTTGGCGAGCTTTACGAGGTCTATAAGGACAGGATCGCGTTGATGATAGATCATCACGGCAAGGGCACGGCTTACGCGGACAATTATATTCGTCCCGAAGCGTCTGCCTGCGGCGAGGTCTTGTACGAGATCCTGTCGGCAGTTATGAAAAAGCGAGGACTTGGTGAACTTCCGCGTAGAGTCAAGGATCTGATATATACCGCGATAAGCTCGGATACGGGGTGCTTCAGATACAGCAACGTGTCTCCGCGCACTCACGCGCTGGCGGCGAAGCTCATAGAAAACGGCGCTCGCTCTGCCGAGATCAATCACAGACTTTTCGGCATCAAGACTCTAAAGCAGATGCAGGTAGAGCACGCAGGCTTTGAGCGAATGAACTTTTATTGCGATGGTCGTCTTGCTGTGATAACCTTTCCTTATGATCTTAAGAAGCAATACGGCGCGGAGGACGAGCATCTCGAAACTCTGATCGACGTTGCGAGATGTGTTCGGGGAGTTGAGGTCGCGGCGGTGATCAAGCAGCCCTCAGCAGAGAACCGTTTCCGTGTTTCAATGCGATCCTCGTGCGACTTTGACGTTTCCGAGATCTGTGCGCTTTACGGCGGCGGCGGACATATTCGCGCGGCGGGCTGTACGGTCAGTGCAGACTCGATACTTTCCGCAGAGATGACGATCGTGGTGGCGGTCGAGCATAGATTTGCAGAGGAGCAGATGGAGTAAGCTTTGTTGAAAACAAAAAACGCTGATGATTCGTTTCATCAGCGTTTTTGATTGTTTGATTTTTATTCTGCAGCCGCGGTGGTATCCTCGGGAGCAGCTTCGGTAGTTTCCTCGGCTTCAAGGTCGATCATTGCATCGACGTACTTAGCTGCATACGAGCCTTCGGGAGCTACGATGTAATGCTTGCTTATTCCTGCAAACGCATACTTACCTATGGTAGTCAGACCCTCGTTGAGTACGAGCGCACCTTCTGCGTTAAGTCCTGCGCAGTTGTAGAACGCGAGGTCTCCGATGCTCTTAAGTGTGGAGGGAGTCTTCATAGCCGTCAGAGCGTTACAGCCATTGAAAGCAAAAAGTCCGATAGAGGTAAGTCCCTCGGGAAGCGCGATCTCGGTAACAGCGGAGCAATCGTTGAACGCGTAGTCGCCGATAGAGGCAAGCTGACTGCCTTCCTCGAAGATGATGGTCTTAAGATTCGTGCACTCGCTGAATGCGCCCTTGCCGATAGAGGTTACGGATGCGGGGATCACGATCGTTTCAAGTGCGGTGCATCTTGCAAATGCCCAATCGCCGATATAAGTAACGGTGTCGGGAATAACTACAGAGGTTATAGAGGTGCAGGAGAGGAATGCCTCATCTCCGATTCCGATAACGATACGCTCGTCGATAGTTGCGTTGGATACCTTTCCGGGTATTTCGACCTTGTGGGCTGTGTACAGACCTGAATAGTCGGAAATTATCGCGGTGTCACCGACGCTGTCTTCAAACGTAAGCGTTCCTGTGGAAATTTTACAGGTATAGTCGGGAGCTATATATTCATCAAGAGAAGCGTTACCTCCGCCCGAATTAGAGCACGCGATGAGCGAGAGAGCCAACAACGCTGCAAGGATTATCAGAGCTAATTTTTTCATATCAGACCTCCGGGAGATTGTAATTACAAATTTATACATATAAAATTATACCGCAATTCAAGGGAATTGTCAATAGGTTTATTAGCGGTTTGAAGATAACTTTTGTAAACATTTTAACAAATTTTGTGAACAATCGCGAAAAGTGAGGGCTTTTTGGGGGAGATTGGGTATTTTTTGCAATATTTTATTGTAATTTTACGGCAAATGTGATATACTTGATTTATTGATCAGCTATATTTTCAAAAGTTACCGTGAGGACGATTTTCACGGACTTTGATCTTGCCGCGTGTGCGGCGGAATGGAGATTATTATGTTATCATCGATATTTAGCGCGGGAATCTTCGGAATTGACGGCTATATCGTCACTGTGGAAGCAGACGCGCAACCGAGACTTCCTAATTTCGAGCTGGTAGGTCTGCCCGATATGGCGGTCAAGGAGGCAAAGGAGAGAGTCAGGACGGCGTGCATCAACAGCGGGTTCAGATTTCCCGAGATGTCGTTTATGCTCAATCTTGCGCCTGCTGATCGCAAAAAGGAGGGTTCGGCTTACGACGTGGCGATATTGCTCGGTATTATGAAGTGCGCGGGTATCGTGAGATCGGATATTGACGTATCCGACAAGTGCTTCGTGGGAGAGCTGTCGCTTTCGGGCGCTCTGCGCTCGATCCGCGGCGTGCTCTCGATGTGCGTGGCGGCGAGAGATGCGGGATTCCGCGAGTTTTTCGTGCCTGCGGATAACGCGGGCGAGGCTGCGGCGGTCGAGGGAATAACCGTATATGCGGTCAAGGATATGAGACAGCTTGTTGCTCACCTCAACGGGACCGAGCCGATCACTCCCGAGGTCTACGACCGCCGAGGCTTTTGTGATGCGGCAAATACTTACGGAATAGATTTTTCCGACGTTAAGGGTCAGGCGCAAGCAAAGCGCGCGATGGAGATCGCCGCGACGGGCGGACACAACATTTTGCTCATTGGCCCTCCCGGAACGGGTAAATCGATGCTGGCAAAGCGCTTGCCGACTATTTTGCCTCCGCTTTCGTTTGCCGAGGCGATTGAGACCACGAAGGTGCACTCGGTCGCGGGCACTTTGCCTGACGGTGTGTCGCTGTTGTCGGTTCGCCCATTCCGTTCGCCACATCACACCATGAGCGCGGTCAGCCTTGTGGGTGGAGGCATAAATCCTATGCCCGGGGAGGTTTCGCTTGCCGACAACGGAGTTTTGTTTCTTGACGAGCTGCCCGAGTTTCCAAAGCAGGTTACCGACGCGCTCCGTCAGCCGCTTGAGGACAGAAAGGTGACCATCACCCGAGCGAACGGTCGCGTGACCTTCCCGTGCAGCTTTATGCTCGTGGGTGCGATGAACCCTTGCAGATGCGGCTATTTCGGTCATCCGACCAGAAAATGCACTTGCAAGAGCGCCGACGTGAAAAGATACATATCGCGCATAAGTGGTCCTATGCTCGACCGAATTGATATACAGATAGAATTACCCTCGCTCAGCTACGACGAGCTTTCGAGCAATGCCGGTATCGGTGAGAGTAGTGCGACGATCAGATCAAGGGTCATCGAGGCGCGCAAATTCGCGCAACAGAGAATGGGAGAGGACGGCTATCTTAACAACGCTTCCCTTGATTCGCGCGGGATCAGAAAATACTGTCAGGCGGACGAGGATGCTATGGAGCTGCTCCACTCGGCTTACGACTCGATGGGGCTTTCCGCACGAGGATACGACCGCATAATGAGAGTTGCGAGGACTATTGCCGATCTTGACCGAAGCGAGATCATTCGTGCAGAGCATATTGCCGAGGCGATACAGTTCAGAAGTCTTGACAGAAAATATTGGGGAACAAACGACGAGCGTTAAGCGCTCGTCGTAGCGATGTTTTCGCTGCGCGAAAGTGATATGCTGCGCTTAGCGCCGCGTGATGTTCGCCTGCGGCGAGTGATATGCTTCGCCGGGCGAAGCGTTAGAAATTACATAATGAAGAGAGGTTTTTTCTTTGACTGAGCTTTTATGCAGACTGTTCATCAAGGACAGAGAAAATATAAAATCCCCTGCGGTGAGACGGGCGTACGGAACGCTTGCGAGCATCGTGGGAATAATAGTAAACGTTATTTTGGCGGCGGGAAAGATCGCTGTTGGACTTCTGTTCGGTGCGATCTCGCTTGCGGGTGACGGTATAAACAATTTATCCGACGCGGGCTCGCAGATCATCTCGCTGATCAGCTTCAAGCTTGCGGCAAAGCCTGCCGACAGAGATCACCCCTTTGGGCACGCGCGAATTGAGTACGTGGCGAGCATGATAGTCTCTTTTTTCGTTATGCTTGTGGGATGGAATCTCTTTTCCGAGTCGATCAGCAAAATATTTGACTCGGAAAACGTGACCGACGGCTCGAATATCTGGCTTATGGTCGGAGTTCTTGCGGTCTCGATCGCGTTCAAGCTCTGGCTCGTGCTGTTCAATCGCAGGATAGCGAACAAGATAGACTCTGCGGTGATGAGAGCAACGGCGGCGGACAGTCTTTCGGACGCGGGCGCGAGCACGGCGGTGCTTATCGCTATGCTTATTTTCAAATTTACGGGCGTTGACATAGACGGATACATGGGCGTCGCGGTCGCGGTTGTCATTTTTATCGCAGGTATCAAGATACTCAACGACACAAAAAATTCTATTCTCGGAGAGGCGCCGTCTGACGAGGTAGTCGAGGGGATCAAGGCGATAGTTGCAGAGTTTCCCGAGGCGCTTGGTATTCACGATATGGTCGTGCACAGCTACGGCCCCGGTCGCTTCGTGGCAAATCTGCACGTTGAGGTTGACGGATCGAGGGATATTTTTGAGTCTCACGATATGATCGATCTTATTGAGAAAAGATTGAACGCCGAGCTTGGAATACAGTCGAACATTCACATGGATCCCATTGTTGTCGACGACGAGGAGATCAATAATATGAGAGATTTCGTTTTGGATCGCGTCAAGACCGTAGACGAAAGGTTTGAGATCCACGATTTTCGATTCGTTCGCGGAAAGACTCACACCAATCTGCTTTTTGATATCAGCGTGCCGTTTGAGGTCAAGCTGACCGATGACGAGATAAAGGCTGCTGTTCAGGGAAGGATAGCAGAGGAAAAGCCTGATCATTTTGTAATCGTCAACGTGGACAGGTGCTGATCTTGCTCGCTGGTTGAATTGAAATGCGGAATTTCTTGCAAAAAAACGCAAAAACTCGCGCGCGGAGCTCCAAATAATGAAAGTTTACAATTTATTAATTGCAAATTTTGGCTTTCGGTGATAAAATGTATAAATATACTTGTTTTGCGTGATCCCCTTGAGGATCTGTGCAAAAATTACTTGCGAATTTGCGCCGCGCGCGGCGGAAAGGAGATATGAATGCAGCTTAATTCTAAAAAATATAAAAGCGACCACGACGAGATAGTTGAAAAAGAATTTCAGGCGATGCTCGACGATGCGCGGTCGGCTTACGTTATACCCAAGGGCTCGTTTGATAAATACAGAGTCAAGCGCGGTCTGCGAGAGCTTGACGGCTCGGGTGTAGTCGCAGGCGTTACGAGAGTTGGTAATGCGCACGGTTACGTTATGAACGAGGGAGAGAAGTGTGCGGTCGAAGGTAGCCTTGAATACCGCGGATACAAGATCACATCTCTTGTAAATAATTTCGTAAAAGAGGGAAGATTCGGCTTCGAGGAATGTGCTTATCTGCTTTTCTTCGGTCATTTGCCAAACGAGCAGGAGCTCGCGGAATTCAACGATATTCTTGCGGCATACCGCCGTCTGCCACCCAGATTTACCGAGGATATTATTATGAAGGCGCCCTCTGCTTCGATAATGAACAAGATGGCGAGCGCGGTGCTTTCGCTTTACGCTTACGACGACAATCCCGACGATACGGGGCTTGAAAATATGCTTCATCAGAGTATGGAGCTGCTTGCGCGTCTGCCCGTTATCGCGGCGCAGTCCTACGCGGTCTATCAGAATGCGTTTTTTGATAAGAGCCTCAATCTCCACAACCCCAAGGACGAGCTTTCTACTGCGGAGAACTTTTTGAGAGTTTTGCGCTCGGACAAGAGCTACACCGAGGAGGAGGCAAGGCTGCTTGACCTTTGTCTCGTCGTTCATGCCGAGCACGGAGGTGGTAACTGCTCGACCTTTACCTGCCGTGTGCTCTCAAGCTCGGGCTCTGATACCTATTCGGCAATCAGTGCGGCGATAGGTGCGCTCAAGGGCCCCCGTCACGGCGGTGCGAACCTCAAGGTTCAGGAAATGTTCGACTGCATCAAGGCGAACGTCAAGGATATAAACAACGAGGACGAGGTTGCCTCCTTCCTGCTCAAGATACTCAACGGAGAGGCGAACGACGGCTCGGGACTTATTTACGGTATGGGGCACGCGATATATACGAAGTCCGACCCCCGTGCGGTTATGCTCAAGACCTATGCCAAGAAGCTGGCTTACGACAAGGGCTTTGGCGAGGATTTCGAGCTTCTGGAAAAGATCGAGACCATCACCCCTTCGCTCTTCAGGGCATACAAGGGAGTTGACAAGGATATGTGCGCGAACGTCGACCTTTATTCAGGTCTCGTTTACCGTATGCTTGATATTCCTACCGAAATGTATACTCCTCTTTTCGCGATCGCGAGAGTTGCGGGCTGGTGCGCTCACCGTATGGAAGAATATTGCACCTCGAACAAGATCATTCGTCCCGCGTACAAATGCATCTCCAAGACCAGAGATTACGTTGCGATGGACGAAAGATGCTGACGGCATAAATAAAATTCCGCTTCGGCGGAGAAAAAGGCTGCTTTGCTTTGGGTAGAGCAGTCTTTTTTGTTGACTTTTGCGGTTTGGGGCTAAATCCTTGCCCGTTTGCATATATCTGTTTTAGGATGGCACAAGGGAGGGATATTATTACGAATACTTATAAGGAAAGCGGATACGGGAGCGCTCGGGGATTAAGCGACGCAGAGGTTGCACGCTCGCGCGCGGAGCACGGAGATAATTCCTTGCCCAGAGGAAAAAGAAAGAGCTTTTTGAGGCAGTTTATCTCAAATCTCGGTGATCCCGTTATAAAGATACTGATAGGGGCGCTTATTATCAACGTTATATTTACGTTTAGAAACGCCGATTGGTTTGAGACGGCTGGGATCGCGATCTCGGTGCTTTTGGCGACCTTGATCTCTACGGCGTCGGAATACGGCTCGGCGGCGGCTTTCGAACGGCTTGATGCCGAGTGCGGCAAGCAGAGATGCAGAGTCAGGCGAAGCGGGATGGTTTGTGAAGTCGATATTCGCGAGGTCGTCGTTGGAGATGTCGCGCTTATTGGGGCGGGAGAGCAGATACCTGCCGACGGAGCTTTAATATCAGGAAGTGTTGCCTGTGATCAGTCGGCGATGACCGGCGAGAGCAAGGAGGCTTACAAGTCGCCGAGAAGAATCGGGCAGGACGAGGATATGACTCCCTCGTCGTCGTACTACTGCTTGCGCGGCTGTACGGTGCTTTCGGGTGAGGGTGAGATCGAGGTCGTTTCTGTCGGAGATAAGACGTTCCTTGGCGGGATATCGCGTGAGATACAGAGCGAGACCAGAGAAAGTCCTCTGAAAATACGGCTTGGCAAGCTGGCAAAACAGATAAGCGCCGTCGGATACGTTGCGGCGGTGCTTGTGGCGCTGGTCTATCTTTTCAATACGTTTTTCGTGGACAGCGCTTTTGACGTAGCGGTGATCAAATACAAGCTGACAAGCCTTGAATTTTTGTTTGCAAATCTTTTCCACGCGCTGACGTTGGGGTTGACGGTCATAGTAGTTGCCGTACCCGAGGGGCTTCCGATGATGATCGCGGTGGTGTTGTCGTCAAATATCAAGAAAATGATAAAGGACAACGTGCTCGTGCGAAAGCCCGTCGGGATAGAGTCGGCGGGGAGCATGAATATTCTTTTTACCGACAAGACCGGCACTCTGACCGAGGGAAAGCTATCGGTCGGGCAGATATTTCTCGGCGACGGCAGGGAGATAGACGGCATTGGCAGTTTTGCAAGGACGGCATTGTATTCGGATTTTTTGCTTTCAGCGGTCGCTAACACGACGAGTGCGGCGGGGCTATCGCGAGGAAAACGGACTGCGGTTGGAGGAAATTCGACCGACAGAGCTATTATGAATTTCGTTATCGGCAGGGAAAAAAAGCTTCCCGAATTTGAGGTGGTCAAAAACATTCCGTTTGACAGCGAAAAGAAATTTTCGGCGGCACTTGTGGCACAGGGCAGAAAGCGGCGGCTTTTCGTCAAGGGCGCGCCTGAACGCTTGATGCCTTTCGTGCGCTCGTGCGTTGGAGAAAACGGGGAAAGAATACCTTTTTCATTCTCTCGCTTTCAAAGGCTTTGCAGCACGTTGACGGGCTCGGGCAAGCGAGTTTTGATGATAGCCGAGGCGGAATCGGACTATATGGGCGCGCGATTTGAGAGAGGCGAATTTGGCGATCTGCGGCTTTTGTGCCTTATCACGCTTGAAGATAAGATAAGGCGGGAGGCGGCGAAGTCGGTCGCTTCTCTGCGAGGCGCGGGGATACACGTGGTGATGATCACGGGAGATAACAAGGACACGGCGAGATACATCGCGTCGAAGTGCGGAATTCTCGGCGGCGGAGTCGACGTGGTGCTGTCGGGCGGCGAGCTTGCTCATCTTTCCGATTCACAGCTCAAGGAGCTTTTGCCGCGGCTTGCGGTGGTCGCGCGCGCACTACCTGCTGACAAGAGCAGGCTTGTCAGAATCTCGCAGGAGCTTGAGCTTGTCACGGGTATGACGGGTGACGGAGTCAACGACGCGCCCGCGCTCAAGCGCGCCGACGTGGGCTTTGCTATGGGAAGCGGTACGCAGGTGGCAAAGGATGCGGGTGACGTCATCATACTTGACAACGATCTTGCGAGCATCGTTAAGGCGGTGCTTTACGGTCGCAATATTTTCAAGAGCATTCGCAAATTTATAACCTTGCAGCTTATGATGAATTTTTGCGCGGTGGGAGTTTCGATGATCTGTCCTTTTCTTGGATACGAAGCACCCGTGACCGTGGTGCAGATGCTTTGGATAAACATAATTATGGATACGCTTGGCGGTCTTGCGTTTGCGGGTGAGCCTGCGCTCAAGTCTTGTATGGAGGAGAAGCCCAAGAGGAGAGATGAGCCGATTTTGAACGGATATATGATATATCAGATCGTTTTCGGTGGGGGCTTTACCGTGGCGCTTTGTATCGCGTTTTTGAAGATCCCTGAGATTCTTTCTCGCTTTCGCACATCGGGCGACAACATCTATCTTCTGACTGCATTTTTTGCCTTGTTTATTTTTGCCTCTGTCTTTAACTGCTTTTGCGCGCGCACCGATCGGATAAAATTGCTTGCAAACATTACGAAAAATCGAGCGTTTATCGGTATTATGGCGGCGGTGCTGATCATTCAGATACTGTTCGTTTATCTTGGCGGTGCGGTACTGAGAACGGCGCCCTTGCTCGCGCAGGAGCTTATGGTGACCTTTTTGCTCGCGTTGCTCGTTTTTCCTGCGGATCTTCTGAGAAAGCTGATATGGAGGGCGCTTTTTGGCAAGAGGGGATATTGATCTTGGCGAAAAATCAGGGTTTTTATTGATTTTTTGTTGACAAGGTCATTTTTGAGAGATATAATTAACCTGTTATCAAGAAGGCAGAATAATTTTATAAAAACCGAGGCAATGCCTCGGTTTTTTGTGTTGCGGACTTGACAAATCTCCGTTATTTTGTTAGAATATAAAATGTAGAGTTTTATGCTTATTGCGAAAGGGAGAGAACATGACCAACAGAGAAAGATTTATTTCGATCTATAAGGAAAAAATAAAGAGAGATGGAGCAGACCGACTGCTCGAATATCTTTGCTCCGAAGGCAGTGACTTTTTTACCGCGCCCGCATCGACGCGCTTTCACGGAAATTACGAGGGCGGATTGGTCGAGCACACGCTCAACGTCTACGACTGCCTGTGTGATATTCTTTCGCGCCCGAGGATCAAGGAAGCCTACGGTATAGAGTATAACGAGGAGAGCATTGCTATCGCGGCGCTGCTTCACGATATCTGTAAGGTGAATTTTTACAAGGTCAGCTTCCGAAACGTTAAAAACCCCGAGGGCAAGTGGGAATCGGTACCGTATTACACGATTGAAGACAATCTGCCCTACGGTCACGGAGAAAAGTCGGTATATATCGCTTCGGGCTATATGCGACTGACGCGCGACGAAGCGTTTGCTATCCGATATCATATGGGCTTTTCGGGCAACGAGGACCCCGGTAACGTCGGAAAGGCGCTTGAAATGTTCCCCTTGGCGTTTTTCCTCAACTGTGCCGACACCGAGGCGGCTTACTTTATTGAGGGCTCGAATAAATAAGGCTTGGAGGATCTTCGGCGATGTGCCGAGACTTGATTGATATGATAAACGAAAGAGAATTGATACACGAGGCTTTGGAGGCGAGAAAATGCTCACATTCGCCCTATTCTCATTTTGCGGTGGGTGCGGCGTTGCTTTGCTCGGACGGTCAGATCGTTCGTGGGGCAAACGTGGAGAACGCCTCGTTCGGCGGAACTATATGTGCTGAAAGGTCTGCATTTTTAGCCGCTATCAGTATGGGTAAGCGTGATTTTGAGGCGATCGCTATCGTGGGAGCTCCGCACGGCGACCAGATAGGCGAGATCTGTGCTCCTTGCGGGATCTGCCGACAATTTATGTCCGAATTTTGCGGTGCGGACTTCAATATCGTTCTTTTTGACGGGGAAAAGCCCGTTTTGAGAACGCTCGGAGAGCTCCTTCCCGATACGTTCGTGTTAAAGGGTGACAGATGATGATTGACAATTCAGATAACAAAAAACGCGCGGTCGGCACTTGCGAGACCTGCGAATTTTACGACTACGACGAGGAATGGGACGAATATATCTGCTCGATATCGCTCGACGAGGACGAGATGATAGATTTTCTCGGCAGAAACACGAATAGATGTCCCTATTATCGCTTTTATGACGAGTATAAAAGCGTACAAAAACAAAATTAAAAAACAAAGGATCAAACGATGGCAGAAAATAATAAAATAAAGCACGATACCTTTCAGATCGTTGTTTGTATCGTAGTTGCCTGTATTCTAATGATAGCTGCTTTTTCCTTTTATTGTGAAAAAGTGCCCGAGATAGTGGAAAAGCTGAACGACAAGGAAGATACCCCAAATATTATTTGGTTGCTTGAGCACGTAGCGGCATTCCTTCCCGTTCCGCTGGTCGCGCTGATCATAGCGGCGTTTTATTCGAATAAGGAAAAATACGTGCCCGTGCACAGCCGCAAGGAGCAGTTATTTATTGCTTGTATTGTGGCAGCATTCACTTATACTGTTATGCTCGGGTACGTTCTTCTCCAAAAGGGAGATGTGTCCGGCGAGGAGGCCGAGGAGATCAAAACGCTTTGGGATATCGGCGCGAAATGGTTTTTTGCACAGATAATTCCTTTTTGCGTGCTTATAGGATATCATTCGGTCCGCGTTGGAAGTGAGGAGAAGGAGCTTTTGGAAAATGGCGACCCAAAAAAGCGAGTGGAAGGTTAAAATGAAAAAGATTTTTATTGTTTGTCTTGCTCTTTGTCTTGCATTAGTGTGTGTTAGCTGTATTCAGGCGCCCGTTGAGGACGGCGACTGGGAGGGCAAGGAGGAGTTCACCGCTGTTGACGGAATGAGTGAGCAGGCGGCAATTAACGCCGCCAAATACGAGGAATATAAGGAAAAGGTTGGATCGGCGTTTGGTCTCAACGAGGTCACTGACGCAGCCTGCTTTGAGTTTGAGTCGGTTGGAGATAATGAGGTCAAGATAACCGATTATGTCGGCGCGGATAATATAGTTGTGATTCCCGATGAGATCGGCGGTGCTGCCGTGGTTGCTCTCGGAGAGGCTGCTTTTGCCAACGCTACCGTTCGCGCGGTCTACGTGCCCGACAGCGTGAGATCGATAGAGAAGGGTGCTTTTGAGGGCGCGTCCGCGCTGGTCACGCTTCGCATTCCCTTTATTGGCGACGGTGGGGAGAACGCTCACTTTGGCTATATTTTTGGTGCTGACAGCTACGAATACCACGCGGTCAAGGTGCCTGCCACGCTTGAGGTCGTGATCGTCGGTGCGGCGGAGTCGGTGGCGGATAACGCTTTTGCAGGCTGTAAGAAGCTTTGTGCAATCGTGCTTCCCGAAACTGTTACTTCGATTGGAAAATTTGCGTTTTACGAGTGCTTTGATCTCGTTTATGCTCAGCTTGGCGGCTCGGTTGCCGAGATTGGAAATTATGCTTTTGGATATTGTTCGTCGCTCTTTTCGCTCTCGCTTGAGGGCGCGGAGCGTATTGGGCTGGGCGCTCTTTATAACTGCAAGTCGATCTATTCGCTCTCTCTTTCCATTGTAGGTGAGACCGCCGAGAACAATCGCTTTTTGGGCTATATTTTCGGTGCGGAGAGCGCTGATTACAACGATGATTTCGTTCCCGTGAGTCTTCGCGAGGTTTCGTTGGTTGGTTGCGATGAAATCCCTGACAGAGCCTTCGCAAGCTGTGCTTATATTGCGAAATTTGCGCTTGGAGAGGGAATAAAGAGCATTGGAGTAAGAGCTTTTTACGGCTGTCGCTCGCTTAAGTCGATCGATATGCCCGATTCGGTGATTTCTATCGGTGACGACGCGTTTTTCGGATGTGACAATCTTGAAGCCGTCGCTTTTGGCTCGGGTGTGGAGAAGATCGGTATGCAGGCGTTTTACGGATGCAGGTCGCTAAAATCGGTTGCGATGCCCGACAAGGTGACCGAGATCGGAAGCTCAACCTTTGCGCTTTGCGAATCGCTTTCCTCGGTTGAGCTTGGTAACGTGAAGGCTGTTGGCAAGGATGCCTTCAAGGGCTGTACTTCGCTTACTCCCGTTGATTGCAACGGAATTGAGGTCGCGGATGGGAACACGGCTTTGATTGCAAAGCCTGAAATTAATACAGAAAAATAAAACTCAAACAAAAACCACGACCGTGACGGCCGTGGTTTTTTATTAGGGTTGCGCCTGTTTTTTGTGCTCGGCGCGGTACTCGGTCGGGGTCATTCCCGAGAGCTTTTTGAAGAGTCTTGTGAAATAGTGGATACTGTCGAAGTGCAGATCCTCGGCGATTTTTGTGAAGCTGTCGTTTGACTCGGCGATCATTTTCTTCGCCTTGCCGATCTTCTTTTCGTTGATATATTCGACAAGCGTTTTGCCGGTTGCCGCCTTGAACTCCTTACAGAGCGTTGAACGGTTGGTCTTGAACAAAAACGCCAGCTCCTCTATCGTGATCCTTTCGCGGTAGTTGAGATCTACGTATTCCACCAGCTCGCTTTGACTGAGAGGCGGTCTTAGGTTTTCTTCGATATTTTCGTTGTAATAATACTCGCGGACCAGCTTAAGAAGAAAATATTCAAGCAGTATTTTGAGCATCTGCTCGGCTCCGTAGCTCTGCTTTTTCTTTTTTTTCATATTGTGCGTCGGGATGTTGAAGGGAGGGGCAAACACGTTGCGCGCCTCCTTTACAATCTCGGCAAGCTTTTTGATAGCCGATTCGTTAAGCGTTATCGGTGTATTTGCCAGGACCTCGAGCGCATTTGTGTCGCATTCGAAGCCGATTATGATGACGGTTGGGTTGGTCTCGTCGCTGCAACGGAGCGAGTGCGAGTCGTTGGGGCGGTGAATGATGAGCTGATCCTTCGACAGCTTTCCCGTGTAGCTTTCGGAGATGATCTGTAGCTTTCCCGTGTTGACAAAAACCAGCTCGTAGAACGGATGCCTTTCGTCAGCCGTTGTAAAGTTCTTGTCAAATTCGAAAAAGTGAATGTTCACGATGCCCGTTATGTTAAGGTTCGTTTGAAGTCTTTTTATGATATATTCCATATTTTTATTATAGCGGATGTCGCGGTTTTGTCAATAGCATTATCTAATTTAGTAAAAAAATTTACGAAAGTTCAAAATATATTGAAGATAATGCAAATACAAAAGGTGCGAAAAAATGTATAATGAAAATGAAAATAATTTTATAAAAAAAGGAGAATAACCATGAACAGAGTATGCATACCTGATTGGGAATATCAGGAAAGAATCCAGAAGGCAGCCAAGATGCTCCGCGAGCGCGGACTTGACGTTATGATCGTAGCTTCCACCGAGAGTGACTACGCTAACGCAAGATATTTCTCGGGCTTCTGGCCTCTCTTTGAAAGAGCGGGCGTTGCTATCAGTGCAAGCGGTGACGCGGCGCTTCTCGTTGGTCCCGAGTCCGCAGTTTTCGGAAAGGACTTCGGTAAGATCGACAAGGTATTCGTTCTTCGCGAATTCCGCGAGTCCGCAGACCCCTCCTATCCCGAGCTTCAGGCAAGCACCTTTAACGACGTATTCAAGGCTATCGGCGTTACCGGTGAGCATATCAAGATCGGTCTTGGAAGCTACGTTGAGTGCACTCTCCCCATTTACGAGGGACTTAAGGACGCTTATCCCAAGGCTGAGATAGTGAAGTGCAACGATATTATGGTATCTCTCCGTCAGATCAAGAGCGCTAACGAGCTTGCTTGTATCCGCGAGGGCTTCCGAATTATCGAGCTTGCTACCGACGAGGTTATCAGATCCCTCAAGCCCGGTGTTACCGAGCTTCAGATGGTTGGCGTTGCCCAGAGAGTTATTTATGAAAACGGCGCAGAGTACGAGGGTCTTCCTATGTACGTATTCAGCGAGGAGAGCACCCGTCACGCTATCAGCCGTTCGCGTTACAGAGAGATCAAGAAGGGCGATATCGTTCAGCTCAACCTCTCCGCGAAGATAGACGGCTATTCTCCCAGTATCGGACTTCCCGTTATTATGGGCAAGCTTGAGGGCGAGCGCCGTGAGCTTGTTGAGTTCTGCCGTCAGATGCACGAGTGGACCGGCGAAAATCTCAAGGCCGGCGTTATGGCGAGTGACGTTGCAAAGGCATTCCTTCAGAAGTACAAGGATGCGGGATATGAGAAGAACTACGTTTACGGTCCTTGCCACGGAACAGGTATGATCGAGGTCGAGGCTCCCTGGATGGAGACCAGCACCGACTATCTGCTTCAGGAGAATATGACCTTCCAGATCGATACCTTTATCTCCGGACCTACCTTCGGTTGCCGTTGGGAAAAGGGCGTTGCCATCAAGAAGGACGGCATCGAGAGCTATACCGATTACCTCAAGAAGGGCATTATAGAATTGGAGTTCTGATATGGAAGTGTGCGGAAAGAAAAATTGGATCATCCCCGATTGCGAGCTTCCTCCCGAGGGTGAGGGCGAGCTTAAGGGTCACGAGAGCGTGATCGTTGTTAACGACACCGACAAGACCGCGCACATCAAGGTAAAGCTGTTCTTTGTGGATAAAGAGCCTTATACCGACATTGAGTGGGTGGTTGAGCCCCAGAGAGTCAAGTGCTTCCGTATGAACAACGTCGACGATATGTGCGGATACGTTGTTGAGAAGGAGACTCAGTACGCGATGAAGCTCGAAAGCTCCACTGAGATCGTAGTGCAGTACGGCCGTCTTGACAACCGTCAGGTCAATCTCGCGTATTACACGACCCTTGCGTTTTAAGGGCTTGGGTTTTTAAGGAGGATTATTATGATTTTGGATCATTCTTTTCCCAGAGAGGCTGAACGCGCACAAAGGGAGAACATACCGCTGGTCATTCCCGCGGGCACGGTTGAATACCACGGCCCTCATTGCTCCTACGGCTGTGATACCCTCGTTGCAGAGGGCTTGATCAAGGAGCTAATGAAGACAAAGGAGATCATGCTTGCGCCCACCATCAGCTACAGTCCCTCGAGCTACGCGGTCGGCGACGACAAGAGCGGCACGGTTCACGTTGAGGAGAGAGCTTTTGAAAACTACGTTTATTACGTGTTTATGAGTCTTCTTTCGGCGGGATACCGCAATATTTACGTGGTCATTCACCATCAGTTTGAGCAGGAGAGCGAGATGCCGATGACTCTTTGCTACCGTATGGCGGCCAAAAGAGCGACTATGGCGTATCTCGAAAAAACGCTCGGTCAGGGCTGGTGGGGAAGTGAAAGCTACGCTAATTACTACGAGCAGCTTGAGGGCGACAACAACCCCTTCAACTGGATCAAGGTCATTCCCACGATGAGCACCGCGGTTCAAAATGCCACGGGCTATGATCACGCGGGCGAGTTTGAGTGCTCGATACTTATGGCGCTTTATCCCGATTGCGTGGAGCTTGACCGAATCGGTGAAAGACCTCATTGGTTTACCAAGAGCGCCGAGAGGGCAAATGCCGAGCTCGGTGAGAAGATGGTAAAGCTTTCGCTCGAATATCTGGACAAGGCTATTCGATAATAAAACAAAAAAACGCTTGTGAGCATTCACAAGCGTTTTTTTGTGTGTAATTATAGATTATTTGAGAGCTCGCATTGAGTTGAGGATCGCAATGACTGCGACTCCGACGTCGGCGAAGACCGCGGCATTGAGTCCTACGAGTCCGAGTGCGCCGAGTGCGAGCACGCCTGCCTTGACACCAAGCGCGAAAACGATGTTTTGTATCACGATGCGGCGTGTTTTCTTGGCAAGCAAAATGGCGTCGCCTATTTTGTCGAGGTCGTCGTTCATAAGCACGACGTCGGCGGCTTCTATTGCCGCATCCGAGCCGAGCGCGCCCATAGCGATGCCGACGTCGGCTCTCGCGAGGACGGGGGCGTCGTTGATGCCGTCGCCTACGAATGCTACGTTTGCGCCGTTTTTACTCTCTTGGAGGAGGGTTTCGATCGCGGTCACCTTGTCGGCGGGGAGGAGCTCCGCGTGATATTCGTCAATGCCGAGCTCTGTTGCGGTCAACTTGGCCTCTGCGGCGCGGTCGCCCGTGAGCATGACGGTCTTTTTGATTCCAAGCTTGCGGAGCTTTGCGAGCGTTGAGCTTGCCTTTGCTTTGGGGCGGTCGGAGACGATTATTGCTCCGAGATATTCGCTGCCGTGTGCTACGTGTACCGTCACCCCGCGCTCCGCGAAGGAGTCGGAGGGCAGGGAAACGTTGTTTTCCTTCATCAGCTCGGAGTTGCCGACAAGCAGGAGCTTTTTGCCCACAAGAGCCTTGACTCCGCGGCCCGAGACTTCCTCTATTTCGGTTGCTTCGCGCGTCGTGGCGCAATTTTCGGCGCTTGCGATGGCGATTATAGCGAGCGAGATGGGGTGAGTTGAATATTTTTCTGCGGCGGAGGCGAGGGCAAGCAGATCCTCTCGGGCGATGCCGTTTTCGGTCTTTATATCCGTGACCGTGAAATTGCCCTCGGTGAGAGTGCCGGTTTTGTCAAACACCACGGTGTCGCACCCCGAAAGCGCGTCAAGATAGCTTGAGCCCTTGACCAAGATTCCTTTGGACGAAGCCGAGCCGATTCCGCCGAAATAGGAAAGCGGAACCGAGATGACGAGCGCGCAGGGGCAGCTTATGACGAGAAATGTCATAGCTCTGCCGATCCACTCCTTCCAGACGGAGAGGCTGTCTGCTCCAATGAAAAGCGGGGGGAGGACTGCCAGAAGTGCCGCCGCGCCGACGACCGCAGGGGTATAAAATCGAGCGAATTTGGTGATGAAATTCTCACTTTTCGATTTGTTTTCGACCGAGCTTTCGACAAGCTGAAGAATTTTCGATACGGTCGAGTCGCCAAAGAGCTTGGTGACTCTGACCTTTATAAAGCCCTGCATATTGACGCATCCGCTGAGCACGAGGTCGCCTTCCTTTACGTCGCGCGGAAGCGACTCACCCGTGAGCGCGACGGTGTTGATCGAAGTCGAGCCCTCGATTATCTCGCCATCAAGCGCGATCTTGCCGCCCGGCTTGACACAAATTACGTCGCCTATTGCGATCTGCTCGCAGGGGATCTCGACAAGTTCGCCGTCGTTGTTCTCGACGAAAGCGGTGTCCGCGCGGATCGAAAGCAATGCCTTGATCGAGCCGCGGCTCTTATTGACTGCAACGTGCTCAAAAAGCTCGCCGACGCTGTAAAACAGCATAACGAACACGGCTTCGGAGTATTCTCCGATCGCGAAAGCGCCGATCGTGGCGATCGACATCAGAAAATTTTCGTCGAACATCTGACCGTGCAAAATTCCCCTTGCCGCGCGCATCAAAACCGCGCCGCCAACTATGAGGTAGGGGATCATATAAAGCAACAGCGTTTGCAGATTGAAGCCGTTTATGGTCAATATCTTTGGGATAAGCTCAAAGTGGTCGGTCAGCGCGACCAATATCAGCGCAACTGCCGAAATAATGATCTTTATCAGTTGCTTTTTGTCTTTTTTTCGCATTTTAGTCTATTACGATGCGGCAGTCGGGCTCGATCTTTTTGATCGCCTTCTGCGCCGCCTTAAGTATCTTGTCAAAATCCTTTTCGTCTGCCTCGATCGTGAGCTTCTGTGTCATAAAGCTGACCGTTGCCGAGCTGACGCCCTCAATTTTGTTAATGGCTACCTCCATTTTCGCCGCGCAGTTCGCGCAGTCTACTTCATCAAGTGTGAATGTTTTTTTCATGATTTTATCCTTTCTAAGTTAATGTGTGCGTGGATTTTCTCTTCTTTCTTTGAAAAGAAAGAAGCAAAGAAACTTCCCACAAGAAAAAGACAAAGGTTTTTCTTGAACGAGAAAGATTTTGAAAGAGAAAGCTGCAACCGCACAGGCGCGGATCGCTGCAAGGAAACTTCCCGCAGGGGTTAAAAAAATTATTTACTCCACCGTTTTAAAACCTAAACCGTCTGTAGCTTTATCTATCCTAATTGAAGTTCTTTGGAGGTGCGGAACCTTTCTGCGAAAGAAAGGTTCCGCAATCCTTCTTCTCACTCCTCTATATGCTCGACGCCCATGTTGATAATGGTTTTGACGTGGTCGTCGTCGAGGGAATAGAGGACGGATTTGCCGACCTTGCGGTATTTGACTATACGGGAATTTTTTAGGACACGGAGCTGGTGGGAAATAGCGGACATACTCATACCGAGCTTTTCGGAGATGTCGCAGACGCAGCACTCACCGTTAAAGAGAAGGTAGAGTATTTTGATCCGAGTACTGTCGCCGATGACGGAGAAGAACTCGGCGAGGTCGAAGAAATGCTCGTCGTCGGGGAGGATAATATTGGCGGCGGGGCTTTGATCGGGTGTGTGGGCTGAACCGTGCTCACACGTGGGCAATTTTTCTTGATCCTGATGCATTTTGGTGTCCTTTCATTCGATATTTGAATAATTGTTCAAGTGTTGATTGTATTATATCATTCTATGAGGGAAATGTCAAGGGGGTTGAGATGTTTTTTAGCTAAAAAATCAAAATACAACTGTCAGTTGTATAAAAAATCGGCGATACAACGCACGGTATGTTGTGTTTTTGCGGGAAATATGCTACAATATAGTAGAGGAAATCGATTATCCCGATACGTCGGACGCGGCGAAGATGAGAAAGGAATTTTTTATGGATATTCAGAGCAACATATCGAACAACATCAAGAAATACAGAAAAGAGCTCTGCCTCAGTCAAGAAGCGCTGGCGGAAAGACTCGGAGTGACCTCTCAGGCGGTGAGCAAGTGGGAATGTATGCTTTCTATTCCCGATATCGATTCAATAATCGCATTGTCGGAGCTTTTTGGGATCACGATAGACAAGCTTTTGCTTGACAAGGATACTGATATAGGTCGTAGGGAGAGCGAGCGTGAGGAGAAACCCGACGGAGAAGGACAGCACTTTGACCGACGTGACGCTCTCGGGCGTTATTATTTTGACGCGTTGCCTGACGACAAGGATCTGCGCGTGCTTCAGTTTGTGGGCAGAAAACTTATCAGAGAGAATGACTATAAGCGTGACGTGGTTATTCCGCTGGCTATTGACGACAAAACTATTGGAGACGGAAAAACGGTGAACGTTCATATAGTCGGAAACGCGCATATTGAGGGAGATATAGGCGGAAACGTTACTGCAGGAGACGGGGTTGCTTGCGGCAACGTGGGAATGTCGGTTCAGGCGGGTGACGGAGTTGCTTGCGGTAACGTAGGAATGTCGGTTCACGCAGGCGACGGAGTAAACTGCGGAAACGTAGGAATGTCGGTTACTGCGGGCGACGGCGTTAATTGCGGCAACGTTGGTGCTTCGGTTACGGCAGGGGACGATGTGACCTGCGGAGACGTTCACACTATCACGAATTGCGGCGGAGATATTCACTGTAAGAAGCTTGAGGGCGAAGTCAAGCACTGTGAAGGCGTGGTTTACGTTGGATAAATAAAAAAAGAGACTGTCTCAAATGCAGATCACAAAGCATTTGAGGCAGTCTCTATATTTTTGTATTTGTGTTCGAGGTTTTTAATGTGCCAACGCTTTTTCAACGGCGGCAATAAGCTCGTCTTGTGTGAGTCCTCCGACGAATTTGTCGGTAATAACGCCGTCTGCATTAATAACGATCGTAACGGGGCAAGCCTGAATATTGAACATATTGACGTAGCGCATATTTGTGTCCCAACCAATGAGCATCGTGCCGTCGCTCCACTCGGGGTGTCCCGAATCGTTTGCGATGAAATCTGTGACGTCTACGTTAGGCTGGTCGATATGGATCGCGATCACGTCTATTTGATCTTCGTAATCGTTTGCAACCTCATAAAAATATGGCAATTCCTCGAGGCAAGGTCCACAGGTGGTGTACCAGAAATTAAGAACTACCGCGCGACCCTCTGAATTGATCGCCTGAACGTTGAATTTATCATCGCTGCCGACAAGATCAACTAAGATCTCGGGACAGGTGTTACCGATCGCCGTTCCAACGGGAGCTTTCGGTGGCTGATCATCCGTTGTTTCGGCCGTGCCGTCGTCAGAGGTCGTTTCGGTAGATTCCACGGGCGGAACTAAGGGGCTTGTATCACGTCCGTCAATGAAATTATAATACACGAGCGTTCCGCAAAGCGCGGCTATCAAAAGTATCGCTACGATTGATTTAATAATAGTATTGCGCTTTTTGATCTTTTTTGCGGTTTCTTCGGCTTTTGCCCTATCTTCTGCAGGATCAGGGATCTCGTTGGGCGCGAGGAATATCTTTGAGCCCTTCCAGCTGATCGCCTTCGTGGGACACGCGCTTATACATTCGCCGCAGTTGATACACTCGGCATCTCCGACGTGCTTGATATCCATTTTGCATTTGCCGACGCAGAGTCCGCAATCGGTACAGCTTGAGTGGTCGACCTTGACGCCGACAAGAGAGATCTTATTGAAAAGTCCGTAAAGCGCTCCGAGAGGGCACAAAAAGCGGCAGAAGAAACGGAAGATGAATATGCACGCGGTCAAAATCGATACCATAAGGAGAAACTTCCATGTGAAAAGCGGGCCGAGCATACGAAGATAGCCTTCGTTTACGCGATTTGAAAGCAATCCCATCGCTCCTTCAAGAGTGCCCGCGGGGCATATGTATTTGCAGAATCCCGGCAAGGGGAAGTTTCTGAAGGCGTACGCTATCGGTATGATAAACACGAAAAAGACCAAAATGACGTATTTAAGATACGAGAGGATGCGCGTTACCTTGTTCTTTTTGAGTTTGGGGGTGGGTATCTTATGGAAAAACTCCTGGATCAGACCAAAGGGGCAGAGAAATCCGCAGATCCAACGGCCGAACAGCAGACCGTAGAGCATAATGATTCCAAATACGTAGTATGGGGCGGTCTTTCCGCTTGATGCAAGCGAATTTTGCAACGCGCCGAGGGGGCAGGCGCCCGATGCACCCGGGCAGGAATAGCAGTTCAGCCCCGGAGTGCAGACGTTTTTCAGCGGTCCTTTATATATGTTGCCCGTGGAAAAGCCTTTAAGATTGGCGTTAAACAGCAACGCGGCATATAACTGTATCAGCTTTCTTTTTGAGGGCTTGTGAGCTTTAAACCAACGAATGATTTTTTTCATAATGATCGCTACCTCCCCTTATCCAAGACCGATACATTCGGTGCAGATGTTGATCGCCTTTGAGAGCACGTCTGCCATTCCGCCGTTAAGGATACCTGCGACGATCAGAGCAAGCGCGGCAACGGCGACCGCTATTCTGATACCTGTGACGATTTTTGAATTCGAGTGAGGCTTTTCGTTTGTTTTTGAGCAAAAGCTACCCTTGGCCTCGGCAAGCGCAGACTTAACGTATCCCGATTGACGCTCAAAGCTTGCATTTTCGAGGTAAACGAGTGCGATGCAGATGCCCATAGATATAAACGTGCAGGGAAGCACCCAAAGGCAAGCTGAGATCACGCTGGCATTATAATCTCCGCTGAAATTATTGAAATTCAATGCATATATGACTGCAGGAAGTGCCGCTATCACGCACAAAGCGATCGCTGTGGTGCGAAGTATAATACGGCGCTTTTGCTCTTTTTTTATCAACGTCAGCTTTTCTTGATCGCAGGCTTCTTGGTTAAGCTTTTGCATAAGGCGGGAAAGCGTGGCTTTTTTATCCTTGCTTGCTTTGAGCTTGCCGATGTCGCTCGGCAACGCGAGAGTTAAGACGATTCCAACGAAGGTTGCGCCAACAGTCAGCCAAACGAATGCTGAGATCTTCGCAAATTCGCCGGATATGTTTTCGACTGTGAAGGGACGGTTGCCGATATTGTAAATATTAATGCACGCAGCCATAAGAAGCACTCCCGTTACTATGAGCAAAACGGACAGTGCTACCCCGTATATCAATTTTATATATTTGATCGCTTTTTTTGACATTTATATCTCCCTTTCGATTCAATATATCATTTTAATTATAATATACAATAGGGATAAAATCAAGAGAAATTTTGATGCTTTTGTTATTTTGTGCCGTAAAAAATCCCCGACGGATTAGCTTCGGGTGCTAAAGGACAGTTAAAAAGCCGATATGGATTTATTTCCATATCGGCTCTTTTCTATTTTCACTAGCGCCCCCGGTGGTGAGTAAGTGCGCCCTTCCTGAAGGCTTTGAGTGATATGCTGTCTTCGACAGCGTTATATTTTTGCTACCGCAAAAGTGATATTGCAGAGGCTTCGCCTTGCAGTGATATTCTATTCGCCTCCTCAACTCGCGTAGCGAATACCACTCGGCGTAAGCCGAATATCACTGCAAAGCAATATCACTCGCCGGAGGCGAATAGAGTTGGCGTTGTGTCCTTAGGAACACAACGCCTTTCCCGTCGGGGATATTTTATGAAGCTTAAGACTCCGCGGTCAACGTAACGGTAAGCTCTGTGGAGCCCTCGGGGAAGCTATACTGGGCCTCGCCCGTGTAACCCGAAAGAGTGACCTTTACGGTGTATTCTCCCGCTTCTGCTTCGATGGTAGCAATACCGTTGGCATCGGTTGCTACGGGCAGGCGGCACAGATCACCGACACAAAGCTGTACGGTGGCGCCGGCAAGAGGTGCACCGTCGGCATCGACTACCGTTACCGTATACGTAGCGTTGGTGTTGGCAGCCGTAGTTTCGGTCTCTTCTGTAGTGTTTTCGGAAACGGTGGTTTGCGAAGTCGCATCAGCAGTTGTTTCCGCAGTTGAGATGTCGGCTCCCGTTGTGGTGTCGTCGTTTGTGTTTCCGCTTGTGTTGTCGCATGCAGTTGCTATCAGCAACATGCTGATAACAACACAAAAAATTATAATTAGCTTATGAAATACGGATCTTTTCATGATTGTCCTCCATTAATGTTTTTTTCTTATCAACGTGTCAGGAATAATAACCGCAGAAGAGCAACCAAGCGTATTCCTGATTATATGGTGCACCCAAGAGCGCAGGTGTGAAGATGTTAGCGTCAGAATCCGGAGTCCACCAACCGTTTTTGCCGCCGAAGGACTGTATTGCTTCGGCTAATTTGGCGGTCAAAGGAATTCTTATAGGCTGATCTACCGGTGCGTCGGCGCTATCGGGCATGCCGTACTGAATGAACAGCTCGTTATAGCTGCGCTTTTCGACGATATTGCCGTTAACGTCATAAATGTAAGCGCCCATTCTTTGATATCCGCAGATCGTTTGGATGCTGCTGACGTATGGCGTGTGCGACGTCAGATCTATGAAGACGATAGCGCCGTCCTCAGAGCCGAGATGATAATATCCGTCCGACTCATTATAGACCGCCGTGATAGACAGATCGGTGAGGTCGATGGGAGTGTATTCTCCTTCGACCGATATGTTCAACTGTTCCTCGACCATCTCTTCGTCCTCGAGGTACGGTATCCAGGGAGTATCCTCGATCCTTGTTCCGGGATCGCCCGCATTTTTGATGTTGATAACGCAGGACGTTGCTGAGGCGGATCTTACGGCGATAACGTACTCTCCTCCGATATTGCTGGAGTAAACGTTTATGGAAATGCCGTTTTCGTATCTGGAGATATCAGAAGATGCATCGGTGAGATCCGAGCCTTGAACGAAGAAGGTTCCGCCGTGGTAGCTGATCGCAAGATCAGAGGTGCATTCGTACGTAATGGTGTACGTTGCGGCTATCGAGGGGGAGAAAATAAAGAAGGTGTAATCATTGGGAGTCAGAGACGCCATATAGGCACCATCCTCAATACGATATGCGGGGTAATCAGCCGAGATCGGAGATCCGACGAAGAGTGGCTCCTCCGTAGGCGTGGGCTGCTTGAAGAGACGGATGGTTGCGGTCTTTGAATCGGGTGTAATTACACAGAGCGATTCATCGTACACGTAGGTCTCATTAAGCTGAGAAAGATCAAGAACTATACCGTAGGTATCCTGCTCAACGTCGAGAGAGAGAAATTCTCCGTTGTAGGGGAACATTTTGATCTGTTCGCCGTTCTTCGTGATCTTAACGATGATATCCTTCATCGGATTGCCTTGGCCGTCAACGATCCAAACTCCGTAGGGCTCGTTGATGCCGCAACCGATACAAGTACCCGAGCTAAATCTGTGGCCTGTTGGGGGAACTGCCATCTGTGCAACCGTGACCGCGGAGCAGACCGTACATTTTTTGCCGTCGGTAAGGCCCGATTGAGTGCACGTTGCGGATACGCCCAAAACGGTTATCTCGGTATGAGCAGCTTTGGCGATGACTGTTTGGCTTACGAGAGTTTTGTTGCAGACCGAGCATTTCTTGCCGTCGGTAAGGCCTGTAGAGGTGCAGGTTGCAGCCTTGCCCGACACGATCTCTTCGGTGTGGGCGATCGTACTTATTTCTTCTGTGTGCATAGTCAGACCGCAGTCGCAGATGAAGTCTTTAACGCCCGCCTGCGAGCAGGTTGACGGGGTCACGACGATCCATTCGGAGCCTTCGTGAACGTGATCTTCTGTCACAGCCGGAATAGATTTTGTCTGAATGACCTCTTTGCATCCGAGACATTCCGTGTGCTTTGATCCTTCGACTCCGACCTCTGCGATCTTGTCGATGATCCAATCGCTTTCATTGTGCTCCAACATAGCAATCTCCTGCTGCTCAATGAGCACAGTCTTACAAACGGAGCATTTTTTGCCGCTTGTAAGACCCGTTTGTGTGCAGGTGGCGGATATGCCTTCAATTATTTCTTCCGTGTGACTGATCGTGGCAATTTCTGTCTGCTCAACCAGTATTTCGTTACATACGGAGCATTTTTTTCCTTCTGTGAGTCCATTTTCGGAGCAGGTCGCGGCTTTGCCCGAAACTATCTCTTCCGTGTGTGCCGTTTTTGAGATGACGGCAGTTTCAAGAGAAGCCTTGCACTGAGAACATTCCTTGTGCTTTGTGCCTTCCTCGGAGCAGGTCGCGTTTGTGTCAACGATCCATTCGGTGACCTCGTGCAAGCACTCTGCCGTTGTCCCCGAAGTTTCGTCTGCTGCAGTGGTCTCGTTCGTTGCGGACGTTTCTTTTTGCGATCCCGTTGTGGTGTTGCACGCCGCGATCGCGAAAACCGTGCAAGTAAGGGTGCAAAGAAGCAAGAATATGGTTACGTACAGTTTGAATTTTTTCATCATTTACCTCCAAGATTGGTGGTGTGATCGGTTAGAGTTAAGGTGCTACGCTCTTATAATAGTAGCAAAGCTTTGTCCAAGAGTTCTTGACTCCGCTCAAAGAATACTTATCCATAAGAGCCTGAAGGATCTCTCCGAGCTCCTCGTCAACGGGAACACAGCCCTCAAGCTCAGGCGCGTCGCTTGAATACGCGATCATCTTTTCTACATAAGCATTGATCTCGTCGGTGAGGTCAGCTCCCGTACCGTGATATTTGCCTGCGAGAACCTCCTCGAGCTTATAGATTTCTTCCCATTCGGCGTAGCCGTCGCCCCAGAGATTCTTATAGTATTCTCGGCAAGCGTCAACGTCGCCATTAAGCTCCTCGAGCTTTGCCATAACCATCTGGTCGGTTTCGTTGTAGGCAAAGTTGAAGGCATCCATACCTATCATTTCCATAATGGAATGAGAGAACAAGCCTGTAGCATATTTGAAGTCGGCATAAACGACAGAGCCGAGAGTGCCGTCTGCGAGGAGCTCGTGATAATATCCGTCCTCTCCGAGCTGAACGTCGATTCCACCTGCGATAGTCTGGTTGAGCTGACCCGTGGTGCTTTCAACGTATGTGAAATATCCGGGGGACGCGAGATGGAAGTGCTCATAGGACTCCGCGAGATATTTTACCGTAAAGGTGAAGGTGCCTGCTGCGTAAATGTCGTAGTAGGCGATATCGATATAGTAAGTTTTGCCTGCTTCAAAATATATAATGATAGAAACGTTGGTCGTATCTACCTCTTGGCCGTTATAGGGACGGTCTACGACCGACGCAGTATGAATGAGCTCGCAATTTTCGTCGAATATCCAGCCGTCCACCTCGTCGCTGCTCTGGGATTGGATGATATACGCGCCCGATCTTTCGGGAATGAATTTGTATTTAAGACCGCGAGGCATGATCACGCGTCCGTCGTAAACTACGGTGTTGAATTTTTCTTCAGCATCGGTCGAAAGGACGGTGTCAAACGCGGCGAAGAAGGCAACTCCCTTGACGGGATCCTCGAGCTGCTTTCCGTCGGTTCCGTATGCATCGTAGTAAGAGCAAGCCTGAAGCCACTGATCAGGATTTCCTTGCTCGAAGCCTATGAGATCGGCAGATCTTTCGAGCAGTCCTCTAAGCTCCTCTGTTACGGGGCAATAGCCGTACAGCGTGCCGTTGATCGAATAATTACAATAGGTAACAAGTGCTTCGTAGACGTCGCCCTGTGCATCCTTGAGGTTGCCGTTATATCCGAGGTCGTTGAGAGAGGTTTCATTGAGTTGGGTTCCCAACATCAGATTTGCAAGGAGAAGGGGGCCGTTTTCAGAGCCCACGTGATAGTAACCGTCTGTTGAATTATAAACAACTGTTACATATTTTTGGTATCCAAGACCGTTTGCATTGGGTTTTGTAGCTGCTTGACGGGGAATATAGGTAGCGCTGTCAATATCCTCAATGGCGACGGTGCGGAAGTTGCTCAGATACACGCGGTCTTCTCCTTCGTCGGTCGTGCTGTCCTTAACGTACACGAAGGATACCTTATAGGTTCCGTCTTCAACCGCAACGAAGGGGTAGCAGGTCTGCCAATCTTCGCTGTTTCCCGAGATCTGATAAATATCCTTGCCGTCAACGAGGATATAGAGCGTGTCGACGCTCAGCTCTGTGTCGGCAAACCAGTCGATAGCCAACGCTTCTCCTGCCTTGAGCTCTACGGTTGCGTGGAGCGTTGCGAAGGAGCCGTCCTTATAGAAGTTGGAAGAATATACGCAGCTTTTTCCATCCTTCGTTCCAATCAGGAAGGGCCAGGAATATTTTGCGTCGGACGTTTCGGTCTCAGGAGAGTATATCGCACTGAAGCCCGTTCCGTTGAGCGCGCTTCCGATCTCCTCGGAGGAGGGCATCTCTACGTTGGGGGTTTCGGTGGGAGTAAGCTCATCTATCGAGGTAAAGAGCTTTTGCTCGTAGTTATCCGAGGAAAAATGCTCGAATACTGCAAGGAAGGGCTTTTCGCTGGTCAGGCCTCCGACCTCGATAAGACAGATGGTGCCGTAGCGGTCGACAAGGATGGAGGTGGGATAACCCATAAGGTTGAATGCCGAGCCGAGTCGGGAATAATCCTTTGCGACGGGGAAGGTAAGACCCATTGCCGCCTTGAAATCCTTGACTGCGTTTTCATTGTCGCCCCCATAGTTATTGAGCGCGATGATCTCGATATCATCCTGATACTTTTCGTATGCGGACTGCATATAGGGAAATTCGTTTACGCAGGGGCCGCAGGAGGAATACCAGAAATTGATGAGAACGGCTTTCTTTTCCTTCAGAACCTCCGACAGAGTAAAGGTTTCTCCGTCAGACGTTGTGTAAGTGAAATCACGAATGATATCTCCAAGCTTGTACTGCACACCCGTGAGCTCGGAGTCGGCTATGACCGCGGACGTGAGAACGATGTCTACAGAGGTGCCTGCGAAAGCGTATCTTTCCTCGACGAGATATCCTTCAAGCATGGAGGTCGAGAGCTCTACGCTGTAATTGTCCGAGGGCTTGAGCGAGATCTTTCCAATGCCGTTTTCGTCTGTCTGACCGTAGTCAACTAGATCGTCACCCTCGTAAATGTGGAACGTAAGTCCCGAGATAGCACGTCCGCCGATCGTTTTTACACTGATCGTGTATTCGGTCTTTGTGTTATCGGGGGTAGTAGGTGCGGTAGTGGTATCTTCGGTCTTTTCGGTCGTCTGGGCGGTGGTCGTTCCGTTCGTTTCATCATCGTGATGACCCGTGTCGCAACCGACCGTTGCCGTGCCGATAGCCATCATTATTATCAGCCACGTCAGCGCCATAGCGGCAATTCGAATGCTCTTTTTCATAAAAGGCCTCCTAAAAATTCGATTTATTTTGGGTTTGTGATAAAAATCAAGTGACAATAAACATCCATTATTAATCATACCATGAATTTTCGAAAAAATCAATACGCAAATTGCAAAATTATGAGGAGGCGATAAAAATTTATTGCATTTTGCACTTTATCGAGGCTTTGTTTTAAAAAAAGGCTTGCGATATTTAATAATATGTGATATAATATATGTATCTGTGTATAAAGTAAATCAGTTTGATTCAAAGAACGCACGAAACGAAAGGTAAAGAAATAATGGCGAACCGAAAAAAATGGATCAGATCAGTAAGCTTTGCGGCGGTTATGCTGCTTGCGATCACTATGCTCTTCTCGGCAGCTCTCGCTCCGATAAAAAACGAGACTGCACAGGGCACAGGCTCTATCGTTCAACTTACAAACAAGGATATTGAAAAAAATCTTATTCAGTATCTGGACAGCTCAGTAATGTACAAGCTGCCCGCTACCGTTAAGGATACTGATGATATATCGGTCATTATCCAGACCAAAGAGGACTCTCTGCTAGATGCTTACGAGGAGGGGGACAGAGCGCTGTCGTTCACGGAGTACGTTTATTCCGACGACGCGGCTGCCGTTGAGGATAAGATCCTTGCGGAGAAGGACACGATATTGTCTTTCTTTGATGACAACGATATCAGCTATACTCTCGGAGCCGACTACAAGGCTATCTTCGGCGGATTCGAGGTGGTCATAAAGGCTGCTGATTTTGAGGAGCTTTGTGAGTCGGTCGGTGATCGAGCTACGGTCATCGTTGGCGACGAGTACAAAACCTGCGAAACACAGCTCGTTGAAAACAAGGTCAACGTCTACGAAACGGGCATTTTCAACAGCTCTTCCTTCGGGTACGACGGAACGGGTATGGTCGTGGCGGTCCTTGATACCGGTCTTGACTATAACCACACCGCATTCTCGGTGGACAATTTTACGGCGGACAGAAGCAAGCTGGGTATGACTCTTTCCGACGTTGAGGACTTTATCTCCGACACGAAGGCGAGCAAGCTTCACAGCGGACTGACGGCTGCCGACGTATACATAAACGAAAAGGTGCCATTTGCATTTGACTACGCCGATTACGACCCCGACGTATATCCCATGACTCCCTCTGCGAGCGAGCACGGAACGCACGTTGCGGGTGTTATTGCGGGTAAGGACGATGAGATCACGGGCGTTGCTCCCAACGCACAGCTCGCTATTATGAAGATCTTTTCGGACGTTGTATCGACCGCGCGTACATCCTGGATCCTGAGCGCACTTGAAGACTGCGTTGTCCTTGGTGTTGACGTTATCAACATGTCGATCGGTACGAGCTGCGGATTCAGCCGTGAGATGGATAAAGAGGCAATAAGCGGAGTTTACGACCGTATTCGTGCGACCGGCATCAGTATGGTAGTTGCAGCGTCCAACAGCTTCAACTCAACTTACGGCTCGGAGAAGAACGGAAACCTCGGTCTTACCTCCAACCCCGACAGCGCGACGGTCGGCTCGCCATCTACATACGAGGGAGCGATGTCCGTCGCTTCTATCAGCGGAAAGAAAACTCCTTACATTCTGTTCAACGATAAGATCATATACTTCTCGGAATCCACGGACCGTGTGACCGAGGAAAAGAACTTTTATGACGATATTATGCCCGACGGCGTCAACGAGATGGAGATCGAGTACATAACGATTCCCGGCGCGGGACGCTCGGCGGATTACAGCGGTCTTGACGTTACGGGCAAGATCGTGCTCGTTCGACGCGGATCTACGACCTTTGAGGAAAAGGCAAACGTGGCGCAATCGAAGGGCGCGGCGGGTATCATCATTTACAACAACGTATCGGGTGATATAAAAATGAACGTGGGCGACGCTACGATCGGCGTTTGCTCAATAAGTCAGGATGACGGCGAGATGCTTGCTGCCACCGAAACGGGAACGCTTAAGCTCAGCAGATCTCAGACGTCAGGTCCCTTTATGTCCGACTTCTCGTCTTGGGGACCGACTCCCGATCTTGGCATCAAGCCCGAGATCACGGCGCACGGCGGTATGATATATTCCGCAGTTCCCGGTCAGAGCTACGATCACCAGTCGGGAACCTCTATGGCAAGCCCTAACATCGCGGGCGTTACTGCTCTCATCAGACAGTACGTGGTAGAGAACTTCCCCGAGATCGCAAACGATCCCGTGAAGGTGACCGCATTCGTTAACCAGCTTATGATGTCCACGGCGGACATAGTTTACAATACCAACGGACTGCCTTATGCGGTAAGAAAGCAGGGAGCAGGTCTTGCGAATCTTGACAATATCGCTAACACCGATGCCTACATCATTACCTTTAAGGACGGCAAGGAGATGGACAAGACCAAGCTTGAGCTTGGCGATGATCCGTCCAAAACCGGTGTGTATACTCTTTCGTTTGCAGTTAAAAATTTCGGAAGCACGTCGCTTTCCTACGACGTTTCGGCATACGTTATGACCGAGGGCGTCAGCGATACGAAGACCAATCAGGGACAGACCACGGTCGACGAGCAGGGATATCTGCTTGGCGGCGCAAAGGTAGAGATCACCTCTATCTCGGGTGCGACTCAGAACGGAATGAATATAACCGTTGCCGCGGGACAGACCGCAAACGTAACGGTCACTATCACCTTGAGTGCGGAGGACAAGAAATATCTTGACGAGTCCTTTGAAAACGGTATGTACGTCGAGGGCTTCGTGGTTCTCGATGCGGCAGACGAAAGCGTCGTTGATCTCAGCGTTCCTTATCTTGCCTTCTACGGCGACTGGACCGTAGCTCCCATTTTCGACCTTGATTACTATGCAACTAACAAGGACGAGCTGGATGATTCGATCGATCTGCTCGACAAAACTCTTCCCGATGCATACGCAACGCGTCCCATCGGAAGCGTTCAGGACGATTTCGTCAGCTATCTCGGCTCCTTCTACTTCGTTCAGGACCCCAGCACCACGCAGATCGCGGCTGACAGAAAGTACGTTTCTCTTTCTAATCAGGTGGGTTCGATCCACGAGCTCAGCAACGTCTGGGCAGGTCTGCTTCGAAACTGTGCAAGCATCGTTATAACGATCACCGATGATGCGACCGGTGAGATCGTATTTGAAAAGGTGGAGACCGATATAAGAAAGTCGTACGGCGACGGCGGCTCTATATACCCCGCTGACGTTGAGATCGGATTTGATGCTTACGAGGAAAACCTCAAAAACAACACGACTTACACGGTAAAGCTTCAGGCGTATCTTGATTACGGTGACGGCGGAGCCGATACCAACCTGAGCAATACCTTTGAATTCCCGCTGACCGCCGATTTTGAGGCTCCTGCGGTTACGGACTGTGAGTTCTACACCGAGTACGACCGCACAGCTGAAAAGACCCGTCTGTTTGCCAAGGTAGCGGTTTACGATAACCACTACGCGATGGCTCTCCAGGTAGGATACGTCAGACTTGATTCTACGGGAACCGAATATATGCTCGAGACCTTCGATCAGTATCTGACACCCATCTATTCGGAGAAAAATTCAACCTCTTACGTTGTTTACGAATTGACTGATTATATTGATGATATCAAGAGAAATGCGGTCAACGCGAACAGCTTTACTGTAGCGACGTACGATTATGCGCTCAATACTGCGACCTATGAGATCGCGCTCCCCGATGATTTTGATTCCTTCTATTTTGAGGAGGAGTCGCTGACGCTTAGTCCCAATCAGGTCTACACTCTGACTCCTATGGCTTATCCCGGAACCGAGTGGACCGAGCTTCTTCAGTACGTTTCAACTAATACCAAGGTTGCACATATCGTTAACAACAAGATCGTAACCGACGCTCCCGGTCAGACCGTGATAATCGCTAAGGATCCCAAAACGAACAAGCAGGTCATGCTTGAGCTGACGGTTCTTGGCGAGGGTGACGAGGGTTACGTCAAATATGACAAGCCCGTAACCGACAATTTCGTTCTGACGGGTTATCTTACCAACAAGGCGTTCTATTTCCTTTCCAGCGATGAAAGAGATATAGGAAGCACGGGTGATGAGATGAAGTTTACGGGCGGCAATTATTCGCTGTCTATGTATCCTTCGGAATCGGTCACGCTCAGGTACAAGCTCGACGCTTACTATCCCGACGTTACCGAGGTCGTTGTCGAATCGGGTAACGACAATCTCGTCGAGGTTCAGAAGATAAACGGCGAGTGGGTGATCACCGCCAAGGCTGAGGGATATGCTTCGGTCACCGTAAACGTCGTGATGGACGGAAAGAGCACGTATTATTCGCAGTCCATCAATATTGAAATAAAAGATCCTTATATAACGACCGGTCCTTCGCTGACACACTATTTCGGCAACGGCGGTATGGTTGAGATACCCGAGTCATTGGCGATCACCGATATCGGTCAGTTTGCTTTTTCGAACTTCGATTACGTATTGAAGGGAGAGGGCGACGAGATCTCTGAGGACGACCCCACGGCAACTAAGCAGTGGTTCATTGGTGAGAACACGATCGAGGTGGTCGTGATCCCTGAGGGTGTCAAGACTATCGGATCGTACGCGTTCGCAAACCTGACTGCGCTGACGAAGGTCGTTCTTCCTTCGACTCTTGAAAGAATTGATTTCGGCGCGTTCTACGGTTGCTCGTCTTTGATGGAAGTCGAAGGTATCGAGAACGTTAAGTTTATCAACAGAAGCGCATTTGAGGGATGCGCACTCCGCGGAGATATCGACCTTGAAAAGACGGTTGCGATCGCGGACCGCGCGTTTGCCAACAATACGAAGCTTGCGAGCATCACTCTTGGTACGGACGTCCAGTCGGTCGGAGCGTACGCGTTCAGCGGAAACACGGCGCTTAAGAAAGTAACGATAGAGGCTGAGATCATTAAGCTCGGTCAGTATGCGTTCAATATGTGCAGTGATCTTGAGCAGATCGATATCAATGCCGCAGTTATCCCCACCGCCGCCTTCAACGAGTGTACTTCGCTTGAGAAGATAACACTTGGAAAGGACGTTGCAGTTATAGGCGAGTATGCCTTCAGTAACGCCGCCGCAACCGTATTTGAGGTTGACAGTCGCAACTCGACCTTCGCTGCGGCAAAGTCGGGTGAGTATCTCACGAACAAGGCGGGAACCGAGATCTTGCTTATAGCTCCCGGTATCAGCGGTGCTTTTGAGGTCAACGACGACAGGATAACCTCGGTTGGAATGGGTGCGTTCTCGGGAAATCTCCGCATAACGTCGGTAAATATCCCGAGTGTCAAGCGAGTAGCTAATTATGCTTTCGCATATTGCGAGAGACTTGCCGAGGTCAAACTCGGAGAGCTTGAAGCTATCGGTGATTACGCTTTCTACAGGACCGCGATAGATACGGTTCCCGATTTGAATAAGACAATCGCTATAGGCGATTACGCCTTTGCGTATACCAACGTGACCGAGCTGGTCGTTCCCGATGGAATGAATATCGGAGAAGGTGCTTTCAGAGAGTGTAAGTCGCTTTCTTCGGTCACGATCGGAAATAACGTTAAGATCGGAAACGACGCTTTCAGACTTGACCGCGAGACCAACTTTACGGAGACTCCCGGCTCGTATGAGGGTGCGAACGGACTCCGTGTTTACTATTACATTTATACCTCTCCTCTCCACACGCTGACGATCGGCAATAACGTCGAGATCGGGGACGGCGCGTTTATGGGCGCGGCTGAACTTGAAACCGTTACGCTTGGTGAGGGAGCTGTTATCGGAGATAACGCATTCTTTAACACACCCAGACTTAAAACCATTGATCTTTCAAAGGTCAAGTCTATCGGAGCTGCCGCCTTCTCGGGCGACGTTCTCTACGAATTCTCCGATATGAATATGATCGAGCCTTTGATCAACGCCGACAGGGAATACGTGTACAGATATTATGCTCCCGTTCTTTCGTCGATCGACGTATCCTCCGCTGAATATATCGGAGAGGGTGCATTTGAATTCTGCCGTGAGCTTGTTTCAGTCAAGCTTGGTGATGGCGTTGAGAAGCTTCCCTCAAGAGTATTCAATCTTTGCGTTAAGCTTGAAAATATTGATCTTTCTTCCGTTAAGACTATCGGAGAGAGCGCTTTCTGCGAGGCGGCGCTGACGATTGCTGATCTTTCTGCGGTTGAAAAGATCGACAAATACGCTTTCGTTTACAACGATGAGCTTACCGAGGTCATTCTTTCGCAAGAAAACGTTGTTCTCGGTGAAGGTGCGTTCTCTTACTGCGACGCGCTTGTAACCGTAACGGGCTCGGAGCATATTTCCGAGGTCGGCGATTACTCTTTCGCATATACGGCTATTACAAGCATTGATCTTACGGGCGCAACTTATCTCGGTGACGGCGCGTTCCTCAAGGAAACTGTGACCGAGTTTGAGATCAAGCTCGGAGAGAAGCTTACCGATATCGGTGAAAATCCTTTCGCTATGTGTAAGCTTTCAAAATTTGAATCTACCGTTTCTGAAACCTTTAACGGTGAGGTCTTCGAAAAGCCTACCTTTACTTACGATATAAGCGAGAACGTTAGGGTCATCGACGGTATGCTGTATCGCGTTGTTCCGAACGGTCTTGAATTGATCACCTACACGGGTGACGAAACGGCGGTAAAGGTTGCCGACGGTACGGTGAGAATTGCCGCACAGGCATTCGCGGGCTCGGATATCGTTCAGGTCATGCTTCCTTCGACGCTCAAGTCTATCGGACACAAGGCGTTCTACGCTTGTGACTCGCTTACTATGGTGTCCTTTGCAAGCTATGAAGCTCCCGTGCTCGAGGAAGAGTACGATTACAGCTACTGGCTGTCTGCGGAGAATCTTCCTGCAACCGGCGAATATCAGTACGAGGATGCTTATACCGGTGAGGTCTTGGTTTATGAAGGACTTGGAATCGTTCCTTACTTTATGTGGAACGCGACGGATACTCCTGCGGTCATTTACTACGGAGCGAACTTCGTGGACTACGTAGGACGAGTTGACAGTACCGTGGTAATGGTCAAGCCCGCAAACGGTCTTAACTATGATTCATTTATCTACGGAAAGTACTTTGCTTTGTCGGTCAACGGAGAAGCGGCGGCAGACGCGACAACGCTTGCGGCTATCGCGGCAATAGATATGCTCCCTGACAATATTACGCTCGCAGATAAAGATCTCGTTGCCGCCGCGAGAGCAGCGTACGATAAGATCACCTCTGATACGCAGAGAGGTCTCGTAAATAACTACGAAAAGCTCCGCAAGGCAGAGCAGAAGATCAGCGATCTTGAGTATATTCAAAACGAGCAGAAGCCCGATACAGAGACGGAGACAACTCCCGACGATACCGTGACAACTGATCCTCAGCGTGAGCTTGATATAGAGAAGATACTTACGATCTCAAGTCTTGTTGGAGCAGCAATATCTCTGACTCTTGCAATCGTATTTATCACCCTTTATATCAACGTTAAAAAGAAAATGAAAAAGACGGCTCCCGAACAAAGCGAGGAGTCCGTCAGCGAAAACACCGACGGCGCGGACGCGTGACAACGGTGAGAATTTTCGGAGAAAAAAATGAGAAACACAATTATTAGAATTTGTGCCGCAATATTGCTCATAGCTTTGGCTATGAGCCTTGCGGCTTGCACCAAAGGCAACGTTTACGACGAGCTTGCCAAGCAGGGCTATGCCGTCAAGGTCAGATTTGATGCGGGCGGGGCGTTTGTCAACGATACGCAAAACGTTACGATCGTTGAAGTCTTTAATGAAGACGACGTCGTGACAAGGGACGGAGCAGTAGGCGTTGCGCTTCTGGCTCCCGACGATCCGATTCGCGGCGAGGGCGTATTCAAGCTCGCTAAGATAGACGGAACCAACAACTATTTCCAGATAGGCTGGTACACGGGAAGGACCCCTGTCGTTGACGATGAAGGCAATCCTCTCGACGTCTTCGGTGTTCCGACGGCCGAATCAAAGCGAGAACAGGCTTATATCTACAGCGGATTATGGGATTTTAACAGCGACGTTGTCGATCCTGCTACGCTTGCCGACGGGGAATTGACGTTGTATGCCGCGTGGGCGCCCTTCTTTACTTACGAATTTTATTCCCAGAACGAATCCGGCGAGTTTGAACTGATCGGAACGAAGCAAAAGCTTACCTTACAGATACCGAAGGTGAGCGAAGCAACGGGGAACATCAATATGAATGATTTTCCCAAGGTCAGCGGTAAGGTTTTTGCCTCTGCGTATCTCGATGAGGCTTTGACCGAGGAGATCAGCGAAAATCTTGACGGCAGAAAGCTTTTCGTCGATTATGAGACGGGAACTGTCAAAAAAACCGTCGTCAAGATCTATATCACTTGGTCTGAAGAATAATTTGCTTAAAATTTTATTGAAATACATTTATGGAGGCATTTATGAAAAAGAGAATTTTATGTATTGCTCTTTCTATAGCGACGCTTCTCGGAGTTTTCGCGTTCGTTAGCTGCGATACAAAGCCTGACGAAAAAACAGAGACGCCCGATGCGTTCGTTATTATGACCGAACAGCTTGACGGCTTGTTCAACCCCTTCTTTGCAACGAGTGGAAATGACAGCACTATCGTTTCTATGACACAGATCGGTATGCTCACGACCGGCTACAAGAACGGCGACGTCACCGTTGCGTACGGAGACGACGAAGCCGTTGTAGTCAAGGATCTGTCTATCGTTCACAACGACAGCGACGATACTACGGTCTACACCTTTGTTATCAAGAACGGAATCAAGTTCTCCGACGGTCATCCTTTGACGATTGAGGACGTTATCTTCAATATGTACGTATATCTTGACCCCGTTTATACGGGTTCGTCCACTATGTATTCGACCGACATCGTAGGTCTGCAGAATTACAGAACCCAGACTCTCGGATCGGGCTCGACAGGCACCGACGATGCGCTTTCGACTGCGGCGTCCGGCAGAGCCAACGACCGTATCAAAGAGCTGATCAACCTTTATCAGCAGGTCGGAAAAACACCTACGGCCGGAGCATACAGTGCTGATTACGATACTATGGTAGATGCTATCAGCAAGCACACCCTTTCGACAGGCTATAAAAAGGCTGTATCTACGAATCCCGATTCTGTTACGAACGCTCAGCTTCTCGCAGACTACGAGCTGACGCTCAAGCTTTTCAAGGAAGAGCTTGAAAGAGACTATGCGGGAGCAAAGGAATCCTTCACAGAGGAGCCTTACAAGTCTTTTGAGCAGTTCAAGGACGAAGTGTTCTGCTTTATGTTCATGGAAGGATACGTTGAGGTCGAGTATGCAAGAGATGCAGACGGCAAGATCGATACGACAAAGATCGAAAAGCTGACTCCCTCGTACAGCTCGTCCGTTGTCAAGGACAAGGAGTCTGCGATAAATTACGTATATAATCACAAGGTGGAGAATGCTCTCGGCGAGATCCTTACGATGTGGGCGACCGCGACCGAGCTTCGTACCCAGTATACTGCTCAAGCAAAAGAGGTCATTCTTCGCGAAGGCTCGACCGACGGCAAGCTTGCTATCGAGAATATTTCGGGAATCAAGTCTCTCGGACACACGACCAGCACTCCTTCCGTAACGATCGACGGAACGACCTATACCGTTGCTCACGAGCACAACGAGGACGGTACTCCCAAGAACGAGAACGAATACGACGTTCTGGAGATCACTATCAACGGTGTTGACCCCAAGGCTATATGGAACTTCGCTTTTGCGGTAGCTCCCCAGCACTATTACGCAAAGGGCTACACGGTCGATATCGCGAACAATCAGTTCGGAGTTGAATACGCGTCCTTCGACTTTATGAGAGACGTGATCCAGTCTACGAGAAACATCAAGGTGCCTATGGGTGCAGGCGCATACAAGGCAACCGACAGAAATAACAGCGATAATCCCAAGGAAGACGATTTCTTTACCGATAACGTCGTTTACTTCAAGAGAAACGATAATTTCCTTATGGGTCAGCCCAAGATCGAAAAGATCCGTTACCGTGTAGTAAGCACCTCCAATGCGATCGCAGCGCTCAAGGAGGGCTCGGTACACTACATTTCTCCCCAGTACACCCAGTATAATATCGATCAGCTTAACGCTATGGCCGCTGACGGTATCAAGAAGCTTAACACAGATCAGCTCGGATACGGTTATATCGGCATCAACGCAGGAAAGGTTCCCGACATCAATATCCGTAAGGCGATCATGTGCGCGATGGATACCTCTCTTGCACTCAGCTATTACAGCGTTGGAACGGCAGAGAACATTTACTGGCCCATGTCGACGGTAAGCTGGGCATATCCTAAGGATGAGCTTGGCAACAACGACCGTTTGAACAATCACGATTATCCCTCGGTTCAGTATAGCAAGGAAAGCGCGAAGGAAAAGATCCAGTATTATATGAATGCTGCAGGTGTGTCTGCGGGTGATTCCAAGCTTTCGCTTAAGTTTACCATTGCGGGTGCAGATCTTACCGATCACCCGACTTATCTTACCTTCCGCGCGGCAGCAGATCTTCTCAACTCTATGGGTTGGGATATCGAGGTCGTTCCCGATACTCAGGCGCTTACCAAGCTGACCACCGGATCTCTCGCCGTTTGGGCAGCAGCGTGGGGAAGCACCGTTGACCCCGATATGTATCAGGTCTATCACAAGAATTCTACCGCAACCAGCGTTCTCGCTTGGGGTTATCGCGAGATTTTGGCATCTCCCGCAACCTACGTGGAGGAGAACAAGATCCTCAACGATCTCAGCGCGGTGATCGATCAGGCTCGTGAGACCGAGGATCAGGCAGAGCGTACTGCTCTTTACAAAGAGGCTATGGGATATGTTCTTGATCTTGCTGTCGAGTTGCCCGTTTACCAGAGAGACGTGCTTTACGCATACAACTCCAAGATCATCAGCAGCGACTCGCTTCCGAGCGAGATCAATCCCTACACCTCGCCGCTTGATCGCATTTGGGAAATAGAATTTGCAAATTAAAAAAGCGCGACAAATTTGGAGTGATCTATGTTAAAATACATATTTAAAAGACTTCTGCTCTCGGTGCTTATATTGCTTGGCGTGTCGCTGATCCTGTTCGTGCTGATCCAGAATATGCCCTCAAGCTTCGCTGAAAATAAGATCAACGAAATGAATGCGGGCGGTGCGATCGTGGATCAGGCGACGAAGGACGCGATCATGGAGATGTACGATATGAGCTACGGTGAGTGGCTCTTGCGTATCGTGACGCTCGATTTCGGTGAAAGCTTTACGCAGAGCATGCCTGTTGTTGACGTTATCAAGAGGGATATGTTCGTATCCTTCCTTGTAGCAGCCATCGCAACGGTGTTTGAGTTTATGATAGCAATTCCTCTCGGTATTACCGCCGCAACGCATCAGTATTCCTTCCGCGATTATCTCGTTACGGTGCTTGTAATGATAGGCATTTCCTTGCCGTCATTCTTCTTTGGACAGGTCCTTAAGGGAGTGTTCTCGACGGGACTTGGGTGGCTGCCGTCTTCGGGACTTGGCGACGCGACACAGTCGGCAACGGGTATTGCGTATATTCTTGAGTATATCAAGTACCTCATATTGCCCATTATGACCGTCGTGATACTTAGCATCGGCGGAAGAATGAGAATGACCCGTACCAATATGCTCGAGGTGTTGAACTCCGACTATATCCGTACGGCAAGAGCTAAAGGTCTTAAAGAGCGCGTCGTTGTTTTCAAGCACGCGTTCAGAAATACGATGATACCCCTTGTAACGAGTCTTGCGGGACTTTTGCCGTCGCTCTTCTCGGGAGCAATTATAACCGAGCAGGTCTTTGACCTGCCCGGTATAGGTAACACGGCTTACGATGCAATGATAGTCGGTGACGTGCCTGTTATTATGGGATACAATATGTTTCTTGCCTTGCTAAGTATTATAGGCGTGTTGCTGGCAGACCTTATGTATGCCGTGGTCGACCCTCGTGTCAAATTGCAGTAAAGGGGGAAGTCACGGATGAAAAAAGACAACGTTGAAAACAATCAGGTTGATAAGGTTTCGGAAATTCCCGAGGTTGAAACGCAGGACACGGAAACACCCCTTGATCGAAACGTCAGATTGATGTCTCCGACGCGAATGGTGGTCCGCCGTTTCTTCCGTTCGAAGCTCAGTGTGATCGGAATCATAATGCTCGCGGCGCTCTTCCTTTTCTGTTTTCTCGGCCCCGTCGTTTACGATGAGTGGGGAGAGATAGAGGTAGACGAGAGCCCGATGGTAGAGTATACGTCCAAAACCATCGAATACGAAAAGAACGGAAAGACGCATATTATTTATCAGATCACCGAGAAGACCGAGAAGGAAAACGCACTTGCGCCTATGAGCTCGGTGCACCCTCTCGGAACCGATGAAACGGGATATGACGTTCTGGCAAGACTGATGTATGGCGGCCGTATTTCCCTGATAATCGGATTTATATCCGTATTCATTATTACCGTTCTCGGCGTTATAATGGGCGGTATTGCGGGATATTTTGGCGGTGTCATTGACAACGTCATCATGAGAATATGCGATATTCTTATGTGTATTCCCGGATTTCCCATCATGCTGGTCTTCGGAACGGTGCTTACTGCCTTTGGAGAGATGGAAAGTCCCAATGCACTTCAAGAGATCATGGGAGATCCACAGTACAGAATATATTTCCTTATGGCGTTTCTGACTCTGTTCTCATGGCCCGGAACGGCGCGACTCGTTCGCGGACAGATCCTTTCTCTGCGCGAGCAGGAGTATATGGTAGCCGCCGAGGCGATGGGATATTCCACGTCACGAAAAATATTCAAGCATCTTATTCCCAACGTTATGCCTCAGCTTATCGTTTCTATGACCTTGAGCCTTGGAAGCATGATACTTTACGAGGCTTCGCTGTCCTTCCTTAACATGGGAGTTCAGCCTCCTTACGCCGCTTGGGGAACTATGATCAACGCCGCAAGCGATCTTAATATTCTTTCAAATTATATTAACGTATGGGCGCCTCCCGGCATCTGCATAGTTATCGCTGTTCTTGGCTTTAACTTCGTTGGCGACGGTCTCAGAGATGCCCTTGATCCTAAGGCAAGGAGGTGACGGTATGGCAGGCAAAACAAATACCAAATCTGACAATCATTACTTGTCGGGTAAGGAGATACGCGCTATCGCGAAGGAAAATCGAAAGATCACCGCGGCGCTTGAAAAGCGCAAGCACAGACGTGCCGAGGAGAGTGAGTTCGTCACCGAGATGAAAAATCCCGAGAATATTCTCGAGATCGAGGATCTTCATACCTATTTTTACACCGATCAGGGCGTTGTCAAGGCGGTCAACGGAGTTTCCTTCAATGTGCCCAAGAATTCCACGGTCGGTATCGTCGGTGAATCGGGTTGCGGAAAGTCTGTGACGAGTATGTCTGTCATGCAGCTCATTCAAGGACCTGCAGGACAGATCGTTTCGGGACAGATACGCTTCAATTCCGAGGATTACCGCAGAGACAAAAAAGGCGATCCCATGCCGATCACGGACGCCGACGGCAATAAGCGCTTTGAGACCGAAGAAAAGGTTTACGATATCGCAAATATGCCGATCAACGAGATTTACCGTATCAGAGGCCGTCAGATCGCTATGATCTTTCAGGAGCCTATGACCTCGCTTAATCCTGTATTCACTATTGGAGATCAGCTTGATGAGGTTACTTTTATTCACGTTCCCGATGCAACGAAGGAAATGGCGAAGAAGGCGTCGATCGAGATGCTTGAGCTCGTGGGAATTGCCTCCCCCCGAACGAGTTTACAAGTCGTATCCTCACGAGCTGTCGGGTGGTATGAGACAGAGAGTTATGATCGCCATGGCGCTGGCGTGTAATCCCCGTCTGATAATTGCGGACGAGCCGACTACCGCGCTTGACGTTACGATCCAGGCGCAGATACTTGATCTGTTCCGCGATCTTAAGACAAAGATAAACGGTTCTATCCTGCTTATAACTCACGATCTGGGCGTTGTGGCTGAAATGGCGGATTACGTAGTCGTTATGTATGCGGGCAGGGTTATCGAGCAGGGAACTGTGCAGGAGATCTTCCACGATCCCAAGCACCCCTATACCGTCGGTCTGCAGAAGTCCAAGCCTACTATGGATTCGGATAGCGACACCTTGTTCAATATTCCCGGCAACGTTCCCAATCCCGTGAACATGCCGAATCATTGCTATTTCAAGGAGCGTTGCTCGCAGTGCACAAAAAAATGCTCGGGAGATTATCCCTGCATGGTGCAGTTGAGCCCCACTCACTTTGTAGCATGTCATTTGTACGGAGAGGAGGGCAAAGCTGATGAGTGAATTGAATGAAAATGCAGTTTACAACGACGAAGAAATAGCGGAAAATGAGGCTAGATCCAAGCAAGCTGCAATCGAAGCGGATAAAAATAAGCCCTTTGATCCCGACGCGCTCCTTGAGGTGCGTCACCTTCGTAAATGCTTTCCCGTTCAGAAAAATCTGCTGGGCAAGGTCGAGAAGGAGCTGGTGGCGGTAGATGATATTTCATTTACACTTAAAGCCGGAGAGACCTTGGGTATCGTTGGAGAGTCGGGTTGCGGTAAGACTACTATGGGTCGTACCGTGCTCAAGCTGCATCAGCCCAGCGGCGGACAGATCATCTTTAACGGCGAGGATATTACGAGCTATAGCCACGCGAAGATGAGACCTCTGCGTACTGATATGCAGATCATATTCCAAGATCCTTATTCCTCGCTGCCTCCAAGAGCGACGGTCGGAGATATTCTTTCCGAGCCTGTGAAGGTCCACGGCATCGTGCCTCAGAATCAGGTCAAGGAATACGTTATGGATCTTATGGAGAAGTGCGGTCTGCGCGACTATTATTACGAGAGATATCCTCACGAATTTTCGGGCGGACAAAGACAGAGGATCTGTATTGCAAGAGCCTTGTCGGTCAAGCCGAAGCTCGTTATATGCGACGAGCCCGTTTCTGCTCTTGACGTTTCTATTCAGGCGCAGATCATTAATCTTCTTAAGGATCTGCAAAGGTCGATGAACCTGACATATCTCTTCATTTCTCACGATCTGTCGGTTGTCAAGTTCATTTCCGATAAGGTTGGTGTAATGTATCTTGGCTCTATGGTTGAATTCGGATTGAAGGAGGATATTTTCTCCAATCCGCTTCATCCTTACACGAAAGCGCTCTTTTCGGCGATTCCAAATCCCGATCCCGACGTGAAGATGAACCGTGTCGTGCTGAACGGCGATATCCCATCTCCGATAAATCCTCCCAAGGGTTGTCGCTTCCACACAAGATGTCCTTATGCGACGGAAAAATGCAAGCATATAACACCCCAATACAAGGAATACGAGCCCGGGCATTTTGCCGCGTGCCATCTTCTTGAAAAGGATCAGTGATCATGGGAAAAGATAACAAAAAAAAGAAAAAGAAAAAGAAGACGGTCTACGTTGACGATGGCTCGACGATAGCAGATATGTCGGGTGTTGGAAAAAGCAACGCTTCAAGGCATAACAGCAGCGGGGCACGCCCTCGCGCATCGTTTAAAGAGCAATTTAAAACGTATACCGATGCAGTCAAGATGATGTTTCTTCCAATGCTTGCTGTGTTGGGAATTCTTGCATTGGCGTTTCTTATCGTTTATATTCTTTTATGATGAAAAAATCGTCGTGATACTCGGAAAGAGTATTACGACGATTTTGTGTTTATTGAGCTTGTTTTTTGCGCGATTTGATCAAAGAGATGATCTCGGGCAGGTAGACTATGCCAAGGTAGATCACGACAAACGGTACGACCACGTACATATACCAATACGAGTGAGGGATCAGATTATACATCGCCTGCATAAGCGGTACGGGAGCGAACAGGGAATACATATAATTGACCTGTATGATCTCGCCCGAGGGGTTGGTGAGCGCGTTAGCCACACAATAGCTGTTGATCGCAAGGTTGATAAAATGAACGAGGGTGTATATAGCCATCGTTAATACGACGGTTGAGGCGATGCAACGCACATCCTTTTTCACTATCTTAAGCGCAAACATCAATATCGGGATGCCGAATTCGAGCGTGTGCGGTATGTAATAGAAGAAAAAGGTTGCCGACGGAATCACGTAATTTGCCTGTCCCTGATTGCAGATTATTGCCATTGCCGCGCCGAGACACCAGAAAAGAAGAAGATTTGAAAAGATCTTGCTTCTTGTGAGGATCGCGAACGGCAAAATAAGTGCGGTGATAGAGCACATATGGAAGGGGAGATATTCAAGCGGCGTGCCCCAGGTCACGAGATTGAAGATTATAGCGGCAAGCCCGCTGAGCGAAAGGATAAACAGCACGATAACCTTTGTTTTCTCGCTGCGGTTGCGGAGAATAAAGTATATTCCCAATATTATACAAGCGGAGATGATCAAGGTTATGATGTGAACAAGTCCGTAAGAACCCCAGAGCATAGTTGGCCTCCAATGAAGTCATAATTAACGTGCTAATTATATCAAATATATTGTCACAAGTAAACAGAAAATGAAGATTTTTAAGAATATTTAATATTTGGACGGATTTTAGTGCAAAAAACAGAGAAGTTTTTGAGTCTTCTCTGTTTTGTAATCATATTAAAGCAGGAAATCGGGCATTTTTTGTCCGATCTGAACCTTCTCGTACTTTTCGTCTTCCTTGTGACCGATGACCTTTTCTACGGTCTCGGGAGCGACGTTTGCAAGCACGGCGGTCTCAACTGTCTTGGCCTCGGCAGGCTTGCTTGCGGTCTTTTTGGGAGCTGCAGGCTTTTTCTCGGCAGTTGACTTTGCAGTTGTTGCCTTTGATGCCGTTGTTTTAGAGGTAGTAGTCTTCTTCGCGGGCGCTTTTTTGGTGGTCTTTGCGGGAGCTACGCCAACGGTTGCTACAAGCTCGGGAGCAATATTTTTGTCTTCCGTCTGCGGAGGGGTCAGGGTCTCGGTTACGATATCGTTTGCGGGGGTCTGCTTTGCTACTCTTTTCGTGATGCTGTCCTTACCTATCGGCATATTTCATGATCTCCTTTGCCATTTCCATATATTCCAGCGCGGCGCGGCTGGTGCGCTTATAAGCCATAACGGGTTTACTGTTGTCCTGCGACCATTCTACCGTACTGTCGATACGGATTATTGACGAGAGAAGGCGCACGTTGTCAAGTGACGAGAGGGTCTCGACGGTCTGTTTGAAATAATTTTTGCGCTCGCTTGCCTTTGTGATGGCAATGCCGAGAATTTCAAGCGAGGGGGAGATGAGCTTGACCTGCTCGTAAAATTCAAACATATTGGCAAGTCCGAAAAGTCCCCACGGTGAAGCCTCGACGGGAATTACGAGCTTGTCCGACGCGCACATGATGTTCATGACCCAGCAACCAAGCGTGGGGGGAGCGTCGATGAGAATGTAGTCATATTTGCCCGATTCCTTGATCTTTTTCAGTCCTTGGCGGAGAATAAACTCTCTTTGCCACTTGGTGAAGAGCTGAAACTCGATTCCACTCATCAGGGTGGACGAGGGGATCAGGTCGAGATTTTCATATTCGGTGGGAACGACGAAATCGGTCAGATCCTTTTGCTCAACCACGCCGACATAGAGGTTTTTATCACCCTTTGCCATTTCAAGCGACTTTTCGTCGTCGAAAAATTGCAGAGTGAGGTTCATCTGCATATCTGCGTCGATGAGAAGCACCTTTTTACCGAGAGTGCTCAATGAGTATCCCACGTTTGCACACGTGGTGGATTTTCCGCTTCCGCCCTTGTTATTGGCGAAGCAGATCGTTTTGGTCTGAGCCATAGCTTCCTCCAAATATATTTATTCTTGATTGAGATAGTCGATGATCGTGTCCAAGCCCTCGCGGGTGTAGGAGCTGACGTAAAAAAGCTTTTCGCTCTTGAGTCCGCAGTTCTTCAGCCAGCGCTCCGCAAGCGGCACGTTGGCATCGGGCTTGTCTATGCCCGAAATTATGCCGATGACGTCGCGGTTGACGTGGTGGACACAGTTCGGCGGAAATATGCAGAACGGCTCGTTCGCGCTGACTACAAGTCCGATAACGTCAGCCTCGTATGAATAGACCGCCAACGCCGCCGCCAACGTGTGCACCTCGGTGTACTCGCCCGGAGTGTCGATGATCGTGTCCATATAATTTATATATTGAGTTTTGCAATAGTGGAGCTGCTCGCCCTTTAAGGCTTGGGTCAAGGTGGTCTTGCCCGCGGCTACGCGCCCCATTAGTATCAGTTTTTTCATATTTTTCCTACCTTTTTCGAGAAAAAGGTAGCCAAAAAGCTTCCCGAAGGATAGTTTTTGTGTTACCCATTTTACGATTGGAGATGGGATTATAGAGGGTTTTGCAAAAAAGGTAGCACCAAAAAACTCCAACAAGGATAGTCTTTGGTTCCCCCATTTTACAATATAAGATGGATAGTGTGTTAAATATTTTTTGTGGGGAAATTCTTTTGGTTACAAAGTTTGCCATAGGCAAACTCGTGTAAATCTCGCTTGCGAGTTTGCTGTTTTCATTTCAAGAAAAGTAACGCGCGCGCCTTTCCTTACGTTCTGGTCATTTCACAAACAGAGAATTTGAGAACGTTTCTGAAATACTCGGTAATTGCGGTAAAGGAGGCTTCGACCTCGGCAACCTTTCCTGTGATGATCAGCGTGCCCGAGAAGCGATCGACGAAACCGAGGTCAGCGCCCGAGGATTTGAGCGCGATATCGGCGGTAATGACCGCGGTCTCGGCAGGGCTGACTGTAAGAACGCCGATAGCTGCCTTTTCGTAATCGAGCTTGGGGTCAAGACCCAGCTTCTGATAGAGCGTGGGGTCGGGGTTAGCGATAATATGGGCAAGAGTGATCTGGCGACCCGGCACCAGCTCCTGCACTATTCGCATTTTATCCTGATATTCGAATTGATTAGACATATATTTATCCTCCATAGGATCGATTGTTGGCGATATTTATCCGCCGATCTGTACGTGAAGCTTGGTCGAGACGCTCTTTGCCGCCTCAAGCAGCATATTCATCGTGTCAGCAGTAGGGGGGGCGATGCCGTCGAGCAGATAGGTTCTGCCGAGTCCCGTGTACTTGTCCTGACCGAGACGGTGATAGGGGAGCAGGTGAAGCTCGGTCACGTTAGGCAGAGAGTCTGCAAAACGTGCGATGTCGGCTATCTCGGAGGGTGTCGCGTTGAAGGTGGGGACTACGGGAACGCGGATCACGAGGTGATTTGCGTTTTCGGCGATATATTTTGCGTTTTCAAGGATCTTTTCGTTTCGCTGCGAGGTGAATTCCTCGTGCTTGTCGGAATTCATATGCTTTATATCCATTAAGAAATGGTCGACGTGGGGGAGCAGTCTTTGTACGACCTCGCGGCTTGCAAACGCGGTGGTTTCGATCGCGGTGTTGAAGCCGTAATCGTGTGCCGCGCGCAAAAGCGCCTCTGCAAACTCGGGCTGTGCCATGCATTCGCCGCCTGAAAGTGTCAGTCCGCCGCCACTTCGAGCGTAGTAGATGCGATCTCCCGCGATCTCGTCCATGACCTCGGCAACGGTGACGTCGCGACCCATTATCTCTTTTTTGCCCGCACGGGTCATTTCTTGTATGCCGTATTCCTGCGATTCGGGGTTGCAGCACCACTTGCAACGGAGGTAGCAGCCCTTGAGGAAGACTATCGTTCTGATTCCGGGACCGTCGTGAATCGAATATCTTTGAATATCAAAGATACGTCCCGTTTGTTCGTATATGCTTTTCACTTCGGTCTCCTTTCGTGAATTTTTTGCCTTCGGCGACTTAAACCCTTTCTCTCAAAAAAGGTTTTAAGAATTCCAAAAACTTCAAATAAGGCGAGTAATAATTTTTGCTATTTTATTCCACTACGCCGTGTAGAGAGGTGTAATTTTGTAACCATTACTATCCTTATTCAAGGTTTTAATATTACTTTTTCTTTTTGACACAGGAGGCGCAAAAAGAAAAAGTAATGCAAAAAGAAAAACGCATAGGAGAGATTTCGCCTCTGCGGAGGCGACCGCCGATCTCGGCGGCTCGGACAAGCCTTTGAAAAGGCTTGAGCGAAACTTTTAAAAATGGATTAAGTCCATTTTTGAAATTAATCCGTCTGTCGTTTTCGCTATCCTAATTGAAGGTTTTTGGGAGGTGCGGAACCCTTTTTCCTTAAAAAAGGGTTCCGCATTCGCCCCCTTATCTTACAGTCCGCTTTGCTCGGTACGGTTGATGATATCGTCCTGGAGCGAGCGCGAGAGGGTAGTGAAGAGTGCGCTATAGCCTGCGACTCTTACGACAAGGTTCTTATACTTTTCGGGGTTCTTCTGCGCGTCGAGAAGGGTCTCCTTGGAGACTACGTTATACTGAACGTGCATACCCTTCTGATCGAAGTATCCGCGCAGGTAAGCGACGAATTTTTCAAGGCTTGCCATACCTGTGAGTGCGGAGGGATGGAACTTCTGGTTGAAGAGGGTTCCGTTGGAGGCAATTCCGTGGTCGAGCTTGGCGACCGAGTTTGCGGTTGCGGTGGGACCCTTGACGTCTCTGCCCGAAGCAGGACCTACGCCGTCCGCGATGGGAGTGTATGCAAGTCTGCCGTCGGGAGTTGCGCCTGTCTGATAGCCAAGCGGAACGTTAGCCGATACGGGATAGAGTCCTGCCTGGAACATACCGCCGCGGTTGTTGGTGAAGTTCTCGAAGGGCTTTGTATAGGTGTTTCCGACCTCGCGCGCGAACGCGTCGACCTCGGGAATATCGTTACCGTACTTGGGAAGGGCGTTGATCATATCGAGGATCTCCTGATATCTTGCCTTCTTTGCGTCGGAAATGTGAGTTGCGCCCGTGATGCTGTCGTAGATAGTTCTGATAGCCGCCTCGTTTACGTCAACTCCCTGAGCATCAAGCTGCTTTGCGACCTCGGTGGTAAGCTCGATCGCCTTCTTCTGCATAATGCCCTTACCGAAGTTGTCGGCAAGCGCCTGCTTCATCTCTGCCATGGTCACCTTCTTCTGCTCGAAGACGAGGGTCTTGATAGCGAGAAGCGCGTCGGTCATATTTGCGATACCGAAGCCCTGAGGACCCGTGAAGTTATAGTGTGCGCCGCCTTCCTGAAGCGATACGCCGCGCTCGATACAGTCGTTGCACAGGCAGGACTGGAAGGGCAGAGGACAACGAACGCTGTGCGCGTAGTCGACCGCATTGTCGGCGTGGACCATCATTTCGATCATATGGAGCTGCTGAGCCTTGTAAGCGTCGAAGAACTCCTCGAAGGTGGTCATTTTCTCGACGTCGCCCGTCTGAAGACCGATCAGCTCGCCCTTGTCGTAGCCGTTAGAGAAAACAAGCTCGAGAGGACGGCACATATTGAAGAATGCCGCGTCGTGCCAGCCGTCTGTTCTCGCGCCCTTCTGGGGCTCTACGCAACCGATGATACAGTAGTCGCGGGCATCCTGAAGCGTGAGACCTCTGGACATAATGGACGGAATGATAACTTCGTCGTTATAGAATGCGGGAACACCGAGACCCTCGCGGGTGACAGCTGCCGCCTTGATAAGCAGATCGTGGGGGGAGCAGTTCCATACACGGATCGAAAGAGAGGGCTGGGGCAGACGGACGTGCATGGTTGCCTCAAGGCACATATAGGAGAGATCGTTGGTAACGTCTACTCCGTCCTCGTTCTGACCGCCGACGATGAGGTTCTGGAAAAGTCCGTAGCCTGCAAAGCCCTCGGCGCTTGCCGCGTCTCTGACCTTGTTAAGATCGTTGAGCTTTACCCAGATACAGTCGATATATTCCTGCGCCTGCTCGTAGGTAAGTCTGCCTGCGTCGATATCCTGCTTGAAGAGAGGATACATATACTGGTCGAAACGTCCGGGAGAGATCGAGTGTCCACTCGACTCACACTGAAGGAGCTGCTGAATGAACCAGAACGCCTGACAAGCCTCGTAGAAGTTGCGCGCGGGCTTTGCGGGAACGCGAGCGCAGTTCTCGGAGATCTTTATAAGCTCGGCTCTGCGGGTGCTGTCGTTACAGCTCTGCGCTTCCTGCCGAGCAAGCTCGGAATAGCGCTTTGCGTAGGTAATGACCGCTTCACAGCTCTCGATTACGGATTCGAGAAAGTTCTTGCGGCGCAGATAGTCGCCGTTTCCGATATAAAGCTTCGCAAGTGCAGCCTTTGTTTCCTCTATAACGCCCTCGAGACCCTTGTTAATAACCTTCGCGTAGTCTACGTTGATGTGACCGATACCGTTGTAGAAGTAGTTACCGACGGTGAATACGCCGTGGTTGAGGAATACGTCAAGAACCTCGGGGTCCATCGACTGAGCCGCGAGATCGCTTACGGTCTTGCCCTTCCAATAGGGATATACCTTCTTAAGTCTTTCAACGGTAGTGGGGGATATGTAGAACGGGTCGGCTTCTCTCGTCGCGACCGTGTCGTATTCCTTTTCAAGCCACTCGAACGAGTACTCGGGGAAGGTCTGACAGCCGCGGGGAGCGATCGAGTTGCTTCCTACGATGAGCTCGTCGGGGCGGATAACGATCGGAATGTTCTCCATAATGTGACGGAATGCCGCCGAGCGTCTCTTGACGATAGGAAGACCCTCGGTCTCCTTGTAGCTCTCGGTTATGAGCTCGGCTCTGTCAGCCTCGATCTCGGGCATGTTGGCGTAAAGATGGTCAACAAGCTTCTGTATTCGGGGGCTTTTTTCTATTACAAATTTAATCTGACTCATAAGTTTGTTCTCCTTTTTCTTGGAACCTTTTTTGAGAAAAAGGTTCCAAACCTCCAAAAAACTTCCTGTAAGGTGCTTTTTGAGGTCATTTTATAGGGTAAACTGCAAATTAACTGATATACAAGCTTAATTTCGCTATCAACACGATAGCAGAAGGACAAAACAAATACCGCAACCGTTTTATAACCAAAACCGTCCGTACTTAATCTATCCTTCGGGAAGTTTTTTGAAGAGCTCGAGAAACTTTTTTTCAAAAAAGTTTCTCGAACGCATCCCCTCGCGCCTCTTACATCTGATCCCAGAGTTCAGCGTGGGGAGCAGCGATAACGGAGCTTCCGAAGAATACTCCCTGATCCTTTGCGTGCTGTGCACCTGCCTCAACTGCGGCGGTAACGTCACCGACGTCACCTGTTACGAGGCAAACACCCTTACCGCCCATACCGCGAGAGGTACGGAGCTCGAAGATCGAGACCTTTGCGGTCTTGACTGCGATATCAGCCGCTTTGATGATAGACGCGGCGGAGAAGGTCTCGATAATGCCGAGACTTCCTTTCTTTTCGGTGGGAGCAGTGCCAAAGAGGGCAGTGATGACCTGAGGATCGATGCGACCCATAATAGAGGAGTCGACGAGCTTCTCGTCAAAGCGGCTCTTTACGTGGTCGACTGCGCTCGTTACGTCGGAGATAGTACCCGTGAGAATGATCTCGTACTTTCCGGGACAAGCCGCGTGGGCGGTGACTACTCTTACGCCCGCACTCTTGAGCGCGGCGTCGGTAGCCTCAATGCCCTTTGCTATACTTTTAAGTTCAATTACACCTATTGCCTGATACATTTATGTAATCCTTTCTTACGATAAAACCGTTAAACTGCCTCGATGACGACCTTGTTTTCGTCAACGTATGTGACCTTACCCGAGATCGATGCGAACTGGGGGATAGACAAGCCGGGAGCCGCGTCAGCTATACGCTGTGCCTCCTCGACCATATCTCCAACCTTAACGATGGGAATAGCCTTTGCGCCGATGTGAGTGCCCATGGGGACCTCAACTCTCTTGACCTTGAGCTTTTCGAATACGAATTCGGGAACGACGTCGTATTTGTGAACGTTCAGCATATCTTCCCAACGGTGAGAAGCAATCATGCGGTTCGGGCGATCCTCCGAAACCTTGTATTCCTCACCCGTGGGGGTAAATCTGAGCTTGTTCTTTGCGAGAATGCCCTTGAGATTGAGGATAACGTCCTTGGGGGAGATCTCCTGACAGCAGACCTCGGCACAGATTCCGCAAGAGCAGCAGAGCGATGCCGTGGTTACGAGCTCGGGATGGTCGGCGGCAGCGTTTCCGTTTGCAACTCTGATCATCTTGTGGGGCTCGATGGGGTAACCCAAGGTGTGTCTCGGACACATCTCGGTGCATCTTGAGCATCCGCAGCAAGCCGAAGCCGCGCGGCGAAGCATATCTTCTATATGTACCTGCTTATTCTTGACCGCACGGGCAGTCTTGGGAAGAATAAGGAAGCTTTTTGAGGTTCTGTTGACTACGATCGAGTTAAGGTCGTCGATCCTACCCATAGAGGGTCCGCCGTTGATGATAGCGTGGGTATCAGTGTTAAAGGTTACGCCCAGCATATCGAAAACGTCCTTGAGACGAGTGCCGATAGGGGTTTTAACGACGTAACGCTTGGGGATATCGCCGCCGATCGTGAACCAGTCGGAAACGACGGGACGGTTCATATTGTACGCACGCCATACGTTATATACGGTCTCACCGTTGAATACGATGATGCCCGAGGTGATGGGGAGACAACCCGGCTTTACTACGCGACCCGTGGTCTCGTAGATGAGGTTGATCTCGTCGCCCATAGGATATACGTTAGGGAGAAGCTTGACCGAAACACCCTCGCCGAGAACCTGACCGTCGGTGTATCCGAGCATGTGACCTCTGTGCTCCTTGATAGAGATGAAGGTGTGCTTGATCCCCGTGTTTTCCATTATTATCTGCGCGCCGCCTACGATCTTGTCCATTTTTTCACGCATAAGCATGAAGTCTGTGTAGATCAAGGGCTCGCATTCCGCGCAGTTGATGACCAAGAACTCAGCGCCCTCGGCAAGCTTTGCGTAGGAAGGGAATCCCGCGCCGCCCGCACCGACGATGCTGTGATCTTGCATTATTTTTTTGAGTTCATCTAAAGACATAATCTTCCTCTGTTTCTATGTATCTGATCTGTTAGCTCTGTTTTTTATCGACTACTCCTACAACGACTGCGTCGACGGGAGAATTTGCATCTCCAACGGCTACGCGCGCGCTGCTTCCCGTGGTTACGAGGACCTCCTCACCGATACCTGCGCTCACCGTGCGGTCAACTGCAACGATGAACTTATCGGTCAGCTCGTTCTTTTCAATAACCTGAATTTCAAGGAACTTGTATCCTACGAGCTTGTCGAGCTTGTTGGTCGATACGATATTGCCTATTACTTTTCCTTTTAACATCTTTCTTTACCTCTTACTTTACGGGAGTAACGGTAGATCCGTTCTTGAAGCCGACCGCGTTTGCGTCGTCGGTGTCGACGTGCATTTCAAGGCGGAAATCGGGGTGTACTCTGACCTGAACGTCGAACCAGCGGGTGCGCTTGGTGCCACTCATGGCGTCAACGTCGATATAGTCGCCGTCCTTGACTCCGAAGCGAGTTGCGTCGTCGGGGCTCATGTGGATATGGCGGTTTGCTATGATACAGCCCTGATTGAGTCTTACGATACCCTTGGGACCGATGATGGTGATAGGTGCGCTTCCGTCAAGCTTGCCCGACTCGCGAACGGGGGGCTTTACCTTGAGAACGTAAGAGTCGGTCACGGAAATTTCAACCTGGCTTGCCTTACGGAGAGGACCAAGCACTCTGACGCCTTCAATAGCTCTCATAGAAGGACCGACGATTGTCAACGTCTCCTTGCAGGCGTACTGACCGGGCTGGGAAAGATCCTTAAGATGAGTAAGCTCGTAACCCGCACCGAAAAGGGTCTCGAGATCCTCTTTGGTCAGGTGAATGTGACGGTTGGAGATGCCTACGGGGATCTCGTTGCCGCCCTTGGCGGTCTCGCCCGCCATTTCAAGTACTATCTTCTTGACGATATTTTCAATATCCTTGTTCGAAATGCTCATTTTTTACGTTCCTTTCGATTTTTTGCGATAATTTTCATATAAAAACGGTCAAATTCAAGGTTTAAACGCTTTTATACGAAAATTATTGTTTTTGGGGGTGGCTCTCTGCCCATTTTTGATGGGCAGAGAGCACGACGTGCCTTTAAGCGTCACGCCACCTTTTTAAGTGCTTGATAGATTCTTGTTTGGTAAGAATTAACCAAGGGTGGGGAGAAGCTTGTTAACGTCGGTGTGGGGTCTGGGGATAACGTGAGTAGCGATAACTTCGCCGAGGTTAGCTGCTGCTGCGCCGCCTGCCTCAACTGCTGCCTTTACTGCTCCAACGTCGCCGCGAACCATAACGGATACGAGTCCGCTACCGATCTTCTCGGAACCGATAAGCTGTACGTTAGCTGCCTTAACCATAGCATCTGCTGCCTCGATAGCTGCTACGAGACCTCTGGTCTCAACCATTCCTAATGCTTCATTCATGATAAAAATCTCCTTTTTGGATAAATTTTTTTAAAATTTTGTGTTGCTCTTGCGAGCGCTTATAATGAAAGAGGTTTAAGATTAAACACCCTTGTCACTCTTGATGAATTTTATGATGTCGGGGTGGGGACGTGCAATTACTTCCTTGCACATTACGTTTCCGACTGCCTGTGCGGCTTCAACTCCCGCCTCAAGTGCGGCAGTTACCGCCGAAACGGTACCTTCAACAACAACTGTCACAAGTCTTCCGCCCAAGCGCTTTTCGACGTGGATGAGCTTAACGTCCGCCGTCTTAACCATTGCGTCAAGTCCGACTATAGCCGTAACCATAGCTTGAACTTCAAGCAGTGCAATTGCTTTTTCCATAATTCGTCTCCTAAATAGTTTGATCTGTCCTCGGACGAGCTTTTTTGTATTCGCAACTCTTCTCGTCGCTTGCGCGCAAGCGACATTTCACACGCCGGAGGCGTATTTCATGTTGCAAAGCAACATTTCACTTGTCCGCAGGACAAATATCACGTTAATTTTCGGCGAAGCCTAAAATTAACCAAGTGTGGGGAGGAGCTTGTTTACGTCGGTGTGAGGTCTGGGGATTACGTGAGTTGCGATAACCTCGCCGAGTCTGCTTGCTGCTGCGCCGCCTGCCTCAACTGCTGCCTTTACTGCTCCAACGTCGCCGCGAACCATAACGGATACGAGTCCGCTACCGATCTTCTCGGAGCCGATGAGCTGTACGTTTGCTGCCTTAACCATAGCATCTGCTGCCTCAATAGCTGCTACGAGACCTCTGGTCTCAACCATTCCTAATGCTTCGTTCATGATAAAAAATCTCCTTTTTTATGTTCTTATTTTTTTAAACTTGTTTATTCGGAAAGCTCCATGTTGCGAAGCTTATCCTTGCCCGTTGCGTTGAGGTCCGCAAACCACTGTACCTGATCGTCAAGACCTGCGATGACCTTGGAGGTTATGTAAAGTCCGCGGTTCTTCGCTTCCTCGACACCCGCGTCAAGAGCAGACTGAACTGCTCCCGCGTTGCCCATAAACTTGACTACCATAACAAGCGGTACCGCGCACGCCTCTGCGTTTGCGGGCTTATTCTTATCAATGGCTACAACCTTGACGTCGGCGGTCTTTGCCACCAAGTCTGCTACTACTATCGAGGTCGTGTAGCCGTAGACCTCAATCATTCCGAGTGCCTGTGCCATATCCAGACTCCTGATCAGTCATTTATATAGCAGATCTTAATACCCTTCTGTGCTACGTTTGTTTCCATAGCCTCGTTCATCTTGTCGAGAGGGAAGGAGTGAGTGATAAGATCCTCGATCGGAATGTTCATTTCCTGGCACTGCTTGAGGAATGCCACGGTCTTGGGATAGTCCTCAGCGGAGTAGTCCCACGAGCCGACGATGTTGATCTCCTTGTTACACATAGCGAAGTGGGGATTTACCTTGTATTCGCCGTTGTTTACGAAGAAGCCCATCTCGCACATTCCGCCGCCGCGACGGATGTAGCTGTAAATATCAGCTGCCGCGATGGGAGCGCCTGTGCACTGGAATGCGAAGTCTGCACCGACGTTGTTTGCAACGGCCTTTACCTTTGCAACTCTCTTTTCGAGAGTGTCCTCGTCGGGTCTCTTGAAGCAGATGGTCGTTTTAGCGCCCATCTTCTGTGCTACCTTAAGTCTGTCCTCGTTTCCGTCAACCGCGATGATGTGGTTGATACCAGCTGCGCGGAGAACCGTGATCATAACCAGACCAACGGGACCGCAGCCCTGAACGAGAACCTTGGAGCCGAAGTTGAGAAGTCCTGTGCTCTGGCTGCGCTCGAGTGCGTGTACGCAAACGCAAGCAAGCTCAAGGATCATTCTCTGCTTGAGGTTAAGCTCGTTGACCTGGAAATAGGTAACGCCCTTACCTCCCTTAATAACCATATAGTCAGCGAACCAACCGTTTGCGCGGTTGCCTTCTGCCTGACCTCTCTTGTCACCGATAAGACCGAAAACGCCCTGATTGTCGCAGAGGTTTGTTCTTCCGGGAACCATGCGGCAAGCATAGCATTCGCCGCAGCTGATGACCGAGGTTACGATCTTGTCGCCGACCTTAAGCGACTTTCCGGCGGTGTCGCACTTGACGTTTTTGCCAAGATAAACTACTTCACCGGTACCCTCGTGTCCGAGAATTACGGGAATAAGACCGAAGGGGTCCATCTTCCACTCGTGAACGTCGGTTCCGCAGATTCCCGCGCCCTCGACCTTGACGAGAATATCGTTATCTCCAAGCTCGGGAAGGGGAATTTCCTGAAGCTCGATTTTCTTTTCACCGGTAAGCATTGCAACGTGAGCAGTCTTGGGAAGGGGACCGTTTGCCGTGGGGGCAGCGCCCGCGCCCATGGAGTTGATCACGGAACGAACGATGCTTTCGATCTGAGAAGCTGTGATATCCATCTCTATGTATCCTTTCGTAGATTTTAGATAATTCTGAAGCTGTCGACCATTACGCAGCGGCGCTTTCTTGTGAAGCTGCGCGCCGAGGTAATACCCTCACCCGTAGGACCTGCGATCGTAAAGGTGGTATGACCCTCGCCGCCGAAGCCGATGCCTGCATAGGAGGGAGCGTTCTTTACGAAGATCGTGGTCTCGACCGCACGAGCGAATGCGGTGAGGTTGTCGATGTTCTTCGAGTGCATATGAGCAGTGTGGCGGTTGCCGTGCTCTGCCTTAACTGCAAGGTCTATCGCCTCGTTGATGTTCTTTACGCGAACGATTCCGAGGATAGGCATCATAAGCTCTTCCTGAACAAAATCGTGCTCGAAGGGAACCTCTGCGATAGCGCAACGGATCTCGGGACCGACCTTGATGCCGATCTTCTCGAGGATCACGCGGCAGTCGCGGCCGACGCAGTCACGGTTGACGATCTTCTTGACCTTGCCGTTCTTGTCGGTCTTTTCGACGAGAACGATCTTTGCAAGCTCGTCTGCCTGCGCCTTCGTGAGCTTGATACAGCCGTTCTTGAGCATTCCTGCGATGAGTCTGTCAGCGACGTTGTCGAATACGAAAACTTCCTTTTCTGCGATGCAGGGGAGGTTGTTGTCGAAGGTACAGCCGTCGATGATGTCCTTTGCCGCCTTATCGATGTCAGCGGTATCGTCAACGATAACGGGGGGATTGCCCGCGCCCGCGCCGATTGCCTTCTTGCCCGACGAAAGAACTGCCTTTACTACTCCGGGGCCTCCCGTGCAGACGAGAAGCTTGATGGAGGGGTGCTTATACATTACGTTAGCGGTGTCGAGCGTGGGCTTGACTACGCTTGCGACCAGCACCTCAGGGCCGCCTGCGCTGTGGACCGCGCGGTTAACGAGGTCGACTGCGTAGTTGGAGGTAGCGATCGCGCCGGGGTGGGGGTTGAAAACGACTCCGTTGCCTGCGGCGATCATACCGATACTGTTACAAATTACGGTTTCGGAGGGGTTGGTGGAGGGAGTGATAGCTCCGACGACTCCGAAGGGAGCCATTTCGGTGAGCGTCAGGCCGTTGTCGCCTGTTCTTGCTTCCTCTACGATGTCCTCTGTACCGGGGGTCTTGTCTGCCACGAGAAGATGCTTTGCATACTTGTGGTCGACGCGTCCCATTTTGGTTTCGGCAACGCCCATTTCTGCGAGGATGTGTGCTTCCTCACGGGTGTAGCGGCGGATTGCCGTAATGATCTTTTCTCTGTCTGCTACGGACATTGAACGGACGGCTCTGTATCCTGCGTTAGCGACCTCAATGGCTTCCTCCATCGTTTCGTAAACGCCGATGAGCTTGCGTCCTTTGTACTGTGTGGAATCCCACGGCTTACCCGAAGTTGTGGGTGCTGCGGGGGATTTGAACTCGGACACGACGCGTGCTACGATAGCATTTATCTGTGCCTCTGTGAGATTCATTGCCATAATGATCGGACGCTCCTTTCGATAACTTTTTTGAATATCCGACGGCATGTTGCCGCGGATCTCCGTAGTCCTATATTATAATGTAGAATTCGAATTACTTACCGAGAGCAGCGATTACTTTTCTGGTGATCTCAGCAACGAGGTCGTCACCTGCGGGAGCAGAGTGAGAACCGCAAGAGCAGCTGCCGCCGTTATCCTTGCACTTGCAGTTTGCAGTGCCGTTGTTGGGGCAGGACTTGCATCCGGGGTGCTTGCCGGGGAGACCCATCTTCTTACGGAGCTCCATAAGTCTTTCGAGCTCGTAGCAGGAGATCTCTTCGATGTGTGCGTTCTTACCTACGCCGATCTGACGAGCGTAAAGGTTGATCTTTGCGTTGAACTCAACCTCTTCCATAGTGAAGCAAGCGCGGAGAAGGGTGTTACCAACGGTAAGAGCACCGTGGTTCTTGAGAAGGAATGCGTCGTGCTTCTGGATGTAGGGCATAAGGGACTCGGGGATCTCCATGGTGGAGGGCATACCGTAGTCACAGGTAGGAACGTTACCAATGGTAAGGATAGCCTCGGGGAGAATGTACTGGTCGAGCTCTACGCCTGCAACGGTGAAAGCGGTTGCAACGGGGGGATGAGCGTGAACGACTGCGTTTGCGTCGGGACGCTCCTGATAAACTCTCATGTGCATCTTGATCTCGGAGGAGGGATTGAGCTTACCGTCGATCTTGTTTCCGTTACCGTCGATCTTGATGATCATATCGGGGGTCATGAAGCCCTTGGATACGCCTGTAGGAGTGCAGTAGTACTCGTTGGGGCCGACCTTAACGGAGATGTTACCGTCGTTTGCTGCTACGAAGCCGTGATCGTAAATTCTTTTACCGATGTCACAGATTTCTTTTTTGATTTCAAAAGGTGATTTTGCCATTTTTGTATATCCTTTCCAAAATTTATTTCAATTTAATTGGTCGCTTATTTAACGAGCTCGTAGGTGTCGGACGCGATCATATATTCCTCGTCGGTGGGAATGACTACGACCTTTACCTTCGAGTCGGGTGCGCTGATCACGAGGTTCTCACCTCTGGGACCGTTAAGGTTTGCATCCTTGTCGAGCTTGATGCCGAAGAATTCCATATTCTCCGCGATAAGCTCTCTTGTCTTACGGTCGTTTTCGCCAAGACCTGCGGTGAAGATGAGAACGTCGATGCCGTTCATCTCGGCTACGTACGAGCCGATGATCTTCTTCGCGTTGTGAACGAGAAGGTCCATAGCGAGCTGAGCTCTCTCGTTGCCCTCTGCGGCTGCAGCCCAGACGTCGCGCGCGTCGTTGGACACGCCCGAAACACCGAGAAGTCCCGATTTTTTGTTCATTATATCATTTACCTCAGCCGCGCTCATACCTGTCTGCTCGATGATGTAGGGAACTATCGAGGGGTCGATAGAGCCGCAGCGGGTACCCATGGGCAGACCCTCCTGAGGAGTGAAGCCGAGGGAGGTATCTACTGCTTGTCCGTTCTTGACTGCGGTGATGGACGAGCCCGAGCCGATGTGGCAGGAAACGATCTTCGTGCTGTTATAATCAAGTCCGAGGAACTCACACGCCTTTGCGGAAACAAAGCGGTGGCTGGTTCCGTGGAAGCCGTAGCGGCGCACGCCGTACTTCTCGTACCATTCATAAGGAAGCGCGTACATATACGCCTTCTTGTCGAATCCCGAGTAGAAGGAGGTGTCGAAAACGCCTACGTGAGGGGTGTTTGACATCAGAGCCTTACAAGCGGCAACGCCCTTGAGTGCGGGAGGACCGTGAAGGGGATTGATGGGAATGATGGATTCGATGTACTTGATCTCTTCTTCGCCGAGCAGGCAGGACTTGGTGAGCTTGCCGCCGTGAGCAAAGCGGTGACCGACCGCGCTGATCTCGTCTACGCTCGAGATAACTCCGTACTCGGAGTCTGTGAGCAGCTTAAGAACGAGAGCAATAGCTTCGTTGTGAGTAGGCATGGGATAATCTGCCTCGTAGGTCTCTTTGCCGGGGCGCTTGTGGGTGATCGCTCCCGTCAAGCCGATCTTTTCGCAAAGTCCCTTTGCGAGCACCTGACCGTTCTCCATATCAAAGAGCTGATACTTCAGAGAACTGCTTCCGGCGTTGATAACCAGAATTTTCATGTTTCGGACCGTTCCTTTCTTGACATTTCGCGCATTTTGTTACGCAAATGCTTAATTTTTAGTGATTTTGCCGTGTTTTTTGCCCATTTTGTGAAAATCGGGAAAAGACAAACAATTCTTCAATAATATTATAGCAAATAAAATAACAAATTGCAAGAGGTTTGTTTAAATTGGGTGGTAAATAGTGCACGAAATTGAGGGCGCGTTTTTTTGCAATTTTTATAAAAAAATGCCACTGTCAAAAAAATAACCGAAAATTGTGACAAATAATTAACAAAGAGCGCCTAATTACATACAGTATTACCAATAATTACAAATTATGATATATTTTTACATAGGTTAAATTTTTGACGATTTCGGTGGGATTTTGTGGTATAACGTTGCATGAAAATGGATAACCTTTAGCGACAATATATTGACAAATATTGGATGATGTGATATAATACTAGTGTGTCGGTGCAAAAAACGGAGGTGTCATTATGGATATTGTTATGCAAAAGCAGTTTTACCCGTTGCACGATGTTTTTAAATGCTGCTTTAAGTGGTGCAGAGGTCAACCGAAAATTGTAATATAACAGCGCATTGGTAGAACTGATTTCACAGAGCTATCTGTGCGCTTTTTGTTTGGATGATTTGTTATTTTAGTAGAAAGAGGTGTATTTTTATGAAGAAATTTGTGTCGTTAATATTGCTTTGCTCTCTGGTGCTTGTGTGTGCTTCGGCGTGTACGGTGCCAAGTAACGATGGCGAGGAGACAACTGTGGGAAACAATGAGGAAACAACAAATGCAGGATCAAATGAAAACGGCTCTGGTAATGCGAGCGAGGTTGATATTTTGGAATTGAATGAAGTTTTTGATACAATTAGGAATGATTCTCAAAAAAACACAAAATTGGGTTTTTCGGTTGAATACGAACAAATTTATTTTGAACTTAAAGAATCTGGACAATATGATAATGCTGATTGGTCAGACTCTGTTTTTATAGTTACTGTAAGCTGCAATTATGAAGCAGCAATTAATGAGGATTGGTATAAACAGTGTGCCGAAACAGATATCAAATCCTTAAATGCAGCTTTTTATAATTACTATGGCGCAGACCTTTCTAAAGGCGACTATTCAAACATCGTCTTTTCGCCCGGAATGCATTTGATGTATTATTCCCCTGAAGATTTTAATAACGACTATGCCGCTATTAAAGCTTTGATGGATTTAGATTATGTTACAGAAGTGTACGTTGTATATAAATTTCCTATTCCAAATGATTATTTTTTGGAATAAAGTGTTGTTAGATTAAGAATTATTTTGAAAGGATGGGTCATATTTATGAAGAAATTTGTTAGTTTGATTTTGACAGTATGCTTTATTTTCCTTGCTGCCAACACGATATGGCCAGCAAGTATTCCAACAGAAAAAAAGCAGGCACATTAAGTCTATGCAGCATTTCCGAATTTAAATCTAAACTCGAGAGCGAAGAGGATATAGAAGCTTATATGGACGGTAGTTTGGTATTCTCTTTGGGTGAAATAGAATAATCGAACATTATCAAACACGGTGCTGACTCGGCGGCACCGTGCGATTTTTTGAAAAAGCAGTGTAGAAACAAAAAATTTCGCCTAAACTATTGCAATACAGGCAACTTTTTGATATAATGATATAATGTAGTAATCTTCAACCAAAAATGCGAAAGCAAATGACAAATGAAAGGCGCGCTGCCCATTCGCAGCGTGTAAGGTGAAAGCTATGGAGCAGAACAAACAGAAATACTATATAACGACGGCGATCGCGTACGCCTCGAAAAAGCCGCACTTCGGCAACACGTACGAGGCGATCATGACCGACGCTATGGCAAGATATAAAAAGCAGATGGGGTACGACGTATTCTACTGTACGGGTACCGACGAGCACGGTCAGAAGATCGAGGACCTTGCAAAGGAGGCGGGTATTACCCCCAAGGCATACGTTGACGGCGTAGCGGGTGAGATCAGAGAGCTTTGGGATAATATGGACGTTGATTACGACCACTTTATCCGCACCACCGACGATTATCACGAGGCGGCTGTTCAGAAGATCTTCAAGAAGTTCTACGATCAGGGCGATATATATAAAGGAAAATATGAGGGCTGGTATTGCACTCCCTGTGAGTCCTTCTTTACCGAAACGCAGGCAGAGGGCGGCAAGTGCCCCGACTGCGGCAGACCAGTACAGAAGGCGGAGGAGGAGGCTTACTTCTTCAAGATGAGCAAGTATGCCGACAGACTGCTCTCTCATATCGAGAGCCATCCCGAGTTCATTCAGCCCGAGTCGAGAAAGAAGGAAATGGTAAACAACTTCCTTAAGGTCGAGGGCGGTCTTCAGGATCTTTGCGTTTCGAGAACCTCGTTCTCCTGGGGCATCCCCGTTACCTTCGATCCTCGTCACGTCACTTACGTCTGGCTCGACGCGCTGACCAATTATATCACCGCTATCGGCTACGACCCCGACAAGTCCTACGAGGAGCAGAGTGAGAAGTTCAGAAAGTACTGGCCTGCAGACGTTCACGTTATCGGCAAGGACATTCTTCGCTTCCATACTATATATTGGCCTATCTTCTTGATGGCGCTCGATATTCCGCTGCCTAAGCAGATATTCGGCCATCCTTGGTTCAATTTCGGTGCGGACAAGATGTCCAAGTCGCGCGGAAACGTGATCTATGCCGACGAGCTTGCAGGTCGCTTCGGTGTTGACGGTGTGAGATATTACGCGCTTGCCGAGATGCCCTTCGCAAACGACGGAAGCATCACCTACGAGACTGTTATCAAGAGATTCAACACTGACCTTGTAAATAATCTTGGAAATCTCGTTAAGCGCACGCTTGACATGCAGAAGAAGTATTTTGACAAGGTGGTTCAGGCGCCCGTAGAGTGCGAGCCTCTTGATGATGAGCTCAAGGCGGCGTGTGTCAAGGCGTTTGAGGGACTTGTAAAGAACATGGACGCGTTCAGGATCGCTGACGCGCTGGAGTGCATTTTCGAGATGCTCTCGCGCGCGAATAAATATATAGATGAAACAACGCCTTGGACTCTCGCGAAGGACGAGAGCAAGAAGGCGCGTCTTGGCACGGTGCTTTACAATCTGCTTGAGGCGATCCGTTGGGGAGCGGTTATGCTTTCTCCCTTTATTCCCAAGACGGCGGCGGAGATTCTCGCTATGATCGGAACCGACAAGTCGGACTATGCGACCGTTGGCTCTGCGGATAAGTTCTGCGGCGTTGAGGTCGGCTCGACTGTCGGCGACTCCAAGGTGCTCTTTGCCCGTATTGACGAATCAAAGCTGCTTGCAGAGCTTGAAGCCGAGATGGCGGCGAAGAAGGCGGCAGAGGCTGCGGCGAAGGCGGCTGAGATCCCCGAGAAGCCTGAGGGCTGTGCACTCATTGGTATAGAGGACTTTATGGGCGTTGAGCTTCGCACGGCGAAGATAGTTGAGTGCGAAAAGGTACCTAAGGCGAAGAAGCTGCTCAAGCTTAAGATCGATCTCGGATACGAGCAAAGACAGGTCGTTTCGGGCATTGCGAAGTGGTATGCTCCCGAGGAGCTGATCGGCAGAAAGATCATTGTGGTTGCAAATCTTAAGCCTGCGACGCTTTGCGGAATTGAGTCGAACGGAATGATTCTCGCTTCGGGCGAGGAGACCGTCAGAGTGGTATTTTTGGCGGATGATACTCCTCTTGGAGAGAGAGTAAGATAAGATATTTTGCAGGGGAGAGGAGATCTTGGCGGATTTTCTCTCCCTTTGCGGATTTTGGGTTGAAAGTGACTGATGCAACGAGAGGTGTTACTTTCCTGTTGCTGATGACAGGAAAGTAACATAAAACCACGCATTCAGTCACTCCATTTTTGCAAGCTTTTTGCAAAAAAGCGAAAAATTTTTCATAAAAACTGTAACCAAATCGAAAAAAGGGCGACGTATAGGATGAAGCCCGAAACACACAACGAAAAGAGAGGTACACCATGGACGACCGCAGGATCGTTGACTTGTATTGGGCGCGAGACGAGCACGCAATACTGGAGTCTGACAAAAAATACGGCAGAATGCTTCATTCGCTGTCATATTCATTGCTATCGTCGCGCGAGGACGCCGAGGAGTGCGTAAACGATACATATCTCGACGCCTGGGGCGCGATGCCGACGGCAAGACCCGAATTTCTTGGTGCGTTTCTTTCCAAAATAACGAGAAGGATCTCGGTCGACCGATTCCGCAAAAAGCACAGAGAGAAGCGCGGCGGGATCGACAATCTGACCGCGGAGCTTACCGAATGCGTATCGGAGGGAAGAACGCCCGCCGAGGAATACGATGACAAGCGCATAAGCGAGCAGATGAACGAATTTTTGTACGGACAACCCAAAGAAAAGAGAGTTATATTCGTTTTGCGCTACTTTTACTCAAGCTCTATCGACGAGATAGCAGAAAAAATGGGTATAAGCGAGTCAAAGGTAAAGACCACACTGTTCAGAATGAGAGCAGAGCTTAAGGAAAGATTGGAGGAGCAGGAGCTGTTATGATGGATAAAAAAGAAAAAGCCGAGCGACTGTTAGACTCCATCGGCAACATAGACGACAGCCTTCTTGACGAGGCGATCGGATACAAGTCGGCGCGAAGATATAACCTTCACCAGCTTGGACTGATGGCGGCTTGTATTGCTCTTATTTGCGTTATCGCGGTAGCGATGCCGATGCTGCGGAATATGTCTACGGTGGGGGATTCTGGCGGAAATTCCGAGCAAAACAGCGGCGGAGTGGTGGAAAACCCTGACAAAAACCCCGAAAATAACGAAGAAGTGGGGCAAAGCTCTCTTGATGCGTACATGCTGGGCGTTCGCGGCTCGTCGCTTGATAACTGCACGGTCTACCCCTCTGCCGACAGCCTCACATATACGGGCAACGCAAGCCTTGTTTGGCAGTATGCCGACGGTGACGAGGTCTACGTTACCAACCTGAGCTCAACGCAGCTCGGTGAGCTTAAAGAGGCTATGGGAAGCGGAAAAGAGGTCGGAGAGAGCTCGCCCGAGCTTGATTGCTACGTTTGGATAGTCGACGGGCAGGGAACGGTCGTCTCGCCATATCTTAAGGACGGCGCGGGCAACGAGGGCTGCGTTGTATTCGACTACGAGGCGGAGATAATCCCCGACGACGAGTTCGTTGAATGTGTTTCGGAAATACTGAAATAAGTATTTATGCCGCCAATGCGGCACAATGGGAGGTTATTATGAAAAAAACCAAGAATTTCGTGAGAATATGGTCGCTTTTGCTTGCGATGATGATGCTCTTTGCGCTCGTGTCGTGTGATGCATCCAAGGGCGACGCTATGGAGGGTGCCGACGGTATGCACTCCAACGGCAACTCGGGTATCGCGGGCTTGCCGGGATCGAAGGACGAGATTATCTACGGCGACGCTATGGTTCCCGAGGGAGAGCCCGAGTATGGATTCAATGAGGGTGTGGATGACGACGCGGTCGGCGAGGACGTTATGATACCAAGTCAGATCGTTGAAAACGGTTTCATCAAGACGTCCGAAAACAATATTTCGACCTTCTCTGCGGACGTTGATACCGCGTCCTACGCATATTTCCGCAAGCTCGTTAGCGCGGGCTACGGTCTTGAGGCGCTCAAGGGCAGCGGAGCGAGCTTCCGCATCGAAGAATTCATCAATTATTTTAAATACGACGTGCCAAAGCCCGAGGAAAACGAGCTTTTCGGTGTTCACACCGAGATCGTGCCTTGCCCTTGGAACGCGCAGACTATGCTTTTCCGCGTAACGCTTCAGGCGGAGCAGGCGGTCAATGCCGCGGGAAATAATCTCGTGTTCCTTATCGACGTTTCGGGATCGATGCAGGCGGCGGATAAGCTGGCGTTGCTTAAGGAGTCCTTCTCGTATCTCGTTGATAATCTTGGCGGCGACGACACCGTGTCGATCGTCACCTATTCGGGCAGAGAAGCGGTCGTGCTCGAGGGCTGCAACGGTCTTGAAAAGGAAAGGATAATGAATGCGATCAATTCGCTTACCGCGTCGGGATCTACCAACGGTCAGGCAGGCTTGACCAAGGCTTATCAGATCGCGGAGAGCTACTTTATCGAGGGCGGCAACAACCGTATCATAATGGCGTCCGACGGAGATCTTAACGTGGGTATGTCCTCTGCCGAGCAGCTTAAGGCGTATATAGAGGAAAAGAGAGATCAGGGAGTTTATCTGTCGGTCCTCGGCTTTGGAACGGGCAACTACCGCGACGCCAATATGGAGGCGCTTGCCGATAACGGAAATGGAGTTTACTATTACATAGACGGTGCTTCCGAGGCGGAAAAGGTCTTTGGAACCGATCTTTTCGGCACGCTTTACACGGTTGCCGAGGACGTGAAGCTTCAGGTCGAATTCAATGCTTCAAGGGTTGAGTCCTACCGACTTATCGGATATGAGAACCGTTTGCTTGCAAACGAGGATTTTGAGGACGATACCAAGGACGCGGGCGAGGTCGGCGCTTCTCATCAGGTCACCGTTTGCTATGAGATCAAGATACGCGAGGCGCAGATAAACGATTTGTCGCCACTTTTGACGCTGCGTTTCAGATACAAGAACCCGGGCGAGCCGATAAGCAATCTCGATGAGCACGAGGTCGGCTTGTATCAGGTGTCAACCGAGATGAGCGACGACATGAAGTTCATCACCTCGGTCATCGAGACCTGTATGATACTGCGCTCGAGCAAATATATCGGTGATATTACGCTCTCGGACGTTTTGGAAACTCTTTCAAGCCTTGAGCTTGACGATCCCTATAAGGCAGAATTTTATGAGATTCTGCAGATCCTTGTCCCGTATTTTGACGAGGTGGACAGCGACTCGGGAATCGAGTGCAAGGGCAGACTTTATTTTTCCTCGCCCGGCGACCGCAATCCTTTGCTCGTCGTGGACGGCGGAGCGCGTCTGATCTTTCTTTCTTCCGAGGACAAGACTATCTTTGACGGCTTTAAGAGTGGCGACGTGGTTATAGTCGAGCACGGGTACGTTATGGAGTCCTACCCCGAGCAGACCTATATTTCGAAGATCACTTTCGTTGAGAACGGAACTTTCAGCGACGAGGAGTGGCAGGCTATTCAGGGTGTAATGGCACCTGCGGAAAGGCCGTAAACTCGGATCGCGACGGTGTGATTTTTTGGTCGGTTTTTGATCTGAAACGAGCAAAAAATGTTTGATTTTTGATTCGGTTTTGAATCAATTTTGATTCGTTTTTGTTTCAAAACTGTTTCAAAATGTGTTTGAAAAATAAAAAAATAAAGGGCTGGATCAGCGCCTTGGCGGCGACTGATTCAGCCCTTTGGGGTTTTTGCATAGAATTATGAAACACTTATGGAAAAAGGGAAATTGTGTGCTGTGCGGGAAGTGATCTGGGGAAGAAAAGGCGATTTGTTCGCAAGAGAAGCCGCCGGGGTGGCCGGCGGGGTGGCCGGCGGGGTAGTTGACGGCACCCCAACACCTATAGAATAGTATAGCAAAGAAAAGTATAGCATAGTATAGCAGAGCGAGTTGCGGTTCCGATACCGTCGCTGCGCTGCCGACAAAGGTCATCAGATCGGATGCTTGGCGCGCGCTGACACGCTCGCGCTTTTGCAAGAGCGTTCATAAAATGTTTACCATCTTGGGGCTCTCCAAAGCAGAACAAATGTGCTATAATTGATGTGAAAAATAGGGAAGCTCCAAAAAGAAGCTTCCCTCTAAAAATGATTTAATCCAATTCTCTCTTGCCTGTATAGAGCTCGTAGTAGCGTCCTTTCATTTCAAGGAGCTGGTCGTGGGTACCGCGCTCGATGATCTCGCCTTGCTCGAGCACCATGATCGCGTTACTGTTACGGACGGTGGAGAGGCGGTGGGCGATAACGAACGTGGTTCTCGTTGCCATCAGTCTGTCCATACCGTGCTCTATATGGCGCTCGGTTCGGGTATCGACCGAGCTGGTCGCCTCGTCAAGCACGAGGATCGGAGCCTTGGAGAGTGCTGCACGGGCAATATTGAGAAGCTGACGCTGACCCTGTGAGAGATTCGAGCCGTCTCCCTCGAGCATAGTGTCGTAGCCCTTTTCAAGACGCATAATAAAGCTGTGCGCGCTTGCGGTCTTTGCCGCCGCGATCACCTCGTCGTCGGTAGCGTCGGGTCTGCCGTAGCGGATGTTTTCCATGACCGTTCCCGTAAAGAGATGGGTATCCTGAAGCACCATCGCGATGTTTGAACGGAGAGAATCGCGCTTGATGTCGTGAATGTCGACACCGTCGATTGTGATCTTGCCCGACTCGATGTCGTAGAAGCGGCTGAGCAGGTTGGTTACGGTCGTTTTACCTGCGCCCGTCGAGCCGACGAAGGCTATCTTCTGACCCGGGTGAGCGTAGAGAGTGATATTTTTCAGTATCGTTTTATCGGGATTGTATCCGAAGGTCACGTTCTCGAAGACCACGTCGCCCTTCATATCGGGCATATCGATCGCGCTCTCGGAGTCGGGGGTCTCGGGCTCCTCGTCCATTACCGCGAAAACGCGCTCCGCGCCCGCAAGAGCAGAGAAGATAGACGAGGTCTGCTGGGAGATATTGTTTATCGGCATACTGAACTGCTTGGAATACTGTGCGAAGAGCTGAAGCGCACCGGGGTCGAGTCTGCCCATTACCATGAGTATGCCGCCGATGCCTATGGTGACCGAGTAGCTGATCATGCTCGTGTTGTGCATGATCGGACCCATAATGCCGCCGTAGAACTGCGCCTTCATCTGCTTGTCGCGGAGATCCTCGTTGAGAGTCTCGAATTCCTCGCAGCAAACGTGCTCGTGGTTGAAGACCTTGACGACCTTCTGTCCCGAAACGGTCTCCTCGATGTATCCGTTAGCCGCGCCGAGTGCCGCCTGCTGACCAGTGTAATATTTTCTCGATGCTCCCGCGATCTTTGCGCCGCCGATCGCGAAGAAGGGAACGAAGGCGACCGTGATCAGAGTCAGCCAGGGGTTAGTCGTTATCATGAACACGAGAGTTCCGACAAGCGAGATAACGCCCGAAACTATGCTGGTAAGCGAGTTGTTGAGCATAACGTCGATGTTGTCGACGTCGTTCGTAAATCTCGACATGACCTCGCCCGTGGGGTGAGTGTCGAAATAGCGGACGGGAAGCTTCTGCAGCTTCTTGAAAAGGTCGTTTCGGATCTTTTCGATCGAGTTCTGCGAGATAGTCAGCATAACTCTCGCCTGCAGATAGTGGGTAAGTATGGTGAAAACGTAAATGCAGACGAGGATCATTATAGTCGCCGCGATATAGAACATTACCGCGGTTGCTTTTTCATTGAAACCGTCGCCGACTATGCCGCCGATAAAGCCGACTGCGCTGTCCTTGACCGAGCGTATTGCAGAGTCGAGCGCCTGATAGATCGGGCTGTTCAGCGTCTCTTGGTCGACCTCAAGACCGACGTATTCCGAGAGCTGATTTATGATAGGTCTGGTCATATAGCCGCCGACGAGAGAGGCGACGGTATTGATCATCATGAAGATGAGCACTACGAATAATAGCACCTTGTATTTGCCGACGTAGCCGAGAAGTCTGCCGATAGTCTTTTTGAGGTTTTTTGGCTTGCCGCCAGCACCTTTGGGACCGCCTCTGCCGCCTCGGGGGCCGCCGCCCGGTCCACCGGGACCCTTTGCTCCGGGCTTGGACGAGCTGTGATATTGCTTCTGAAGTTCTTGTAGTGAGCGAGCCATTATCAGTTACCGTCCTTTCCCGAGATCTGCGAGTTGAATATCTCCTGATACTCGACGTTGTTTTCCATAAGCTCAGCGTGAGTGCCGACTCCCGTTATCTTGCCGTCGTCCATAACGACTATCATATCGGCATCCTTGACCGAGGAGATACGCTGGGCGATTATGATCTTGGTCGAAGCCGCAAGCTCCTCGCGGAAGGCACGGCGGATCTGTGCCTCGGTCGCGGTGTCGACTGCCGAGGTCGAGTCGTCGAGAATGATTATCTTGGGTTCTTTGAGCAGTGCGCGGGCAATACAAAGTCTCTGCTTCTGTCCGCCCGAGACGTTGACTCCGCCCTGACCGAGCTCGGTCTGATATCCGAGGGTAAAGTTCTTGACGAATTTATCTGCCTGCGCGCTCTCTGCGGCGGCAAACATTTCCTCGTCGGTGGCGTTTTCGTTACCCCAACGGAGATTTTCCTCGATCGTGCCCGAGAAGAGCACGTTCTTCTGGAGAACCATTCCAACTCCCTCGCGAAGATTGTAGAGCGTGTAATCCTTGACGTTTCTGCCGTCAACGAGCACCTCTCCCTCGTCGGTATCGTACAGACGGGGAATGAGGGAGACCAAGGTGGTCTTTCCGCAGCCCGTAGAGCCGATAATACCCACGGTGCTGCCTGCCGCGATCTTCAGATCGATATTGGCAAGCACGGGCTCCTCGCTGTTCTTGTAGTAGCGATATGTGACGTTACGAAATTCGATCTCGCCCTTCTCGATGGTCATGCTGTCGTCGGCGTGCTCGCCGTCGACGATATCGATCTTTTCGTCGAGCACCTCGTTGATACGCTTGACGGATGCAAGTGCACGCGAGGAGAACATAAGCAGGAAGGTGACCATCATAAGCGACATCAAGATCTGGGATACGTAGTTTATAAAGGACGAAAGCTCACCGACGCCGAACGACGAGTTGACGCCGAAGCTGTCGAAGTTGTTGATAACGAGAATACTTCCGAACCATATAACGAGACCCGTCGTGATATACATAAAGAAGCTCTGGACGGGCTGCATGAAGATCATATTCTTCATAGCGGACATGCCTGCGCCCTTGAGGTTTTTGTTCGAGCCTTCAAATTTTTCGGTCTCAAAATCCTCGCGGACGAAGGATTTTACCACGCGCACGTTAGTGATGTTTTCCTGGACCGTGGAGTTGAGCGCGTCGATCTTGGTCTGCATTTTCGAGAATCGGGGCATACCGCGAACGATTATGAACGCCATAGAGATAAGAAGCAGGGGAATGGTGACCGCCATGATCACGGAGAGAGAGGGGCTGAGTTTGATCGCCATGATAACGCCGCCTATGAGCATACCGGGGGAACGGAGCATCATACGGAGCATCATATTGACGAACATCTGCACCTGAGTTACGTCGTTTGTAAGTCTTGTGATCAGCGACGCGGTCGAGAATTTGTCGATATTGGCAAAGCTGTAGCCCTGGACCTTTTTGAATAGGTCTGCGCGCAGGTCTGCGGCGAAGTTGACCGACGCTTTAGCGCCGAAGTACGAGCCGCCGACGCCTCCGATCATCATGATCAGGGCGGTGCCGATCATTTTTACCATTACCCAAAGGCTTCCCTCGTTTGTGAGAGTGCCCTTGACCGCGCCGTTGATGACCTCTGCGAGATACATCGGCATCAGGACCTCGCCGACGACCTCAATGATCATACAAAGCGGGCCCAAAATAAAGTAAAGCAGGTAGGGCTTTACGTATTTCATCCATCTTTTCATTTTTTATCGGGGTTCCTTTCGTGAATTGCGTTTGCGGCTTTTATTTGCACTCATCCTCTGCCGCGGAGGGAAGCGGTTCGATATTCTTCAGATTTTCCTGTACTCTTTCAAGCAGACCTGCGAAGATATCAAGCTCCTCGTCGGAAAAGCCCTTGAAGGCTTGACTGTCGACGTGTCGGAAGTATTTGCAGCTTTCGGAAACGACTTTTCTTCCAAGATCGGTAATTTTGATCTCGTTATATCGCGAGTCCGAGCGCTCGGAGCACTTTTCACGCTTGATATAGCCCTCGCTCTCGAGCTTTTTGAGCGAGACCGCGACTGCGGCGGGGCTGATCTCGAAGCATTTTGCAAGGTCCTTTTGGGAGGGTGTTGTTTTGCATTTCGAGAGGTACATCAGCATTCTGTGTTGCCCTCGGTGTATGCCTGCGGCAGAGGAGTCGGGATCCATGCCGATGCTGATCGCCCAGCGGTCGATCGCTCGGCGGTGCATAATGTTTGCCATTATGAAGGAGTGCACGCCGCGATGCTCGGCGCTCTCACGTGGCGATTGATATAATTCTTTGTTTTCTGACAAGATGATTTTCCTTTCGGCAGTGTATTTTGGCAAAAAGTTAACTTGTTAATCGTTAACTATTTAATTATATCACGAAGTGGTGAAATGTCAAGTGAATTTTGTGTGAAAATTTGCGTTTTTCGCTTTTGGGGAAAACATACGTAAACCGCATGCGGTTTACTCTGCGAGTTTGCTCCGCAAACTTCGGCTTGGCAAAAAGAGGTTTTTTAGGTGTGGGGAGGAGCAACGGATTAAAACAAGCCTCTCTTGCGTAAATGGGAGAAACGAAAAAATATGGCTCCCTTGTGTAAAGGGAGCTCCCGCGGTAGCGGGTGAGGGATTGTTTTAAAAATGATATCTTCTGCAAAGGTAACCAGTGCGACGAGAATGTTCATTTCTTTTCTGCAGCGAAAAGAAACGAACCAAAGAAACGCCGCTTAAGGGGGAGAGGGCTGATGATTCGGTAACAAGGCGCTTCGGTTTGAAAACTTAAAGCCCGAATCATTGCGCCATTCCCCCTTAAGAAACCCCCTATCGCCTTCGGCACACTGTGTTTCCGAATTTGTAGCCGCGTGGTTGAACTTCCTGATGGGGCTCTTTTGTCCATCTGAAACCAAAGTAATGCTGCGTTGCTCGCACACGCTTGTGCTTCGCAAGGTTACGCCGCAGGGCGAGTAGTGGAGCGATCTTTCTACGGTTCGTTACGCCAAAGGCGAGTAGTGAAGCGAACCGCCTACGTTTCGTTACGCCACAGGCGAGTAGGGAAACCCGCTGCCTCGCCATAATGTGTTACGCCACAGGCGAATGTTAGCCTTCCCTTGTAAGAGAATTGCAGACAAGCTGCGGTCGGCGAAGCCGACGGATGAGTAGAATACGCCACCGTGTCTATCGTTAACCACGCGTGAGCACCAAAGACCTCACTTGCCCTCGTCACCTTGCGAGCACAAGCGTGTGCGAGCAATAAAAATGAGCGAACGCTTTAGAGGGACAAGAAACCCCATTGGCAGTTCAGCGCCTCGGCTGTAAGCATTGGATTTTGGATGCGCCCGAAGGGCAGGTGGGGGGTTCTTAGGGGGGAGGATGGCGCAATGATTCGGGCTTTAATCTTCCAAACCGAAACGCTTTGTTACCGAATCATAAGTCCCTCCCGCCCTACGCGGCGCTCCTTTGGTTACTTTCCTGTCGCTGATGACAGGAAAGTAACATACATCGTTGCATCAG
>JAFQPM010000007.1 GCA_017411745.1 Clostridia bacterium | reverse complement strand
GGACGAGGGAGAAATAACCCCCGATATGTTACCCGATCTGTATCGAAAACGGTTTAAGGTTATCGTATGCAATAAAAACCTATATAACCGCAGACGGAAAATCCGTTACAACTAAATTAAGATAATCATAATCCGTTGGATAACTTGGAGGGTTTGATTGTTCAGAAGAACAGTCAGACCCTCTATTTTTTGTAAAAGGAGAGTAAAAATTATGACATTAGCATTGAATAAAGAATTAGCCAAAAGAGCCGTTGTATTACTTCGTGCGTCCTCTAAACAACAGACAGACCGAGAACACGATTTTGATATACCGCAACAGAAATCAATCCTTTTGCCGTTCGTAGAGTCGAAAGGTTGGGATTTAGTAAAGGTATTTACCGAGGGTGGCGTATCGGGCTTTAAGGTATCGGCAAATGACCGAGACGCGATTCAAGATATTAAGAAAATGGCAGACCGCAGAGAGTTTGACATACTCGTAATATATATGTCAGACCGTCTCGGACGTATCGCAGATGAAACGCCGTTGATCGTATCTTATCTCAACCAAAGAGGTATTACGGTGTTCTCCTATACCGAGGGAGAGATCAGCGCGAAAGACCACACAAGCAAGCTGATAACCTATATCCGTTATTGGCAAGCCGAGGGCGAAAGCAGAAAGACCTCACAAAGAGTTTCGGACGCTATCGGGCAAGCGGTATCGGAAGGTCGGTATCGTGGCGGTGGTACTGCCTACGGCTTCAAAATGGTAAACAACGGACGAAACAACTACAAGGGTAAACCGATACTCGATATAACGATAGACGAGGAAAAGGAAAGCCCTATTGTTCGTACTATCTTCTATGTAATCCGAGAGTTGAACTACGGTTTTAGAAGAACGGCACAGTATCTCAACGATAACGGACACAGAACAAGAAGCGATGGTTTATGGACGGCTACGCAAATACGGCAGATAGTCAACAATCCTTTGTATAAAGGTTATTACGTGCTTAAAAGCAAGAGCGACAGAGATGAGATAATTTCTCCCCTTATGGAAAACCTTATTATCATACCCGAAGAAGAATGGAATGCTACACACGAGGTTATCCGTAAGCGTAGCACTCGGCAAAGAGGTGTCAAGACCACCACACACGGAACAATGCTTTTGTCGGGACTTTTATTCTGCGGTTACTGTGGAAGAAAATTGACCTCTTTCCAAGCTAAGAGCAGAACGATTATTATTGACGGAGAGAAAGAACGTAAGTTTATTCCTAAATATCGTTGCAGTTCGTTTGCCTATCCGCAAGAGGATATTTGTAAGGGACAATCTACATACAGTGCCAAAAAGGTTGAAAATGCCGTTGTAAACGCAATTAAAAGGTATATGGCAACGCTCAACACCGAAGATGTGTCTAAATCCTATGTAGAACGGCTTGACCGAGAAATAGAGTTTATACAAGGCGAGTTGGCACGATTGAGAGAGATACAAAGTAAATCCGTTTTTGAGTTGAGTGCGTTAAAGGACGAGGTGGTTAAATCTCTTATAGGCGAAAGCGGTTTTGACAGTAAAATGTTGCAAGAACTTCTCTCCAAAAAGGAACTTGAGGTAAAGGAAAGCACAGAACAAGTCGAAATGCGAAAACAAGAGCTTGCCGAACTGACCGAGCGTAAACAAAGTGCGTTTGTTCTTAATACCAAAATGCAGAATTGGAACACCGATTTTGACACACAAGAGGTGGACGGACAAAAGGCAATGCTTTTCCAAGTGGTTGACCGTATAGACATTTTCCGTGACCGAGTGGAAATTTCCGTAAATATCAAGTTGGATATGTTCAAAAACGGCATATCGAAGAAAACCACCGCAAATCCTACGGGAGAAGACTCTACCGTAGGGGATGTAAATTCGGTATCGTTATCGGAGTCACAAGCATTGGTGAAGGAGCATTCGCATATTGCAATGATCTTACAAGCATAACTATCCCTGATAGTGTTACGAGCATAGGTGACCTTGCATTTTTCAGTTGCAGCAGTCTGACAACCGTTTATTACACGGGAACCGAGGATGAATGGGCAAGAATTAGCGTTGGCGTTCAAAATTCTTATCTCACAAATGCTACGATAGTTTACAACTACGTTCCCGAAGCATAATTTTTAAATTTTAAAAACTGCCTGACCTTCTTTTCGGAGGTTGGGCGGTTTTTTGCTTGGTTGGGGAAGATGTGGGGCATACTTTTGCTTTAAAGTGCTTGACATTGGGAGAAAAAATGGTATAATTAAAATAGGGAAGTGTGTTTGGCTTGTAATTTATGAAGTCGAGCACGCAATATGAAATCTGACCGCGGTATAGCGGTGACGAAAGGCGATGAAATTTTATGAAGAACAAAAAGATCGGAACGAAGTGTGTGCAAGGCGGCTACAGACCCGGAAACGGTGAGCCCAGACAGATCCCGATAATTCAGAGCACCACTTTTAAATACAGCACGGGCGAGGCGATGGGCAAGCTCTTTGACCTCGAGGCAAGCGGTTACTTTTATTCGCGTTTGCAGAATCCGACCTGCGACACGGTCGCGGCGAAGATCTGTGAGATGGAGGGCGGAAGCGCGGCTATGCTGACTTCGTCGGGTATGGCGGCGAATTTCCTTGCGACCTTCAATATCTGCTCGTGCGGCGATCACATCGTTTCGAGCGCGTCGATCTACGGCGGCACGTACAATCTTTTTGCGGTCACCTTCAAGAGAATGGGTATCGACGTGACCTTTATCGCACCCGACTGCTCCGACGAGGAGTTCGAGGCGGCGTTCAGACCCGAGACCAAGCTCGTTTTCGGTGAGACTATCGCTAATCCCGCGCTCAACGTGCTTGATATCGAGAGATTTGCAAATATGGCGCACAAGCACGGTGTTCCGCTTATAATTGACAACACGTTCCCGACGCCCGTCAACTGCCGTCCCTTTGAGTGGGGAGCTGACATTGTGACTCACTCGACGACCAAGTACATGGACGGTCACGGAAGTGCGGTCGGCGGCGCGATCATTGACTCGGGCAAGTTCGACTGGCTTGCTCACGCTGAAAAATACCCCGGTCTCTGCACGCCCGACGACAGCTATCACGGAATTACCTACGCTGAAAAATTCGGTCTCGGCGGCGCGTACATCACCAAGGCGACCGCACAGCTTATGCGCGATCTCGGTGTTACTCCCGCGCCTATGAGCTCTTATATTCTCAATCTCGGACTCGAAAGCTTACACGTCAGAATGAAGCGCCACTGTGAGAACGGTCTTGCGGTCGCTCGCTATCTTGAGGCAAACGACAAGATCGCGTGGGTCAACTATCCCTCTCTTGAGTCGAGCAAGGACTACGCGCTGGCGCAAAAATATATGCCCGACGGTACTTGCGGTGTCGTCAGCTTCGGCGTTAAGGGCGGCCGCGAGGCTGCTGCCAAGTTTATGAATGCGCTTGAGATGATCGCTATCGAGACTCACGTTGCTGACGCGCGTTCCTGCTGTCTGCATCCTGCGACCACGACTCACCGTCAGCTCTCCGATGCCGATCTCATCGCTTCGGGTGTCGCTCCCGATCTCGTACGTCTCTCGTGCGGTCTCGAGGACGCCGACGATCTCATCGCTGATATTCAGCAGGCTTTGGATAAGATTTGAGAGTAAGAAAAAGGGAAGGTAGCGAGTGAGAGGATTTCTCTTCTTTTCTTGAAAGAAAAGAAGCAAAAGAACTTCCCGATATTTTGGGCCCTTTTAGGGTGTCGTAGGATTTTTCGCTCCTGCGGAGCTAAAAAAATCCCTGTCTGTCGTTTATACGCTGCAAGGGTTTAGAACCCAACCGATATAAAACAACTTATTTCAAAATATCTCTAAGTTAAAGTTAGACAATCCGTCTTGGGTTCAATACGGTAGGACACATGTCATTTCATCAGGCTGGCTTTTTCGGCTTGCCGAAAAATTAGAGTTTTCAGCTTGCTGAAAACAGGTCACATCCACCCTTGTTAGAACCCAAAATACAGGAAGTTTTTGAGGGTTTTAGGGAACTTTTTTCCAAAAAGTTCCCTAAGAAATTCCCACATCAGTAACTTCCCCAAAAACCAATCAGGAGAATGAAATGCCAATAAAGATACCGAACGATCTGCCTGCGGTCCAGACGCTTGCAGACGAGAACATATTTGCAATGACGGAAACTCGCGCGATCACGCAGGACATAAGACCGCTGAAGATACTGCTGCTCAATCTTATGCCGAAGAAGATCGAGACCGAGACACAGATCTCGCGAATTTTAGGAAACACACCGCTTCAGATAGAACTGACCCTGATACGCACGCAGTCGCATCAGTCGACGAACACGGCGCAGGAGCATTTGCTTGCATTTTACAAGACCTTTCCCGAGGTCAAGGACGAGAAATACGACGGAATGATCATCACGGGCGCGCCCGTTGAGATGATGGAATTCGAGGAGGTCGACTACTGGGCGGAGCTTTGCGAGATCATGGAATGGAGCAAGACGCACGTACACAGCACGATGCACATCTGCTGGGGCGCTCAGGCGGGCTTGTACTATCATTACGGCATTAAGAAGCACGTGCTTGACGAAAAGCTTTTCGGCGTGTTTGCACACCGCGCGGATCACAAAAAGTCGATGCTTTTGCGCGGCTTCGACGACGAATTTTTCGTTCCTCATTCGCGCCACACGGCAGTGAACAGGGAAGACATCGAGGCTGTTGATTGCCTGCGAATTCTCGCGTCGAGCGACGAGGCGGGAGTTCATATCGTTTCGAAGATCGGCGGACGTCAGTTCTTCGTAATGGGACATTCGGAGTACGATCCCTTGACGCTCGATGCGGAGTACCGCAGAGATCTCGCGGCAGGCTTTCCGATCAAGCCGCCCGTGAACTATTACCGCGGTGACGATCCCGATAACGAGCCTGTCGTTCGTTGGAGGTCACACGGAAGCCTTTTGTTTATAAATTGGCTTAATTATTTCGTCTATCAGTCGACGCCGTACGACTTGAAAACTCTTTGATAAAAAAGCGGGAATTTCCCGCTTTTTTTGTTTGTTTTGCGGTTTTGAGGAGGTAAAAAACGGCAGATTTTTGATTTGTTGACGTTTGTATGCTGATCAGGTAAAAAAAGTGATTTTTTTGGCTGAATTTGGTTGACAATATTGATAAAAATGGTTTTTTATGCATTGGGAATATTGTGCAATCTGTGAAAAAACGCAAAATTGACAAAAAAATATCAAAATCTTGTTGACTTATTGACGTGTAATATGATATAATATACGAGAATGAGTTTGCTCCGAAGTTGGCGATTTCGGACTTAAGACGAGACCTTTTCGGTCGGGTCTTCCGTGCGGGAGGACAAGCTTGGTGTGACTCAAAAAAATACAATATAAAAGAGGGAAAGAACATGAAAAGAATTTTCGCTATGTTACTCTGCCTTTGCATGATAGTTGCAATCGTTGCTTGCGACACTCCTGCAAAAGAAGCTGACTACAAGCTCGGTATGGGCGTTGTAGTAAGCATGGATAGCTCCAAGACCGGACTTGCTCAGGTCGACGCTACCGTTGCTACCGTTGTAACCGATGCTGACGGTAAGATCGTTGCTTGCCGCATCGACGTTGCACAGAACAAGATGACCGTTACCGACGGTGCAGTTGACACCGCTGCTACCTTCAAGACCAAGATGGAGCTTGGAGATGCTTACGGTATGGCTCCCGTTAAGATCGATAACGACGGAAACGGCGTTACCAAGGAGTGGTACGAGCAGGCTAAGGCTTTCGAGTCCTACGTTGTAGGCAAGACCGTTGCTGAGGTTGAGGCTATCAAGACCAAGGAAGCTAACGGACACCAGATCGCTGTTGACCAGGCTCTTCTCGACGCCGGCTGCTCCATGCAGATCACTGACTTCATCGCTGCAGTCGTTAAGGCTTGCAAGGATGAGCAGGGTGTAAGCTTCAAGACCGCTTCCGAGTTCACTCTCGGTGTAGCTGCAAACACCACCGCTGAGGAGTCCACCGCTGCTACCGCAGAGGCAAACGGCACTGTAAAGATGTACACCGATTTCGCTGCAACCGTTGTTGTTGACGGCAAGATCGTTGCTGCTCTTAACGACGCTATTCAGCCCAACATCGCTATCAACGCTGCAGGCGAGATCGTTGAGAAGGCTTACAAGGCAACCAAGAGAGAGCTCAAGGACGAGTACGGCATGGCTCCTGCTCTTGGCTACGGTATGGACTGGAACGGCGACGGTAAGGTTCTCGAGTGGTACCTTCAGTCCGCAGAGTTCTCCAAGTACGTTGTAGGCAAGACCGCTGCTGAGGTTGAGGCTATGGCTACCAAGGAAGTTGAAGGCAAGGGTTACGTTATCTCCGCTGAGGACGCTCTCCTTTCCGCAGGCTGCACCATCCAGATCACTGCTATCAAGGCTGTAGTTGCTGAGGCTGTTAAGAACGCTAGATAATTAAATAATTCAGGAGATAGGAATTTTGAAGCTTATCAAAACCCTACTCTGTCTATTCATGGTTTTGGGGCTGCTCGTCGTTATGACGGGCTGCCCTGAAACTGCGAATAAGGCAGAACCGAAGGGAATGGTTTATTTCACCTTCTTTGACACGGTTTCCTATATTTACAGCTACAAAGTGGAAACGAACGAGCAATTCGGGAAGAATTGCGAGGGTGTTTCAGAGATACTTGAAGAATACCATCGCCTTTTTGATATTTATCACGAGTACAGCGGCGTGGTCAACCTGTGCACGCTTAACAAGAACGCGGGCGGGGAGCCAATGGTCGTTGACGAAAAGCTCATCGACTTTTTGCTCTATGCCGAGGAGCTGTATACGCTCACGGGCGGCGAGATGAATATAATGATGGGTGCTGTGTTGCGTCCCTGGCACGATTGCAGGGAAGCGGCGGGCACTGATCCAAGCTCGGCGTCTATTCCTAACGAGGACAAGCTTTCCGAGGCGGCAGAGCACGTTGATTTTTCTCTGCTTGAGATAGACGAACAGAATTTGACGGTCAGAATAACCGATCCCGAGGCATCGATCGACGTCGGCGCGCTCGGCAAGGGATACGCCACCGAAAAGGCGGCGCAGTATCTCATAGAGAACGGTGTGAGCAGCTACGTGCTCAACATCGGCGGAAATATCCGCATAATCGGTCAAAAACCCGACGGCTCGGGCTGGTTGACCGGAATTAAGAACCCCTTTGATCCCGAGTCCTACGCTAAGCGCATCACGATCTCTGACGTGTCCTGCGTGACCTCGGGCATTTACGAGCGATATTTCGTCGTTGACGGGTCTCGCTATCACCACGTTATTGACAAGGACACTCTGATGCCGTCCGAGCATTTTGCTTCGGTCACGGTCATTACATCCGACAGCGGACTTGCCGACGCGCTCTCCACGGCTCTGTTCTGTATGAGCTATGAAGACGGTCTTGCGCTCGTTCAGTCGATCGGAGGAGTTGAGGTGTTCTGGGTAGCCAACGACGGTACCCAATATATGACCGAGGGCTTTGCGGCTCTGGTCAGCGAATGATCTTGCCGCCCACGCGGCTATTGAATTTGAAAGCAATTTGTTTGAATATTCATATTTAAAACAATTAATCTAAATAAAAAACACGGAAAAGGAGAAATTATTTTGGGAAGAAATATTTCATCTTTGCACGTGCCCCACAATAAGCATACTGCGGCTTGCGTTCCCGTGCGTATCGAAACGCCGAAGGAAGTTATACTGCCGATGAATATGCATTCGGGTCACGATGCCGAACCCATCGTAAACGTTGGCGATCACGTACGAGTCGGCCAGCTCATCGCAAGGGAAGAGGGTAGATTCTCTTCTCCCGTACACGCAACCGTTTCGGGTACTGTCACCGAGATCTCTGCTATGGAGGTCGCAGGCGGCGAGACTCTCGCGATCCACATCGAGAGCGACGGTCTTATGGAGATCGATCCTTCGGTCAAGGCTCCCGAGTTCAGCGATTGTGACGGGTTCCTTCAGGCAGTCAGAGACGGCGGTATCGTCGGTCTTGGCGGCGCGGCTTTCCCCACCTGGGCAAAGTTCAACGAGGCTAAAAACCCCGATTACAAGGTCGACACCGTGCTCGTTAACGCGGCAGAGTGCGAGCCTTACATCACAAGTGACCACAGAATGATGCTCGCACATCCCGAGCTTATCGCGGACGGTATCGAGTATCTTCGCAAATATATGAATGAATATCTTGGCAACGCCAAGTTTATGATCTGCATCGAGAAGAACAAGGCAGACGCTATCGAGGTCCTCAAGAAGACCTTTGAGGGCAAGGATTACGTCGTTATTCACGAGCTCAAGACCATCTATCCTCAGGGTGCAAAGCAGGTAATGCTTTACAACGCTACGGGCAGAGTTGCAGTCGCGGGCAGACGTTTCCCCTCGTTTGGAGCGCTTATCGTAAACGTTTCCTCTCTTGCAAAGATGGCTGAATATCTCAACACGGGTATGCCCCTCGTTGAGAGAATCGTTACCGTTGACGGTCCTGCCGTTGAGAAGCCTATGAACCTTATCGCTCCCATCGGAACGAGAGTAAGCGAGCTTCTCAAGTACACCGGTCTTAAGAGCGAGCCCGGCAAGGTAGTTATGGGCGGTCCTATGAACGGTACTGCTATCTGCTCGGCTGACGATCCTATCGTTAAGATCTCTAACTCGGTTCTTATCTTCGACGAAAAGAACTCGGTTCTTCCCGAGGCTTCTCCCTGTATCAACTGCGGTCGTTGCATGGAAAAGTGCCCCGTTGGCATCAGCGTGCCTATGGTCGACAAGGTAATGTCGGTTGAAAAGGAAGAAAGACGCGTAAAGCTCCTCATCGACACCGGCGTTCGTCAGTGCGTTGACTGCGGCTGCTGTACTTACGTTTGCCCTGCAAACCGTCCCTTGCTTGAGATCAACAAGCAGGCAAGATCCTATATTAAAAAATACCTTGCCGCACAGAAGGAAAAAGAGGGAGGTGCAAAGGCATGAGTAAGCTTCATATCTCTCCCGCACCTCACATTCATCAGAAGGGTGCGTCGGTAAATCGAGTAATGCTCGACGTTATCATCGCGATGATCCCCGCGGCTCTCGTTGGAATCATCTTCTTCGGACTCAAGGCGCTTTGGATCATTCTCACCTGCGTTGCAAGTGCAGTGCTTGCTGAGTTTATTTTCAATCTTTGCGCTCACAAAAAGCAGACTATCGGCGACCTTTCCGCCGTTGTTACGGGTCTGCTCCTCGCGCTCAACCTGAGCACCGAGGTCAAGCTCTGGCAGTGCGCTGTCGGTAGCGTTTTCGCTATCGTTGTAGTTAAGTGCTTCTTCGGAGGCATCGGTAAGAACATCGTTAACCCCGCTATCGCGGCTCGTGTGTTCATGCTTCTTACCTTCGGTTCGGTCGCAGCCGTTTCCAAGATCGCTCCTTTGTTTGATCTCGGATTCCTCGGAAACGCCGTTCCCGAGATCGCCGCAGGTGCTACTCCTCTCGCTTCTCTTAACGCGGGCGTTGAGGGTGCTGCCAACGCTCCTACCGTTCTCCAGCTTCTCGTTGGTGCTCACGGCGGTGCTATCGGTGAGACCTGTGCGATCGCACTTCTTCTCGGCTTCGTTTATCTCGTAGCAAGAAAGGTCATCAAGTGGTACGTTCCCGCGTCCTTCGTAGCGACCGTTTTCGTCTGCTACCTCATCTTCGGCGGATTTGACGTTACCTTTGCTCTCCAGCACGTTCTCGCGGGCGGTCTGCTCCTCGGTGCTATCTTTATGGCGACCGACTACGTTACGACTCCCACCACCAATCTCGGCAGAGTAGTGTTCTGTGTCGGCGCGGGTCTTCTTACCTTCGCAATCAGACAGTTCGCAAGCTATCCCGAGGGCGTTTCGATCGCTATACTTACTATGAACCTTCTTACTCCCTTCATTTACGACTGGACCAAGAAGAGAACTTTGGGAGGTGTTAAATAATGAAGATTCGTCATTTTATTATCACCACCGCCATTCTTCTCGTTATTATGGTTGTGTTCGGCGCGGCGGCTTTCGGACTTAACTTTATTACGGGCCCCATGATCGAGGCTAACAACGCGGGCGCAGAGCTTGCTCCGCTTCTCGCTGTAATGCCCGAGGGTGCTTCCTTTGGCGGAGATGCTCTTATCTACAGCTCCGCTGATCCCTCCGCTTCCACTCTCGTAAACGTTCCCGCTAACGTTCTTTCGGTCTACAAGGAAGCAAACGGTCTCGGCTTTGCGATCCGTTGCACCGCTGAGTCCTCTTACTCCGAATCTCCCATGGAGATCACCATCGGTATCGATGCAGAGGGTAAGATCTGCGGAATCCAGCTCGACTCCTACTCCGATTCGGTCGACTTCCGCGACAATGATGCAAATTATCTTAATTCTTACATCGGTAAGGACTCTGCTCTCGCAGACGTTGGCACCGTATCGGGCGCTACCTACTCGTCGACCGCGTTCAAGTCTGCGGTTGAGGGCGCTATGGGCGTGCTTATCGAGAACGATCTTATCGCGGCAGGCGTTAAGTCCGACGCGCAGATCCTTGCTGAAATGATCCCCGCACTCCACACAGGACTTACCTCGGGCGGTATGCTCAAGGCAGAGGCTGTTGCGGCAAGCGGAAATATCGTTGAGGGCTACAAGGCACTTAACGGCTCGGGCTACGCGTTCATAGTCAAGAACGGTGAGGCAAGCTATCTTGCGATAGTTAATGCATCCGGCGCTTGCAAGGTCTACGACACCACGGGTGCCGACGTGACAGAGGCAAACGCAGCCGTTGCAGAGGAGGCTCTTGCGGCTATCGAAGCAGTTGACTTCTCCGAGGCTGCCGCAAAGATGATTAGCGCAAAGTTTGCTGATGCTTCGGAAATAACTCCCATGGTGCTCACAACGTTCGGAAACGTTGTTTACGCTTGCTCGTTCAAGACGGGTGAGAGCACCTACTACGCATTCTACTCTCGTCCTCTGACTTACGGCGACAACGCAATGGAGATCTGCACCGTAATTGATGAAAACGGCGCGATCGTTGACCAGAACGTAAAGCAGATGGCATTTGGACACGGTGTTGAATATATGCCCGGTATCAAGGATCTTATGGATGCTTCCGGAAGCGTATACGGAGAATATCTCGACAGATTTAACGGCATTACCGAAGGAACTCTTTCCGATGACGTTCTCGTTTCGAGCGCAACGATTTCTTCTACCGCAGTTAAGCTTGCAACCTCTGACGCATTCGCAGCGTTTAATTCTATCAAAGGAGGAGAACAGTAATGAAAAAGACTAAAACATCGTATCTCCTCAGAGGTACTCCCTCGATCCTTCTCGTTCTCGGCGCGGGCTTCGTTATGGCGTCGAGCGAGGATCTCCGCGAGGCACTCGGTATGGGTGCGGCGGTGCTCATTTCCATGCTTCTTTCCTCGATCGTGGTCTCCGCGATCCACAATATAATCCCCGCATACGCAAAGATCCCTGCTTACGTTATGATAATCACCGGCTTTGTGACCCTCATCTCGATGCTTATGAAGGCATTCTTCCCCGAGGTCGCAAATATGCTCGGCGTTCATCTGGCGGCTCTCGCGGTCAGCGCGGTTATTTATCGCGACGCCGAGGAGGTTGCAGATCACAACGGCGAGGTCAAGTCTATTGAGGTGGCGCTCGTTACCGGCGTATTCTTCACCGTTATTATGGTCGTTTGCGCGCTTATCCGTGAGGTCCTCGGAAACGCTACTATCTGGGGTCAGCCCATCGCGTTCCTTCAGGACTATAAGATCTCCGCGCTCGCAGGCGCGTTCGGCGGATACGTCGTGCTCGCTATCGTTATGGCAGTGATCAACAAGATCACGGGTCTTCACCATCACCTTGATGAAAACGAAGAAAAGGAGGGTAACTGATAATGACACCTGAAATTATTCTTGGTATTATCCTTACAAGCATACTCTCCGGAAACTATGCTCTTATCGAATGTCTCGGCACGGGCGCGGTTATCGAAAACGAGCGCTCCACCAAGAGATCTCTCGCGCTTGGCGCGGGCACTACGCTGGTAATGCTTCTCGCAACGCTTATTACCTGGCCTATCAACAAGTTCGTGCTTGGCGAAAAGCTTGAATATCTCCAGATCATAGCGTTCGTTGCAGTCGTTCTCGTCATTTCCGAGGCGATGCACCTCGTTGCAAGAAAGCTGCTCGACAACTACTGCCACTCCCATTTCGTGAAATTCGCGGTCAACGGTGCGGTTCTCGGTCTTTGTATCCACAATACCGAGCACGGCTTCCTTGAGGCGATCATCACCGCTGCGGCTGTTGGCATTGGCTTCACGCTCACTATGACTCTCTACGGCAAGCTCAAGGATCTTGCGGTCGATGAGGATGCGATCCCCGCGTCCTTCCGCGGTCTTCCCATCGCGCTTCTCACCGCAGGCATGATCGCTCTTGCGCTTCTCGCACTTAAGTTTTAATGAAAAAGAGAGATCTGATTCTCATCGCCGCTATTCTTGCCGTGGCGCTCTTGCTGCTCGGCATCTGGGCGCTTACCCGTAAGGAAGGAGCGTACGTCGTCGTTCGTGTGGACGGCGAGGAGGTGGCAAGATACAGTCTTGCCGAGGATGGCGAATATTCGCTCAACGGAGGAACGAATATCCTTCGAATTGAGGGCGGTCAGGCTTATCTGACCTATGCCGACTGTCCCGATCACCTTTGCGTAAAGCAGGGTAGGGTGCACAGCACGGGCGAGGTCATAACCTGTCTGCCGAATAAGCTGACGGTCACGGTCTACGGTGCCGATAGTGACGTTGAACTTGTAGGTTAACTTAAATCAAAAAAGACCGCGGGCGAAATGCCCGCGGTCAAAAAAACTCTTGGCAAGTGGCGAAAAACCGTTGCCAACGTTAAATTTTACGAAAGGAAAGGTTGATATGAAAACTAAAAAGGTCGCTTTTTTGGGGCTTTCTATCGCGCTTGCGATGATCCTTTCCTTCGTGGAAAGCCAAATACCCGCGCTTGTTGCGATCCCCGGCATAAAGGTCGGTCTTCCCAATCTCGTTATGGTCTTTTTGCTTTATAAGGTCGGCTGGAAGGAGACCGTTATCGTCAGTATTATCCGCGTCGTGCTCGTTTCGATGCTTTTCGGCAACGTGCAGACGATGGCGTTCAGTATCGCGGGTGCGGTGTTGAGCCTTGCGGGAATGATAATTCTCAAAAAGCTAAATCTCTTTTCCTGCATCGCAATCAGCGTTGTGGGAGGCGTTCTGCACAACGTCGGTCAGATCCTTATGGCTTGTCTGATGACGCAGACCGCGCAGATCGCTTACTATCTGCCCGTGTTGCTCATTTCGGGCACGGTTGCAGGTGTGGTTATCGGTCTTATCGGCGGTATGCTGGTCAAAAGGCTTGATAGGTTTAAGTTTTAATAAAAAAAGCAGAGGTATTGCGCCTCTGCTGTTTTTATTTTTCCAGCTTATATTCTATTATGTCAGATATGTTGCAATTTAAGGCTTCGCATATCTTGTTTAAAATATAACTATCGTAACGCACCACTTGATTTTTGTAATAGCTGTCAATCGTGTGGTAAATAATGCCGGTTCTTTTTGACAATTCATATCTCGTAATGCCGCATTTTTCTAATTGGGCGTCTAACGTCAATCGCACCATAAAACTATCACTTCCGTTGAAATTAATCCTCAATATCGGTAAGCTTGGAGACGGTTGTTCCAAGCACCTCTGCAATGGTAAACAAGGTCTTTAACGACGGGCAAAAGCAACTGCCGGGAGCTTCAAGCTGTGATATATATCCCACAGACAAATCGCACGCCTCCGCAAGCTCCTCTTGTGTCATGCCTTGAAGCTTTCTGTAATATGCAATTTTTAAGCCGATTTTTATAACGTTCATTTTATATTGACTTTCAAGCATATTTTTCTCCTGAATTTTATTTCTTAAAAATATTATAACCTATTTACAACAGAATTAAAATATGATAAAATATAGTAAACAATAGGTAAAATATAAGAAAAACAAAATGATAATATATTTTAAATAGGAGATATATATGAAACTCTTAATTGCAGGATCGCGGGGGATTACGAGCTTTGACCTGTCCGAGCACGTGCCAAAGGACACGGAAATGATCATAAGCGGTGGAGCAAAGGGAATTGACACGGTTGCAAACGAGTATGCAACCAATCACAATATTCCGATAACGGTCGTTCGTCCTCGATACGAGCTGTACGGTATAGCCGCACCTATAAAAAGAAACGAGCAGATGGTGGAAATGGCTGACGAGGTCCTTGTTGTGTGGGACGGAGCTTCGCGCGGTGCTAAATCTACGATAGAATATGCTCGGCGCATGAATAAAAAGGTTACTGTGATTATTGTAGACAATAATTGATATAAATAAAAATCGGTAAGAATCAAATCTTACCGATTTTTGTTTTTATACATCATTTCTGCAAATATCCTCTAAGGTCTCGCGCTTGACCGCGACGTAATCCTTGCCGCCGCGCAGCATTACCACGGGGGGCTTGCCGAGGCGGTTATAATTCGAGGACATAGAGTAGTTGTACGCGCCCGTGGTCAGCACCGCGATCACGTCGCCGCGCTTTATATCGGCGGGCAGGGTGACGTTTTCCTGCAATATGTCGCCACTCTCACAGCAGCGTCCTACGAGCGAGCAGGTGAAGGTGGGCGTGGTCGAGGTCATTCGGCTTGCAAGGCATACGGTATAAGGCGAGCCGTAGAGCGCGAAACGGGGGTTATCCGCCATTCCGCCGTCGACCGAGACGTAATTTTTGTATCCCGGTATGCGCTTGACCGTGCCTGCGGTATAGACCGTCATACCCGCGTCTGCAACGATGCTTCTGCCCGGCTCCATTCGGATCGAAGGCATTTTGATGCCAAGCTTTTGGCAGTGTGCCTTTATAAACGTCGCAACCTCGCGGATATTCGCCGCGATGTCGATCTCGGGATGCTCCTCGAGGTAACGGACACCGTAGCCGCCGCCAAGGTCAAGGATTTCGGTCTCAAAGCCGTATTTTTCCTTCATTTTTGCGATGAAATCGAGCATTATTTCGGACGCGCTGAGGTAGACCTCCGAATCGAAGACCTGCGAGCCGACATGGCAGTGAAAGCCCGAAAGGGTGATGTTTTCAAGCTCCGTGGCGTACTTCGTTATCTGCTCGGCTTGACCCGTTTCGATCGCAGAGCCGAATTTTGAGTCGACCTTGCCCGTGGCGACCGCCGCGTACGTATGGGGGTCGATGCCCGGGGTCAGACGGAGCAAAATCTTCTGATCAACTCCCTTATCGCGCGCAATTTTGTCGATCGCGTCGAGCTCCTCGACGTTATCAACTACGAAATAGCCGACCTTCTCGTCGATCGCGTAGGCGATATCGTCGTCGGTCTTATTATTGCTGTGAAAATAAGCCTTTTCAAGCGGAAATCCGACGCTCGCCGCGGTATAAAGCTCGCCCGACGACACGAGATCCGTACCCATTCCTTCCTCCATCACGATGCGGTACATCTGCTTGAAGGACGCCGCCTTGCTTGCGTAGAGGGGAAGTGCGTCGTCGCCGAACGCTTCCTTCATTGCGCTCACGTAGGTGCGGCAACGTTCACGGATGCGGTCCTCGTCGAAAAGATAGAGGGGTGTGCCGTATTTTTTTGCCATCTCGACCGTGTCGACACCGCCGAGCGTGAGGTGGTTATTTTCGTTTACTGATAAGTTCTTACAGATCATTTTTCGTTCCTTTTAACGTTATTATCCGTCGATCATGCTATACATATCGTACAGTCCCGCGCTCTTGTCCTTGATAAAGTCCGCGGCGGCTATCGCGCCCTCGGCAAAGAGCGAACGGCTATGCGCCTCGTGCTTGAGCGTGATGGTCTGCGTGTCCGTGCCGATTATGACCTCGTGCTCGCCGACGATGTTGCCCATGCGGATCGCGTGGATGCCGATCTCGTTCTTCATTCGCTTTGCCTGACCCTGTCTGCCGAACGTGAAGACCGCCTTTTCGCGTATTTTCTGTATCGACTGTGCAAGCAGGAGCGCCGTGCCGCTGGGTGCGTCTATTTTTCTGTTATGGTGCTTTTCGATTATCTCAACGTCTGCGTCGGGGAAGGTCTTGACCGCCGTTTTCGCAAGCTCGCAAAGCAATGCCACGCCAAGCGACATATTTGCCGAGTGGAAAAGCGGAATTTTCTTCGCCGCCTCTTTTATATAGCCCTTTTCAATATCGTCGTGGCCCGTTGTCGCCAGCACGACGGGGATATTCTTTTCACACGCGTATTCGAGCAGTGCCTTCGTTGCGCTGTGGTGAGAAAAGTCGACTATGCAGTCAGGGCTCTCCTTGACCTCGCTCCAGCTCGTGTATACGGAGCAGTCTGCGCCCTCGGGCACGACCACGTCTACTCCCGCGCACAGCTCTGCGCCGCGATAGCCTTCTTTTACTATTTTCTTGACCTCGGCGCCCATTCTGCCGCCTATGCCGTTTATTAGTATTTTCATTGTTTGTTTTTCCTTATTTTTAGTTAGCGAAGGAAGCGATTTTTCCACCTTTTTTGAAGAAAAACCTACGCAAACCGTAAGCGGATTGCTCTGCGAGTTTGCTCCGCAAACTTCGGGTGGAGCCAAAAAACTTCCCCGATAGTTTGGGTCCTTTTAGGGTGTTTGTTTTCAGCAAGCTGAAAACGGAGAATTTTTTCTGCGGCAAGCCTTGAAAAAATCCCTGTCTATCGTTTTTATATTGCAAGGGTTTAGAACCCAGCCGATGTTGTGCAACTTATTTTAGAGTCTCTTTAAGTTAAAGTTAGATGATGTGTCTTGGGTTCAATACGGCAGGGCGTATTTTATCTCAGTAGGCTGATTTTTCGGCTTGCCGCAAAATCAGCGTCAATTCACCCTTGTTAGAACCCAAAATACAGGAAGTTTTCGCGGGGTTTGGGGCGCCTTTTTCCAAAAGGCACCCCAAGAAATCCCCACATCAGTAACTTCCTCAAATCAACCCTAGATCTTTCATGATTCCTGCCAATTTAGCTTCGTGCTCGGGCTCCATTTCGCAGAGGGGGGAGCGAAGGGAATTTTCGCAGAAGCCCATCATAGACATAGCGGCTTTGACGGGAATGGGATTGACCTCACAAAAGAGTGCGTTGATGAGGGGGAGGAGATCGAGCTGAGATTTGAGGCTTTCGGCGTGATTACCGTCGAAGAAGTCGTGGCAGAGCTTACTTGTGGCGCGGGGCATGGGATTGGAGAGAACCGAGATAACGCCCTTACCGCCGAGCGAGAGGATCGGAACGATCTGATCGTCGTTACCCGAATAGATATCCATTTTATCGCCGACGAGGTGAGCGAGCTCCGCGATCTGCGAGATATTGCCGCTTGCCTCCTTGATCGCCACGATATTGGGGTGGTCAGCGAGCTTCGCCGCGGTTGCGGGGAGGATGTTACAGCCCGTGCGCGAGGGCACGTTATAGAGAATAACGGGCTTGGTCGAAGCGTCGGCGATCTCGGTGAACATTTTTATAAGACCGTTCTGTGTAGCCTTGTTATAGTAGGGAGTGACCACGAGGACTGCGTCCGCGCCCGCGTCACACGCGTGTTGGGTCAGCTCGATCGCGTAAGCGGTGTCGTTCGAGCCCGTGCCCGCGATAACGGGAACTCTGCCTGCGACGGTATCGACGGCGAATTTGATCGCGTCTCTGTGCTCGTCGTCGGTCAGCGTGCTCGCCTCGCCCGTGGTTCCGCAGACGACGATAGCGTCGATGCCCTCGTCGATCTGCCAATTTATGAGCTTTTCAAAGCTTTCGTAGTCGATCTTTCCGTCCTTGAAGGGAGTGATTATGGCAGTTGCCGCGCCTGTGAATACTGTTTTTTTCATTTATCTTTACCTCCGATTATCATACGTTTGCAATAAAAAAGCAGAGGACAGTGCCTCCGCCCGTGCGCGTTTCAACAAAAAACAGCCGTTTACACGGCTATCCTCATCGAATTGACGTCGAACAGATAGCACTCCGCATATTTGCGACAGCAAAACGGATATTATCCGAGTTGCCAGAACTCCCCCTGCGCCGTGGGAGATCTTCGGCACCGAACCCTTTCGTCGTCGCAACGCCTGCGCGGGCTTTTTCGCGGCAAATACTCTTGTTGTGGTGCGCCTCTATCATCTTTTTTGTCAGTATATCACATTTTTCCCGCTTTGTCAAGGGATTGGGGATATTTTGTTGTATTTTACGGATATTTTTTTATTTGTGAATATAGACGAATTTTGAGCCTTTTTTTAGCCTTGAAACGTCAGGTTGATCGTTTTTAAAAAAACTTTATAAAACCTATTGACTTTATTGCTTTAGTGTGCTAAAATAATAAAGTAATTTTTTCTTCAACGCAAAATCCTAACTGCAAGGAGGTTCATTATGAGCCCTCATATTACCGAAGACATAAAAAAGCTGTTTCGCGCGGTACTGACGCTCGAAAATGAGGATGAATGCGCCGCGTTTTTCGAAGACCTTTGCACGATCAGGGAGCTTCAGGCGCTTTCGCAGAGGCTGTGTGTTGCTGAGATGCTCAAGGACGGAAAAAAATATCAGCTTATCGGTGAGGAAACCGGCGCAAGTACGGCAACTATCAGCCGAGTCAACCGTTGTCTTAATTACGGCTCGGGTGGATATGCGCGCGTGCTTGATGATCTCGAAAAAAAGAAGTAATCAGAACGACAGGAGACTATATGGATATGTATTCTAACGGCCGCGGCGCGATCTATCGCCTTAAAAGACTTTACGAAAGCTACGGCTATTCCCAATATAAAATGAGCAAATTCGAGGAATACGACCTCTACGTGAGAAACAAGAGCTTTCTCGTATCCGATCACATAATCACGTTTACCGACACGGACGGCAAGCTCATGGCGCTCAAGCCCGACGTAACTCTCTCGATCGTTAAGAACTGTCGCGAGGTCGAGCGTGGAGTGAGCCGCGTTTACTACGACGAGAACGTGTACCGTGTTCCCAAAGGTGCGATCTCGTTTAAGGAGATCACGCAGGCGGGACTTGAATGTATAGGTCAGCTTGATCTTCAATCGGTCTCGGAGGTTTTGATGCTTGCGGCGAAAAGCCTTGAGCTGATCTGCGAGGACTACGTTCTTGACGTTTCGCACATGGGCATTCTTTCCGCATTGGTTGACGGACTCGGGCTTTCGGTGGCGGGGAAGGCAAAGCTACTTTCCTACGTGGGAGAGAAAAACGTTCACGGGATAAGTGAGATCTGCGCTGACGAGGGGCTTGATCCCGATGCGGTCAAGACGCTTGTGCGCTTGGTATCAATGAAGGGCGGATGTGATGAAATGCTTGAGATCCTTCGTGATACCCGTGTCTATCCCGACGCTTGCGAGCTTGCGAAGATCGTTTCGGCGGTCTGCGAGCGCGGAGGCAAGGCAAGGATCGATTTTTCGGTCACCGACGATATGAAATATTACAGTGGTATCGTTTTCAAGGGATTTGTCAAGGGTGTGCCGACGAGCTTGCTTTCGGGCGGCAGGTACGACAATCTTATGAAGAAAATGGGCAAGCAGTCGGGTGCGATCGGGTTCGCCGTTTATCTTGATCTGATCGGTGATCTTGATGCGGACGTCAACGAATATGACGTTGACACGATCCTGCTGTACGACGACTCAACCCCGCTTGCTGATCTTATGCTGCTTGCCGATTCTCTCCGTGACGGTGGGGCAACCGTGAGATCGATGCGCGAGCTGCCTGATGGGCTGAAATACAGACGTATCGTTGATAAAAGGGAGGGCAGATGATGGAAATGCTAAATATTGCGCTCCCCAAGGGTCGCCTTGGTGAGAAGGTTTACGATATGTTCGCCGCGGCGGGATTTGAGTGTCCGTCTATCAAGGAAAACAACCGAAAGCTGACATTTGAAAACTTTGAAGCGGGTGTCAGATACTTCTGGGTCAAGCCGAGCGACGTTGCGATCTACGTTGAGCGAGGCGCGGCTGATATCGGTGTTGCGGGTAAGGATATTTTGCTTGAATACAAGCCCGACGTCTACGAGCTCCTCGATCTTGGAATCGGCAAGTGCCGTATGGCTGTCGCCGCACCCGTCGGATTCCGAGATAACCCCTCAAAGACCCTTAAGGTCGCTACCAAATTTTCTAATATTGCTAAAAATTACTACGATTCTCTCGGTAGGGAGATCGACATAATCCACCTCAACGGCTCGATCGAGCTTGCGCCCATTCTCAAGCTGTCCGACGTTATCGTCGATATCGTCGAGACGGGCAGGACGCTCTACGAAAATAATCTCGAGGTCGTCGAGGAGATCGTGCCTATCAGTGCACGTTTGATAGCAAACAAATCTGCATACAAGTTTAAGGGCAACGTTATTGATGAGATATTGGGAAAGCTGGAAAGGTAGGAAGTTACTGATGTAGGGATTTCTTAGGGAACTTTTTGGGAAAAAGTTCCCTAAAACCCTCAAAAACTTTCGATATTTTGGGTTCTAACAAGGGTGTTTGTTTTCAGCAAGCTGAAAACTCTAATTTTTCGGCAAGCCGAAAAAGTCAGCCTACTGAGATATTAAACGTCCTACCGTATTGAACCCAAGACACACCATCTAACTTTAACTTAAAGATACTTTGAAATAAGTTGTTTTATCTTGGTTGGGTTCTAAACCCTTGCAATATAAAATCGTCAGTGAGGGATTTTTTTAAGGCTTGCCGAAGAAAAAATCCTACGACACCCTAAAAGGACCCAAAATATAGGGGAAGTTTCTTTGCCTACTTTCTTTTCCAAAGAAAGTAGGTCGCCGGAGGCACTCCTCACATTCGCTAACTACAAAAAAAGGAATAAAACAAATGATAAAGATACTAAAATACGGAGAAGTCGGAAACGACGAAATATTTGCGAGAACCGAGCCGACGCTGAGCGTGGCGGACACGGTCGCTGAGATAATCGGTCAGGTTAGAGCGAGAGGTGACTCGGCGCTCTACGAATACTGCGAACGTTTTGACGGTGCGAGACTTGAGAGCCTTGCGGTCAGCGAGGCAGAGATAGACGACGCGATAGCGTCTGTTGAGCCGAGATTCCTCGAGGTTCTCGAGAGAGCGGCGGCAAATATCCGCAAATTTCACTCGCGTCAGGTCAGAAACAGCTTTATAATAAACGACGAGGACGGTATTGTCATTGGTCAGAAGGTGATTCCCGTCGATCGCGCGGGGCTTTACGTGCCGGGTGGCACTGCGGCCTATCCGTCGACGGTGCTTATGGACTCTATCCCCGCGAAGATAGCGGGGGTCAGAGAGGTAGTAATGGTCACGCCTCCCGGAAAGGATGGCAAGGTCAATCCCGTCATTCTTGCGGCGGCGAGGATCGCGGGAATCGATCGTATCTTCAAGCTTGGCGGCGCGCAGGCGATAGCGGCCTTGGCTTACGGAAGTGAGAGCGTACCGAAGGTCGACAAGATAGTCGGTCCCGGAAACGCTTACGTTGCGGAGGCAAAGCGGCAGGTATTCGGCACGGTTTCGATAGATATGATCGCAGGACCGAGTGAGATCCTCGTGCTTGCTGATGGTAAAAGCGACCCCAAATGTGTCGCTGCAGATCTGCTTTCGCAAGCTGAGCACGACAAAATGGCAAGTGCGGTGCTTGTGACCGATTCAAACGACCTTGCATTTGCGGTTCAGAGCGAGATCGAACGGCAGCTTGCGCTCCTTTCAAGACAGACGATCGCGCGAGAGTCGATCGACAAAAACGGCAAGATAATCGTCGCTCCCTCGCTTCTGTGCGCGATCGATATCGCCAACGAGCTCGCGCCCGAGCACCTCGAGCTTTGCGTTGATAACCCCTTTGATTATCTCGATAAGATTCGCCACGCGGGCTCGATCTTTATGGGTCGCTATTGCCCCGAGGCACTCGGCGACTACCTCGCGGGACCTAATCATACACTCCCTACAAGCGGTACTGCAAGGTTCTCAAGTCCGCTGTCGGTCGACGATTTCGTTAAAAAAACGCAGTACACCTACTACACCGAGGACGCACTCCGCAAGGTCGCTGACGACGTCGCTTTCTTTGCGACTAAAGAAGGCCTCGGCGCGCACGCTAAGAGCGCTTTGGTCAGGTTTGAGGAAGAGTAGTTAGAGGATGCGAGGGAGGATGCGTGCCTTCGGCGACCTACTTTCTTTGGAAAAGAAAGTAGGCAAAGAAACTTACTGTATTTTGGGTTCTAACCAAGGTGTTTGTTTTCAGCAAGCTGAAAACTCTAATTTTTCGGCAAGCCGAAAAGTCAGCCTGCCTCGGTGGAATACGCCTTACAGTGTTGAACCCAAGACGCATCATCTAACTTTAACTTAAAGAAACTTTAAAACAAGTTGCATTATATCGGTTGGGTTCTAAACCCTATCAAAACAAAAAGGTCAGTGAGGGATATACGCAAAGCGAATAGTGAAGCACTTGATAGCCGCATTATTCTTGCCGATGAAAAAATCCTCCGACACCACAAGAGCACCCCAAAATATACGGGAAGTTTTTTGCGGAGTTTTTTTTAAAAAAGCGACTCGCCGAAGGCACCGTTGCATCTGTTACTCCTATTAAATGCGAGAAAAAATGAGTAAATATATAAGTAAAAAATACAGCGCTCTGACACCGTACACACCGGGGGAGCAGCCGAAAGAGAGAAAATATATCAAATTGAATACGAACGAGTCGCCGTATCCACCGTCGCCAAAGGCGATAGAGAAAGCGAGCGAGGCGGCGCGAGGAGTTGAGCTTTACAGCGATCCCGAGGCAAAGCTATTGAATGAAAAGATAGCGGAGGTCTGCGCGGTCGAGCCCGAGTGTGTGCTGGCGACGAACGGCTCTGACGAGATCTTGAACTTTGCTTTCATGGCGTTTTGCGACAGCGAAAGGGGAGCTATCTTTCCCGACGTCACTTATGGGTTTTACCCCGTGTTTGCCGAGCTGAACGGAGTGCCGTACGAAACGGTCGCTCTGCGGGAGGACTTTTCGATCGACGTCGAAGCCTTTTGCGGCGTGGAAAAGACGGTCTTTATTGCCAATCCGAACGCTCCGACGGGAATTGCGCTCGGACTTGACGAGATCGAGAGGATAGTTGCGTCAAACAAGGACGGCGTGGTCGTCATCGACGAGGCGTACGTCGATTTTGGAGGCGAGAGCGCAATTCCTCTCACAAAGAAATACAAAAATCTGCTCGTGACGCAGACCTTTTCAAAATCGAGGTCGATGGCGGGAGCAAGACTTGGCTTCGGTGTGGCTTGTCCCGAGCTGATCGCCGACCTTAATATGATCAAATATTCGACTAACCCTTACAACGTCAACTCGATGACGATGGCTGCGGGGCTTGGCGCGCTCTCTGACGAGGAATATACGCGCTCAAATTGCCGCAAGGTCATCGAAAGCCGTGAATTTGCGGCGGCTGAGCTTAAAGAGCTCGGCTTTGAGATGACCGATTCAAAAGCGAACTTTTTGTTTGTCCGCCACCCGAAGATCGACGGCGGCGAGTTATATTCGCGGCTTCGCGAAAAGGGGATACTCGTAAGGCATTTTGGTGCAGAGAGGATCGCGCAGTACAATCGCATAACCGTCGGCTCGCGCGAGCAGATGGAGGCACTCGTTTGCGCGCTCCGTGAAATATTGAACGCTTTGGAGGTTTGAAAATATGAGAAATTACAGTATAGACCGCAAGACTGCGGAGACCGATATAAATTTAGCTCTTGAGCTTGATGGCAAAGGAAAAAGTGATATCGACACGGGTTGCGGATTTCTTGATCATATGCTTACCTTGCTCGCGTCGCACGGCCGATTTGATCTGACGGTCAGGTGCGTGGGAGACGTGCAGGTCGACTATCACCACACGGTTGAGGACATCGGCATCTGCCTTGGAGAAGCGTTTGCCAAGGCGGTCGGCGACAAAAAGGGAATAGAGCGCTACGGCTCGGCTGTCATTCCGATGGACGAGGCGCTGATACTCTGCGCGGTCGACCTTTCGGGCAGGGATCATCTCGGATTTGGCGTTGAGATCCCGTCGGTCAAGGTCGGTGACTTTGACACCGAGCTGGTCGAGGAGTTCTGGCTTGCCTTCGTTCGCCGCGCCGAATGTGCGCTCCATTTTAAAAAGCTTGCGGGCAAGAACTCGCATCACATAATTGAGGGCTGCTTCAAGGCGGCGGCAAGAGCGCTTCGCGAGGCGGTCAAGATCGACCCCGAGAGAATCGACGAGATCCCCTCGACGAAAGGAGTTCTTTGATGGTCGCGATCATTGATTACGGAGTCGGAAATCTGTTTTCGCTGAGGAGCTCGTTTGCGGCGATCGGAGTCGAGGCGGTCGTTACCTCAGACGCCGAGATGCTTAGAAAAGCCGACAGGCTTATTCTCCCCGGTGTCGGCGCGTTTGGCGACGCGGCGGCGAAGCTTCGCGCAACCGGACTTGATAAGGTGCTGATCGACGAGGCGAAAAAGGGCAAGGCGGTCATGGGAATCTGCCTTGGTATGCAGCTGCTTTTCGAGAAAAGCTTGGAGTACGGCGAGCACGAGGGACTTGGACTGATAAAAGGCGAGGTCAGGGCGATCTCAGAGGTCATTCCGAGAGAGCTGCCGATACCGCAGATCGGCTGGAATGCCTTACGGTTCAAGGAAAACAAACACCCTATATTCAAGTATATAAACGAGGGCGACTGCGTCTATTTCGTGCATTCTTATTACGGTGCTAACTGCGACGAAAGCGTTATTGCCGACACAGAGTACGGCGCGCATCTGACGGCAGCGGTGGCGAGTGGCAGAGTTTGCGGTTGTCAGTTCCACCCCGAAAAGAGTGGCAAGGTGGGGCTTGCGATATTGAAGGCATTTTGTGAGCTTTAACGCAGGGCTTTTTGACGCAAAGCGTTTTAACGCAAAGGCTTTGTGCAAGCGTTGGTTTAAAAAGTGATTTCGTGGTCTTACCACGGGAAAAGGTGAATTTATGTTGATTTTTCCTGCGATCGATCTTTACGGCGGCAAGGCAGTCCGTCTATACAAGGGCGATTATGAAAAAATGACGGTCTACAGCGATCAGCCGCTATCGGTTGCGCGCGATTTTGAAGCCAAGGGCGCTAAATGGGTGCATTTGGTCGATCTTGAGGGCGCGAAGCTCGGTACGACGCCGAATATCGACGTGGTCGGCGCGATCGCCCAAAATACGCGACTTTGTACCGAGATCGGCGGCGGTATTCGCAGTATGGATACAGTCGAGAGGTATTTTGAAGCGGGTGTTGACCGAGTCATTCTCGGCACGGCGGCGGTTACCGACGAGTCGTTTTTGCACACGGCGGTCGAGAAATTTGGCGATAGGATCGCCGTTGGAGTCGATATCAAGGACGGTATGGTGGCGATCAAGGGCTGGATCGAGAAAAGTCAGCTTGAGGCGTTTGATTTTTGTGAAAGACTGCAAAAAATTGGAGTCAGTACGGTCATTTGCACCGATATTTCCAAGGACGGTGCGATGAAGGGCGCAAATCACGCGCTCTATAAGGCGCTTTCGGAGAATTTTGATATGAATATAGTCGCATCGGGCGGCGTTTCGTCGATGGAGGACGTGAGGGCGCTCGCCGATCTCAGCCTGTACGGAGCGATAATCGGAAAGGCATATTACACGGGCGATATCGATCTGCCCGCGGCAATTTCGCTTGCGGCGCAATGATTTCGGAGGTTTCAGATGATTACGAAAAGAATAATTCCGTGCCTTGACGTGCGCGACGGCAGAGTGGTCAAGGGCGTTAATTTCAGAGGGCTTGCCGACGTCAATTCGCCCGTCGCTCTTGCAAAATATTACAGTGAGTGCGGCGCTGACGAGCTGGTATTTTACGATATTACCGCGTCGAGTGAGGGCAGGGCGCTTTTTACCGACATTCTGCGCGACGTTGCGAGCACGATATTTATTCCGCTGACGGTTGGCGGCGGCATCAACACGCTCGAGGATTTTGACCGCGTGCTCAAGTGCGGCGCGGACAAGGTCAGCGTCAATTCGGGCGCGATAAAAAATCCCTCTCTTATAGACGAGGCGGCGAAGCGCTATGGAGATCAGTGCGTGGTAATATCCGCTGACGTCAAGCGAGTTGACGGGGTCTTTCGCGTTTATGCCAAGGGCGGCAGAGAAAACACCGGCAAGGAGGCGATCTCGTGGATAAAGGAGTGTGTCGAGCGCGGTGCGGGCGAGGTCGTTCTTAATTCGATCGACACCGACGGTGTAAAGGCAGGTTTTGATCTCGAGATGCTCAGCGCGGTCTGTGCGGCGGTCAACGTGCCTGTGGTTGCGTCGGGCGGCGCGGGCTCGGCTGAGGATTTCGTCGAGCTGTTTAAGACCATACCATCGGTTTCGGCAGGACTTGCCGCGTCGATCTTCCATTTTGGCGAGGTCACGATTCCCTCGCTTAAGCGCGAGCTTGCAGACAACGGAATTTCGGTGAGATTATAAGTCAGATCATAGGAGGACAGATAAATGTTAGATATTAATGAGTTGAAATTTGACGAAAAGGGACTTATTCCCGCAGTCGTTATAGATAACAAGACGAAAAAGCTGCTTACGCTTGCTTATATGAGCCGCGAGAGCCTTGAAATTTCGATTGAGAAGGGCTTGACCTGCTTTTACAGTCGCTCAAGGCAGGAGCTTTGGCTCAAGGGCGAGACGAGTGGAAACTATCAGCACATCGTTTCGATCACCGCCGATTGCGACAAGGACGCGCTTGAGGTGATCGTTGAGCCCGACGGTCCCGCCTGCCACACGGGAAGCTTTTCTTGCTTTAACGACAAGGTGTTTGAGGGCGAGCTCGCCGAGTCGCAGTTCTCGCTTGAGGCACTTATGAAGCTTATCGAGGGCAGAAAGGTCGAGAAAAAGGAGGGCTCGTATACGACCTACTTGTTCGAAAAGGGAATTGACAAGATCCTCAAAAAAGTGGGCGAGGAGTGTACCGAGGTCATTATCGCGGGCAAGGCGGACGACAAGGCAGAGACGGTCTATGAGATCTCGGATCTTGTGTATCACGTGCTCGTCTTGATGGTCGAGATGGGCATCTCGATCGAGGATATTATGAGCGAGCTTGCTTCAAGGCACGTTATTGATCACAAGGTCAAGCAGGAGAAAATGACGAAATAAAAAAGACAGAGAACTTAACACGTTCTCTGTCTTTTTTTGGCGGCGAGCTGAAATCAAGGCAACTGATCGCAAATTTCTATGAATTTCGGAGTCCGCCACTCTCGTTGTGATAAAGGCCGAGGATATAGAAAGCATACTCCTTTTCAAATTATTGATCCTTGAGAATACCGTCGACAAACGAGAGAAAGCTCTCCGAGAGCTTTTTGAAATCGGCCTCGTCGTGATAATAATGTCCCGAGCCTGTAAGCTCGCCGACCGATATATGCGGATTTTGCTTCAACAGCTTGATCGAGCTCTTTGCCACCAGCTCGTCGTTATGAGCCTGATAAGCTATGCACGGGGTTTTCAGATCGCACAGGCTCTTTTGTATCTGGCGGATCTTTGAAAACAGCTCGAATATTCTCGGTATCCAACCGAAATAATGGAAAATATTGCGATCGTTTTCGATGCCGTAGCAGCTTTTTGCTGCGAGGGTGTCGTGATCGTCGGGCTTGATGCGGTCGAAATGTATCTTCATAGTGGTCGTAAACCACTTGGCTGTTAATCTTATTTTCAGGGGCACGTTCATCAGAAACAGTGCGGCGATGCTTTCGTTTTTGATCGCCTGCTCGATTGCAAGCAGAGTTCCCATAGAATGTCCGACTACGTATATTTTGCGGTGGGTTTTTGCCAATTCGTTGACGGCGGCTTCGACCTGCGCGACCCACTTCTTCATCGACGTGCGCGAAAAATCCTTGGCAGTTTTGCCGTGACCGTCCAAAAGCATATTGTAGACCGAGATAGAGTCGGGAACCATGGGGAGCAGCTTCAGAAAGTGATTGGGAGTGCCGACTATTCCGTGAATGAACAGGATCGCGGAGTCGGATCGTTCGCATATTCGCTTGTATTCCTCGTGCTTCAAGATATCACCGTCCTTTGCTTTGGGTGTGCTTTTATTGTAGCACAGATCTGCTTGATTGTCAATAAGCGTTATACGAGGGGCGAAAAAGTGATAAGCTGATATTTGCCATTTATGCTATGCAGAGCGTTCTTCAGCGTGATTTTTTGTGTAAAAAACACAATAATAAAAAAAGTAAAAATTTTTTCAAAAAAAGTGTTGACAAAGCGTTTAGTCTGTGATATAATATCAAGGTCGGCGGTACGGTTCGACTAAAAACTCGCTGGTGTGGCTCAATGGCAGAGCAGCTGATTTGTAATCAGCAGGTTGATGGTTCGACTCCGTTCACCAGCTCCATATGGGGGATTTCCCGAGCGGCCAAAGGGGGCAGACTGTAAATCTGTTGTCACTGACTTCGGTGGTCCGAATCCACCATCCCCCACCAAAAAAGCACATAGGCTTTATGCCTATGTGCTTTTTTGCTGTGTGATGGCGGTCGCTCGGTCCACTACGCCAAATCCGCTTGCGGATTTGTGCAAGGGTCCTGAATCATACGCATCCGCTTCGCGTCTGCTGCCCGAGTTCCGCCAAGCAAGCTTGGCAGAACGTCGCACCGGTTGTGATGGCGGTCGCTATAAAGAGTCGGCACGAAGCAATAGCTTCGTGCCGATTTTACCTTAAACAAAGTTTATCTCCAAGTCGCCGAGTCTGTTGTAGCCCTTGATATAAAGGGTAGGACCGCCGCCGTCGTGGGCGGGGGGCGCATCGAAAGAACCCAGACTGTTATCCACGTCGATGATCAGCGTCCACGCCGATGGGACGTTGACCGTCATCGCGCCGAGCTCATTCGAAACATTCAAGGTCTGCTCGCCCTTATACTGCTCGATATTCTGAAAATGGACCGTGCACTCGCCGAGCTTGTTTTCAACGACGTTCGGCGTAAAGCTCGCGCAGTCTACGTAGACCGTCGAGCTATTGAAGGTATTGTTGCTTTTGACCGAGCATTTTACGTGCTTCCTGCGAATTCTTTTCGACGGGATCAGGATCGCAAATCCGATATGCAGGAGCAGTGCGATCAACAGCACGAGCCAATTATTGACTATATTCTCGCTCTCAAGACCGCAAAGGAATGCGATATTTTTCTCGAAAAGCATAAATATGAACGCAAGAGGGAAGAAGATCGCCGAGATCTTGCCCCTGAACAATCTTGCGATAGCGTACGAGAGCAGAAGCAGTCCGAGTATCAGAGCGAAGACCGAGACCTCGCCCACGGCGCTGAGCAGGGTGGGCATAACGCCGACCACGTCGAGTATTATCAGGGTTGCGGCCAAAAGAAATCCGAGTCCCCAAAAAAGCTTTCCTGTTTTCATTTTAATCTCCGTTCCGCCGCCCTTGGCGGCATAAATTATATTCGATGGTTACGCCACAAGGCGAGTAGTGGAGCCCTCTGCCTCGCCATAACGTGTTACGCCACAAGGCGAGTAGTGAAGCGAACCGCCTACGTTTCGTTACGCCACAGGCGAACGTTAGCCTTCCCTTGTGAGAGAATTGCAGACAAGCTGCGGTCGGCGAAGCCGACGGATGAGTAGAATACGCCACCGTGTCTACCGTTAACCACGCGTGAGCAACGATTACGACACTTAAATACAGACTCCTCATCCACCGCAAGCGGTCCCCCCTTCTCCCGCAGGAGAAGGCTGTTACGCCACAGGCGAGTAGTGAAGCGAACCGCCTACGTTTCGTTACGCCACAGGCGAGTAGTGAATCCCTCTGCCTCGCCATAACGTGTTACGCCACAAGGCGAGTAGTGAAGCGATTTTTCCAAGTTTTGTTACGTTGTCGTATCAGTTTCTCATTTCGTCAAGCTTATATTGCAAAAGCTTGAAATACGCGCGTGAAAACCAGACGGTCTTGTCCGAGCCGTAAAAGGTCAGCTCTCCGTTGCCGACCAACTCACGCTTGACCGAGCTTATCATCATCACGTTTGCGATAGCCGATTTTGATATTCTCGTAAAGGTCGGCGCCATAAGACTCTCGAGCTCGCAGAGCTTATAGTGCGCCACGTAGACGCCGCTTGCGGTATGGGCGTAGACCGAGCCGTTCGAGCTTTCAAAATACAGGATCTCGCCCTTGGGAATAAAGTAGTCCGCGCCGCCTGAGGACAGAGTTAAGGTGTCTTCTCTCAAAAGGGCTTCCTCGATCGCGATCTCAAGCTTTTTGACCCTGTCGTTTTTCTCGCGGCACCGAATAACTATCTCGTCGGTGTCGGATAATTCGGTTCGTATCCTCACGCCGTCCTCCTTTCCCGTGTCCTCACGTGCTTTGGTGACTTTATTGTACCACATCTGTCGGATTTTGTAAATAGATTTTTCGCAACAGGAAGATTTTGGGGTGTAAGAGGTCGACGGAGAGTTTTTCATGCCGTTAAAACGCGGCAAGAGAGAGTACTCGAAGAACAACCGAAATTTGTTGCTTTTTCGGTTGACAAGGGCGGGGGAGGGTGGTATAATTGACGTAATTGCTGATCGTTATCAGAGGTGCTTTATGGAAAAGAATTATACTCGCGTGAAGCTTGGCTGTTACGCGCTTAACGTATCTATGTCGGTGGTTTCTGCTATGTCACCGCTTTTGTTTCTGACCTTTCACTCGCTCTACGGGATCTCGTACTCGCTGCTTGGTCTGCTGGTACTGATAAACTTCGTAACGCAGCTTGGGGTAGACCTGATCTTCTCGTTTTTCTCGCACAAGTTCAATATACCGAGGGTGGTCAAATTCGCGCCCGTGCTGACGAGCATCGGATTCGCGGTCTACGCTCTCGTGCCTTTCTTTTTCCCGTCGATCGCTTACGTCGGACTCGTCATCGGAACTCTGCTTTTCTCGGCGGCGTGCGGACTTTGCGAGGTACTTGTCAGTCCGATCATAGCGGCGATGCCTGCGGACGACCCCGACCGCGAGATGAGCAAGCTCCATTCGATCTACGCTTGGGGCGTCGTTGGCGTGGTGTTGGTCGCTACGGCATATCTTTTGCTGTTCGGAGAGAAAAATTGGGAGTTCTTGCCCCTTGTTTTCGTTCTCATTCCTTTTGCCTCGAGCTTCTTTTTCTCGGGCGCAGAGATCCCCGAGATGCAGACCCCCTCAAAGACCTCGGGTGCGCTGAAATTCGTTAAAAATCCGCGCGTCTGGCTCTGCGTGCTTGCCATTTTTCTCGGCGGCGCGGCGGAGAACATTATGTCGCAGTGGTCGTCGAGCTACATAGAGCAGGCGCTCGGACTTGAAAAGGTCTGGGGAGATATTTTCGGTGTGGCGCTCTTTGCGCTGACGCTCGGACTCGGACGAACGCTTTACGCTAAATTCGGCAAGAATATCTCTACGATACTTCTTCTCGGCGCTATCGGCGCTACCGCTTGTTATCTCGTCGCCGCGCTCTCGGGCGTTGCGGTCGTTGGACTTTTGGCTTGCGCTTTCACGGGATTTTGCACCTCGATGCTCTGGCCCGGCAATCTCGTCGTGGCGAGCGACAGATTCCCCGAGGGTGGCGTTATGATATACGCGCTCATGGCGGCGGGCGGTGACCTTGGCTCGTCGGTCGGTCCGCAGATGGTGGGTCTTATCACCGACGCGGCGATCAAGAACGAGGGACTTTTGTCCTTGGCGGCGCGCTTGGGTCTTGCCCCCGAGCAGTTTGGAATGAAGTTAGGGCTGCTTATCGGAGCGATCTTCCCGTTTGTTGCGATATTCGTCTTTATCTCCTTCGTTTTGGCGGATAGGAAGAAGAAGGCGGGTCGGTGAGATCGTAACGATTTGATTGTTTCGTAAGGGCGGATTTTTATCCGCCCTTTTTTGTAAAACGAAAACCACGCGATAGTCGCGTGGTTCGAAAGAGGCTATGCCGATGAGCAGAAAGCAAATAAAAATCCGCGTAGAATGTGCTTGTGTCCAAGCCTCCCTTTACACAAGGGAGGCTTGGGGGTTAGTCCCGCTTAAGCGGGTTTGCGTAATATATCTCTGAATTATATTTGCGTTTTGATTTGATATTTTGCCGATACTATTGTTTACGCTTTTAGTTTATAAACTCTGTTTCTATTTTCACCCTCGGGCACAATTATACCTTCTGCAACCATTTCCGCAAGCAAACGGCGTGCTCTTGCATCCTTAACACCGAGTAATTCAGCAACTTCTGTAGTCTTAGCAGTAATCTTCTCGGTTAAATAGGTAACAACAGCCTGTTTTTGAATTTGAGATTTAGTTTTAGTTGTTTTGTCGCTACTTTTTATCGCTACTTTTTTATCGCTACTTTCGCCAATGAGTAGCGATAAAGTGATCCTGTCGGGGTCAAAGCTTTCGTTAATAACAGGAGCAGACCAACCTTGCTTTTTCCAAACGCTGAAGATATTGGGAATACCACTACCTGCACGCTCACCTACGTCGATGAGGTTAAACATCTTGATGAGCGTACTGTTACGAGGGTCGGAAACGCCGCCGCTTTTTGCCGCCTCCACGTCGATACGGAAACCGCCGGGGTTGGAAAGCGTAATCACATCTTTTTTCTTGATTATGACAAGACCTTGTCTGCCGTAATAATCGGCGTTTATCAAACAATTCGCAAGGGCTTCGCGTAATGCTTTATGAACGGGTGTATCGTCAATGCGGTCACCGCCTTCGAGCTTGAACGGAACTTTAATATCCTGCGTGATCTTGTTGTAAACGCGGAAATAGAAATCGTATACGTTTCCACTCCAATCGCCCGACGAGGATACAATACGGTCTGTCCAGCGAGTGTTTGGATCAAACTGCTCTTGATAGTCAAGGAAGTATGCAGGGAATTCTTTTACTATCTCGTATTCGTATCCGAACATCAGAAGTCCTGCTGCGGTAGGGTGCATCTTTCCGTCACTCGATCTTCCAACCGCGCCGAGCTTGTAAAGGAACTCCGCGTCTTCAAGCTCCTCCCAAACGTGTCCGGGGCGGTATGTCTTCATACGGATGCGGTAGCGCCTCACGCTGTCGTAATCGAATGCATCAAGCTCCATATTTTCAAGCACGAGCATATCCTGCGTCTTAATTGCGGCGTCACGCATCATCGCCCCAACCTCTTCCTTGGTACACTTGTAGTCACCCTCACCGTTGCGGCGATAGCTTCCCGAAAGAGGATTGCCGTCGATATACACGGGCTTATCGCTGCGCTGTGCGCGAGGCACACGGATAGCCACGATGTGCTTGCCATCTATGTTCTTAATCGTCACATCTTTATCGGAGAGAATATTGGCGCTCACCTTGTTCGCGTTGTTGACAATATCCCAAAATTCTTTTATCAGCTTTTCGGGATCGGGTAGGTCAACGGGGTGCAAGGATTTGTCAGTGTGTTCCTCAACACCGAGCAGAATGATACCGCCGAGAGTGTTGGCGAACGCGGAATAGGTTTCCCAAATGCTGCGGGGCAGACCGCCGATGGCCTTTTTCGCTTCGATTCGGTTGTTTTCCTTATATTTTTCTATATTAGTAAAATCGATCATCGTAAGACCTCCACGTTATGCGTTCTCATCGGGAACGATCTCGACAATATCCCCGATCTCACAGTTCAAAGCCACGCATATTTTCACGAGAACGTCGGTCGTCACGACCGTGCCTTCCTTGCCCATCTTCGTGATGGTAGCAAGGCTAAGTCCTGCGCGCTCCGCAAGCTCTTTTTTCTTCATATTTCGGTCAATCAGAAGCTTGAATAAGGGTTTATAACTTGCAGCCATAAGTCACCTCAAAAAATTACATTATTACAATTTACAATTTATATTGTATCACATATTATTCCATAAATCAACACGTAAATTAAAATATTCGTGCGATAATAGGAATTTTACAATAAAACACACCTATAAAGCAGATAGGGCGCAGACAAAATTGTCTGCGCCCGTTTGGGTATTAGGTTGTATTCGTTAGTTAGCTTCTTTATTCTTACTGAAAATTCTCTTGAGGAACTGTCGCGTGGTCATTTCCTTTTTGGTGAATGCGCGGTAGATGTTTCCCCAATGGCGAGCTAAAAGCACGGCGCTGGTCAGCGCGGCGATGGCGGTGAGGGATACGACGTAGGGCGAGCTTATATTTCTGAACGCCGTTACGAAGGGGAACAGGACTGCCGCCGAAGCGGTCAGCGCGATGCCGTAGTTGAGAACGAAGGCGCAGATGAGTCCTATTATCAGCAAAAGCAGGAAGGTCAGGGGGTCGAATGCGAGTATCATTCCGCCGTACGCCGCAAGTCCCTTGCCTCCGCGGAACTTCAGATAGAAGGGGAACATATGACCGACCACTGCCGCGCTGCCCGCGAGCAATCCCGCAAGCATAGCGATCTCACGAAAGAGCAGCTTTGCGATAAGGACAGATGCCGCGCCCTTGGCGATATCGAAGATCATTACGATCGCGCCGAACTTTTTGCCGAGCACCAGCGTGGTGTTGGTCGCGCCGAGATTTTTCGTTCCCGTTTTGCGAAGATTTATCTTTTTAATTTTTGAAATAAGCGCCGCAGGACTTATCGAGCCGAGCAGGTAGCCGATGATTATTGAGATAGCGTATTCCATAAGATTTTCCATTCCGCCGATCGATCGGCACAATTTATCTCATAAATTTATTTTCCATTATTATACAGTATTTTTCGCCTTATTTCAATAGGTTTAACAAAATGTTTTAAAATTTCATCTTATTAAGTTAATGTTAAATTTCCGCACTTTGTCGGTTGCGATTGACACGTGACGATTTTTGTGGTAAAATAAGTTATATTTTAAAGTTACGAAGGTTTATTGAAATGACTGAAAAGATCAACGGCTTATCGGACAGCGAGCTTGACTCTCTCTGCGACTCGGCGCGTGCGCGTGTTCTCGAGTCCGACGGAGTGCTTGACGACGCTGACGAGCAACGCCTCCTTGAGCTTCTCGATGCGATCGAGGACAAGATAACCGAATACGAAAGGCTCAGGCTTCGCCTTGGCAGAATAGTCGACTACGACCGACTCAAGAAAAAGGGATTTGAAGCCTCCTCTCTGTGCGAATTCGACAAAGAGGACGGAGAATACGTCGAGAGGATCGAGCGCTACTATGCCGACAACCTCAAAAAGAGGCTTTATATGTTCGGATACCCCGCAAATATGGAGGATTATTCCTACGCGACGGGATATTTGCGCCATCTTGAGAGCAAAATGTATCTGATGAACAACTGCGGCGACCCTTACCAGAAGGGAAACTACGGTATGGACTCGAAGTCCACCGAAAAGAAGATAATCAAGCTCGTTGCCGAAAATTTCGGCATTTCGGAGGGCAATTATTGGGGTTACATCACCTCGGGCGGCACGGAGAGCAATTTCTGGGGTATTCGCGAGGGATTTAACCGTTTACCTGCGGGCAAGCTGTATTTCTCGGCAGAAACCCATTACAGCGTTGAAAAGTACGTTTTCGACGGCGAGAGAAGGGACAGATACCCTTACGAGATCATACCGACCGACGAGCACGGTCGCATTTCGGTCGAGGCGCTCATAGAGGCGGTCAAGCGCGACCGCGAGCGCGGTGTCAAGGGAGCTATTTTGGTGCTGACTTGGGGTACGACCTGTCACGGTGTCGTGGATGAGGTCAAAAAGGTGACCGACTCTCTGCGCGCTCTTAGGATCGACTACTACTGTCATCTCGACGCGGCGCATTTCGGCGGCATTGCCAAAAATCAGAAAAACGCGCCCTACGTTGACCATCTCGGCGAGCTTGGAGTCGACTCGGTCGCGGTCAGCATGCACAAATTTATGGGTACGGCGCGAGTCAACGGCGTTTTGCTTGCGCTCTCAAGGCGCGATCGCCCCGTTATCGACTATATCGGTCAGGAGGACTCGACCTTCCTCGGCTCTCGCGATTATCTGCCTTTCTCGACCTATCAGCGCGCTCGCGAGATGCTTCTGCGCCGTGAGCCCGAGCATTTTTGCGAAAACGTGCTCTATTTCGAAGGAAAGCTCCGCGATGCCAAGATCCCCTTCGAGCGCTTCGGTTCCTCCAACACCTTTATTATCGACAAGCCGAGCGACGAGATCTGCAAAAAGTACCAGCTCGCCACCTTCGTCGATCCACACGGTAACCATAAAGCCCATATAATCATCTTCCCCTTCCATAAAAAAGAAATTATGGACGAGCTTGTCGAGGATGCGCGGGGAGACGCGCGGGGAGACGCGCCCTACTTTCTTTGAAAAGAAAGTAGGCAAAGAAACTTCCCCTAGGATAGAGATAGGGTAGACGGATCAGGTTTTAAAATGGGATAGATTTACAGAAAACCTTGCAAAGCCCCTGCACCTCCAAAAACTTCCCCTAGGATAGAGATAGTATAGACAGTTTAGGTTTTAAAGTGGGGAAGAAAAGGCTTTTTCGCGGGTAGACGGTTTAGGTTTTAAAGCGGGGAAGTATTAAAAAATAGTTTTTAATGACAGAAGCCGCCGAGGATTCCTCGGCGGCTCTTTTGTTTGTGATCATTTCAGCTTTGCAAGCTTTGCGGTATTTGCGATGACGATCAGCGAGGTCTCGGCGTCGAGCAGCTGCTCGGGATTGACGCTTACGCTGACATGGTCTCCCTTTTTCAGAGCGACTACGTTGACTCCGTATTTCTTTCGGAGATTGAGCTCGATGAGGTTTTTGCCGATCCAATCTTCCTTTACGTCGATCTCGACCATAGACACCTCGTCAGACAGCGAGATCATATCGATAAAGCCCGAGCTCAAAAGGTTTTTCGCAAGTCGGATGCCCGACTCGTGCTCGGGGAAGACTACCTGATCCGCGCCCACGCGAAGCAGGATCTTCTGGTGCATCTCGTTTGCACACTTTGCTATGACGGTCTTGACTCCCGCCTCCTTGCACAGCGTGATCGCCATCACGCTTGCTTCAAGATTGCTCGCCATACAGACGATGACGGTGTCGATACTGCCGATCCCGAGGCGCGAGATGACCTCTGCATCGGTCACGTCGGCGCACTTGCAAACGGGCAGGTAGACGGCGGCGTCGTTGACTATTCTCTGATCGGTATCGATCGCGATGACCTCCGCGCCGTTTTCTACAAGCTCACGTGCCACTGCTATGCCGTATCTTCCAAGTCCGAACACTGCGTAAGTTTTCTTTGATTTCATATAGCTTCTCCTTGTATTTATCCTATACTGATCTCCTCCGTTGGCTCGGAGATCACGTTTTGAGCTTCATTTTTACTGCCGAGAGCGACCGCCAACGATATCGGTCCGACTCTGCCGAAATACATAGTTACGATGATTATGAGCTTTCCGACTGTGTTGAGGGCTGCCGTCAGATTTCTTGAAAGTCCGACCGTTGCCGTTGCGCTGACCGTTTCGTAGACTGCATCAATGGCAGACGCGTTGCTCGTTGCCATTAAAAGCACGGTCGATGCGGTACAGATCGTCAAGAAGGACACCGCTACGGCGACCGCCTTTTTGATCGAGTCTTCGGAAACGCGGCGCCCAAACAGCGTTGCGCTGTTCTTATTTCGGATAGTAGCGAGCGCCGAGCAGAGAAGGACTGCTATCGTTACGGTCTTCATACCGCCCGCAGTTCCCACGGGCGAGCCGCCGATCAGCATCAGTATGATCGATACAGCGGTGGAGGCATTCGTCAAATTTTCTTGGGGAACCGAGGCAAAGCCTGCCGTTCTCGTGGTGACCGACTGAAAGAGAGAAACTTGAATTTTATCGAACAGCGGCAGCTCTCCGATGGTCAGAGGATTGTTGTATTCAAAAATAAAGATAAGTATCGCACCGACGAGGATCAGCCCTGCCGTGACGGTAATGGCGATCTTTGAGTGCAGAGTCAGGTGTCTGAATATTTTTTTGTTTTTCGGCGAACGGCTCCTGATCACGCGGAGCACGTCCCACCACACGATATATCCGAGTCCTCCGAGGATAATGAGCGCACAGGTGACTAGGTTGACTATGGGATTTGTGGCGTAATTGCAGAGGCTGTTTTCTCCGATAACGTCGATGCCTGCGTTGCAGAATGCCGAGATCGAGTTGAAGACCGAGATCCAGACACCTTTAGCGCCGAATTCGGTCACGAATACGGGCATATACAGAAGTGCGCCGATACCCTCGACGATCAGAGTGCCGAAAAGCACGTTTTTGACGAATTTTGCAAGCCCCGACATCGTGTTGAGGTTGAATGCGTCCTGAATGAGCAATCGGTCGCCGATGCCCATTTTTCTGTGCAGCAGTATCATAAGCCCCGACATTACCGTGATAAGTCCAAGGCCGCCGATCTGGATCATAAGCAGAATGACGACCTGACCGAACACGCTCCACGTGGTCGCTGTGGGAAGTGTGACCAGACCCGTCACACAGGTTGACGTGGTTGCCGTGAACAGCGCGTCGAGATACGGCACGGCTTCGCCGTCCGCAGAGCTGATCGGCAGTGCCAAAAGCAAGCTTCCGAGCAATATCGTTACAAGAAAGCTCAGCAGTATGATCTGTGTAGTTGATAGGGTGAATTTTTTTGTTTTCATAGCGTTTTCAGTTCAGTTCCTATTTGGAAAATAATTGATACAGTCATTGTACCATATTTTTGTGAATATTTCAATCGTTTTCGCTATATTTTGTGGAAGGATTTAATGAGAACGTCGTTTCGTGAAATATTGATTGAGAAAAAATAAATATTTTTAGTAAAAGGTATTGCTTTTTTTCAAAAAGTGTGATATAATATTCGGGTCGAGCAAATATGGAGAGGTATCTAAGTGGGGACGTTTGCGAGCGCTGCCTGTGGCAGATGAAGCGAGCAATAAGGAGTGGCAGCGGTCGAAATTTTGCGAAGCGAGCAGCGAGCAACAAATTTCGGGCACCGCAACAGGACATAACGGGGCGCCCCGCAAGAGAAATTATAAAAATTAGACTCGTTTTGAGTTTAATCATATATGGAGAGATATCGAAGTGGTCATAACGGGGCTGACTCGAAATCAGTTTGTGCCAAAAGCACACGAGGGTTCGAATCCCTCTCTCTCCGCCAAAAGGAAATAAAACGAACTTTGAGAAATCGGAGTTCGTTTTGTTTTTTAATACAGAGTATTTCGGCATCACAATTCACCTAAAATAATCAATATAGCCCGTAGCTTCTTTACAAGGAGCTATGGGCTTTTTTCTTTTATCGGGCTTTATACGAAGCCTGATTTTTTTGCCTTTCGTGGTGGCTTAGTGTAGCACGGTTCTCGAAAATATCAACGCGAAAAAATATGACTGAAAACCTATAAAAACGCCTTAAAAGTCAAGTAGCAATACTTGGCTTTTTTCTTTATCCAAACGTAATATTTTTTCTTTAATCGAGCAATAAAACGAGTCAGAATACAGCCCGTTGACATTTTCACACAAGAGTCCAAATGGACAAAATGAATACCCGAACAGTGCTACTCTGCCCCTGCCGAAAGGCAAAATAAAAAAATCAGGAGGTATTCCAAAATGAAAAAAGTTGTTTATGCAGTTACAAGGTACGGTAAAACCGGACAAACCAGAGTAACCGGTTTAGGTTACATCACCGATACGGATTTGATTATT
>JAFQPM010000006.1 GCA_017411745.1 Clostridia bacterium | reverse complement strand
TTTTAAAGTGGGAGAGAAAAGGTAAAAGGATTTTCCACGGATAGAGATAAGATATACGGATTAAGTTTATAAGGCTCCCTTGTGTAAATGGGAGTTGATTTGCAAGCAAATCGTCAGCGAAGCTGACTGAGGGATTGTTATGAGAAAAATCTCCCACGGATAAACGGTTCAGGTTATAAAATTGAAAAGATTTATCAAAAACCTTGCAAAAAATTCAACTTTGCGCTAAAACACAAAAACGCAACAAAAGTGAGGAAACAACCATGGATAATAAGAAAGAAATGCTCGGCACTGCCCCCGTCGGCAAGCTCCTTTTCAAGCTTGCGCTCCCCACGGTAGTCGCCCAGCTTATCAATATGCTGTATAACGTCGTCGACCGCATCTATATCGGTCATATCGCCGAGGTCGGCGATCTTGCTCTGACGGGCGTGGGTGTCTGTATGCCGATCATAATGATAGTTTCGGCGTTCGCGGCTCTCGTCAGCTCAGGCGGAGCACCGAGAGCGTCGATCTTTATGGGCAAAAAGGATATGGACAGCGCCAACAAGGCACTGGGCGGCTGCTTTGGCTTGCAGATCATCGTCTCGCTCGCGCTGACCGTCGTATTGCTGGTCTGGAACGAGGACCTTCTGCTTATGTTCGGCGCGAGTGAGAACACGATCAAATACGCGACCGAATATATGAACGTCTACGCGATCGGCACGATCTTCGTACAGCTGACGCTCGGAATGAACGCATTTATAACCGCCCAAGGCTTTACCAAAACGTCGATGATATCCGTCCTCGTGGGCGCGGTCGCAAACATCATTCTCGACCCGATCCTGATCTACGGGGTCGGAATGGGCGTCAGAGGCGCCGCCCTTGCAACCGTCATTTCTCAGGCGCTTTCGTGTGCTTGGGTCATCACTTTTCTGTGCAGCAAACGAAGTATTCTTCGCCTGATGCCCAAGAACCTTATCCCGTCCCCCAAGATCGTTTTGCCCTGCATCGCTCTGGGCGCGGCGACCTTTATTATGCAGGCGAGCGAGAGCGTGATATCGGTCTGCTTCAACTCGTCCCTGCTCGGCTACGGCGGGGATATCGCCGTGGGAGCGATGACGATCCTCACGAGCGTTATGCAGTTTGCCCTGCTCCCGTCGCAAGGCATCGCTCAAGGGGCACAGCCGATACTCAGCTACAATTACGGCGCAAGGAACGCCGATCGCGTCAAGCAGACCTACAAAATATTGCTGCGCACCTGCCTTATCTACTCGGTGACTATATGGACGCTGGTGATGCTGATGCCGAGCGTGTTCGTTTCGATCTTCACCCCCGACAAGGAGCTTATCGCGTTTGCCTCAAAGGCTCTCCGCATTTATTTTAGCGGAATGGTCCTGTTCGGCATCCAGATCGCGTGCCAGATGACCTTCGTTTCTCTCGGAAACGCGCCCTCGTCGGTCATAGTTGCGGTGGTGAGAAAGTTCGTTTTGCTCCTGCCCCTCATTTATATTATGCCGCATATCGTCAGCGACCGCACCATCGGCGTGTACGTTGCGGAGCCGATCGCGGATATCCTCGCCGTGACCTTTACGGCGATACTCTTCGTGTTCCAATTCAAAAAGGCGCTCAAAAAGATCGAGAGCGAAAAATAAACGTCAAAGCAGATCCTTCCCTGCACCGTCACTTGTAAAGGAGGTCAGACGAATGACGAAACAAGAATTTTTAAATATGTGTCTGGACTCGTACGGCACCGCGGCTGACTATCCCTTCGAGGACGACTTTGAAACCGCGGTACTGCGCCACGAGGACAACCGCAAGTGGTACGCGATCGTGATGAAGGTAATCCGCCGCAAGTTCGGTTTTCCGAGCGACGAGATCATCGACGTAGTCAACCTCAAGCAGCCGACCGAGATGTTCGGCTCGTTCGGAGCGTCGGACGGAGTCCACCCCGCGTATCACATGAACAAGCTCCATTGGATCTCGGTGCTTCTGCCCGACGCGCCCGAGGACGTGGTGGCGTTTCTGACCAACGCGAGCTTCGAGGCGACGAGAGCGAAAAAGAAAAGACCAAAATAATACTGAAAATGCCACCTCTCACAGCATCGCGCCGTAGGGGTGGCAATTTTTATCAAGGGTGCCGCTGGCACCGTGAGGATGGCGACGTTTTGCGGAGCAAAACTCGGTCAGTGAGCCGACTTTGTCGGCGAACGTAGGATTCAGAACCCATACACAAAGACTGCGGCTTTGGTGATCGAGTTCGAGCGACCCTCGCTCGACGAGATAAAAAAGGCGAGTGGCATAAGCCACTCACCTTTTTTATGGCGGAGGATTTGAAACGTAAAACGACCGCTATTTTCTGTTTTTTAAAAGTACAAATAAAGTTGATATTTACTTTTCGTATGTAATTTGAAAATTATCGTGTGTATTATAGAATGCATTAGATTCACACAATACATAGTTTCCCCAATCTTCTTCGCTGCCCGAGTAATAAACGCTCTGTAGCTTTTTACAATTGCCAAATGCATACTGACCTATGTAATATCTTGTGTTTTGGCCTATATCCCACGGAGAATTCTCCCATATAGCGGGAAGGCGCACATCCGTCAATTTTCCACAGTCGTTAAACGCCTGTGCGCCTATACTCATCATACTGTCGGGAAGCTCTAAGGTAGAGATTCCTGTTCTGTAAAATGCATATTCTCCAATTGATTCAATATTCGAACCGAACACAATAGTTGTAAGGGCGGTATTGTATTTGCAGATCGAGGATGGAATAGCTGTAATCCCATCTCCAAACTCAATATATTTTAAAGCACGAAAATCCTGAAAAGTTCCTTCATAGTTGTGTTGAACATATTCGGAGTAATTAACCTTTATTTCTATTACACTGTCAGGAATAATTATTTCTTCAACAAAATCATTAGGTCCCCAAATTCCTGTAATTTTCGTAACCGCTTTGCCATTATAAGTGGATGGTATATCTACTTTTGATCCGGTAAACGTCCCCAATCCTGTTACAAAATATGTATCGCTCTCTTCATCAAGTGTAAATTCAAGCTCTCCTACATCGGTATTATTGTTTTCTTCCCCACTGTCGTCATCTTTAGGAGCTTTGCCATCAAGATAATAAACAACAGATACAAGTGATCCGCCAATGGTCAACTTGCCATCTTTAAGAGTTCCGTCAAGCAGAAGCTCTTTTTCTCCATCCAACTCCACGTAAAAAGAGATGTTTTCACCATCAAGCTCGAATGATCCTGACATACCGTCGTTATCGCTCCATTTTGAGCCGTCTATTTTTACCCAAGAGTCCTTGTCGGTCACACCATTATCAAAAAGATAATACGTGCCGTTGTTTTGGCTGTTACCGTCACAGCTTGTAAGTAATGTGCCAATTGAAAGACACATACATACCGCTAATAAAAGTGATACAAGTTTTTTCATAGAAAAACCCCTCCGTAAAATATTTTTTTCGGTATTTATGTGTCTGTGTGCCTTTTTCTGCGGATATAAAAAGGTGCGTAACCATTGAAGCCACGCACCGAAAAACGCAAACTCCGATAGCCGCGAAACTAACTTACATAGAAATAGAATAGCTCTCTACATTCCATCAAGTCGGAATGTGCATTTTCACCAAATTCTAACGATGGAACATACAAAAGGGCACAATTATCCTTTGTATGAGCTTTACTAAAAATATCTATTCAGTTAGTTTCGCGCGTTTATTATACCACAAAGAAGACAAGATTACAAGCCTTTTAGCGAAATATAAAAGATTTTTAATAAACAACCTTTACGTAGCGTGAGCTTGTAAGTCGGCGAACGTAGGATTCTGAACCCATACACAAAGCCTGCGGCTTTGGTGATCGAGCTCGAGCGACCCTCTCTCTCCGCCAACGCAAAAAGGGTGCCAGCGGCACCGTGAGGATGGCGACGTTTTGCGGAGCAAAACTCGGTTAGTGAGCCGACTCTGTCGGCGAACGTAGGATTCAGAACCCATACACAAAGCCTGCGGCTTTGGTGATCGAGTTCGAGCGACCCTCTCTCTCCGCCAACGCAAAAAGGGTGCCAGCGGCACCCTTTGCATTGGCGGGAAGGAAGCGAGTATGTTTGAACTTTGAGGGAGAGGAAAAGCAGCCTCGGTTTCGGACTGCTTTTCAATGTCCTTTATATAGTCTGGTGTTATGTCGGGGGTATCGTATCTATCTGTGAAATTCAACGTGATTATGATTTTGTCGGGAGAGTAAATAACCTCGCGCACGAAAGTATTTATAAGCCGTTTTCTTACTGCCATATCGGTGATTTCACCGTAGATTGCCGATTGTAGATATTTTTCAATCATCGGAACGGTCAAGTAAGAATAAGAGCGCATCTTCTCTTGTTCAATATCAAAGTCAAGCTGTGTGATCTCGCTCTCCAATTCTTTCAAGCGGATTTTAGTTTGCTCGGTGATGATGCCTTGCTCGATTGCTGCAATAAGGTTTTTGGACGCTTTAAGTGAAGCGTTACGTTTGCTTTCCAATGCTTTCAGTTTCGTATTATCTCGTACCTTCTTTTCGTGCATCTTGCAAATCCTTTCTGCTATAACTTTGATAAAGCCGTTTTCGGTTAAGATGCCCCATACAGTATTTACGACTATATCTTCTAAATACTGCTTCTTTACCGATTTAAGATTGCAGGTAGCTCGCTTTCTTCTACGGGAAAGACAGGTGTAATAATAGTGAATATCGCCGGTCATACTTGTACCGCTTTCACCGACCATCAGTCTGTGGCAGTCGCCGCATACAAGCTTTCCGGAAAGTAGGAAGTCATATATTTCCTTTTTTCTGCCGGGCGCGTGTTTGTTTGCTTCACGCTTCTTCTGAACTATGTTCCAAAGCTGGTCGGGGATAATCTGAGGATAGATGTTATCATACAGTACACCGCGATACATAACCTTGCCGTTATACTTTTGATTGCCAAGCATCTTATATATAGCCGAGGTCGTAAAGAATTTGCCGCGCTTGTCGGTTATTCCTCTGAAACGAAGATTAGCAACAATAGCAGGTACGGTATATCCGTCTGCATACCCTGTGAATACCTCGTAAACGATGGCTGCTTCATCAGGATTTACTACGCATTTCTTGTTAATGATGTCATATCCGTAAAGGTAATAACCGCCCGTGAAATTGCCCTTTAAGTAGCTTTCATTCAAGCCACGTAATACCTTTTGCGATAATTCTGCCGAGTAATATTCCGCCATTCCCTCTAAAAGCGACTCTAATATAATGCCTTCGGGGGTGTCGGGAATATTCTCCATAGCCGAGAGTATTTTTACTCCGTTGTCGCGCAAAGTCTTTTTGTGCATAGCCATTTCGTATTTGTTACGTGAAAAACGGTCAAGCTTATAAACGAGAACGTAATCCCAATGATGCTTGCCGCTGTCATATAGCATACGTTGAAAGTCCTTGCGGTTGTCGTTTGTACCCGTCATAGCTCTGTCTATGTAGGTATCCACGATAATGATTTCGTTACGCTTGGCATATTCTTGGCAAACGCGAAGCTGACCTTCAATAGATTGCTCGGTCTGGGTGTCGCTTGAATACCTTGCGTAGATAACTGCTGTTTTCATATCTTTTGCCTCCTGTGCGTTTTTTATTTAATGGTAGCGTTTTGTTTTTTGGAATGTTAGAAAGTCAATCCAAACCGTTTACAAGCTAAAACCCGATAAAATACCAATTTACCAAAACAAAGCCAAAACGGAAACATAACTTTTCCTTTATCCAAGATCCTCAACTACCTTCCATCAGAAAACGCCTAAGCGGTCAAGGAAAGAGAAAAAAATATTGCATTATTGTAACAATAGAAAAAGCCGATTTAACGAACATTTTTAGTGTCCGAAAAATCGGCTTTTGTTGTTTTCAGCGATAATTTTTTCCCTTGACCGCAACGGCCTTTTCTGATACTATCCACCGAAAAAGCAAAATTTATTTGGGGCAAATTTAGGGTGAATTTTTACCGCAACAGGCAAAAACAATAATTTAGTTTTGGTTTCCTTCGGGATAAGTTTCTAACGTGAATTTTCAAAAGCTGTTATTATTGAAAAAAACGAAAGGAGCTACAATGAAAGAAATCAAACACGAAATTATAGTTCAAGGCACACCCAGAATTGAAAATATGCCTAAAGAGGATTTTAACGTCCTTTGCACATCGTTATTATGTCTTGTTGAAGATTATTACAAAGACTATGAATATAAAAAGGAAGAAAACGAGCAGACAAAAAAATAAAAGCTATCTACGAACAGATAGCCTTTATTCCACCTCTAAATCTTCACTGCGGAACAGATCATCGTCTAAAAATTCCGTCAGCGAAATGTTAAAGCCGCGAGCAAGCATAATCACGGTGCTTAACGTAACAGTTTTGTTTCGTCCGTTCATTATGCACTGCATACTTCCGTGTTGTATGCCGGAGTCAAGCTCTAAACGATATTGTGTCATATCTTTTTCCTGTAAGAGCTTTGTAATTCTTCTCGCAACAGCGTCATTTACAGTCACGCAAACACCTCCCGTAAGTAGATTTATCTCCGTAGTTTTGCCTACATATATATTTTATCAATAAATAAGAAAAATTATAAGAAGGTGTACCTACATACTATTGATTTTTTCACAAAAGTGTGATATACTATGTAGGTACACCTACATAAAGAGGTATTTTCTATGATTATTACCTTTTGCGGTCATTCACAGTTCATAAGAACGGAAGA